>JBOGWS010000119.1:0-2317 GCA_050693895.1 Actinomycetota bacterium | reverse complement strand
ACCTTCTTCTCGGCGCGGGCGGTGGCTCTCTGAGCTCGCCTCTGGGCCCGCGCCGCGGCACGCTGCGCCCTGGTCTGGTTGCCGGTGGGTGCCTCCCCGCCGGTGGCCGCGGGAGTCCCCTCGCGCGTCCGGGCGCGCAAGGCCACCGCCACCACGAGCATCGTGATGACGGCGATCAGCGCCGACGACACCGACACAAGAATCAGCTGAGCTGACGTCATGAAAGACTCCTCACGCTGCCGGTTGGCGAACGTCGCGCAAAACTAACCGACCCACAACCACAGGAGAGAGATAGGTGACCCGCCCCGTGTGTAACGTGAGTCACTAATGGGGATCGAGGAGGATCTTCTTCAGGTTTCCTTCACCCTGGTTCGCTTCGGTGCCTTTGTCGCCAACTCGCTCATCTTCGGCGCCGTCCCCTTGTTCCTGCTGGTGTTGCGCCCGGGGTTCAAGGCGCTGGGCCCCGAGTCGTGGCGCGTGGGACGGCTGGACCTGGCGGCTCGTATCGAGGGACTTGTGCGGGCGTCACTGGTAGCGAGCGTGGTGGCCACGGTGCTCGCCCTCTTGCTGCAAACCACCCTGGTGGCGACGCTGGCGGGAGGCGATCTGCGGCTCGACTCACTCGAAGTGGTGCTGGACACCAGCTTCGGGATCTGGAACGTGCTGCGAATTCCGGTACTCGGCGCTCTCGGGGTATTGCTGTTCAATCGTCTCCAAGTGGTCTCTCTGTCGGGGATCGGTGAGGGGGAGGCCAGACCGGGTCCGCTGTGGTGGGCGCTGTGGGGAGTGCTGTCGTTGTCACTGCTCGCTACCTGGTCGTTCTCCGGTCATGCGTCGGTGTCCAGCCCAGTTTGGCTCGCGTTGATCAACGACGTAGTTCATCTCGGTGCGGGAGCAACGTGGTTTGCGGGGATCATCGTGCTGGCAATTGCATTGCCGGACGCGTGGCAGGGCCGCACGGCCTCCGAGCGAACCCGAATGCTGTCAGAGGTCGTTCCCCGCTTCAGCAGGATGGCCGTCGTAGCGATCGCGGTGATCGCCGCAACGGGCACGCTCAACTCGTTTCTCAATATGGAAACGCCCCGCGATCTGATCGACAGCGGCTACGGGCGCGTCGTGTTGATAAAGATCGGCCTGTTTGTCGGAGTGGTCGTCCTAGGAGCGATCAATCACCTACACGTCCGCAAGAGGCTGGCGGCGGCTTCGTCGAATAGCGCCGTGTCGGATCCCTACCGCTTGTTCCGGAGGACGATCGCGACCGAGCTGGTGCTGGGACTGCTGCTCATGGGATCGACGGGTTTACTCGTCGGTTTGCCTCGCACCAGGAAGACACCACCGCCGCAATCCGTGCCGGCGGTTACTTCCGTGAGGCAGCCGGGTCTGCCTTCCTGAGAAACAGGCCACCGCCGGCGCCCAGCAGCAGGGCGGCGGCGAGGGCTACCACCAGGACGCCCGCCTCAGGCTCGAGGCTGTCGGTTGGAGCCGCGCTGAACGACTGCTCGTCGTCGGCTTCCTCCGGAGCGATGACCTCGGTGTCTGGGTCGGCGAGCGTTGGATCGGTCGGGTCAGACAGCGGTGTGTCCTCGGTGGTGGAGTCGAAGGCGGAGTCTCCGAAGCTGCTGTCGAACTCGGGAACCGCGCTGTGAGTCGTGAAGTCGTCGTTGGGGCTGTTGTAGAAGGGCGAATAACCGGGCGAGTAGCTGGGCGAGCTGGCCGAGCCCGCGTTGCCCGAGTGGGTCGTTGTTGCGGTTATGGGGTTCGAGGGAGACGCGGCGTGAGTCCCGCCGTGCTGGCTCGGATCGTTGGTCGAGCCCCAGCTGTACCTCGTCTTCTTGTCACCGTCGCCGCCGCCGTTACCGCCGTCGCCGTCGTCGGAGCCGTCGCAGGCGGGGCCCCACTGAACCCTGAACGAGTAGCGCCAAGTCTCCTCGTCGGGCGGCGGAGTCTCGGTCGGAGTGGGACTGGGCGTCCCGGTGGGCGGGGGGGTGCTCGGCGGGGGCTCGGCCACCGTGTAGTGCACCCTCACGCGGTAGCGGCCCCGGGGGGCCTTGTTGAGGTTTACCGAGGCCTGATCGCCGGTGACCGTCGTCCTCTCGGCGCTGATGGTGTGGTCGCATGTGTCCACGACCTTGATAGAGGTGTCCTCGGGGGCCCCATCGGAGAAGGTGATGACAACCTCATCCGGGGCCCGGTTCGGCTGCGCGTCTTCTCCGGGTTTCGCTTTCTCGATTTCCTTTGGCGGATCGGCGGCCGCGGGGACCATGCCGGCGGCGAGCAGGAGCGCGGCGAGCGCGGCCAGGAGGCCCGCGGTCGTTCT
>JBOGWS010000118.1:0-26241 GCA_050693895.1 Actinomycetota bacterium | reverse complement strand
ACCTCCTCGCCATGGACCTCGAGCCTGATCCAACCGCTCGCGAGGTCACGGGTCTGGCCCAATAGCTCGGCTTCAGCGACCAGGCACACCTGACACGCGTGTTCACACAGGTCGTCGGGACGCCGCCGGCGACCTACCAACGTGATCCCGGAACCTCTTAGGGCACGCGGGGTGCAACCTACTGCTCGATCGCGAAGATATTGCCGTCGGGATCCTTGAACCGCGCGACCTTGCCGTCGCTCGTCGCGTAGATCCCCTTCTCGTCGGACACGATCTGCGGGTCGTTGTACCGCTCGAAGATCACTCCGCTGGAACTGAGTTCGTCGACGAGCTGCTCGATGTCGCTCACGTACCAGGTGGCCAGAATCGCTGCGTGCTCGCCGGCGTGATCGGGAGACACATAGACATGAAGCGAGGTGCCGCCCCCGCACGCATACACTCGGCCATGACCGGACTGATCCTCAACTCCATCGAGTCCCAGATTTTCCTCGTAGAAGTCTGTGGCGCGGTTTATGTCCGAGACCGCAACCCACGTCTTCTGGTTGATGAAGGTGACGTCGGCGCCGGCGCATACCTTGCTGCTGCTCAAGCTCGTTTGCCGTCTCTTTTTCACCAGCACGTCCATCCTCCCGTTCGTCGAATCTCGCAACCAGGGCAACTGGGGGTTGCGAGGCTCATCGACGCCCCTCGAACAACGCGTCGTGGCTCGGGGCGAGATCGACGTCGACGGTGGCGACCAGGCTTTCGTTTTCTTGATTCTTGTAGGCGACCCGATCCGGCAGCCCGAAATGCTCCACGGATGCCATCGCCCGCATGAAATCGTCACCGTATGCATCGAAGAACGGCTTCATCTGGCTCGTGTGCGCGCGCAGCGCCTCGATCTTGGCATCGAGGAGTTCGTCATCGAGATGCAAAGTGACGTCGGGAGAGGTGTGAATCGTCGGATAGCCGGGCCAGAAGACGTCGAACTCATTGAGCGGAGGGACGAACCTGTCCTTCCACTCAGAGCCGACGATCGCGTGGTAAAGCCGCGCCTCGGGTTGGTCCCAGACGTCCAGCGCGATCGTGACGCTTGCCGACAACGACCTGTGGTCGGGATGGCCGGTGAAGCCATCAGGCCCGAAGGTCAGAACGACGTCGGGCTGCACCTCTACGAGTGCGTCATAGATGCGCGCGACGACATCGTCGCCGGGCACATGGTCGAGGTATCCATCGGGGTAGGCGAGGAAGCGCAGTTCCTCAACGCCCAGATACGCAAGCGAGTCCTGCAACTCATGCCGACGAACTCTCGACAGGGTCTCTGGAGGACAAGGCTGCCGATCCAGAAGACCACCCTCACCGCTGGTCATGTGCATGCACACGACGCGGTCGCCCCGGCGAACGGCATCGGCCAAGAAACCCCCAGCGACAAATGCCTCATCGTCGGGATGGGCCCAGATACCAAGGATCGTGGTCATCGCATTGCCTCTTTCTCGGTGTTGACTCTCGATTGGTTAGACCGCGCCGCTGCGCGAAACTCATCGACCACCGGGTTCTTGGACGGTGTCGGTGGCGTCTGGGGGATTAGCCCTCGAGACGAGGAGGAAGACCGAAGAGCGGGAAAAGACTCGCGGTGTCGAGGAAGGAGTTGAGGGCCGTGATCCGACCGGCTGTGATCTCGATGATCTGCAGCGCCCAGGGCTCGAAGCCGCCTTCCGGGTCGGGCCGGTACTGTCCGAAGGCCGGCGACCCGTTGGCCTCCGTCGCCACCAAACGCGAGCCACGACAGCCGCTGCCGTGGCCCAGCATCCAGTTGCGGATCTCGTCGGAACCCTCGAGCCACAGCTCGTAGGGCGGCATCGACAGCGTTGCGTCTTCGTGCAACAGCGAGGTGAGCGAGTCGAGGTCGTAACGTTCGAAGGCGTCGACGTAGCGGGCCAGCAGATCCCGCTGCTCCTCGTCCAACGGCCGGAGCGTATCGCCGGCGGAGATCTCGCTGTCCGCCAGCGTTGCGCGTGCCCGCTGCAGCGCGCTGTTGACCGACGCGACCGTGGTGTCGAGCAACTCGGCGACCTCATCGGCCTTCCACCGCAGTACCTCCCTGAGGATCAGCACCGCTCGCTGCTTGGGTGGCAGGTGTTGCAACGCTGCCACGAAGGCCAGCCGGATTGTCTCGCGCGCCTCGACCAGCTCGGCGGGATCACCGTCTGAGGGAAGCACGCTGCCGTCCGGCATTGGTTGAATCCAAGTCGCCTCGGGTCGCGACTCGCCGATGAACGTATCGGCAGTCTGAGGTGACGCGAGATCCATGGGCCGGGCGCGCCGCTGGCTCCCGTTGAGCATGTCGAGGCACACGTTGGTGGCGATGCGGTAGAGCCACGAGCGCAGCGCGGAGCGGCCCTCGAAGCGGTCGAAGTTCCGCCAGGCCCGCACCATGGTCTCTTGCACGGCGTCCTCGGCCTCGAACGCCGCGCCCAGCATTCGGTAGCAGTAAGCGGTCAACTCCTTCCGATGCTGCTCCAGCTCGAGCTCCAGCTGCCCGGATCCGCTCCCCGGCGCGCCCTGGTCGGTGACAACTGCGGTGTTGCTATCGCTCATGCGAGCCTCCCTAAGTTCGGCCTCATTGCGTCCCTAAGAGAGCCATCGAAGAACGAACGGAATCGAAAGCGCTACCTCGAAGTGGTCACGTAAAGGAGCGATGCGGAGGGCACGTCTTCCATGAGCTGAAGGGCCAGCTCGCTCTCGTAGGTCGTCACGATGACCTGACGGAGGCCGGCTCCAGAAGCAGCTTTGGCAAGCGTTCCCGCAACGACTTTCCTGAGTCGGGGATCGAGATGCTCGAGAGGCTCGTCCAGCCATACAAAGGGTGCTCGCGTAGACGCTCCAGAAACGAGAAGCCGGGTAAGGAGCTGGGCCCACACTTTTTCACCACCGCTGAGAGACTCGAACCCAAGGACGCGGCCGCCGACTTCGCGAGTGATCCGTCCCTCTGGACTGAGGCTAAGGCCGCCGGCCCCAAAGATTCGCTTCCAGCGCATCGAGACCTCGGCCACGAGGGGCTCTATGAACTCCTTGGTGATTGCGTTTCCGGCCGCATTCAACGCTTCCCCCGCAGCGAGCGCGACACCCTCCTCGCGATAGAGCGCAACCTGTTCCCGGATTCGGCGTTCGTCCTCGTCGAGGGTCGTCAGCGCGCCCTCCAACGATTTCTTCGACGCGGATTGCATCGCGATCATCTGGTCGATTTGCTGGACCTCGTCCCTCGCTTGCTCGAACTCATCCCGAGTCGTTGTGACTTCGGTGTCTCCGGTGCCGGCGTCCGGTTCAGCAGGGATCGGCAGCGCTCGGATCTGTACCAGGAGCTGCCTGATCTCGTTCAGCGCGTTCCGGCTGCGCTTCGCCGCCTCCTCTGCCTCGGCAGTGACCACAGCAAGTTCGGCGAGGTGCTTTTTGTGTTCTTTCTCGGCCTCGTCCGCGTCGTGTTGAGACAGTGGGCGCAAGCAGGTGGGGCAAACCGCCTCAGACTCCCCAAGCTGTGACATCGCATTGGTGATGAGGTCGGCTTTTCCGCGCGCCGTTGCCGCTTTGCCATCTGCTGTGGAGACCGAGTCCTCGAGTTCTCGTTCGGTTCGCTCTAGTTGCTCGGTGACATCATCAGACGTGACCGGCTTCTGAAGCAGCGAGCCCGCTTGATCGGCAAACGCACCAAGCTTCGACTTGCGTTCCTCCAAGGAGGCCCGGAATCGTGCCCAGTCCTCGGCCGATCGATGCCGCTCGCCGGCCTCATTCATGGCGGCGACCGCTCGTTCTCGTTGGTCGTGGGTTGCCGCAGATTGCTCATCCAGAGACTGCAGCTCGGCGACCAGCTCATCTCTCTGGCGTTTCTCGGTTCGCCGAGTCGTCTTCAGCTTTCGCTGGGCGCTGGCCGCCGAGCTTGCCATGGCCTCTGCAATTGCGGCGGCCGCAAAGAGGGGAGTGACTCCGAAGACCCCCGCGAGGTGATCCCGAAGCTGAAACTCTCCGTGAGCCGTCTCGAGCGATCCACCGTGAATCATGAACGTAAGCTGACCCAACACGTGTGCGTCCGCGCCGGACTCGGCGGCGAGTAGCTCGTCCAGCTCGCTCTGAGTCGTGATGGTCCTGTCGCCGATCTCTGCACTGAGTTCCACACGAGCTCGCCGGTCAACGGATCTGGTGATCGCCAGACTTTCACCAGAGGGAAGTCGCACGACAAGTGACACGGTCGCGCCCTCGGCGTCACCTCGAATCTGTTCGGCCGCATTCACGTCGGAGGCGTCACCCAGGAGCCCCCACGCGGCGCCCATGATCAGAGAGGTCTTACCGATCCCGTTCGACGCAACGACGTACGTCGCCCCCGGACCAAACTCGAGATCGAGGTTGTCATAGGCACGCCAATTCTGAAGCTGCAGCCGTTGAATCATCGGTTCTTCGCCAGTTTCTCGATTTGAGCCACTACCTCGTCTGCATCGAGCTTGCCGTCGTAGAGCCCGGCCGCGATCTTTGTGAGCGCGTTGATCTCACGCTGTCCCAGGTCCAAGAGCGCTTCCTTCTTGGGGTTCGACTTGCGGGCACGGTCGCCGATGGCTCGTTGGGCCTCGATGGCCGCCTCGGCAGCTTGCTCCGCGATCGTCGCAACATCGACGTTGAGCCCAGCGTCCTGGTCGAAGGTAGGAACATCATCCCAGTAAGGAATCAACTCATGCAGATAGGCCGCCACCGCCTCGGCCACGGGTTGAATGGGGCGACGGTAACGACGACCGACCAACGTTCCTCCCGGACCCTGGACATGCGGAGCGCAGTCCTCGGGTTCCACGAGCAGAGACATGGAATCTCTGCCCACGATGGCGATCGCGGCCGTGTCGGGGAGCATCCGAAACACGCGCCCTAGGTCGTCCAGACAACCCTCGTTTTCCTTGAGCTCCTCCGCTTCGTCGGCATCGAGGAGCCAGACGCGCACGCGCCCACCGAACGTTCCGACGAGCCATCCACTCACGACGTCCACTCCACCGAGTCGCGCCACGGTGGCAGTGGCGTCCGGCGTGATGCGAACATCGGGGGGAAGTGCCTCTCGGAGCTGTCCCAGCACATCGTCGCCAAGCTCCGAGCGAGCGAGCTCGGCGATGGGTTTGGTCGCGTCCTCGGGGGGAGGCTCCTCCGCTTCCCTTTCGGTGCGGCCCAGCCCCAGCGCCACGCCACCGGTTAGATCGAGGATCCGGACGAGCTCCTCCAGCTCCTCTTGTTCTGAAGCGCTGAGATGGCTGACGTCGGGCTTCGGCCCGCCCATCTCGGCATGGTCGAGGTACGCGGCGAGCGCCTCCTCGATCCGTTCATTCATCTCGCTCACCTGCCTCGCTTAGTTCTGCATCTAACGACTCGCCTGCTAGTCGGCCCTGAGACTTGAGGTGCATCCGGATCTTGATGAGAGAGGCGGCGATGATCTGTCCGACCCTCTGCCCCGTCACCGGCGGAACGAGCTCGCGCCCCACCGCGGCACGGCTCTTCTCGTTGAACTGGACTTCGAGGAACACCTTCCTCTCGGTCGCCGTCAGAACCTGATGGAGCGCCTCCTCCACCAGGGCGAGTAGCTCCACCTTCTCGATCTCTTTTCGGTCCTCGAAGTAATCGACGTCTGCGCCCTCGGATCCTCGAAGTAGGTCCTTCCGTGTGACCTCTTCTCCATCTTCCTTGTAGAGCGGAGCATCCAGGGGCGGTCCGATCCTCTTTACCTCTGCCCGCCGAAGCGCATCAATCGCCTTGTTCTTGGCGACCCTGATGGCGAAGGGCCGGAAGGGACCCTCGCGCTCGAAGTTCTTGGCCGCCATCGAGCTCCACGCCTCGTCGACCACATCCCAGGGGTCGATGCCTCTCCCTCTCCCCACGCTCAGGACGGAGACCCGCATCAGTCCCCGGATCCGCTTGTATTCCTCACCGTCGATCCCATCCGGTAACTCTGGGCTCATGGTTGGTTATCCACGTGAAGTACTTATCGCAGGATCGCGAAAATCGAAAGCCATCGCGAGCGACAGTTCGGACGTGAAGCGCCTCGGGACTCGGTCAGGCGGTTCTGACCGGGAGGTCGTAGTAGCGCCGGACGCTCGAGCCGATTCGGGAGACATCGGTTCCGTAGATGTGCAGCGAGATGGCGGTCCCGTCGCCCACGTTGCGCACGCGATGGATGTCGCCGGGCGGGGCGAACCCGTTTACATCGCCCGTCCCGTTCGAGTTACTGCCCGACTCAACGAGGAACTCCTCCGTCTTGTCGAGCGTGAAGACCTCCTCGTACTCCACGCCCTGAAGGACTCCGAACACGCACCAGGTCACGTGATCGTGGATCGGTGTTACCTGGCCCGGGCGCCAGACGAGGGCGACGATCGAGAAGCTTCCGTCGGGCTCGATATAAAGCTGGTGACTGCGATAGGCCTCGGGGTCGCCGACCCGCTGCTCGGCGGTGAGAAACCCGGGCGAGGGAAGTTGCCGCCGCAGCTCGTCGGCCACGAGCTGGGCTGTCTCGCGCCAGTCGGTATGCCTACCCACCGCAGCGCGGACCCCGGTTACCAGCTGGTCGAGTCCGGGGGGCAAATGGGGTGGGAAGTCGAGAAGAGTCGCGTCTGGTTGTCCGGAGGCTTCGTTTGCGGGCACGTTCTCGATCCTCTCATTGCTGGGGGGCACGGGAATATCCGCTCCACTCTCTTCATTAGACAGATGGTCGGTCAAGAATTCATCGCTTGCGGCGTTGTCATAATCCTCACAGATCCGGCATATTGCCGCAGAGCCGCGATGAGTTTCACTCCGACCATCGGTCAAAAGAGACGAAAGCCCGAGGCGCCACGCCCTCGTTCTCGAAAGCAAAGGAGTCGCTATCGTGCAGTCGTCGAAAACCACCTCCACCATCTCGATTTCGCAGCTGCGAACCGACGTCAAGGGACGGGTGATCACACCCGACGATGCCGAATACGACGAGGCCCGTACGATCTTCCCCGGGGGGATCGACCTCCGGCCGGCGGTCATAGTCCGACCCGAGGACGCGGCCGACGTGTCTCTCGTGGTCTCGCTCGCACGCGAGACCGGGGATGAGCTCGCCGTCCGCAGCGGAGGGCACAGCATCTACGGCGTCTCCGAAGGCGGGATAGTGCTCGATCTCTCGGATATGAAGAAGCTTGAGATCGACGTCGAAGGGCGCACCGCGTGGGCCGAGACGGGCTTGACCGCCGGCGAATACACGACCGCGGTGGGGGCTCACGGGCTCGCGACCGGCTTTGGAGACACAGGCTCGGTCGGGATCGGTGGGATCACGCTCGGCGGCGGCGCTGGCTTCCTGGTGCGAAAGTACGGACTCACCATCGATGACCTGCTGGCGGCGGAAATCGTGACGGCGGACGGCGAGCTGCGCATGGTAGACGCCGAGACGCATTCCGATCTCTTCTGGGCGATCCGCGGCGGCGGCGGAAACTTCGGAGCCGTGACCCGCTTCCAGTTCAGGCTGCATGACGTCCAAGCGTTCGTGGGCGGCTTGCTATTCCTGCCGGCCACGGCCGATGTCATTCACTCGTTCATCGCCGAGGCCGAATCCGCTCCGGAGGAGCTCTCGACCATCGCCAACGTCATGACTGCGCCGCCGATGCCGTTCCTGCCGGAGGAGTATCACGGCCGGCTCGTCTTGATGGCGTTCATGGCTTATGCCGGCGACACGGAGGCCGGCGAGCGCGCCGTCGCACCGTTCCGCGCACTCGCTACTCCAATCGCCGACATGGTCCGGCCCATGGCCTATCCCGAGATGTACTTTCCGGACGAGGACTTCCATCCTCTCGCAGCGGCGCGCACGATGTTCGTGGACTCCGTCGACCGTGACTCCGTGGACACGATCCTCGAATACCTTCAGGCGTCAACCGCGATGATGCGTGCGGCCCAGCTCCGCGTGCTCGGCGGAGCCATGGCCCGTGTTCCCGCCGATGCGACCGCGTTCGGACATCGCGGGCGCCGGATCATGGTGAACGTCGCCGCGATCTACGAGGGTCCCGAGGAGGGCCCGGAGCACGAAACCTGGGTCGAGGACTTCACCTCCGCGCTCACCCAGGGTGATATGAGCGGGTACGTCAACTTTCTCGTGGACGAAGGCGAGGCGCGGGTACGAGCTGCCTACCCGGGATCAGCGTGGGATCGGCTGACCGCGATCAAGCGTCGCTACGATCCAACCAACCTCTTCCGGCTCAACCAGAACATCCCGCCCGCGACCCTCGATCACGTCTGACGAACGAGGCAAACAGACAACAGCGTGTCCTCTTGGATGTCACTCCACTCGTGGAGCGAACCTGGCATGAACACGTAGAGCTCGGGAGCGTTGTATCCGACGATCTGATTCCCCGGGAGGATGAGGCTCCCCCGGCCGGCAACTATTTGGCAGAAGGCAACATCGGGGCTGGAGTGCATTACGAAATGCCCGTCGCGTCTTATCCGCACCATCTGCAGCTCCGCGTTTCGAACGCTTCGAAGTTCGACGAGGTCGACCAACACGAGAGTCTTGCCGTCGTAGCTCGAGAACTTCTTCCAGTCTGGCTCTGGGATTACTTCTCTGGTGACTCGTGATTCTTGAACTCCATAAATGGTTGCCTTCACGAGGACCTCCCTGTCGTCCTGCTAGCCTCGGCCGTATGAATGTTTTCGATGCGTTGCGTGCTGATCGGGTTGCTGCGGTCCTGAGGGGCTCCAGCATTCCGAATCCCGCGAAGCTTGCCGACGCCCTTGCTCTGGGTGGTGTCCGTTGCGTGGAGTTCACGTTCACGATTCCGGATGTGGTCGGTGTCATCAAGGCGGCCGCGACCAGTGCACATGCGTTGATCGGTGCGGGGACGGTTCTGACCCCAGAGCAGGCTGAGCGGGCCATAGAAGCGGGCGCCACCTTCGTGGTCTCTCCCGCTTGTCGTCCGCAGCTGGTGGATGTTTGCAGGAGCGCGGGGGTTCCCATTTTTCTCGGCGCATTGACTCCATCCGAGGTTGCGGACGCCGTCGATGCTGGAGCGACTGCAATCAAGATCTTTCCTGCCGGTCTGGGTGGTCCTTCCTATATCAAGGACCTGGCCGGCCCCTTTCCCGATGCGATCTTCATCCCATCGGGCGGGGTGAACGAAGAGAACGCTGGCGAGTACTTCGATGCCGGATGCCCTGCTGTCTACGCAGGGTCCAGACTCGCGCCCCCCGACGTAATCGCTTCGGGGGATTACGAGGACATCCGGCGAAAGGCTCATCGTTTTGTCAGTGCTCTGAACGGACATCACTCGAACCGGCCTGTAGGAGGCGGGCGATCTTCTCGACTGCCATGACACCTGAGCGGATGACCGCTTCAGTCGTTGCAGCACCGGCATGAGGGCTGGAGATGAAGTTGGGGTGCCCTGGAAGTGGGGAGGAGCTCGGAGGTTCCTCGACGAACGCGTCAAAGGCGACCCCTCCTAAACGGCCCTGATCGAGCGCATCCGCCAGCGCCTCCTCGTCTACGACCCCCCCGCGCGCGGTGTTGACGAGAAGAGCGCCCGAGCGGAAGAGCTTGATCTCGCGAGGCCCAATTATCGAGCGTGTCTCCTCCGTTAGGGGAAGGTGAAGGCTGACCGCGTCGGAGGTGGTGATCAACTCATCAAGCGGGGCCGACTCGACCTCTTCGATTTTTGCGTAGGGGTCGTGAGCGACCACTTCCATGCCCAGCCCGAGAGCGATCCTTGCGACATCCTTCCCAATTCTCCCGAATCCCACGATTCCCAGGCGCTTGCCCGCGAGCTCCGTTCCGTTATGACGTTTCCAGGCACCGCCTCGTATCAGTCTGTCGTGCTCCACGACATTTCTCGCTAGCGCGAACAGTAGAGCGATTGCGAGTTCGGCCACCGACCTCGAGCTCGCGCCCTCGGTGGTGGCCAGGGGGACACCTCGCTGTTCGAGGAGATCGGTATCGATATTGTCGAGGCCGCTCCCGAACTTGACTACAGCGCGCACGGGACCGGCCTCCAATACGGCGGCGCTGACCGGATCAAGACCGACTATCAAGCCCGAACAGCCTCTGACCAAGTCAACCATCTCGTCGGCTGCCAGGAGGTGGTCGACATCGGAGAATCGAGCTTTGAGCCCGTGCCGGCCCAGAGCGTCGTGGTGAGGACCTGGGGTTTCTCTAAAGGACCGAGGAGTAACGGCAACCTGCGTCACGCTTACTCCGCCAGCAGTTCGAACAATGGGGCAAGGCTGTTACCCAACTCGCGGTATGCAGGAATCTGACGCTGATACAGAGCGTACCGTTGGGGATCTGCGACAAACGGAGATGCTGTCTCTTGCCACGCCTCGGAGGTCGAGACGAGGTCGGAGACGTGGCCGGTGGCCGCCGCCGCAATCAGCGCGTCGCCGAGTACTCCACACTCCTGTCTCATCGTCGGCACCCAATCAATGCCTAGGACGTCGGCCTTAATCTGATTCCAGAGTGACGAGGCCGCTCCGCCACCCAGTACTCGCGCCTGCACCAAAGAGTCTCCTTCGCTAGCCTCCTCAGCCAGCCGAGCCCATTCGGCGTACTCGTAGGCAATGCCCTCGAGAATCGAACGGAAAAGATGTCCATGCGAGTGTGCTGAGGTGAGTCCTATCCAGCTACCGCGGGCGTGGGGCTGAGGTGGCAGGACGCGGCCGTGAATGTGCGGAAACCACAAGAGCCCGGCCGCCCCCGGCTCTACATGTGCCGCAAGAGCGTCGAGCTTTTCGTAGCCCTTGGGATCGTCCCGGAACTCGGTTGCGATTTTGTCTCTGAACCAACGCAGGGCAAGGCCCCCACCGTTGATAAAGGCGAGAGATATGAACAAGCCGTCGATCACCGAACGCGTCGCCATGAGAGTGCGGTGCTTCGCGTCGGGCGAGAACGAACCGACGCACATTGCAAAGACGCTGGCTGTTCCCGCAGAATCAAAGGCTTGACCGGGGCGAACTACCGCTGCACCGAGCGAGGCAGCGGTTTGGTCGCCGGCTCCGGCCGCGACCGGAGTCCCGATGGGCAGTCCCGTCAGTTGAGCCCCCATCGGAGTCACTTCGCCCACTATCTCCAAAGGGTCCACAATGCGTGGGAGAACGGAGCCGTCAATTCCGAAGGAGTCGATGAGTTCTTCCGACCAAACCGCCGCGGCGGTGTTGGCGAGGTTCGAGAAGTGGATGTGGGTGCGGTCTATGAATGCCTGGTCCCCCGACAAGCCGCACAAACGGCCCGCAACAAATGCGCTCGGAACCACGAATCGCTTGACCGATGCAAAGTCCTCTGGACGTTCGCGCTGCCACCACAGGATCTTTGGACCATGTGAGTACGTGGGTGGACAGCCGGAGAGCTCGGTGATTCGCTCCGCGGACTCGTTCATCTCGAGGATGTAGGGCTCGCATCGAGTGTCGAGCCACGAATCGTAGTGCGTTGCCGGCTCATGGTGCTCGTCGATCGCGCCGATCCCGGCCATCTGACCTGAAAAAGCTATGCCCAATACGTCGGTAGGGCGTCGGGACTCAAGGAGGGCTCGACTGATGGTCCGGTATGCTGAACGCTCGATATCGAGGAAGTCCTGTTGGACCCAACCAGGCCGAGGGTAGTGGAGCTGCACCTCCTCGAAGGCGGACCCGACGATCGTTCCCTCCTCGTCCACGACCGCTGCCTTGGTCCCAAGCGTGCCGAGATCGCAGCCCACGAATAGCGGCACCTGCTATTGCTTCCTGTAGCCTGGGTTCTCGACGATGAGCGGACCGTCCTCACCCTTCTTGACCAGAACGGGGAATCCTCGTCGCTCGATCGCCTCGTAGTCGTGACCGGCATCTCCAATGTAGGCGGCGAAGAAGACTAGCGGCTCCTCTCCGACGTTTACGCTGCGGTGCGCCCACCCTCCGGGGATGTAGTTCACGGTTCCTCGCCGCATCGTTTCTACGGCATGTCGACCATCCTCGGTTGCCATAACCAGACGCCCTTCGCCGGAGAGACCGATGTAGATCTCGGCCCGATCTCGCTGAGTGTGGAAATGACCTTTCGTCATGTAGTACTCGCCACCGACCTCACCGGCCTCGAGCACCGTGGTCGAGCAGAGGACCTCGGAGTTGGTCTCGGGAACCGGGATGCCGAAGACCCTATAGACAAGGTTGTTTGAATCGGCCGTTTGGTTCTGATAGTAACCATCGAGGTCGGAGAGCCTTCGTTCGGTGAGATCTCGTTGGGGCTCCAAGCGACCGTCGGCGAGATCGAGAAGGGTCGTGAATGGAGCCGGCAGTTCAGTCACGTTGACCCCCTTTGTGGGCAACGAGCACCTTGAGAGCGGGAGCGTCCGGGCCGCGGACAAGCGCTTCTGGGAGTTGCTCGAGGCAGATGGTGGTTGTCGGGAGCCGATCGAGAGGCACAGCGCCTGAAGTCACGAGGTCCATGGCGTGGCGATAATCGCGCAGCGTGGATCCCGTGCTCCCAACAAGCGTCAGATGTCGGTAGTGGATCTCGTTCGCATCTATCTTGGAGCCTCCCGGCGTACCTGCAAAGGCGTGTACGACGCCGCCAACCCCGACGTCTTTCAACGCGGCAGACAGCGCACGGGCCCCCGGCGCGGTCACGATCGCGTACTTCAGGGGACCTCCCAGGAGGGCCGGGATTTCTTCGTCGGGTCCGACAACAAGATCGGCGCCTAGATCGCGCGCCAGGTCGCGCCGGCGATCCGATCGTTGGCTCACCGTAACCTTGGCCCCCTTGGCCTGCAACGCCCACATCGCCAGTATTCCCATCGCGCCGGCACCGACGACGAGAGCTTGATCGCCAGCGCGGACGCCGAGCATTTCCACGGCATGTACGCAGCAGGCGAGCGGTTCGAGCAGCGGAACGATGGCAACGTCGATCTGGGGCACGGGTACCGCATGAAGGGCGGGCATGGCGACGTACTCCGAGAAGCCTCCGTCTCGATCAATTCCGATGGAGACGCGAGTAATGCAACGGTTCTCGTGCCCAGTCCCACAGTGAGCGCACCTCCCGCAACCAACATCGGGGTGCACGCCTACCAGTGTGCCGTCAGGCAGACGCCCCGCTATTTCGTGACCCGGCACGCGTGGGGGATCGCTCCCGCGCACCGCCAGCTTCACGTCCGTTGCGCACATGGCTGCCTGCTCCACTCGTATCAGTAACTCACCTTCTCCGGGGGTGGGTGTGGGCAGCTCGACAATGCGAGGGTCACCCGGTGCTGCGACCTGTACCGCTTTCACTCCGACGTCGCCTCGGCCACAGTGGCCGTGCGGTTCTCTGTGAGTGATCGCCGAACCGCCAGCACCGCTTCGAGCGCGCGGAGACCATCCTCGACTCCCGTGCGCGGTTTCGCATTCCCCCGAGCAACAGACACGAAGTGAGCGTCCTCTTCCCCGTAAGCCGCCGCAAAGAGCTCTCGCCAACTCGTCACGGGATCGGTCATTACTTCATCCTTGCGGACAATTACAGCGGTATTGGCTACGGGTCCGCCCACGAGCAGCACGCCCTCGGTACCAAGGACTTCAACGCGGGCGTCGTAGCCGTATCCAACCGGGCACGCGCCATCGACTTGGGCAAGTGCACCCCTCGATAATTCGAATGACGCAATCACTACATCGGTGAACTCTGGATACCTGTCCCTTATGTCGGGGCGCTTAGTGGCGCGTCCCAGGGCATGTGCGGAGCTAAACTCCTGCCCCGACAGCCAACGCACCGTGTCGAGATCGTGCGAATTGACCTCAGCGATGAGCCCTCCAGAGCGGTCCGGATCCCACGCCCATTCAGGAGGGAGGCCCGGTCCGCGCCCTGTGGAGCGCACCAGGACGGGGTCGCCGATGTCACCGGCAAGGATTCTTTCCGACGCGCGCACGAAACGACTGTCGAATCGGCGCATGAAGGCCATAGAGAAGGAGCCACTTGATTTCGTCGCCGCGTCCACGATTCGGCGTCCATCCCTCCATGAAGCGGCCAGGGGCTTCTCGCATAGGACGTGCTTGTCAAGCTCGAGCGCCGCGACCGCGATATCGGCATGTGTGAACGTCGGTGCGGCGATGACAGCGGCATCGACGCGGTCGTCCCTCACGGCCTGGATGGGATCGTCGAAGACGAGCTCGCATCCAAGCTCCAGCGCCCCCTTCTCTCGAGCCTCCCGGCTGAGGTCGGCCACTGCAACGAGCCTTGCGCCAGGAATCCCCCGAGCAAGATTCCTTCCATGCACCAAGCCAGCTCGCCCGGCTCCGGCCAGAAGCACGCGGATGTCGTTGCTCATGCCCTTTCTTTCTGCGCGGCTCTGCGCCGCCATTGATCGATGGCCACGACCAGCACGATGATCAAGCCGTTTACCACGCGCTGCCAGAACTCGGCGACACCGAGGATGCTCAAACCGTTGGAAAGTACGCCGATGATCAGGACGCCGATCATCGTGCCCACTACGGAGCCTTCTCCTCCGAACAGATTGGTCCCACCTACGACCACGGCCGCGATGGACTGCAGCTCCATGCCCTCTCCCATGAGCGCGTTCGCGCTGCCCTGTCGTCCGGTGAGCATGAAGCCTGCAACGGCCGCGAGCAGCCCCGAGATCACATATATGAGCATCTTCGACCGGCCGACTCTTATCCCAGATACTCGCGCCGCTTCCTGGTTGCCCCCAATCGCGTAGGCCGAGCGTCCGAGCTTTGTTCGGGAGAGGATGAACCACCCTAGGACCGCGCATACTGCGGCCACTATTGCGATGAGGGGAAAACGGAACACGGAATCCGAGCCGAGTACAGAGACCGTCTCTGGAACTCCGCGCCCTTCGACAACTCTGTCGAAGTCCGGCACAGGCAGTCCGTTGGTCACCAAGAGGGCCACACCACGCACCGCAGTAAAGGTACCCAGAGTGGCGATGAAGTCCGGCACGCGCCATTTGGTGATCGCATAACCGTTGAAGATGCCGACTAGGAATCCCGCCATCAATCCCAGCCCCAGGGCAGCGGGCTCGGGCCATCCCCAGTGCGCGAACGAAACCCCCATGAGGCTACCGGACAGGGCTGCGGTGGACGCAACCGATAGGTCGATGCCGGCGGAGACGATGACGAGAGTCTGACCGACGGCCAGGATCGCAGGTACGGAGTACTGGCGAAGGATGTTGAGCATATTGTTGATGGTCAGGAAGTCTGGGGTGGCTATAAAGAAGGCGATCAACAACATCGCCAGTATGGTTAACGCTCCGCCGACTCCGCCCGCTGCCGAGATAACCCGGACGGCAAACGACGAAATCTTTGCTCTCGCTCCCTGCTCTTCGTCGGCTGTGACTTCAGCCATAGGCGCCTCCCGCCGCCGCCATGATCTCGTCCTCTGGCGTGTCCGGATTCAACTCTCTGATCACCCTCCCGTTCGCCATCACGAGCAATCGTTCGGACAAAGACCTCGCTTCTTTGATCTCCGAGGTCAGGTAAAGAATTGCGACTCCGTCGGCGGCGAGTTTTCTGACGAGTCGGAAGACATCCTCCTTGGCACCCACGTCAATTCCTCGAGTTGGGTCGTCCAAGATGAGGATGCGTGCCTGGGAGCAGAGCCAGCGCGCCAACACCACCTTCTGTTGGTTGCCTCCTGAGAGCGTTTCAACCAGTTGGTGGACCGACGAAACACGGATGCTGAGCTCGTCGACGTAGTGCTGCGTGAGCTCGGCCTCCTTTGTGGAGTCCACGAGGAGGCCGCCGGTGGAGTGGAGGGTGGCGAGTGTCACGTTCTGAGCGACGCTCATGCGTGGGACGAGACCCTGAGATCGATCCTCACCAAGGTATCCGAGCCCAAGCGCAATCGCCGCGCCGGGCCCATCGATGGTGCACTGTTTGCCGTCGACTTCGAGAGTCCCTCCCGACGCAGGCTCCAGCCCGAAGATGGTGCGCGCCAAGCGCGTGCGGCCGGCTCCCATGAGACCGAACACACCAACGACCTCACCCCTTCGCATCTCGAGGTCGGCGTGCTTGAGGCGAGGAGCACGACTGAGGTTGGTGGCCCTCAGAACGACGTCTCGATTGGTAGTGGACGATGATGACGAGGCCGGCACCTCGTGAGCATCGCGAACCTTGTGACCAACCATCATGCTGGCAAGTCGCGCTTCATCGATGTCCTCGGCTGCAACCGTGCCCACTCGCTGCCCATCTCGCAGAACGGTGACTCGATCAGCGATTCTGAGTATCTCCTTGAGTCGGTGCGAGACGTAGACGAGGGCAACTCCCTTCGTCTTCAGTTCGTCAATCACGTCGAATAGATGACTCGCCTCGCGATCCGAGAGAGCGGAGGTAGGTTCGTCGAGTAGGAGAACCCTTACACCCCCGGTCGCGAGGGCCTTCGCGATCTCTACGAGCTGACGTTCTGCCATTCCCAAGCCATCCAGTTGACGCCGGGGGTCGACGTCGAAGCCGATCGTCCCGAGGAATCGGCTCGCTTCCTGGAAGAGCAGCGACCAGTTGATGAGCCCCGCGTGACTAGTGGGCCACCTTCCGAGGAACACGTTTTCTCCCACCGAGAGGGAGGGAACGAGACTGAGCTCTTGGTAGACGATCGCGATCCCGTGCGCGCGCGCTGACTCGAGCGATCCGGCCGTGACCTCGCTGCCATCCACGACAACGTCTCCTGCGTTCGCCGTCTCGGCCCCCGCTATCACTTTCATCAACGTCGATTTGCCGGCACCGTTTTCTCCCAACAGGGCGTGCACCTCTCCGGAGGCGACATCGAGGTCGACCCCGGAGAGCGCTGTGGTGCCCGGATAGATTTTGCTAATCGCGGATGCGTCTAAGAGCGCCAAGTGCTACCCGCAGTCGGATGCGATTTGCTCCCAATCGATCTCGGGAAGCTCCGGATCGGGATAGAAAAGGTCGGCATTGCCCTCCCAGACGGTGCGGGGTCGAATGTCCTGCTGCTCAGGCACCTCGATTCCACATACGAGCTTGACCGCGAACTCGGTGCCGAACCATCCCCATTCTGGGAATCCGTGATGCGTCTCCGCAATGAGCGTGCCAGAGCGAATCTCATCGGTGGACTCCGGCGTAACGTCGTTGGTGAATATCGACACGCCAACCTCGTCGGGCTCGGAAGATCCTCCCCCGTCGTTGAGCACGCCTTCTCGGTCGGCCGTAGCAATGGCTCCCAGACCCATTTCGTTGGAGGCGGCCCAGATGAAGTCGAGCTCCTCGTCCGAGAACCTGGACAAGAACGTTTCGGTCGCCTGGACGCCCTGCTCGCGATTCCAGTCCGCTGCTATGGGCTGGCCCATGATCTCGACGCCTTCATAGGACTCGAGAACACCGTTGAACCCATCGAGGCGGGCCTGAGAGAAGAACGTTCCGGCGATACCCTCGATGATCACGCCTGCGGCCTCGATGTCGGCTGCATCGGCGTCTTGATAGGTCTCCTCCCACCACTCCAGGTCCAGGTATTGGTCGGACTCGACATCGACAGTCTCTCCCGAGCCGAGGACTCCAGGGCCCCCGAAGTAGTCGAGTACCGAGTAGGCGGACACGGCTGCGGCCTCCGAGTTGTCGAAGCCGATGTAGCTGGCGATCTCGATGTCCTCTTGTTCCTCGAGCAGGTTCACCATGATGACGGGGATGTCTGCTTCGTTGGCTTGTTGAATTGCCGGCTTGATCGCCTCGGTATCGGCAGGAGAGATCGCTATCACATCGACCTGCTGGGAGATGAAGTCCTCTACGATCGCAAGCTGATCGGCAAAGGAAGTGTGAGTCTCGGGTGATCTACTCACGACTTCAACATCGAAACCATTCTCGTTGGCTTCATCCGCCGCCTGCTCGAAGAAGTCCGTGGCCGTTGCGAAGACCCCTGTGATGTCAGGCGGCGTCCACCCGATGGTGATTGTCTCAGCCGCGCGTCCTCCGACCCCAGAGTCCGAGCCACCGTCCTCACCGCGGCCGCAAGCGACCGCGAACAAACTCAGTATCATCAGAATCGCAATCATTGATGCTCGACGCATCAACTCACCTCCCCCTAGACGGCGGTGTAGCCACCGTCAACGACAATCTCTGTCCCGGTCATGAACGTTGCCCTCGCGCTGACGGCGAAGGCGATGACCTGCGCTATCTCCTCCTCGGTCCCCAACCGACCCAGGGGCCGGCTTGAAGCAAGGCGTTCCTCGTGTGCAGCAGTGTCTGGCGCTGATTCGATCGCCGACTCAACGAGGGGCGTGCGCGTCGTTCCTGGACACACCGAGATGGCACGGATCCCATCGCTCGAGTGATCGGCCGCAATTGATTTCGTGAGCATGATGAGAGCCGCCTTCGAGACGTTGTAGGCGGTCTGGCGCGGCACCGCCACCAGCCCGGCTTCACTGGAAACGTTGACGATGACTCCACCACCGCTCGACCGCATTGCAGAGATCGCCCGGGCAGAGAGAAGCATCGGCGCCATGAGATTCACTGCGAGAAGATGATCGAGATCATCGGGTTCCGTCTCCTCGATGGAGCCGAGGAAGTGCACTCCCGCGTTGTTGATGAGAACGTCGAGTTGCCCCGTCATTTCCACTGCCCGCTCCACCAATCGTTCACTTGTGGCTCGCTCAGTTAGGTCGCCTGCGACAAACTCGCCCTTCGAGTGCTGATGCACCTTCTCCATGAGTTCGTTGCCTCGGCGTTGGTCGCGACCGCTACCCAGGATCCAAAAGCCGTCACGAGCGAGAGTTAGAGCCACGGCCCGGCCGATGCCACTAGTCGCCCCGGTGACGATCGCTGTTTTCATGGACCGCCGGAGATCCTCATAGTCACCGGGTCGAAGCCGGCGCGCGTAGCGACGTCCTGATTGACGACATGCACTTCGATCTTCGTTCGGTCCGCACGGTGCCACGCGCGATAACACTCGAAAGGCTGACCTGCAGTGTCCAGTGACACGGACTGTACGAACAGCAGGGGAGAGCCGGGAGGCACGTCCAGCACGTTGGCCAGGTCGTCCTCGGCCGTGGTGGCCTCCACGAGTCGTCGTCCGCTCGCCACGCTCACGCCGAGCCGCTCTTCAAGGGCCTGGTACAGCGAACGGTTCTCCAGGTCAGACGAAGTGACCACTTCGGCGAACCGTTCTGGTAGGTGAGTTTGGACATACATCACGAGCCTGTCGTCGACCCATCGCACTCGCTCGAGGGTGACTCCCTTGCTGCCCTCGGCCAAGTTGAGCGAATCGGCCGCCCAGCTGGGCAGATCGCTGATCTCCGCCCGGCGGACTTGGGACGTGACCTTGCGACCGGTGCGGTTCGCTGCGTCGAAGAAGCCACCGGACGACTGCAGGAACCACGACGACGACCGGGGCTCCGCCACGAACGTTCCTCTGCCCTTCTCCTTGCGGATCAATCCTTCGCTCTCGAGCGCGGCCAGTGCCTGGCGAACTGTGGTTCGGGAGACATCGAAGTGCCGGCAGATGTCGGGCTCGGAGGGTGTCCGTACGCCCGGGACCCATCTGGCGGCGGAGATCTCCTCTGCGAGGAGTTTGCGCAGCTGGAAGTAGTAGGGGACCGGGGACGAGCGATCGATCTTCGTGGCGGGCAGATTCGTCAAACGTGGATCCTTCCCTCGACGGTTAGGTCCCAGCGAACACCTTCGGAGCCGAGTCGAGCCCTCCTGACATCCTGTCCGTACAGGATGACCTTATGACTAGTTCGGCGTGGTCGTCAATGACGATGGATTGAAGCTCAGGGCCTCAGTGAGCTTGCTGCTGTCGCGAGGGTCTCGAAGCGGGCATCGGAGAGGGAGAAATCGAAAACCTCGGCCATCACCTCCGCCCAGCCGTAGAGGAAGTAGACCCATCCGTCGTGAAGCTCGAGGCCGCCGGCTTGGCCGTTGCGCTGGGCCTGCTTCATGAAGTCCAGCTCTCCTCGATAGTTGAGCTCCCAGACGATGGCCTTCTCGGGGAACTCTGCGTCGTCGCCCAGAGGGGAACCGGGAGTGTCCTTGCCCATCCCGGTCGCGTTCACGATCAGTGACCCGGCCCCCATAGAACCGAGCAAGACGTCATGGTCCGCCGCTCCTTGCGTGACGCGGTACTCGATTCCGCCTGACACCCCCATCTCGGAGTGCACCGCTCGGAGGTGGTTGACCCTGTCCTCGCTGCGGTCCGTAACGACGATTCGACGAGGCCGGTTCGGGAGTCCCAGCAGATAAACGGTAATCGCGGTGCCTGCCCCTCCAGCGCCCAGGCACAAGACATCGCTCGGCATCGAGCGATCCCCAAGAATGCGCTCGAGTGCTCGACCCGCGGTGATCGGATCCTTGGCGTGGGCGACCAACCTCGAGCCGCGCTTGGAGATGCTCGACACTTCTCGGCAAAGTCGCGCATGTTTGTCCAGGTCTTCGAACATGTCGTGCGCATGGCGAAAGATATCCATCTTGTGTGTGGTCACCAGCGCGCCGCGCAGCTCGTCTGACCCTCGAATCTCATCTACCACTGACCTGTAGATCTCGGGGGGCCCTCCGATCTCCAGGTCACGACCCTCGATCTGGGCGTGTAGCCCGAGGACCTCTGACCAGATCGGAAAGAGTCTCATGATGCTGGACCCCCCGGTCGTGACTCCGATGAAGAGCATCAAGTCGCGGGACGAGCTTGTCATGATGTCCGGACGTTTATCGCACTCGGCCTCTAGCAGTCAAGCGCACCGCTCGTCGGGGACCAGGTGAGGAAGCGGGCGGGATTGCCTATCAGCAGCCGGTCAACGCAGCTCGGGGAAAGCCCGGCGCGGCGGAGACGGTCGACGAAAACCTCGAGGATGTATCGGTACCCCGGACCTCCTTGCCAGGACTCCAGATAGCTCCGTCGGGCCATGTCCGCCGAGAGAACGATCTGGTTCGCATAGCCCGCTTCGCTGAGACGAACAATGAAATCGATCCTTTTCCAGTCGGGTTCGTACTTCTCCTTGGAGATGCAGTCGTAACCGAGGAATACGCCTATTCGAGCCAGCGCGAGGTGCTCGTCCCACACCAACCGTCGGTCGAGATGTCCGATGCAAACCTTCTCGAGGTCTGCGCCTGCACCCTCGAGTACTCGGACCTGTTCGAATGCGGCCGTACCGGCGGTGGTATGGGTCGTGATCGGCGCTCCCACCTCACCCTGGGCAATTGCCGCAGCGCGCACGATCTTCTTTTCGGTCGGGGTGATGCGGTCAAGAGAGGACCCCACCTTGATGACGCCGGCTCTTGTCCCTCTTGATGTACCAGTTGTCAGATCACGCAGAAACTCGATCACGAGCTCGCTTTCCAGGGTGGACTCGAGATCGATCACCCCCCGCCAGTACTCTTCGCTGACGTGTCCGGTGACGCCGACGATTTCAACGCCGGAGCGCTCGGACAGATCCCTGAGCCCGTCGAGGTCACGCCCGAACTCCGGAGTCGTTACCTCGACAATGGTTCCACCGCCAGACGAGCGAAAGGTCTCGAGTTCGGCGAGTGCGCGCCGACGATCGTCGAGAACGAGATCGAGGTCGTCCTCGACGAGGTGGTCGCCGGGTCGGGTGAGCAGATGTTCGTG
Organism: Actinomycetota bacterium; assembly: GCA_050693895.1. Taxonomy (GTDB): domain Bacteria; phylum Actinomycetota; class CADDZG01; order CADDZG01; family WHSQ01; genus WHSV01. The sequence continues at coordinate 4,748 of JBOGWS010000118.1, read as the reverse complement.
GCAGTAGACTCGCCCGAGAGCACCGCTCTCCACGTCTCCGCCAACGGTTCTAACAATCGAGCTCATTGCTCCACGATACGTGGATGGTCGAAACGAAACCGACGAGAGCGGTGTCGCATCCGGCCCGACGATCGAGGAGTAGAGGCGAGGTCTGGACCTCCTCACCTGGGTGTTACTTCTTCTGCCGGGTGGCTTTGGTCTTCTTTCTCTTGGGACGAGCACCCTTGCTCAATAGAGCGCGCACCGTTGTTCCCTCCGCCTTGGAGATGACGTCCGAGAACGTCGCGATCGGCTCCCTGAGATGGGGTTGAATCTTCGCGAGTCTCTCCGCAAGACGGGAGAACGTCTGGACGGTCTCGGCGTCGACTTTGCCCTCCAGAATCTCGAAGTTGTTGCCTCGACGCAGCCATGGCTCCACCAATCGCACTGTCAGGCCGAACGCTTCCTCGTCTTCCAGAAGAGCTCCCGACAGGTCTGCGGCGTTGCTATCGACGAACTCGACGACGCGCTTGCCCAGAGGGGTTCGGGCCAGCACGCGACCGCGGAGCCGGCGCAACTGCTGCTCCTTACGTCGCATCTTGCGACGAGGACCCGCCATCGCTGCCGATGAACCGAATATCGCCTCCAGAAGCGCGCGAACAGCGCCGTTGCATACGGTCGTCAGGTTCAATGCCGTGAGCACGGCATTGATGTCGTTCGCGATCGTGATGGGAACGCCCGCGTTGTTGGTCCCACCCGCGTACAGGAGCCCAACCACGGGCAGGGTGTTGTTCAGCTCACCGACGGCTTGGTTGAAGATCAGAGATCCCGAGTCACCCGCCGCACTGAACTGGTTCCCGTCGGTCGACGTAATAACGAACGAGTTCGCGATCCGCCCCAGCCGCGTTCGGTTGCGATAGTTGATGTTGAACGTACCGTTGATGGAGGTGACCCGACCGTTCGTCGTGAGTCTCGTGGTTCGTCCTCTCTTCTGTACGTTCATCCCGAGCGCAGGTGCCTGAACCTCATAGATCGCCGGGCCGGTGTCGATGACGTTGTCGGTCCGGTCGACGGTTATCGTGCCGATGGCGGCGTCGACCGCGGTTACAGGAGGAAGTGTCGGCGACCCGGCCGGCACCGTTGTCAGAGCGATGTGTCGCTTGATCGTGCCGATCTGGTCGGCCGGAAAAGTTCCTCCGTCAAGACGACCCGGCTGACAAATGCCGGTTATCGCGGGCAGCGTGTCGAGATTGGAGATGACGTGGTTGTTGGTCATCAGCACGATCGCGTCGTCGGTGTTGTCGCACGCCCAGCCCCCCAGTGTGCCCGCCGAAACGCTTTGCTGCGGGCCAATGCTGCAGCCCCCGGGCACCGGACGGTAGCGAGTCGTGTCCTGGAAGGTGTCGAGGGGGCCGGATTCGATAACGTCCGTCCGAACCGTACGGTCGCCCTCTGCTGTGACCGCGTTGGGAACTACGCCGCCGCTTGGAAGTCGGTCCACTGCGTACTTGCTCTCGACGAAGACCTGAACGCACACCTCGGCGGAGTACTGGCCGCCCTTCTGCCGGTATCCGGTGGCCGTGCCGATAACGTTCGGGAGCGCAAGCAGGTTCTCCGTGTTCAACTCCTGGGCGAACATCGCCTGGGAAACACGATCTTGCCTCGCCATAGTGGAACTCCTTCCTCATGCCGGCTAACTGTCGAATGCTGTGAGCTCACCCGAAACGATGACCTCGGAGCGGGACTCTCCCAACGTCTTCGCAGCGGCTTGTTTGATTGAGTCCACGTCCTCCTCCGATCGCACGAAGATGTGCACGACGTAGTCCTCGTCACTCTTCGAACGGCCGACCGCCATGCCGACCACGCCGGGAATAGCCGCTAGTTCCTGAGAGCTTGCCTCGAGGGCTTGCGAAGCGTCATTCTCGGTCGCGAATCCGGGCATCTAGGTCCCCTATTTCATGATTGGGCAGTCCAATGTCGTCCAATCCCACCACTCTCGCAGGCGACGGCACTATCGCCAAGGAGCAGCCCGCCGGGGCCGAGTCTGATCGAGGTTCGTCACCGGCGCGTCACGGTTGCGTGACGGACACGGCTGGTTGCTGGTACCCGGAGCCCCGCCGAGGCCTCTAGCCCGCCTTCAGTTGGGAGGGGATCACCAGGACCTCGCGCTCCCCGCCGTTTCGGTAGATCTTCACCGGGGTCTTGCGGCCGATCGCGCCGACGTCCATCAGGCGTTGCACGTCGTCCATGCCCTCGACCGGTTCCCCCTTGATCTCGAGAATGATGTCTTCGGGAGCGAGTCCGGCCCGGGCGCCGGGCCCATCCGGCTCGACGTGCACGACCTCGATGCCGCGGTCGCGGCCGATCCGCTGAGAAAGGCGTGGTGGAAGAGGCCGCGGCCCCCCGGCGATCCCGAGGAAGGCTCGCCGCACGCGTCCGTCGCGCATCAGCGCCGCGATGATCTTGCGGCTGACGTCGTTTATCGGCACCGCGAGGCCGAGTCCTTGCCCCGCATTGGCTCCGACGAGCGCGGTGTTGATCCCGACCACCTCCGCTCGGCCGTCGGCCAAAGCCCCGCCGGAGTTGCCGGGGTGGAGCGCCGCGTCGGTCTGGATCACGTTCTCGATGAAGCGGATGTGGGCGCCGGCGCGTGCGGGGAACGATCGCCCCAGGGCACTCACGATGCCCGCGGTTACCGACCCGGCGAATCCAAGCGGGTTGCCCAGAGCGACCACGAGCTGCCCGACCCTGAGCGCCCCGGAATTGCCGAGCGCGGCGGGAACCAGGTCGGACGCGCGTGTGCGAAGCACCGCGAGATCGGACAGGGGATCGGCGCCGACGATCTCGAAATCGAATTCGCGCCCGTCGGTAAAAGAGACGATGCCCTCGTCGGTGCCATACACCACGTGAGCCGAGGTGAGCATGTAGCCGTCGGGGGTGATGACCACGCCGCTGCCGCCGCCCTCGATTCTTCGACCACCCCTTACTCGCCGCATGACCTGCAGGTTCACGACCGACGGTGCGAGCCGGTCCACTACGCGGGTGATCGTTGCCGAGTACGCGTCTAGAGCAGTGTCGTCTCCCGATGATTCGCTCTCGCGGGGCGGGGGAGTGGGGCCGTTGAGGATGGTGTCGACGAACGGCGGTTCGTCCCAGTCCTCGTGGTTACGGCTCCGGCCGGGTCCTCTGATGCTTCTCGCCCGCAGATCCATGAGGTAGCTCCTTCATAGGTGACTCCAACGGCACAACGGCTTGTTGGGCTGCGCCATTCCCTGGCTACCAGAGCTCTCCGGGCCGCCACTCGGCGCTGATGTGTGCCTTCGTGTTCAAGGCGGGCGTTGCCTTCGTCTTCAAGATCATCACGGTGCCGTCTTCCTCCGCGGTGCGGGCTAGTGCGCCGTCTCTCATACGTATGTACGTCCGTCCCCTCCACGTCTCCCACCCGAGCTTCGTGTAGAAGCCGTTGACGCCGGTACTCAATCCGCCAAGCTGGTAGTTCTCGACCAGGAACTCGTTCACCGCCTGCATGACCTTGGTGCTGTGGCCCTGCCCTTGGCGGTCCGGCCATGCCGCTACACCCTCTACGTAGCCGGTCCGCAGTTGGTGGCCCTGCGTGTGCAGCTCTCGGTCGACCACGCAGGCGTGCGCCAGAACCTCCTCACTTTCGAGGGCCATGAAGTGCAGAGCCGCGCCGATGTCATCCCAGTAACCCTCGAACGACTCGCCGAACGCGGCCTCCATGAGTTGGGTGATCTCCCGGAGGGCCTCTTCGGAGAGTTCGGCGGTCCGGACGCTCTTGATTCCTGCCATTGGCAAACCATAGGGGCTGCAATTCATTGAGGTTCATGAATGGGTGATTCCAGGCTTCTTGGTTGCCGCCGGGGTCTTCACACCACCCGGTAGTCGGATTCGTCTCCGCCAAGCACGGCGACTATCGAGGTCGCCGCTTTGGTCTGGGACTCTGCGATAGCCTCGTCCGAGTAGAAGGCCGCGTGCGGGGTTGCGACCAGGGTCTCGAGTGATTGCAGTGTCGCAGCATCCGGCGGCTCTTCGTCGAAGACGTCGAGCCCGGCCCCCGAAAGCTTGCCCCGGATCAGTGCGGCAGCCACAGAGCTCGTATCGACGATAGGACCGCGCGACGTGTTAATAAGAACGGCCCCGTCCTTCATCTTGTCGATGGCGTCGTCGCCGATGAGGCCCTTGGTGCCGGAGGTAAGGGGCGCGTGAATGGTGAGGATGTCGGAGCTCGAAAGCAACTCGTCCAGATCCTTGATTCGCGTCACCCCGGTATCCGCTAGAGCGGACTCGTCTATGTAGGGGTCGAAGACTCGAAGCTCGAGTCCGAAAGTCGTTGCGCGCTCGGCAACGGCTCGTCCGATGTGGCCGAACCCGATCATGCCGAGCTGCCTCCCTCGCAGCCTACGGACCGGGCGGAGCTGAGCGATGCCCCAGCCGCCCTTGCGGACGACCTCATTGCCGGTCACGATCTTTCGCCACACGGCGAGCAGCAGTGCAATGGTGTGATCGGCAACCTCCTCGACGCAGTAGTCGGGCACATTCGTCACGGTGATGCCCGCGGCGCGCGCAGCTTCCAGGTCGATGTTGTCAACGCCGATTCCGTAGCGCGCGATCACCTTGCAGCGTTGCAGGGTGGCGATGGTACCGGCGTCGATCGCTGCGTAGGTCGTCAGGATGGCATCGGCGTCCGCGGCCTCTGCCCGGATGGTTTCGGGCGAGGAGTCGGCCAGGATCTCCAGCTTCCCTCCGGC
>JBOGWS010000117.1:0-120936 GCA_050693895.1 Actinomycetota bacterium | reverse complement strand
CCCCGTCCGGTGTCATGAACCGGGTGATCAAGACGGCGGTGTCGGGGAAGTACAACTGCTTCGTCACGTACTCGTCGCTCTCGGGTGCAATCCGGAATTGTCCGCCCTTGTCCCGATCGAGCAGAGAGGCGAAAACGCTGGGCGAGTCGAAGCGGGGCCAGCAGAACCAATCGATCGTCCCGTCAGTTGTGACGAGGGCTGCGGTCTGCAGGTCGCCGATCAATCCGTGCTCCGATATCAGCGGGTACCGATCCATCTCGGGGGCCTCCTTCTCGGCGATGGCGCATCGACGCTCGGCGCGTGAGCTGAGCAAATACTTTCTTATGGCGGGGTGATGTGCGCCGCATCACCCCGGTGGGATGAAGTCATCCCTTCCAACTGCAATGAGGCTTAGGGGACGTCAACGCGTTTCGCTCGGCCAGCCGACGACCCGACAAGGAGTGGGACGTGCCCGAGGTTGAACCGCCCGAGCCGACCCGGCTCGGCGAAGACGAAGGCCGCGACCTCGTGGCCCGCCTGATCGCCAGCATCCTCCGCCCGGGCCGGAGGTCGACCTCGTGCCGACGCGAGCCAACGGTCAGCCGACGTTCGGTGCCTACCTGCGCGCCCCCCGGCATCCGCAACAAGCCTACAAGTCGCCCTCGGCGCTGTCGGCGTCATCGACTCCAAGGATCCAATCAACCCCGCGCGCACGACCCCATCCAGGCCTGGGCACGACCGTCCCGCGAGTGTGCCGGCCGCGCAGTGACAGACGTCGGCCTGGCTGCGTAGCCTTACCGCATGGAAGGCTCCTCGACGACGGCACGCACGCCCCGGTCGCGGTGGCTGGCGATGCTGGGCGGCAACCCCCGCGGCGCGATCTACGGCACGGTTGTCGCCACGGCGACCATCGCCGCGACCGCTGGGCATGAGTCCGCAGAGCACATCCTGGCCGCCACCGCTGCCACCCTGTTGGTTTTCTGGCTCGTGCACGTGTACGCCGACTTCCTCGACCACCGGCTGCGCCAAGCTGAGTCTGACCTGAAGGTCGTTCCCTCCATCATGGCCAAGGAACTGTCGATGCTTGCCGCCCCGGCCCTGTCCATCCTGTTCCTGCTGCTGGCCACGCTTGGCCTGCTCGACGAGAGGCTTGCGGTGCGCCTTGCCTTGTGGAACGGCGTGGCGCAACTGGTCGGGTGGGGCATTGAAGCGGGACGCCAACGCGGACAATCATGGCCCACTGCGCTGCTTGCGGGTGTGGTCAACGGCGTCTTCGGCGTGGGCATCGTCGTGCTTGAGGTGCTGCTGCACTGATGAAGTCGGTGCTCTCGGCGATCTCGCAGCCGCCGGCGAGGCAGAGCCGGCTGACAGCGGCGAAGATGGGTCTTCTGAGTTGACTCACCGTGTAGATCAACCGGTCGACGTTGCCTCGCTGCTTTAGCAATTGTTCCTTCGTCATGCGCGGCGCCCGCGCAGAGGCATGCGCATCACCCACAAGCGATGAATCCAGAGGCGGCTCGCCGGGCGTCAGCAACGGCGGCTACGCGCGGCGCCGCCGTAGGACCCCAGGTCGAACAGCAGGCCGAGGAAGACAAAGAACCAGCCCCAACCGCTGACCCCGACCACCGGACCGTAGGCAAGCACGTAGAGCAAGGTCGTGAAGGGAAGGAAGGTCACGCCGAGCAGCGGCAGCAGAAAGCCTTCGAAGGCTCGGTCGACCAAGTTGGTGAAGATCCAGACAAGCACCAGCGCGAGTCGCGGTGAAAGCGCCGCCACTACGACGAACAAGCATCCCATCAGTCCCATCTCCTCCAGGTCGCGGGCCGGACTATTGTGACGGCCCAAACAATGATGCTCTTGATGTCCTCAGCCATGAGTTGTCCTCATCATGAACTCACTCCCTACGCTGCCGGGCTGGCCGTGCAAGACGTCCTGTAGCTCCTTCTCGGCGTCCTTCGACAGTGAAGACTGGGCACAAGTTCCGCCATGCGTGAAGAAGGACTCAACTGCCTTGTCCCGAGTGGCTCTCTCAACGATCATGAATAGCGCCGACGTGCCCGGCTTCATTAGTTCGCGCACACGGCGTTGGAATTCCCCGTCAATGCCCGTCTTTTCGACCTTGGCAATGAGTGCTCCGAGTCCAGCACCTAGGGTCGTTCCGAAGAATGGGATAAAGAAGAGCATCCCGAACAACAGGTCCCAGAACATGCCATAGGTTATCCCCGCGCCTACCGAACGGTGATTGGTTGTCACCCTGAGCTTGCCGTCAGAGTCGCGCACGTTGGCGGCGAAGGCGTCCGGCTCAATCACCAAGTCGTCCGCAACGCGCTCGGCCTCCATCAAGGCCTCAGCGGCCGTATTAATGTCCGGGTAACGGATGGGGATCAGATCTGCCATTGGTGCCTCATTTCTTGTGACTGTGTCAAACCATCCCAAGCTCTTGCAGGCGGCATGGCATCCTCCCATAGGGATGAATCCCTACGACTAGCTGTGCATCCTTCGTCCAGCTCCACCCGTAGCGGAAGCCGCTCGTTGCACATTCGGGCAATGCGTTCATCTGGGAGGTTTCGGACGAGCTATTGACGGCTCCATTGAACACGGGTGCCAGTGCCGCCTGCTGATGGCCCGAAGCCACCTCACACTAGAGGGGAGCGATGCGGCGCGGACGGTCTTAGCCGAGGCTCGATTCCTTCTGCGAGAGACACCAGACGCCGCCGTGCTGAACGAGATGGGACTGCGGAGGTGCGCTAGCAGCTCACCCGGCTGATCCGGCTTCGACAGGTTTCATCCCGCCGGGGTGATGCCAGTGACCACCCCTCGCCGCAAGGCTCACTGGGCAGAGTCGAATCCACGTTCTTTCTGTCGGAGATGGCGGAAGCGCGGGACTCAAGGAAGGACACGGTTGGATGTCTCGGACGAAAAGTGGTTTTGCCGTTAGTTTCACGATTCTCGCTGCAGTGATGATGACGATGACATGATTTCACCTGTTGATCTTCCGGGTGTGGTCAAAGACCGCGATTGTCCACATACCAAACCATCATCACCCGACATGGAGACGCGCGAGCCGTTCACCATCGGCGTCGAGGAGGAGTTCTTCCTCGTCGATCTGTCCACTAGGACGCCGGTCCCCCTGGCGGAAAAGGTGTCCCAAATCACCGAGGCGGCCCCGGGCTCCGTGGCGGCGGAGATCTATCCGTCCACGATCGAGATCCGTACTCGCGTGTGCGATTCCCTTGGCCAAGTTCGAACGGAGTTGAGCAAGTTGCGCGCCGTCGCAGCAGACGCCGCTAGAGCGTACGGAGCAGGCTTGCTCGCCTCAGGTAGCCATCCCTTTGCGCCCTCCAATGGAGGGACGGTGCGACAAACAACACGGTACTTGCGTCAGATCAGCGACTATCGGCAACTGATCGCTCAGCAGCACATCGCCGGATGCCACATCCACATCGGCATCTCTAGCCAAGATACGGCGATACAGGTCTTCAATCAGGCTCGGACGATGCTTGCGCCCCTGCTTGCACTAACGGCCAACTCGCCGTTCTGGGAAGGCGTGTCGACTGGTTACGCGAGCTGGCGAACACTTGTCTGGTCGCGGTGGCCCGTCTCCGGTATTCCCCCCGAGTTCCGGAGTTCGGCCGAGTACGAGTCTCTTGTTGGGGATTTTGTTGCGCTTGGGATAATCTCGGACCCCTCGAACATCTACTGGGACATCCGGCTGTCCCCGAAATTTCCGACTCTGGAGTTCCGAGCATTCGATGTCGCGCGCACCGTGGATGATGCCGTCGCACTCGCGGGCTTGGTGCGTGCGTGCGTTCGAACCTGTCACGAGGAAGTTCGCCACGGGGTTCGACCTGACCCGTCAAGCCAAGCCGTGCTGCAGGCGGCGCGCTGGCAGGCCGCGCGCGACGGTCTCTCTGGGATGCTTGTCGATCTCCGACAGCGATGCCTGGCACCGGCGAGCGAGGTCATGACTTCCGTTTTGACGCGCCTCAGGCCCGCACTGACGGAACAAGGCGACTGGGACGAAGTTTCCGGTCTGGTGGCGCGAATCCTCGCAGATGGCGGCGGCGCCCAGCGGCAGAGGGAATCCTATCGGCGATGCGGCCGAATCTCCGGTGTGGTCGACGATGCGCTTGTTCCGGCATCGCAGAGGGCCACTCGAATCCCGGTGGCCGGGGGCTCGCTTACTCAGGCTCGCCGATCCTGATGGAAGAGGTTCTCCATGAGCCCGCCCACTAACTGATTGACCAGAGCTTGCACTCAAGACTTGGGGTAGAGAAGACGATCCGCATGATGCGCGTGCCAGACCCCACGCCATCGGGCTCCGCCGAGGGGGCGGCCTTGGATTGACTCCGCATTCACCAACTAAGAACCAGCGAAACAGCGGCCCCCAGCACCCGCCCCGCCGCTGAGCTACTTGCACTGGTCCTGCCATGTCCCCTATAGTCATCTCCATACTAGTCCTAATAGAACTATGCCGGAGAGGTCTATGACTGAGGAGAAGCTCGGCACCACGTCCTACGCGGTTCTCGGCCTCCTCACGTTCGGGCCCATGTCGGGCTACGACGTGCTCAAGCTCGCCGAGCGGAGCATCGGTCACTTCTGGTCCCCCGCCAAAAGCCACGTCTACACGGAGCTGCGGCGCCTCGCCCGCCTCGGGCTCGCCACGGAACAAATGGTTCGGCAGGAACAGCGACCGAACAAGCGCGTCTATGCGATCACGGAGGAGGGCCGCAGCGTCCTTGAGGAGTGGTTGACCGAAGGAGCCTACGAACCCGACCAGGTGCGCTCCTCGTCCACGCTGAGAATGTTCTTCGGCGGCCTCGTGCCGCGATCGTCGATCATTGCGCGGGTCGAGGAACTGCGGCGAAGTGCAAAACGGACCCTCGATGAGCTCAGGGCCACCGAAAGCGAAATCAAGGACGACGAGGGCCTCTTCTTTCCGTATCTCACCTTGAGGGCCGGACTCGCACACTCCGAGGCCGAGATTCGATGGGCGGACGAGACTCTCGAGGCTCTACGGGAAAGGGAGGACGCATGACCGCGATGGCTCAGACCGAATCGGGCGCCCGTTTGAGTACGGGCGGGACTCCGATCCTCGATTGTCGGGACCTCGAAAAGTCCTACGGCGACAGGCGCGCGGTAGCGGGCGTCGGCTTCGAGATCGCGAGCGGGGAAACCTATGGCTTGCTGGGACCGAACGGGGCGGGCAAGACGACAACCATCTCGATGGTGTGCGGACTGCTGTCGCGCGATGCAGGCGAGGTCGTCGTGAACGGCAGGCCTCTCACCACTAGCAGCACCGACGCAAAGACGGCTATCGGATACGTCCCGCAGGACCTAGCCATCTATCCCGATCTGACCGCCAAGGAGAACCTCACCTTCTTCGGTCGCCTCTATGGAATGTCGCGCGCAGACATCAAGCACCGAAGCGCAGAGGTCCTCGATGTAACCGGGCTCGCGGACCGCGCCGACGAGCGCACCAGTGAATTCTCCGGGGGCATGAAGCGGCGTCTCAACATCGGAATCGCTCTTCTTCACAAGCCGAGACTTCTGGTGCTCGATGAGCCAACCGTCGGCGTTGACCCGCAGAGCCGCAACGCCATCTTGGGGAACGTCGAGGCTCTGTCCAGCGCCGGCATGGCCGTTCTGTACACCACGCACTACATGGAGGAGGCCGAGCGACTCTGCGACCGAGTCGGCATCATCGATGAGGGAGAGATCAAGGCCGAGGGGACCAGGCGCGAGCTGGTCGCGATCCTCGGTGAACGCGACCGAGTGAGCCTGGACGCATCGGGTGACGTGGCAGCGGCAGCTCGCGCGCTCGCAAGCCTCGAAGCAATCGAGGAGGCCACGCACAGGGAGTCCGGGATCGATCTGTTACTCACCAACGCGAGTCGTCATCTCCCGGAGATCCTAGAGACGGTGGCGGACGCGGGGGCCGAGGTCACGAGCGTAAACGTCGTGGAGCCAGATCTGGAGGCCGTGTTTTTGAAGCTCACCGGCAAAGCGCTCAGGGACTGACCGTGAGGAAAGCGTTCGTGATCGCAGGCAAGGACCTGAAGCGCAGTGTGCGAGACCGCTCGGCGATCGCCACCGCGATCATCGCACCACTTGGTCTCGCCTTTATCTTGAGCACCGTTCTGGGTGATGCCGACGGAGGGTCATTGAACGTGACCTTTGCGGTAGTCGATCAAGATGGCGGACCGGCGTCGGCTGTACTGGTCGACGACATCCTTCCATCGCTCGAAGAGGAGGGTCTGGAACTCGTCGAGAGTGACTCGGTCGAAGAGGCTCGAACCAAGGCCGAGGCGGGTGACGTCGCGGCGGCATTCGTTCTGCCCGAGGGCTTCACGGAAGACGTGCGGTCGACGGAAGCGGCCGAGATGACGATCATCACCAACCCCGAAAGTGATATCGGAGTTCAGGTCGCTCAGGGCATCGCCGAAGGTTACGCGGCCAAGCTCAATGCGGTTCGTCTCTCGATTGGAACTGTCATCGCCGGTGCCGAGGGGACGGCGACCCCGGCCGAGATCCAAGAGTTGCAGGCTGACGCCAACGCTCTGCAGACGCCCGCTCGACTCGTGGAGAGCTCTGCGGATAGCCGACAGTTCGACTCGAACACCTTCTTTGCGGCCGGGATCGGAGTGTTCTTCCTCTTCTTCACCGCTCAGCTGGGCGCGGTAAGCCTTCTTCAGGAACGCAAGGAAGGAACGCTTTCTCGACTGCTTGCGGCTCCAGTCAGTCGCGGCGCGATCGTGGGGGCCAAGGCGATCTATAGCTTCGTCATCGGCGCGACGAGCATGGCCATCCTCATCGTGGCCTCGCACTTCCTCATGGACGCGAGATGGGGGGATCCCATCGCCGTGACGGTGGTCGTGCTGAGCGCCGTCTTCGCAGCGATGGGCCTGCAGTCGCTCGTGACCACTCTCGCGACCACCGACGAGCAAGCCGCTGGCTACGGTGCAATCGTCGGAGTCACCCTCGGTCTCCTGGGGGGAACCTTCTTCCCGATCGCCCAGGGTCCGGGCCTCATTTCGAAGCTGAGTTTCGCATCGCCCCACAGTTGGATCATGCGGGCCCTCGGCGAGGTCTCGGGCGGGGCCGGAACGCTAGTCGACGTGCTTCCAGCCGTCGGGGCTCTCTTGCTCTTCGGAGGGATCACGGGGGCCATTGCGCTCGTCCGTTCCAGGTCCCTGGTGGTGGCGTGATGAGGGCGCTCTCCATCGCGGCGGTCAACGCCAAGCGCCTGGGTCGCGACCGGGTGGGTCTGTTCTTCCTGTTCGTGTTCCCCATCATCCTGATTCTGTTGCTCGGGGTCAGCTTCGGCTCGGGCTTCGCCCCGCGCCTGGGTCTCGTTTCCTCGAGGAGCGGTGAGCTGGGCTTGGAACTGGCGACCGCTCTGGGGCAAGAGGAGGAGATCGAGATCGAGCGATTCTCCAGCGCCGAATTGCTCACCGAAGCGGTCGAGCGCGGCGACGTAGACGCCGGCGTAACGATCCCGGCGGGTTATGACCAAGAGGTTCGATCCGGCAACGAGGCGACGGTCGAGTACATCGCGCGGGCCGGATCCACCAGCACGGCGATACGAACCACCGTCGATGCCGTTGTTGGTGAACAAGCCGCTCGTGTTCGTGCCGCGCTGTTCGCCGCGGCCCGAGGGGTCGGAGACTTCGACGAGGGACTTCAAGCCGCGGGCTCACTTGCGACCGAGTCTCCAACGGTCGACGTCGTAGTTCAGTCCGAGGGCGAGGACACGTTCGAGGGACTCGGCCAGTTCGACCTCGGGGCGTCGTCGCAGCTCGTGCTATTCATGTTCGTGAACTCGCTGGGAGCAACGGTAGCCCTGATCCAGAGTCGCAGGCTCGGCGTCTCTCGACGAATGCTGTCCACGCCGATAACCGCCGGCACCATCGTGGTCGGAGAGGCGCTCGGTCGTTTCCTGGTTGCGATGATTCAGGGCGTATTCATCATCCTCGCAGCATCGCTTCTGTTCGGCGTCAGGTGGGGTGACCCGCTGGCTGCCTCGGCGCTGCTCACCGCGTTCGCTCTAGTGAGCACCGGCGCCGCGATGCTCTTCGGCGCGATGCTCTCGAACGAGCAACAGGCGGGGGCGCTCACTCCCGTGGGGCTCGGCCTCGCAGCTCTCGGTGGGTGCATGGTGCCACTCGAGATCTTCTCGCCGACGATGCAGACCATCGCGCACGTCACGCCGCATGCTTGGGCGGTCGAGGGTTTTACCGAGTTGATTCGAACGGACGCGGGCATCACCGACATCGGGTTGCAGATCGCAGTTCTGATCGGGTTCGCCGTCGTCCTTCTCGGCGTGGCCTCGTGGCGACTGCACAGATCGATAACTCGGTAGGGCTACATACCGTGCCCAGCGGCTGCACCTGACGATAGCGCTGCTAGGTCTTATTGGCCATGCCAGCGCTTCATGTGCTCGGAATGGGTGCCGAGGTATGAGCCCCCTTTGAAGAAGTGGTCGTAGAAGTCGAGATCGAGATGGTGGGCCTGCACGTAGTTGAGGATCATCAGCGACGGGACGGTTCCCGGCCACTTTCCGAATGTGTCGAAGACGTACTGCGCCTGCGTGGACACGCAGGCCTTGAACTCGTCCGAATGAACCTCGGCGCTGCCTCGCACGCCGGGACTGTCGCTCCAGGCCCCCGGGGTGGCGCGGTTGAAAGGACCCCCCGACCCGAACTTTCTTTCGGCGAACGCCTCGACCGCGGCAGCCATATCCGGATAGTGCGGAGGACACATCCCCTCGAAGACTCCCTCGAGACCGGTCGGGTTCGGTAGCGGCCAGCGCTCGTCGGTGTCGTAGCGGAAACCGAGCCCGGGCACATCCGGGTCCCCGGACGCACCCAGCATCGTGAAACGATCCACCCCGTCGAACATCCAGCCACCAAGTCCCATCGCTTGCAGCGTCAGTACACCCGCGTAACAACTAGTAGCGAGCTCCGCCACAGCCTCCGACAGCATGTACTGCTCGATAAAGGTCAGCGGGAAAGGCTCCTCGACGTCGACCATGCTCCCGAACTGCTCCATTCCGGGAATCTTCCGGTCGTTCACGTCGTCGTAGACGCAATAGCCGTTCTGAGCGAGAAAGCAGAGTCCCGCGATCGTCTGCTGTGCAAGGTCGGCGACCGGGATTACCAGCAGCGAACCGGGGACGTTGACGCACCAGGTGTTGTGCCCTTCGAGATACGGCTCCTCGCGCGGGAGGTGGATGCGTTCGTCGGACAGTTTTTGCAGCCTTCCGCGGTGTCGCTCGACCATGAGCTCGAGGGTGATCTCCTCCTCCGCAGGATCGACGAGCGCGCCCGCATCGCGCGTCGGAAAGAAATACGTACCCGAGTCATCGGTGCAGAAGAGCTCGGCCACGTGGAAGCCTGCGGCCGAGGGGAAGGTTCGGCCCGCTGCGGCCCCAGAGTAGTTCGCGAGGTGCGGGGCGTAAGTTGCGTTACGAGTGATGGCGTAGTGCCAGCCGGTCGTGCCCCCCATGGAGCTGAGCACCATCATGCGCTCGAGCTCGGTCAGCGGCAGCGGCGCGTGCTGAGACTTGAAGGCGAGCGGACCGTCGGGGATCTCGTCGCCCATCGCGAAGCGGCGCGAACGCCGGCCGTAGAGGGCCGCCAGCAGGGGAAACTCGGCCACGCCTCTGAGGACATCTGGGGCAACTTGATGCTCGGACAGCTCCGTGGCCGTGGGTTTTTTGACGGCTTGGCTCATCGTGATCCCCTTCTCGCCCAGCCCCAACTCCTCCGCTGCTCAAACTTATCGAGCAATGCCTCGCAAGACGATGGGGGCAAGCTGCGCGAAACAGGTCTCTCTTCGCCAATTGCCGGGGGCTGCGTGACCGGCCCTTTCCGCTGCGGCGGGGGGCCCCGCTCCGTCTCGCCCACTATTGAGGCTTTCCTCTCAGTTTCCCTATGAGCTTCAAGAGCTCACGCCTCTCGGCGGGAGCCAGGCCGAGAGCGAGATAGGCGACAGCGAAGGCCGCGGTTCCGATCAGACCCGTCAGGACCAGGTCGACGAGGAAGCCGGTCGTCACAACCTCGTGGACGAACCACATCACCGCCCCTCCGATGACCGTCGGCCCGATGAGTCTCAGGTACTGGCGGTCGTAGGGCCAGATCCCGACGAACTTGCGAACGAGGGAGAGCCGCCACCACTTGCTGGCTGCGAACGTCGCGGCGTTTGCAATCGCTGCGCCCTCCATCCCATAGCGGGGTGCCAGCCAGAAAGCCAGTCCCAGGTTCAGAATGAGAGAGCCGGCCTGAACCACCAGGTCCCAACCCGTGCGACCAACCATGATGAGGACGAAGCCCACGCTCCCCGTTGCGACGTTGATGAACTGCCCGCCGATGAGGATGAGCAAAGCCGTCTCGCCGCCGGCGAACTCGGCTCCGAAGATCTGCAACACACTGCTTGGGGCGATCGCAAGCAGGAGAAAGACCGGCATCGTGGCGACGAGGGTCCAGCGCGTCAAGGTCTTGAAGAGCCCGTCGAGCCGCTGGGTCTCTCCTCTGTTGTGAAGGTCGGCGACGAATGGACTGAACATCAGCGCCACCGACGTCAGGAGCAGCAACAGCACCTGTCCCGACCGCAGAGCCGCCGAGTAGACACCAACCTCGCCCTCGCTTGCGTAACGTGTCAGCACGAACAGGTCCGTCCAGAACAGCAACTGGGTGAACAACGCGGCCGGAGCGCGCGGCCCCGCGTACCGCAACAGCGCCGCCATGGCTCCTCGCTGGAGCGGCTCCCGCTCCCACCCTTGACTTTCCTTGCGCCAGAACCACCAAGACGGCAGCGCAACCACGAGCCACGAGAGCGAATAGGCGAGCACGGCCATCCGTGCGCTCTGCTCGAAGCGCCACAGGCCGAGCATGAAGACGATCCACAGGATCGGCTGGCCCGCCCAGAACAGATAGAGCGTGTACCGCATGATCTTGAGCCCGCGAGTCGCGCTCAGCCACACATTCGTAAGGGCGAGACCGGGAAGAGCCACCGCCGCCGCGAGGGCCATACCGGGTCGGAACTCGTCGCTCACGGAGAACAGGTCGAGGAACGCGCCCGAGAACACCACCATAAGCAGGGCGATTCCGGAGGAGACGCCGAGAGCGATCCACGTTGCCCGACCTACGTGCATGCGGATCCGGCCGTATCGGCTCTCCCCGACGTCGATTGCAACGTCGCGCAGGACGGCCATGTCCATACCGAAACGCGTCGCGAAACTGAGCACGAACATCGCCTGCGTCAAAACCGTGACCACGCCGAAGGACGATTCTCCGAGGGTTCGGGAGATCAAGACGTTCGCTACGAACTGGGCGACGCCGGCGATCGCGAGGCCGGCGATGTTCTGGCTCGTGCCCGACAGGATGCTTCTGTAGTCGCCGAGGTCCTTGCGAGGAGAGCCGGCGCGCGTAGTGCGATCTGAGTCACTCATGGATGAAGGGAGCCTAACTCCGCCCCATCCTGTGCCGTGCGTCAGGAGAGCAAGAAAAAGGGGGCGTGCTAAATGCACGCCCCCTTGTGAATCGCTCCGCTTCTACTTCTGAATGAGACAGAACATCTTGTAGTCGGCCGGCAGCGGGCCCACGTCCTGCAAGTAGATCTTTGCCTCGGCCGGGCTCATGAAACGGCCCTTGTTCTTGGCCTTTTCTTTGCCACCGTCGAAGTGGTAGACGTCCATGCCGCGCGTGACGTCGTTGCCGTAGAGGTAGAAGTCACCGGACCTACGATCGATCTCGGGGGTCTTGGCTGCCCATGAGTCGGAATCGGGGAACTGGTAGTAGCCGACCTGCTTCATGCCGTCGGAGATCTGGGTCTCACCGATCGCAACCCCAACCAATCCAGAGATATCGACCACGCGGACGCCGCCGTTGTAGAAGGCGATCGTCATGATGCCCTCCTTCTGGTGGATGTCGAAGACATGCGCGGTGCAGCGCATCCCGTCATCCGTTGCGGGGCGCACCTCGTCGATGTTCCAGTACCCGACCTTCTCGGGATTCAGTTCGTTGACGCCGGTGATGTCGTAGACGTGCACTCCACCGTTCGGGCACTGGCCGGTGGAAAGCGCGCCCACGAACTCGTCCTCGATGATGAGGAACTCTCGCTTGTACCCATCCACGGTCAGAGTCACCGGGTCCGACTGGTGAAAGACGTTGATTGTCGGATCCACGAAGCTCGACACGATGCTCGGCTCGGCCGGATTCTGGGTGTTGATGATCACCTGCTGCGAAAGCGCGGCGGAGTACGCGCGCGACCCGCTGTTGTTGAACGTGATGTCGTGCGACTCGGTGCCGAGGCCCGGCCTGATCGGAAGGGCCAGCTCGGCCACAAGCTTCGGATTGCTGAAGTCACTCACGTCGAAGACCTCGATGGCGGGCTTACCCAGAACCGAGGTTATGAGGTCCGAGTTCGAGTTGTAGAGGTAGCGCCCGCTCGGGTGGACGGTCTGGTTGTGCGATCCCTTGGCAACCTCGACGAACGACACCGTCTTCGGGTTGAGGGGATCCGTCACGTCCGCTATGAAGGTTCCGTTCTTGCCCGAACCATCGGCCTTGAGCACGTCGAAGCCGAGGGCCGCAGCTTCTTGGTAGCAGGTCGATGTGCCGTCGCCGAACGTGTCGGAGGTATATGTGACAAAGGTTCGCCCCGGCATGTCCTTGCGCTTGAAGACCTGGATGTCGCCCTGCGTTACGCCGCAGTCGTAGACGGCTGCGATCTGCGCCTGCTCGGGGTTGGTGATGTCGACGATCTGCATGCCGTTGCGGTACGAACCGCCCAGCGCGTAGTCGCGCCCTTTGAGCGTGGCGAACTCGATGTCGGTCCCGTAGTTGGGCGTCCCACCGTTGCGGGCCTCGTAGCCGAGGTTGGCGACATGCCGCATGTTGGGACTGTGCTCGCCTTCCTCGGCAACCTGTGCATGGCCGGGGAGCGGCACCAGCGCCAGGATGCAGGCGAGCAAGATGACCCTCTTCAGTGTTGACGGCATGAATCCCCCTTGATTCGCATGGAAGCTGGATGACAGGGCGTTAGATCTGAGATTCGACGGACCCCTCGGGAGTCCTGCACCTAACCTTGCCAACAGGCAGTCCGAGCAAACCTTCGAGGGGGCCCTCCCTGTCAGGATGGGGGGATCGGCGACCGGCACGTGGTGGTCCCGCCGGCGTGGGAGCCGGGGGCGGTTTCCGACGACTGAACGGGCTCGCGCTCGGAGCCGTCACTCCCACTCGATGGTGCCGGGCGGCTTGCTTGTGATGTCGTAGACCACCCGATTGACTCCAGGTACCTCGTTGACGACTCGGTTGCTTATCCGCTCGAGAAGGTCGTAGGGGAGCCGCGCCCAGTCGGCGGTCATGGCGTCCTCACTGGTTACGGCGCGAAGCACGATGGGATGGCCATAGGTGCGCTCGTCTCCCATGACGCCGACCGATCTAACGGCGGGGAGGACGGCGAAGCTCTGCCAGATGTCTCGCAACAGGTCGGCTCGCTTCATCTCCTCGACGACGATCGCGTCGGCGGCGCGCAACATCTCCAGGCGCTCGAGCGTGACGTCGCCGATGATCCGTACGGCAAGGCCGGGTCCGGGGAAGGGCTGACGCCACACGATCTCCTCGGGAAGTCCGAGTTCCTCTCCAACTCTCCGTACTTCGTCTTTGAAGAGGTTCCGCAACGGCTCGACGAGTTCGAATCGCATGTCCTCGGGCAGGCCTCCGACGTTGTGATGGCTCTTGATCTTGGCCGCATCCTTCGTGCCCGACTCGATCACGTCGGGATACAGGGTGCCCTGCACCAAGAACCTGGCCCCCTCGACCTCGTCGCGCGCGACCTCCTCGAATACGCGGATGAAGGTCTCGCCGATGATCTTGCGCTTGCGCTCGGGATCGGTGACTCCCGCGAGGTTCTCGAGGAAACGATCCGATGCCTTTACATGGATGAGGTTCATCTTCAGGTGACGGCTGAACGCCTCCTCGACCTGTTCACCCTCGTTCGCGCGCAGAAGGCCATGGTCGACGAAGATACAGGTGAGTTGGTCTCCGACCGCCCGATGAATCAGAGCGGCCGCGACCGACGAGTCGACGCCCCCCGATAGGGCGCAGACGACCTTCTCGTCGCCGATGATCGAGCGGACCTGCTCGGTTGCGGTCTCGATGATCGACGTCATCGTCCAACTCGGGAGCAGATCGCAAGCCTCGTAGAGGAAGTTCTTCAGAAGATCGAGCCCCTTGGGCGTGTGACTCACCTCGACATGGAACTGAACGCCGTACAGGCCGCGCCCACGATCCTCGAACGCAGCGACCGGACATGCGCTCGTAGACGCAGTGGCGACAAAGCCCTCGGGGGGCCTGACGACCGCATCGTTGTGGCTCATCCACACCGTTTGCTCGGTCGGCGCCTCGACGAAGAGGACCGCGCTCGGCTCGGTTACCCGGAGGTCCGTCTTCCCGAATTCGGCGATGCCGGTGTGCCCCACCTCGCCTCCGAGCGCTTGGGCCATCACCTGCTGCCCGTAGCAGATTCCGAGGACGGGCACGCCGAGATCGAACAGCCTGGGATCGACGCCGGGAGCACCCGCCTCGTAGACGGATTTCGGGCCACCCGACAGGATGATGCCGCTCGGGCGCATCTCGGCGATGGTCGCAACCGGCGTGTTGTGGGGGACGATCTCGGAGTAGACGTGACACTCGCGAACTCGGCGGGCGATCAGCTGCGCGTACTGAGCGCCGAAATCGACCACCAGAACCTTGTCCATAACGCAGGGTACCGCGCCCCCCCACGGAGCTTTCGACATCCAGCCACCTTTTCGCCCGAACGGTTATGGAGTAAGCAGGGCGACCAGGCGCCGGTTGCTCACGGCCAACCCCACCGCCCCCATGGCCGCCAGAAACGCGACATGGCCCAGCATGTAGAGCCCGACGTCGCCGAGCATGAGCCCTCGGATAAGGGCAACTCCGTGATACAGCGGCGACAGGTGAGCCGCAACCTGGAGCCAGTCTGGATAGACGCTCAGTGGATAGAACGTTGCCGAGAACAGGAACAACACAAGCACCGAGAGATTGACGAACTCGAAGTCCTGCCAGCTGCGCATGTAGGTCGTCGCCGCCATACCGGTCGCTCCGAAGGCGAAGCCAACCAGGATCGCGGCGGGCAACGCTAGAACCGACCAAGGCGATTCGACGAGTCCCATCACGAGCATGACCAGCATGTAGCCGACCGCGTAGATCGATCCTCGGATCTGCGACCATCCGATCTCACCGAGAGCGATGTCGAACGGCTGCATTGGGGTTGAGAGCATCGCGTCGTAGGTCTTGGCGAATCTGAGTTTGAAATAGATGTTCATCGTCGACTCGAAGACCGCGCCGTTCATCGCGGCGGCCGCAAGAAGGGCGGGGGCAACATAGGTCGCGTAGTCGACGGTCGCTCCGGAGTCGAGTCGGATTCCGTCCACCAGAGCACCGATGCCGATTCGCACGGCGAACAGGTAGACGAGCGTCTCGATGAAGCCCGAGAAAATGACGACCCAGATATGACGGTAAACGAGCAGGTTGCGTTCGAGTACGTAACGCACGCTAGACCTGTCGAGTAGGAACTGGGGCGTTATGCGCAGCGGGAGAGTGCGAGCGCTCACGGCTGCAGTCTCTTGCGAAGGTTCCGTTGCGCGAACCACCACCCGACCGACGCCCACAGCGCCAGGTATCCGAGGTGCACGATCGGGTTCAGAGTCGTGTCGAAACCGATCGCGCTGGAGCGAGATAGCTCTACGCCATGCCAGAGCGGCGTGACATAGGCAGCCGGCTGAAGCCATCCGGGCAACTGCTCGATTGAAAAGAACGTCCCGGAGAACAAGAACATCGGGAGGATGGCGAAGCGAAACACGCCCGCCAACCGAGTCTCGTCCTTCGCTACAGCCGTGTACGCGGTGACCGGGGCTGCGAAGGCCATCCCGGTGAGAACCGCGGCGGGCAGCGCTGCCAGAACCTCGATCGGAGCGAGAACACCGAGTGCCGCCGAGACGATGGAAAAGGCGACGACGGACAGCGTCACCCGCATCGCCATCCACAACAGATTCCCCGTCACGAGATCGTTCACCCGCACGGGAGTGGCAAGCGCCGCGTGGTAGGTCTTCAACCACTTGATCCCGGAGAGCACCGGCCACGACCCCTCGACCGCTCCGGTCTGCATCGCAGTTGCGGCGAGAAGTCCCGAGGCGATGAAACTGACATAGCGAACATCTCCCAGTCCCTCCGCTCCGGGATTGCCGTCGATGATCGAGCCGAGTCCGAGCCCCATGGCGAGGAGAAACAGCACCGGATTCAGGAACGCGGTGACGGCGCTTCCCTTCCACGTGCGCTTGTACACGCGGGCGTTTGCTTCCACCACGCGTAGTGAGTGCACCATCAGTCGATCAGCCTTCGGCCTGTCAGACGCAGGAACACGTCTTCCAGAGTGCTGCGGCGCACGACGATGCTCTCTGGATTCAACCCGCGCTCGTGAATGGCTCCGACCGCGTCGTCTCCGTTATGGGTGTAGAGCAGTATCCGGTCGGGCAGCTCTTCGATCCTCTGCGCGAGGTCGTCAAGAAGATGGCCGACCTTCTGTTGTTCTCCAACCGCGAAGCGAAGCTCGACGACCTCGCGCGTCGAGTACTGGTCGATCAGCGCCTTCGGCGACCCTCCGGCGACTATCCTCGCCTGGTCCATGACAACCAGGCGGTCGCATAGCTGCTCCGCCTCATCCATGTAGTGCGTAGTGATGATCAGTGTGACCCCGCGCTGTTTGAGCCTGTAGAGTCTGTCCCACAAGGCGTGGCGCGCCTGGGGATCCAAACCGGTGGTGGGCTCATCGAGTATGAGCACATCCGGCTCGTTGATGAGTGCCCGAGCAATCGTGAGGCGACGCTTCATGCCCCCGGACAACGGTTCGACCTTGCTGTCGCGACGCTCTGTCAGCTGGACGAAATCCAGGAGCTCGCCGATGCGCTCCTTCAGGACCGTTCCGCCGATTCCAAAGTAGCGCCCGTAGATGTAGAGGTTTTCGTTGACCGTGAGCGAGGTATCGAGCGTGTCCTCCTGCGGCACCACACCGAGGCGCGCACGAATCTCGGGACCCTGTGACGCGGGATCCAACCCAAGGACTCGCAGATCGCCGCTCGTGACAGGCGAAACCGACGCGATCATGCGCATGGTCGAGGTCTTGCCCGCGCCGTTGGGACCAAGGAACCCGAAGGCCTCTCCGCGAGCAATGGAGAAGTCGACTGCGTCGACCGCGACAAAGTCTCCGAAACGCTTAGACAGCCTTCGAGCTGTGACGAGGTCACCGCTGCCCCGCGCTGCGTCTGCGGGACGCACCTCTGCCGTTTCCTGGTTGTGCATCGATTCTCCTGCAACTCGGTGCTCGGCAGAGTCCCCCGGGGCATTCTCGCACAGCCACGAACGAAGCGTTCGAGGCTCTCTGATCGATGAGGTTGCCTCAGTAAGATGTCGCGGTGAGCAAAGCCCAGTACTACTGCGCGTGTTCGCTGGACGGCTTCATCGCCGAGGCAGACGACACGCTCGATTGGCTCCTCAAGTATCAGGGAAGCTTCGAGGGCGAGGGGGTCGAGCCGGCCGAAGGAGCTTTCGAGCGCTACTACGAGGGTGTTGGAGCCGTGGTTATGGGATCGGCGACCTACGAGTTCGTCCTCGACGAGTTGTCTGAGTGGCCCTACAAGAACAAGCCGGCTTGGATTCTGACTTCGCGCGATCTCCCCGTGCCCGACGGCGCGGGCGTCGACGTGCGGATGGCGGCCGTCGAGGTATCTGACCTCTACGACGACATGATGGCGTCCGCAGCCGAGCGGAACCTGTGGGTCATCGGCGGCGGCAAGGTCGCCTCTCAGTTCGCCGACAAGGGTCTGCTCGACGAACTGTTGGTTACCGTCGTCCCAGTCGTTTTAGGTGCCGGCAAACCGTTGTTCGACCGCCGACTGCCGGGTGGCCCCATTCAGCTCACGGGGACGCGGGCGTTCGACAGCGGGATGGTCGAGTTGCGCTACGAGATTCCCCACTGATGGGCGGCTGAAGTTACCCAACCTCCACCTCCAAGAGGGGAGTTACTTGGGTTTGCGCGCCTCGACGACGATGCTGAGATCGTCGTCGTCCGTCGCCGCACCCTGATCCTCGAGGCCCGCCTTCATGTTCATTCGTCGCACCTTCTTCTCGAGGTCGTGACTGAGCTCGAGGAGCAGCCATCCCCCCGGCTTCAGCCAGTGGGCCGCTCCGCCGATGGCCATCCGCATCAGAAACAGCCCATCATCGGTCTCGTCGGACAGGGTGTAGACGGGCTCGTACTCCCGCACCTCCGCGGGAAGGTCCTCGAGTTCCTCTTTCGGAACGTACGGCACGTGTCCGGTGATGACATCGACACGCCCCTCCAGAGCGGGAGGTAGCGCTCCGTACATGTCACCGACTTTGAAGCGCACATTGTCGATCTCGAGCTCGCGGGCGTTGCTACGCCCGAGCTTGACCATGGCCTTGGCGATGTCGGTGCCCCACACCTCGGCGCTCGGCACTTCGGCGGCGATGGCGAGCGCAATCGGCCCGGTGCCGGTGGCGACATCGACCACCACCGGATTCTTTCTCCCCGCCAGTTTCTTGAGGCCTCGCTCGACCAACAACTCCGAGGAGGGACGCGGCACGAACATGCCCGGCTTCACCCTGAGGTCGTAGCCGAAGAAATTGATGAACCCGATCAGGAGAGGAAAGGGCTCGCCTCCCGCTCGTCGAGCGACGAGGGAGAGAAAGCGCTCGCGCCTGCGCCGCGGCACCAGCTCGTCGAGATCCAGGTCGTCTTCGTCGACTTCCAGAACCGCGGCCATGAGCTCCTCGCCCTCGCGGCGGTGGTCGTGGTCATCGAAGAGTTGAGTTGAGTCGTTAAGTACGCGTTCGGCGAGGTCGAGGAGTGCGCCGACTTTTTTTGGCTCCATGACGGCGCATCATACGGGTGTGTCTGACGCGTGCTTGCCTCGGCAGGACTAACAGCAGCAAGAATCCACCCAACCACTCACCATTGCGGACCATGATGCACCGACGTCGGCATCGTCCGCCGTATTTCTCACCGAGAATCTCTGCCCACGACCAACCAGCGGGCAACACCCTCGATACGACCGGGCCCCCCATCCTCGCTCCCAGGGCCTATCTATTTGGCCGCCTTCAGGCGCGCCCGCAGCTTGTCCGAGCTGAGCTCCCGCAGTGCGTCCTTAGCGATCCACCGGGCGCTCCTCGTGTCTCGGGCGCGAATGCGTTCGGCACTCGCGATGGCCAGACCGTTGAGATGAGCGTTGCGCTTTCCGATCCCTCGGAGGGCCCAGCTGACGGCCTTTCGCACGAAGTTACGGTCGTCGTCGGCCGCCCTTTCGATGACCGGGAGGAAGGACTCCAGCAGCTCGTCGGGGGCTTCTGCTCTCTTCGTTGCGAAGCGGGCCATGAGGGCGAAGGCTGCCCGCTTAACGAACTCCTCGTCGCGCTCGGCCCACTCGAATGTCATCTCGACGCCGCACTCGGCCCGCCAGAAGAGATTCATGCACGCCTGATCGCACAGGTCCCAGGAGTCGAAGTCCTCGACCCACGATTGCATCTGGTCCCTGGATACGAGTTTCGGGTCGTCGACGATCGATGCCAGAATGCGAGCTTCGTGGATGCCTGAGGCCCATAGCTCGAGGGCAAGAACGTGATCGCGACCGGTCTCCTTGGCGATGGCTCTCAATTTGGCGACGCTGATCCCCAGAGCGCGGTCCGGATTGATCCCGAAGCGGGCCATCCCCTCTCGGTCATTCGGACTCTCGAGTGCCCGCAGCCTCCCAAGGACCTGGTTCGCGTTCATCGGACGAGTCTGCCAGACCGCTATTAGAGAACCGCTAGTACTCGGTCGATGTCATCATTCGAGTTGTAGAGGTGGGGCGAAATACGAATACGCCCCAGTCGCTCGGCGACATCGATCCGAGCGGCGGCCAGACGACCCATCGCCTCTGCCGCCGAGCCTCGCCGGGGTTCGAGGACGGCCATTGTCGATCTCTCGGACGGAGCGCGACCACTCACGAGCCGCCAATCGGCAGCATGGATGCCGGCAAGGAGGCGTTCGAGCAGCATCGCGTTGTGCTCGTGGATGGCGTCGAGGCCGACGGTTAGAAAGTGTTCCAGTGAGGCGGTCCACGGTTCGAAGTTGAGAAAGTTGGCGGTCCCGAAGACGTCGAAGCGCGCTGCGCCGAGATCGCGAGAAGACGAATCGTCGGGTCGATTCATCTCGTTCCAGCGTTCCCCCGCCAGTGTCAGCCAGTAGATCTGGTGGGATTCGAGTTGCGCCTGCAGATCCGGATGGAGCCAGCAGAATCCCGTGCCGTAGGGGCCGCACAACCACTTGAAGCCGCATGAAGTCATGCCGTCGATCGGCAAGGCGCCCAGGTCCAGCGTGAGGGAACCCAGTCCCTGTGAGGCGTTGACTACGAATATGACCCCTTCGGTCTTGCACAATGAGCCCAGCGAGTTCAGGTCGTTTACACGCCCCGAGAATGAGTTCACCCAGCTGATGCAGACGACGCGCGTCCGCTCGCTGAGCTGCGTCGCGAGTGCATCGGCCGTCAACGCGCCTTCATCGGTGGGGATCCGCCGAACCACAACTCCCTTCCGTTCCAGAACGGTCCAGGGAAGGATCGATGCGGGGAAGTCGTCGTCGGGGACGAGGACCTCGTCGCCCGGCTTCCACCCAAGTCCGTTGGCGATCAGCTGTAGACCGAAGGATGCGCTGTTCCCGAGGACGATGTCATTCTCCGCAGCGTTGACGAGTCGGGCCAGGACCGACTTGAGCCGCGCGGGAATCAGATGAAACTCCTCGTCACGGATCAGGTGAGGCCGGATCTTCCGCTCCACGGCGCGACCAGCCGCGTCTATTGCAACCTGCGGGAGGGGGCCTTGATGCGCCGCGTTGAGCCAGACGCGCCCATCGAAAGGTCCGAAGGTGACGTCCGGTAGGGACACTGGCAGCTAGAGGTCTGCGAGTTCCTGCGGGGGCTCGGTCAACTCAGGCAAGTCGACGCTCGGCTGCTCGTGCTCGGTGGACAGAACGATGGTGGTGCGCGTTCGGTCTACTCCCCGGATCGAGCGGATGCGTCGCAGAACCTGCTCGAGTTCCTTGCTCGTGGAGGTGCGGATCTTGACGAGGTAGCAGTCCTGGCCCGCAATACGGTGGAACTCGAGAACCCCCGGCTCCTCGCAGATGCGGGCGACGATGGGCTCGTCCATCGCGAACTCGCTTCCCCCCGCGAGTGTCACCTGGCAAAAGGCGACGTGGGGAAGACCGACCTTCTCCGGATCGATGACGGCGGTGTAGCCCGCGATGACGCCAGACTGCTCGAGCTTTCGAACTCGCTCGTGTACGGCGGGGCCCGACAGTCCCACCTGCTTCGCGATCGATGCATGGCTCATGCGACCGTCGGTCCGCAACAGGGACAGGATGTGATGGTCGATCCGGTCAAGGCCGGCAGCCATTGGCTACCGACCTCGCCGGATGCGACGTGGTAAGTGGCGCCGCTCAGCCGGGGGGAACGTACTGATCGGCGCCAGGGGATAGCGAGTCAAGAGGGCAACGGGTGACTTCACAGATGCACTCTGCCCTGAGAGGCCGCGAGCTCGATCTCGTCGGAGTGCGTGACCCAGTCCGAGCCGTCCCGCGACTCGGAACCGAATCGGGAGGCCAGGAGGTCGAAGCCCAAGATCAAGATGGCTACGATTATTAGGCTGATGAACATTCTCACCACCAACTTTCTGGGCCAATCCCTCAACTAACTGAAGGAACTGTACCGTTCAACCTCCCCTGCGGCAAACTATTCCAAGGAATTCAAGCCTTTTTTGCAGCCAGAAACCCCCGCCTAAGCGGAGGTCTCCTTAACTTTATTCGGTCGAACTGCTGAATCGCTTAGGAGTCCTTGGTCAGGCTCCCATCCCCAGGCCCTGGGACCGCTGGAGGGCTTTTCCTTCCGTTTGAAGTGACGGTGCGACCATGACCTCGGCCTTCTGGAACTCCTTGATGTTGGCGTAGCCGCAGGTCGCAAGGCTCGTCCTCAGTCCCCCGAAGAGGTTGAGCCGTCCGTCGTTCTCGTGGGCCGGGCCGGCGAGAATCTCTTCGAGCGTGCCGATCGTCCGGGTCTGAACCCGGGCGCCGCGCGGCAGGGTCGGATGGAATGTCGCCATCCCCCAGTGGTAGCCGTGCCCCGGAGCCTCCTTGGCCGCGGCGAGGGGCGAGCCGATCATGACCGCGTCCGCCCCGCAGGCGATCGCTTTCGCAATGTCGCCACCGGTCCTCATCCCGCCATCGGCGATGACGTGGCAGTAGCGACCGGTCTCGTCGAGATGCCGGATGCGCGCTCCGGATGCGTCGGCGATGGCGGTCGCCTGAGGCACACCCACGCCGAGGACCCCTCGTGTCGTGCATGCTGCCCCCGGCCCGACTCCCACCAACACGCCGACCGCACCGGTGCGCATGAGATGAAGGGCAGTCGAGTAAGACGCACAGCCGCCGACGATCACAGGGATGTCGTACGTGGAAATGAAGCGCTTCAGGTTAAGCGGTTCGGTCCGTGTCGAGACGTGCTCGGCGGAGACGACGGTCCCCTGGATGACCAGGATGTCGAGCTCGGCCTCGAGGGCGATCTTGTGGTAGCTCTCGACCTTCTGTGGTGTAAGCGACGCGCAGGCTTCGACGCCTGCGTCCTTGATTTCTCTGATGCGCTTGTAGATGAGCTCTTCCTTGACAGGTTCCGCATAGAGCTCCTGCATCCTGGCGGTCGCTTTGTCGGGGGACAGCTCGGCGATCTCGGCCAGCACCGAGTCGGTGTCCTCGTAGCGGGTCTGGAGTCCTTCGAGGTTGAGAACACCCAGGCCCCCGAGCCGCCCTATCTCGATCGCGGTCCGCGCGGAAACCACGCCGTCCATTGCCGACGCCATGAGTGGAAGCTCTAGCTTGAAGGCGTCGATCTCCCATGAGATGTCGACGTCGTCGGGGTCTCGGGTCCGTCGGGACGGGACGATAGCGATGTCGTCGAACCCGTAGGCCCTGCGACCTGACTTGCCGATGCCGATCTCGATCTCCACGAAACTCCTACTCTCTCTCCCCTTGCTGGATTGCCGTATCTCTCAACCTAACGCCGTCGGTTGCGGGCAAGCCCTCTTTCAGTGATCTCTGTCCTGGCGAACCAACCGGCCGGACCTCTCGTCGTCCAGCAACTGCATGTCGGCGTCGACCATGAGCCGGGCGAGATCGGTGAAATTCGTGCGGGCCTTCCAGCCCAGCTTCTCGAGCGCCAACGAGGGATCGCCCCGGAGGTGATCGACCTCGGTCGGCCGGTAGTAATTCGGATCGATCTCGACGTAAGCCTCCCAGTCGAGGTCCGCGTGTCCAAAAGCAATCTCGCAGAACTCGCGCACGCTGTGTGCCTCTCCGGTCGCGATCACGAAATCCTCCGGCTCGTCCTGCTGGAGCATGAGCCACATCGCCTCGACGTACTCGGGTGCGTAACCCCAGTCGCGCTTGGAATCGAGGTTTCCGAGATAAAGCTTGTCCTGAATCCCGGCCTTGATCCTGGCCACGGCCCTCGTGATCTTTCGAGTCACGAACGTCTCACCGCGCCGAGGGCTCTCGTGATTGCACAGGATTCCGTTGCAAGCGTACATGCCGTAGGCCTCGCGGTAGTTGACCGCCATCCAGTGCGCCATGACCTTGGCGACCGCGTAGGGGCTTCGGGGGTGAAAGGCCGTGGTCTCGGAATGCGGCGGCGGCGTGCTGCCGAACATCTCCGACGATCCCGCCTGATAGAAGCGAGTGTCGACACCGGACGAGCGGATGGCCTCCAGAATGCGAACAGTGCCCATCGCGGTCGCGTCCGCGGTGTACTCGGGGATCTCGAAGCTGACCTTGACGTGGCTCTGGGCCCCGAGGTGGTAGATCTCATCGGGCTCGAGATTGCGGACGAGATTCACGAGCGATCCCGAGTCCGACAGGTCTCCGTAGTGCATGAAGAAGCGCACGTTGCTCTCGTGCGGATCCCGGTAAATCGGGTCAAGGCGGTGGGTGTTGAACGACGAGGCCCGTCGGATGAGCCCGTGGACCTCGTAGTCCTTGGTGAGGAGCAACTCAGCCAGGTAGGAGCCATCCTGACCCGTGACCCCGGTGATCAGCGCCTTCTTCATCCCGAGGAGGATATAGCCGTCCCGCCACTCTCCACTCACCACAAAGAATTCGCCGATTTATTGTAGTTGCGCCCCACCTCAACCCTGTGACCAGCGTAAACGTGCCGATTGTGAACCCTTTCACATCTGCTTGCAGGTGTTCATGGGCTCCGCGAAGGGTAATTCCTGGTCGATAGCTCACAGGAACGTAATTCCGGGACTCGCGGGCAGCACCCATCCCGGTGGAGGACACCCGAGGGGTGTCCGCAACGTGAGGGAAGCAGGGAAGGAACCACCGCTCTTGTTTCGAGCAGCCCTGTCCTCGCGGCAGGGGGCCTCGACGCGCCCCCGCCAGGCCAAGCCATTAGGAGGCACGTACGTGAAGCGAACTTTCTTTGGTCCGCGCGCCAGCAGGCGCCAACGATTTAAACGCCGTTTGGGCGTCTCTCTGCTGGCAACGACCGCGTCGTTGCTGATCGGCATCCCGGCCGGAGTGGGGCCCCTCAACGCTCTGGGCGTGTTCGGGGCGGACGCGCAATCGACCGAGACGAAGCCCGCCAAGGGCATGGAGGCGAGCGACAGTCACGCCTCGATCGTGCGGTTCCGGCGGGAGGTTTTCAAGGAGCGCGAGAGGCCCGTCAAGCCCGAGCCCCAGCCGACCCCGGCCGAGACGGAGGAACTGGTTGAGGCCGCCCCCGTCGCACCGGCCGGTTCGATCGAAGAGATCATCGGGACAGCGGCGACTGAGTTCGGTCTCGATCCCGCCTACCTGATAGGGGTCGCCTCGTGCGAGTCGGAACTTGACCCGGGCGCCTACAATGCAGCCGGCTACCACGGCCTCTTCCAGTTCGACGAGCAGACGTGGAGCGCCTACGGGTACGGCTCGATCTGGGACGCAAGCGCTCAGTCCCGTACCGCAGCCCGTTTGATCGCGGCGGGCGAGGCCGGCCGCTGGCCGAACTGCGCCTAGCGACGCACGGTCCCAAGAAAGAGGCCCCCGGAAAACCGGCGGCCTCTTTTATTGCCCTTGACGTGCCGCCGGCAGATTATCTCCTCCTCGCCGACTCTGGTTCGTCGAGTTTGATCGTGGCCGGCTTGTCGGCCGTGGCCGGCGTGACCTCGCCGACCTCGTCCCAGATGCGAATGTGGTGCGTCTCTCGCAGAGCGAAGAAGCCGACGACGGTCGTCATTGCGGCAATCGTGACAGGATAGAAGAGGCCCTGAAGGTCCACGCCGTCTCCCCCATACCGCTCAACAAGGGCCGTCGCTATCAGCGGTACGCCACCTCCAAACCAACCGTTACCGAGGTGGTAGGGAATCGACAGCGACGTGTAGCGGACGCGCGCCGGGAACAGCTCAACCAGGTAGGCAGCAATCGGCCCGTAAACCATGGTCACGTAGATCATCTGTATGAAAACGAGACCGGTGAGCGCCACGTAGTTGTCCTGGAAGATATCCATCGCGGCGTAGATCGGAAAGTACGTCAGAGCACCGAGGGCACACCCAGCCAGGATGATCCTCTTGCGACCGATGCGATCCGACAGACTCCCGAAGAAGAAGAACAACGGAGTGCCGAGTATGAGTGCGATCCCTACTATCGTGCTCGACGCCACGACGGATATGTCGAGCTCTGTCTGCATGAACACCAGCGCGTAGAACTGGCCCGTGTACCAGACCACCGCCTGGCCGGCCGTCGCCCCGAGCAGGATCATCAGCATGCGCTTCCAGCCACCCTCTTCAAGTGCGTGTTTTATCGGAGTGGTCGAATGCGTCTTCGCCTCTTTGATCTTTGTGTACAGCGGTGTTTCACGCAGGCTCAACCGGATGTAGAGAGCCAGGATGACGAGAACTCCCGACAGTAGGAAGGGCACCCGCCATCCCCAGTCGCTGAATGCCTCCTCACCGAGGGTGGTTTCGGTTCCAACCACGACGAGCAGGGCCAGAACGAATCCGACGGTGGCCGTCATCTGGATGTAAGACGTGTAGCGGCCGCGCTGATGGTCGGGTGCGTGCTCGGCCACGTAGATGGCCGCTCCTCCGTATTCGCCACCGAGCGCAAGGCCCTGGAGACATCGCAACACCACGAGCAGCAGAGGCGTGATTATCCCTGCGGTTTCATACGTGGGCAGCAATCCGATGGCGAAAGTCGAGACTCCCATGACCGTGATCGTCACGAGGAAGGTGACCTTGCGTCCAATCAGGTCGCCGATGCGACCGAAGAAGAAGGCTCCGAAAGGCCGGACCAAGAAGCCGACGTAAATGAGCGCGAAAACTCCGAGAATTCGGAGGGCGTCATTGCCCGGAGGAAAAAACTTCTCGCCGAGAATGGCGAAGAGACTGGCGAAGATATAGAAGTCGTACCACTCGATTGTGGTTCCCGCGGACGAGGCGCCTATGACCCTGCCGAGCTTGTAGTCGTAGACGTCGGTTCCCTGCATGGCTCTCGCCACTTATCCCTCCTCGCTCAATAGCGCGTCGTGAAAGGAACTACGTGAGCGACGAACGCACGGGACGCGCAACAACCGCGAGCGAGTCGCTCGCAAGCCTCACGCCGGACTGCAAATGGCTACCACCCCCCAGTGGAAGAGCCTTGTTCTCCGGAAGATACCCCCAATCCCTCACATTCACTCCCAAAAGTGAGTGAAACATTACGAGCGAACCAGGGCCGCTTGACGTGCACCTGCGGGAGTTGTCATCTCACCCAATGGACGGGCCCCGCCACCTGGAATTCGAGCGTGGGATCCAGTCCGACGTGGAGACGATCTTCAGTTTCTGGACCGATCCCGACCGACTCGTGCGATGGATGGGTCGGCGCGCGGAGATCGAAGCCTCGCTAGGAGGTCTCTTCATCGTCGACCTGACAGGCGACGACATCGTTTTCGGCCGGGTCGTCTTGATCGAGCCGCCCCACCGACTGGAGCTTGCCTGGGGATGGGGCGGTGAGCGCGAGCCTTCGATCGATCCCGGTTCGTCTCGCGTCGCGCTCGCGCTGCAGGAGGGGCCTAGCTCGACCACCCTTCGTTTGACGCATCGTGACATCCCCCAAACTCACGTCGAATGGCAGGCAGCGTTCTGGGAGCATCACCTTGATCGGCTGGAGCCGGCCGCGACTGGAGAACCGGTGCCCCCGCCATCCTGGTCGCCCGGGGAGCGCCACGAATAGCCGGTTGCCTTTGCAGGCAACGGTCTGTGCCAAGATTCCCCCGATGAGCCGACTTACCACAGCGCCGCGACCGCTCGAAGCCGTCATCTTCGATTGCGACGGACTCTTGCTCGACACGGAGACGCACTGGTCCACGGCCGAGACCACGCTCTTCGCGCGCTACGGCAAGTCCTTCGGCCGCGATCACAAGCTTCGAATGATCGGATCATCTTTGCAGGTAACGGGCGCGATCCTCGAGGAGCTCCTCGAACAACCGGGCCGGGCCGCCGAGATCAACGTCGAGATGATCGAGCTCGTCGAAGAAGCGATGGTCGCGTCCGAACCGATGCCGGGCGCCGCCGACCTGGTCACCGAGTTGCGCGGCAGGATTCCCGTTGCGCTGGCTTCGAACTCGTGGCGACGGCTGATAACGGTGGCACTGCACGCTGCGGAGCTGACCGACTCATTCGACGTCGTTGTCTGTGGGGACGAGGTCGCGCACCCCAAACCGGCCCCGGACGTCTACCTCGAGACGGCCCGGCTACTGGATGTCGCTCCCGAGCGCACCATCGCCCTGGAGGACTCGCCCAATGGTGTCGAAGCAGCTCTGGCCGCAGGAATGTTCGTGGTCGGCATTCCATCCTTTGACGGCATCGAGTTGCCCGAGGCGCACATCGTCGCCGACTCGCTGAAATCGAACGACGTGAGGCGGGCGCTGAACCTCGATTGAGTCAATCCGGCGCGTTCCTCCTCGATCTTCCGAGCAACACGGCCACGACCAGACCACACAAACCGATGGCGAACGAGATACCCATAACCACCGGCGCGTGTTCGTGCACCGCATGGCCGAGATAGGCGAACAGAAGTGTCTCCGGAATAACACCGAGCGTCGTCGCCAACAGGAAGCCCCCGAAGCTGATCGAAGTGAGTCCTGCGGCATACGAGATCCCGTCGAGACTGATCCCGGGCACGAGCCGGTAAGGAAGACCGCCTGAGGACCCCATCGTTCGAGCCACCGGTCCGCCGCGCCCAGACCTCTCTTCGTGACGAGCGATTCGACTCGGCGGCGTCCCAACCGGCGCGCCACCAGGAAACAGACCGACGATGCGAGTGCGTGTCCCGCGAGACTGATCAACCACCCGGTGAACGCACCGAAGGCCAGCCCGTTCGCGAAGGTGACCACAAAAGCGGGGATCGGCGCCAGGATGCCCTGCAAGACCATGATGCCGAGGGATGCGAGGGGACAACCAAGCTGCCGCCGCAAGGAACACGAGAAAGGCGCCGAGCCCCCACCGGATCCGCCTGGCGAAGTCTATTTCCCGCTGGTTGCCTGTTCGTGCTCGTGCCTGTCGCGGGTCTTTATCGCCAGCGTCGATCTCCACCGTCGGACATGAGTCCACAGTGGCCAACCGGCGCATCTCGATCATCAGGAAAGACCCTCGAACCAAGGGGGGCATGCCCCTGAATTCTCTAGGGGTCGTCCGCGCTCAAGCCGAGTTGGGGCCTTCGGATCGCACCCTTTCGACAGCGACCAGCGCGTCGCGGAGCTCGTCCAGCCATTCCGACTGCTTCGAGCCGACCAGTCGCACACACCAGGCCAGCGCGTCGCTGCGGCTGCGCGCGACCCCCGAGTCGATCAACGTGTCCAGCACCTTGCGCTCGGTCATGCGGAGCCTAGTCATCACCGGTACTCCAGCAGTCGTGAACAGGTAAGTCTCATCCCCGATGGTGGCCCCCCATGAGACCTTCCGCCTCCAACGGTGCTCGGCCTCGCGGGCGATCTTCATGCGAGCCCCCCTGGTGTCCTCACGCCAGCCCTCGACCCGCGACCGCAGTGCCGCCGACCGGGCCTCGTCCGAGAGGTCGTCGTCGAGTTTCGGGGGCCCGAGCGTGCCCGTGACCAGGACCTCGTCGCGATCCGTCATCACCTTCGGGCCCTCGGTGAACCAGTCGTCCGGAATCCGCCCTGCGAACCATCCCAGGAGCTTCTCGTCGTCCATTCTCTGCGCTTCCTTTCGGGCTGTAATTACTTAATTACAGCGTTGCATAGAGGTTAGCACAGGGGTGCCGAGAGCCAAAACAAGCATCGGGCCGATTCCCGCCTTCGATGCCGGTTTTTTGGTTCGCCTTGGCTCTAGCGGGCCTTCAGGTAGACGAGGTCGCCGCCCGAAGTGTCGTGGGAGTCCCAATACTCCCCGACCGGAAGGGGCGCATCCGAGCGCTCCAGCGGGGCGAACCCGAAGCCGGTGAACGTGCCGGTCTCGGCCGCGGGGACGGCGGCGAAGATCGTCCCGCCCTTGTTGTTCATCGCGGCCTGAATCAGTTGCTTGGCGATGGTTGCATCGCGGCCCTCGGCAACGAGCACATCGTCGTAGACGAGCGTTTTTGAGTCGACTTCGATGAGCCGGATGCATCCGATTATCGAGCCCTCGCGCGCGATCATCGCCGTGCCCTCGGTTATGTCCACCTCTCCGCCGCGCCGCGTCTCGATGAAATCCTTGAGGTCGGGCCTGTCGTGGCGCCCGGCACGCGTGACGAACATGGCTAGCCCTTCAGTTCCTTCGAGGCCGACTTGAGCTGATCGAGTACCTCAGCAGGTACCCGGACTCCCGACTTGCCACCGGGCATAGCGCGATCTGGCCGCATGTCTCCGTGGTAGTCACTCCCACCCGAAGCGATGAGGTCTTTGCGCGCGGCGTAGCTTCGCAGTGGCGCCTGCTCTTCCAGCGTCCAGTCACCGTGATAACCCTCGATGCCCTTTAGGCCGGCCTCTACCAACTCGTCGGCGAAGCGTTCGACCTCGTCGAACGGAATGTTCATGGTCAGGGGATGCGCAAGCACCGGAACGACCCCGGCCTCGATCATCAGTTCGACGGCATCGACCGGATGATAGAGCTTGCGGCCGATGTAGGCCTTTGCTCCCTTGGCCAGGTATTCGTCGAACGCGGTCTGGTAGTCGGGCACCGCGTCGTGACGAACCATCACCGCGGCGAAGTGGGGCCGGCCGATCTGACTACCCGGGCCCCCGGCCTCGGTCTCGACTTCTTCGAACGTGATGTTGACGCCGAGCTCGTTGAGCCGGTCGACGATTATCCGGTTGCGGTTCGCGCGGTGGTACTGAAGATCCGCAAGCCCTTCGGACAACGGGTTGTCGGTCTGCGGGATGAAGTAGCCCAGCAGATGCATGGTCGGGCGCGACGTCGGGGTGAAGCCGCGATCGGCGAGGTCTTCGACGTCGCACGAGATCTCGACGCCGGGAACGACCTCGACGTCGAGCTTGGAGCCTTCGTCGATCGCATCCGCGCAGCCCGCATCGTTGTCGTGGTCGGTCACCGCGATCGCGCTCAGGCCAGCAGCCGATGCCTTGCGAACGAGGTCGCGCGGGTCGTCTCCACCGTCCGAGACGGTCGTGTGCGCGTGGAGGTCGATCATGGGTTCGCTGCTACTTCAGGTAGCCGGACTCGATCAGCTTGTCGATGACCTTCTGCGCGGACTCCTCGACGCTGAGCTGGTCCGTACGCACCTCCACCTCCGGGCCCGACGGCGGCTCGTACGGGTCGTCGATTCCGGTGAAGCCTTTGATCTCACCGGCGCGCGCTTTGGCGTAGAGGCCCTTGACGTCTCGCTCCTCACAGACCTCGAGCGGAGCGTTGGCGTACACCTCGACGAAGTCCTTGGCCATCATGCGCGCCTCTTCACGGATGGCGCGATACGGTGAAATGGCGGCCGTGATCACGAACGTGCCGTTGCGCTGAAGCAGGTGGGCCACGAACCCGATACGACGAATATTCGTGTCACGGTCCTCCTTGCTGAAACCGAGACCTTTCGACAGGTTCTCGCGCACGACGTCACCGTCGAGCAGTTCGACCGGCACGTCGGCATCGGCCAGCTTCTCCTCGAGAACGTGGGCGATCGTGGTCTTGCCCGAACCCGAAAGCCCAGTGAACCAGATCACTACACCCCGGTCTCTATCGACTTGCTTCACACGAACCCCTTTCAAGGTTTGTTGGTTACTTCGTCCTGTTGAAACGTAGAGATGTCGTTACTTCTTGAAGACGGATGTTCCGAGCGCTCCAGAAGCGGGCTGCAACCCGAAGATGTCCAAGATGGTGGAGTGAACATCCCATAGGTGCAGTCCGTCCTTCGTCCCGGTCGCTTGGCCGGGAGCGTTGTTGAGGATGAAGATCCCCTTCTCGGCGTGATTGGCCTCGTCCGGACCGGTGTCGTTCTCGAACGTGTATGTGCTTCCGTGGCCCAACGAGCCAACGCTCCGCCAGCGCAGCCCACCGAAGATGACAATGAGGTCCGGAGCCACGCCGTTGTTTGACTTGTAGACCTCTTCGGGCTTCAGGGCCTTGTTACCCATGGGGTTGCCCTCGTGGTCGACCAGAGATTCGATCTTTGCGATGAGCTCGTCGCGCACCTTGTCGTAGTCGGCCTTGGGAACGATCCCGTTGGGCTCGCGGCCCTCGACGTTCAGGAACAGACGACCGTAGTAACCGCCGTCTCCCCAGGCCTTCGTCTTCGACCAGTCGAGGTCCAACTTGTTGAGCGGCGTGACCTCGTCCGGCAACTCGCCGGTGAAGTCGAGGTAGCCCTCTTTGTGGAGCCATTCGTTGAAGCAGACTCCCCCGACCATCGCCTTGGCGCCGTGGTCGCTCACCACGAGAATTGCGGTGTCGTCGTCGGCGTGACGGTCGAGAAGCTCGCCGATCTTGCCGTCGAGGAAGCGATAGTACTCACGGAGAGCCTCCTTGTACGGGTTGCCCTCCTCGTAGCGCGGGTGGTTCGGATCGATAAAGCTCCAGATCCCGTGGTTAAGACGGTCGGGGCCCATCTCGACCATCATGAAGAAGTCCCATGGCTTGTTGGCCAGCAACCAGTCGGCGTTGCGGAACTTGGACTCGGTCATCTTGTAGGCCTCGTCCAGGATGTACTGAGTATCGTCAGTGCGGAAGTTGCGAATGTCGAAGATGTACTCGCCCGCAGCACCCTTCAGCTCATCTTTGAGCTCTTTGGGGTAGGTGTAGTCGGCGTCGTCGTTGGGGGTTAGGAAGCAACCTATCTGCACGCCCTTGAGCGGCTTGGGCGGATAGCTCGGCGGAACCGACATGATGATCGATTCCTTGTCGGCCTCGCCCAGGATGTCCCACACCGTGGGCTCTTTGATCGCCCACGAGGTCGCAAAACTGAGTCCGTCGTAGGTGTGGTCCTTGCGGTTACGGAATCCGTAGATACCGAGCGTGCCAGGGTCTTTCGAAGTCATCATGCACATCCACGCCGGGACGGTGATGGGTGGAGTAATCGATTCGAGGGGCCCGTAGAGCCCGTTCTCACGCAGCTTCGTAAGGTGCGGGATGTCGTCGGCGTACTCGTCGAAGACGTGCTCCGGTGGCGCGCAGTCGAGCCCGATGACCATGACCTTCTGGCGCTTCTCGCCTGCGACTCTTCCCTGTGGCGCCGCTTCGTCCTTCTTCTTCTTCAGCTTGTCTAACAAACCCATGTCGTGGACTCCTAACTCGCTTGCTTCTGAGCGGCATCGATGAGAATGCGAGCCACTTCGGGGCGAGAGAACTCCTGGGGAGGCTCGATGCCGTCCTTGAGCATTTGGCGGACCTGCGTCCCGGACAGGAACACGTGGTCTTCCTTGGTGTGAGGGCACGTCTTGCCCGAAGCCATGCCCTCACATTTGTTGCACCAGAAAGAGTGCTCGAACTTAAGAGGTTCGATGCCCAGCTCGCCGGGCTCGAAACGGTCGAACATCTCCTGCGCTTCGTAGGTTCCGTAGTAGTCACCGACGCCCGCGTGATCGCGTCCGACGATGAAGTGAGTCATGCCGTAGTTCTTACGGAGAAGCGCGTGCCAGATGGCCTCGCGCGGACCCGCGTAGCGCATCGCAGCGGGAAAGACGCTGAGCAGCACTCGGTCCCGCGGGTAGTAGTCCTTCATGAGCACCCCGTAGCACTCCATGCGAACGTCGGCGGGAATATCATCACCTTTGGTGCCACCAACAAGCGGGTGAATGACGAGGCCATCGGTGATCTCGAGGGCGCACTTCGTGAGGTACTCGTGCGCCCGGTGAATCGGGTTGCGAGTCTGGAAAGCCACGACAGTCTTCCAATCGTTAGCTTCGATCTTGTCGCGCAGTTGCTGTGGGGTCATGCGATAGTCACTGAACTCGTGGGCGAAGACGTTCTCGAGCACCGTTACCTCGCCGCCGACGTAGTGCGGTGACTGGCTGTAGAGGTAGGCGACTCCGGGGTGCTTGTCATCTGTCGTGCCGTACGTGAGCTCGGCCTCGCGCTTCGCGTCGTAGTCGTAGACGTCCTCAACGTCGATGATGGCCACCGGCCTGCCCTCGTGGACGATTGCGGCTCGCTTCCCGACCTCCAAAGCAGCGATTTCCTCGTCCGTGGCGCTGAGTGTGATCGGAAGGCTCCAGGGCAGGCCACTGGCCAGCCTCATGTCCTTCACGACAGGGGTGTAATCGGCCTTGGTCATGAAGCCTCGGTTGGGGCTCACCGCTCCCACGGCGAGCAACTCGAGATCCGAGAGAACTCGACGGGCCTTCGCCTCGATGGTCGGAAGGCCGGCAACCTCTGCACGCAGGCTCTCGAGTTCGTCCGGGCCGGCGCTCCGAAGCTCCAGGGCGCCTCCGTGAGGGGCGGAACCGGCCACATCCTTGAGGGTGCTGGGCATAAGTGTTCCTCCAGTCGTTACAGACAGGTGAAAACGAAGGCGCGGGGCAGCAGCGTCCGTGTCCATAGAGAAAAAACACTCCGGGTTGAACCCTCGCGCACTCCTATAGCACTCCGCAGGATAGCAAATTCGGTGGTCGTCCTCTACCCTCCAAGCGCCGTACGTACCGTCGTTCCTTTGCCCTGCATGGTCGCATACCGACTAAATCGGCAAAAGGAACACCGGGGGGAGGGGAAAGGGGCACAAAAAATGCACCCGCCGAACCTTCTTCCCGGCCGAAACCGGTTTACGACTCAACGGGTGCAGAAGGGAAGTTATCTGCTGTCGTCGGGAGCTGGCAAGCCCCAGAACGGACAAATCTTCGCGCTCTAGTCGAAGTTTTCGCGTTTCCATTGTGGCTTAGGCATAAAGGAAGCCAAGCAAGGGAAGAGAACCGGGTGGTTGGCAGCTCGGGGTCTTACCATTCACATTGTCCTTACTGGGCTGCTAATTGATTACTAGTCTGGAGCATGAAAAGATGCCGGGCGGTCCGCCTTAGGGAAATTTCGTTGAGGCGGGCCAGGGGTCTTTCGCGGGACCTCAAGACCCGAATGCCGAGCGGAGGAGAACAAGGTTTGCTCCATGTAAAGCTGCGACGCGTCGCGCTTGCTGGAACTCTCGTACTCACACTGGTCGTCCCGGCCGTTGTTTCGTTTGCCGGCCCGAACGATCAGATCGAAAAGAACAACCAAGAGTTGAACGAGCTGCAGGAACGCATCGATCACAACTCGGCAGAGAAGCAATCTCTGCAGGGTCAGATCAACATTCTCAACGGGAACATCACCGAACTGCAGATGGCCATCAACAAGCTGGACGCGCGCATCGCCGACGTTCAGGCAGAGATTCGAACCGCAGAAGCCGAGATAGCTGCAATCCAAGAAGAGATCGACGTCGTCGAGGATGCAGCTACAGAGCAGGCTGTTGCGCTCTACAAGAACGGCGGCGTCGAGACCGTCGAGGCATTACTCGAGGCTCAGACGATCGCAGAGCTGAACGACCGTCTCGAGATGATGGGCGTCGCGGCGGAGAAGAACACGGACGCGCTGATCGACTACTCCAGGCTCAAAGCTGAAATTCAAGCCGTCAACCGAGTGCTCTTCGCCAAGCGCGACGAGTTGGACAAGAACCTCGCCGACCAGACAAAGATCCAGAACGAGCTCGCGGACACCAAGGCAGAGCTCGATTCCAAGCTCGCGCAGGTGAGCGAGAAGCTTGTGCAGGACAAGTCCCACGAAGCCGATCTGCTGGCGGAGAACGCCGAACTGAAGGCGACGATCCTTCAGGCGCAGGCTCCTCCAGGAGTGACTCTCAGCGGCCCGTCTGTCGCCGGCTTCATCTGGCCGCTCAACAACTCGGTGACCTCGCCCTACGGGCCGCGCTGGGGTCGAATGCACACCGGAATCGACATCGACGGAACCTCGGGTGAGCCGATCGTGGCTTCGAAAGATGGAACCGTGATCCAGGCCGGCTCGATGTCTGGCTACGGAAACGCCGTCGTCATCGACCACGGCGGCGGCGTCTCGACGCTCTACGCTCACATGTCGAGCATCGCCGTTTCGGGTGGTTCCGTCGGGCAGGGTCAGCTCATAGGCAACGTCGGTTGCACCGGCTCGTGCACAGGCGATCACCTCCACTTCGAAGTGCGCCTCAACGGTAGCCCGACCGACCCGATGCAATACCTACCTTAGGTCGTCCTCGCACGTTTTGAGGCTGCGGCAGGCCAGCCTTGTGCCTCCCGTCGCTTTGGGCGTACAACGGTAGAAGTCACCTATTCCGTTGCGGAGGTGCTTCGTGGACGCCAAGCGCATTCTCATCGTGGCGAACCAGACCGCAGCCGGGTCGCATCTGAAAAGCGAGGTCCGTAAACGGCTCGAGGAAGGGCCCTGCGTCTTCACCCTCCTCGTCCCCGCCACGCCGCCGCGCGAACACGCGGTGTGGACGGACGAAGAGGCCTACGAGCTCGCAGGAAAGCGGCTGGGTGTTGCGATTGAGGGCCTGAAGGGAATGGGGGCCGAGATCAGAGGTGTGGTCGGCGATCCCTCGCCCATGGAGGCCATCGGCGACGAGCTCATCACCACGCTCTTCGACGAGATCATTCTCTCGACCTTGCCACCGGGAGCCTCGAGGTGGCTCAAGCAGGATCTGCCACATCGCGTCGAACGCCGGTTCAACATCCCGGTGACCCACCTGAGCTCCGAGCCGGCAACGACTGTGTAGAGAGCCAAAGCGCCGAGGTCTGACCCTAGAAGCACGTGATTCACGTGCTTTCCGGCTTCTGGTCCCACAAAGAAAGGGCCCGGTCGAAAGACCGGGCCCCCTTTGTTCTGGTGAGCCGAGTTACATCATGCCGCCCATGCCGCCCATGCCGCCCATTCCGTGGTCGTGACCACCGGCGCCGGCGGGCTCTTCCTCGACGGGCTTGTCGACGACCGAGACCTCGGTCGTTAGCAGCAGCGCTGCTATCGATCCCGCATTCTCGAGTGCCCCGCGGGTCACGCGGGCCGGGTCAATGATTCCGAAGGCGAACAGGTCGCCGTACTCGCCGGTCGCAGCATTCAGCCCGTGATTCGGCTTCTCGCTTGCGACTCGTTCGACGACAACGCCTCCCTCGAGTCCGGCGTTTGCTGCGATCCAGTGCAGCGGTGCCTTGAGTGCGTCGTACACAACGCGAGCACCGGCGGCCTCGTCGTCGGTTAGCTCGAGC
This sequence comes from Actinomycetota bacterium, assembly GCA_050693895.1. Classification (GTDB taxonomy): domain Bacteria; phylum Actinomycetota; class CADDZG01; order CADDZG01; family WHSQ01; genus WHSV01. The sequence goes on along the minus strand of JBOGWS010000117.1, from coordinate 84,164 downwards.
GCATCCACGGCCTCACGGGCCCGCACGAGCGTGACCCCTCCACCGGCGACCACACCCTCCTCGACGGCAGCGCGAACTGCCGAGACCGAGTCCTCGATGCGGTGCTTCTTCTCCTTGAGCTCGACCTCGGTTGCGGCACCGACCTTGAGGACGGCCACACCGCCGGCGAGCTTGGCGAGGCGCTCCTGGAGCTTCTCGCTGTCCCAGTCGGAATCAGTGCGCTCGATCTCGGCGCGAATCTGATCGATTCGCCCGGCGATCTCGTCCTGGTTGCCCTGGCCCTCGACGATGGTGGTGTCGTCCTTCGTGATGACCACCTTGCGGGCCTGGCCGAGCATGTCGATGTCAACGCTTTCGAGCTTCAGGCCGATCTCTTCGCTGATGACCTGGCCACCGGTCAGGATCGCGATGTCCTGCAGCATGGCCTTGCGGCGGTCACCGAAACCGGGCGCCTTGACGGCGGCGGCCTGGAAGGTGCCACGGATCTTGTTGACGACGATTGCCGCAAGAGCCTGGCCCTCGACATCCTCGGAAATGATGACGAGCGGCTTACCGGTTTGCATGACCTTCTCGAGCACCGGCAGGAGATCCTGAACGGCGGAGATCTTCTGCTGAGCGATCAGGATGTAGGGGTCCTCGAAGACGACCTCCATACGGTCCTGGTCGGTGACGAAATAGGGCGAGATGTAGCCCTTGTCGAACTGCATTCCCTCGACGAGCTCGAGCTCCAGACCGAAGGTGTTCGACTCCTCGACCGTGATTACGCCATCCTTGCCGACCTTGTCCATCGCCTCGGCGACCATCTCGCCGATCTCGGGGTCGTTGTTGGCCGAAATCGAACCGATGTTGGCAATCTGGTCACGACCCTCGACGTCGCGCGACTGACTCTTGATGGAGTCGACGGCGGCCTTGATGCCCTTTTCGATGCCGCGCTTCAGCGCCATCGGGTTGGAGCCGGCCGCTACGCGCTGGATGCCGGCCTTGACCATCGCTTGGGCCAGAACGGTTGCCGTTGTGGTTCCGTCACCTGCCAAATCGTCGGTCTTGGACGCGACCTCTTTCACTAGCTGGGCCCCCATGTTCTCCCACGGGTCCTCGAGCTCGATCTCTTTTGCGATCGAGACACCGTCGTTGGTGATTGTCGGCGCGCCCCACTTCTTGTCGAGCACCACGTTGCGACCCTTGGGACCGAGCGTCACTCGAACGGCGTTGGCGAGCTTGTCGACTCCGGCCTCGAGCCCCTTACGGGCCTCGCTTTCAAACCTGAGCAGTTTTGTCATATGGCTGAGATCCTCCTGTTGGTTGCTTGCAGTCTTGCGATCGGCGAGCCGATCGTTGTTAGCCGACGATCGCGAGAACGTCGCGCGCCGAGAGGATGAGAAGGTCCTCGCCGCCGGACTTGATCTCGGTGCCGCCGTACTTCGAGTAGATGACCGTGTCTCCCTCACTGACGTCCATGGGGATCAGGTCGCCGGTCTCGCTGCGCTTGCCCGGACCGACTGCAAGCACCGTGCCCTCCTGGGGCTTCTCCTTGGCGGTGTCGGGAATCACGATGCCCGACGCCGTGGTTTCCTCGCCCTCCTCGGGGCGAACGAGGATGCGGTCTTCCAGCGGCTTGAGCGTCTTGGCAGCAGTGGCCATCAGTTACCTCCTGAGGGGTCAGAACGGTGGGTTTAGCACTCCTAATGCCTGAGTGCTAAAAGTAGCGCGCTTCCCCAGAACGGTCAACTCGCCGCGGGCTACCCTGAGGCCAATGGCGATCCGGGCGACCCGAGTGGCGGCGCTGTACGACATCCACGGCAACCTATCCGCCCTCGAGGCGGTTCTGGCTGAGGTCGATGCTCTCGGCGTCGACCTCGTGGTGGTGGGAGGGGACATCGCGAGCGGTCCCTTACCCCTCGAGACGCTCGGCGCGCTACGTTCCCGCGGCGACGCTCGGTTCGTTCGAGGAAACGCCGATCGGGAGCTGGCAGTGGGTGCGCCGCCTCCCGAGAGCGAGGGAGCCCAGGCCGCCTGGACCTGGACCACAAGCCACCTCGATGACGAGCAGAGGACGTGGCTCGACGGCCTCGGATTCTCGCTGACCGTCGAGGTCGGGGGCCTCGGCTCGGTGCTGTTCTGCCACGGATCCCCCCGCAGCGACGAGGAGATCATCACGCGCCTGAGCCCTGACGAGCGGGTCTCTCCGATGCTTCGTGACGTCGCCGAGTCCGTAATCGTGTGCGGGCACACCCACATCCAGTTCGACAGAACGATCGACGGCCGGAGGGTCGTCAATGCCGGGAGTGTCGGCATGTCCTATCAGGACGAGCCGGGGGCCTACTGGATGCTGATATCGAACGAGATCGAGTTCCGCCGTACCGAGTACGACCTGGACGAGGCCGCCGCGCTCATCACGGCGACCGGTTTTCCCGAATCGGACGAGCTGATCGAAATTCTGAGACGACCACCCTCCTCGGAGGAAGCCTCCACGCACTTCGAAAGGATGGCTGTCGATCGAGCCCAGGACTAGGGGCAGTTTGCGCCGGCGCACCTCCGATCCGCCTTCAACTGATCCGAAAGCTCTTGGATCGTGGGTGCGTGGGGATCGTTGCGCGGGTCGTCGTCGCCCAGCGTGTTCGTCAAGCGCCAGGGATCACTCAGCACGTCGTAGTACTCCGTGAAGACCTTGGTCTCGCCATCGAGTTGGTAGTACTCGGTGTACTGCTCTCGGTCGGTTATCAGCGAGCCCCAGGTGGGGACCTGCCGTCTGTTGTCGGCGAAGTGCTCAAGCAGCAGGCGATCCCGCCGCTCGGAGCCGCGCAATGACAGTCCATCAACCTCATGCTCCAGAGAGTCCTCGAGTCCGGCGGCTTCGAGGACCGTCGGCAGGATGTCGATGTTGGCGGCGAGCCTGTCATCCGTCGCGCCTCTCGGCACGCCTCCATCCGGCCAGCGCATGTGGAGAGGGATCTCCTGAGACATGGGATAGGGAAATCGCTTCAGTCGCAGGCCGTGCTCGCCCATCAGGAAACCGTTGTCCGACATGAAGAAAGCAAGGGTGTTGGAGTCCTCGTCGAGCTCGCGCAGGGAATTGAAAACATCGTTAACGAGAGTGTCCGCCCCGAGCAGAGTCTTGGCCGCTCTCTGATGCGTCTTCGCTCCCAACCTGGCCTCGACTCCGTCTGGAGTGTTGTTGGGATAGAGCATCGGCGGCTTGTCCGACAAATCCTCCTCGAAGTTTGCGGGGTTGCCTTCCCATTTCGGGATGCGAACACCTCGGTGTTCTGGGGCCGGGGTCGTGGGGCCGTGAGGAGACGATGGAGTCAGAACCATCATCCAGGGGGTGGTGTCGTCGCGCTCGAAGTTCTCGAGGATTCGCACGGCACGCTTTCGGAGGAAGTAGGGAAGGTACTGCGTGATCACTTTCATCTTGCCGTCGACGTTGACCGGTCGGTTCCCGTAGTAGCCGGTGCCCAGGACGAAGCGTTCGAAGTACGGCGGGGGATCCTCACGCGGCCAAGTATTCAGGAACTTTCCGAGAAGCGCCGTTCGGTAACCACCCTCGTAGAGGTAACGCTGAAGAGTGTGTTCGTGGTTGAGTTTGCGAGCATCCCCGTTCCGACGCACTGCTGAGTTGTGCGCGTACTGCCCGGTCATCAATGACGCGCGAAACGGGCAGCAGAGCGGAGTGGTTGCAAACGCTCGTTCGAAACGAACCCCTTGGCGACCGAACAGTCTCTGTGTCCACGGCATGAAACTCATCGTGTCTGGGCGTTGATCGTCGGTAACTATGATGAGAATGTTCGGCGCGTCCGCGCCGGCGGTAACGGATTTGGACTTGGACGCTCGGCCAATCGCCGTAGCGTCTGCAGACACGACCATTAGCGAGGCGACCAAGGCCACCAGAGCACCAAAGACCGAAGCACCGCGAGCGACTCGATGGGTTGCTGCGTGTTGAAACAAAACGGCATCGTCCCGTGCTCGGTGTTACGCCTCTGCCCTTTGAGGGTTACCTCAACGGCAAGTTTGGATCGGGAGCCGCATCAAGGCTCGTATAGATCCCTCTCCGCAACAATGCCGTTCCGCAGGACGCAACCATAGCGGCATTGTCCGTGCATAGTTCAATCAACGGCACATGCAATGTGATTGAGCGATCCAAGCACGCCTCTTCCAACCCCGTGCGCAATCCAGAGTTTGCCGCAACCCCCCCGCAAAGGAACAAGGTGTCGACCATCGTGTGATCGACGGCCGCCAGCGTCTTAGCGACCTCGATATCTACAACTGCCTGCTGGAATGAGGCGGCGATGTCGGCGACATTTATCTCGCCTCCCTCACGTTCGAGCTTGCGCACGTAGTTCGTCACCGAGGTCTTCAAGCCCGAATAGCTGACGTCGAATCCCGGTTCGCCGACCATGCTTCGAGGGAAACGAACCGCGTCCGGATTTCCAAGTAGTGACAGTCGATCGATCTCCGGCCCTCCCGGATAGTCGAGGCCGAGGAATCGCGCCACCTTGTCGAATGCCTCGCCGGCCGCGTCGTCCAGCGTCCCGCCGAGGACCTCGTAGTCGCCATGCCCCCGCGCGTGGACGAGCATCGTATGACCCCCGGAGATAAGGAGCACCACCGCCGGCCACTTCGCCGAGTAGTTACCGAGGAAGTTCGAGTAGATGTGCGCCTCGAGGTGGTTCACCCCAACGAAGGGGATATCCAGAACAGACGCAATAGCCTTGGCCTCGGCGACCCCGACGAGCAGCGAGCCGATGAGGCCCGGCCCCAGTGTCACCGCCACGGCATCCAGGTCCCAGAAAGTTGCATCCGCTCGAACGAGCGCCTCACGAATCGCAGGAGTCAACGCTTCGACATGTGCTCGCGCGGCCAACTCCGGAACGATCCCGCCGTACTCACCATGCAAATCAGTCTGGGACGCGATGACGTTGGACAGAATGTCCCGGCCTCCACGCACTACGGAGGCTGACGTCTCGTCGCACGAGGTCTCGATGCCGAGTACGAGCGTCTCGTCATCCCACTCCTCGACGCGCTGCTCCTTGATCGCGGTCTCGGTGCCGGTCCACGTCGGATCACCGGGATCGACGCTCCAACTCTCGCCGAATGACCAGTCGTCTCTATCCATCGCGCTCCGTCTCAGATGGCAACTCCAGGCCGGATGTCGGGCCGAAAGTCGCGTTCAGCTCGTTGCGAATCCTCTGCAGGCGCAGCCTGTAATCGGTCGACCGAGCATCGCCTACCAGCATCACGTAAGCGTCTTCCCTGGTCTCGACGTAGTAACCCTTCCGGACGCTCGTCGTCTCGAAGCCGAACTTGGCGTACATGTTCTGAGCTCCGAGGTTCGAGACGCGCACCTCGAGAGAAAGGGCTTCTGCGCCTCTTGCGATCGCCTCGGTGATCAAAGCCAGTAGCAGGCGCGTGCCGACCTTTCTGCCGTGATATGCGAGGTCGACTGCGATGTTCGTCACGTGGGCCTCGCGCCCCGTGAACATCATTCCGGCGTAGCCAACGACGTGACCATCGTGACGAGCGACGAGATAGGTCCGCGTGTTGCGTTGGGCGATTTCCGACAGGAAGAGCGTGAGGCTCCAGGGTCGGGGGTAGACCATCGACTCGATCGCCATGACGCGCTTCAGATGGCGGCGCCGCATGCGAACGAGATCCACGTCGGCCAAAGGCCCGCTGTCGCCTGGCTGATGAGCGACCGCCATTACGCGCCCTCCTGCGGTCTCGCCAAGCCGACCCCGCGCCTGCTCTCTCTGATTCGTTCCCACCGAATGCGTTTGGCGCTGTGACGAAGATACAAGGGCTTCAAGGCATCCAACGAGTCGAAGTCCTCCCGGTACAACCTCGGAAGAGCGAGTTCGACGAGTGCGGCAGCGCGCGGGAACGCATGTCCCATCGTTCCGATTTCAACGCTGCTTCCAAGCTCCTCGAAGATCTCGCGATACAGAAGCGCTCCGTTGCCGACCAGCAGGACCTCCCCTGGCTTCGATGCGATCCCGTTGGCCAGCTGCTCTGCCCGTTCGACGGTGTAATCGGTCATTCTCTGGATCCCGCCGGGCGAGGGTCTATAGAACGCGTGAAAGACCTCTTTCCGACGTCCGTCGAGAACCGCGCAAATGGGCCGGGGCGAGTAGCGAACCTCGTACGCGAGGAGATCGAGGCTCGCCATTCCGACGATCGGGACGGACAGCGCCTGAGCGAGAGCCTTCGCGGTCGCGACACCGACCCGCATGCCCGTGTAGAGGCCGGGCCCGAGCGAGACGGCAACACCTCCGATGTTACGGAATCCGATTCCCGCCCCTTCGAGACAGAATCGGATGGCGGGCATCAGCCACTCGTTGTAGATGGCCCCACTCTTGTGCTGAGGACCGTCGAGAGCCGCGCGCGACACGAGCGCGCTGGCCACGACTCCCTGTTCTGAGCCGATCGCCACACTGGTCTGAGGCGTCGCTGTTTCGATTCCCAGCACTAACAAGAAACTCTCCTGGGGTTACGGACTACCGGCCGAATCATCCGGCAGGTCAAGCCTACGGTGACGAGACACATGATCCGGAACCCGCGTGAACCGCTCGCCCGACGAATCGTCGAGCGAAAGCGCGTCGAGCAGCGCCTCGGCCGTGACGCGCATGGTTTCCAGCTTGCGTTCCCACCCCGGCCCCCTCGATCTGAATGCGACCGCCCGGAACTCGTCGAGACCGTCGTCACCGTTCGGAGGCGCTCTCGAGTCGTCGCTCCGGCGCAGTTCGATCTCGAGATAACGGTTGGGGAGCAGGGGGGCTACGGCCTCGCCCCACTCCACGACGAGGATCGCACCCGGGTCCAGTAGCTCTTCGAAGCCCAGATCCAATACCTCCTGAAAGTAGTTCAGGCGATAGACGTCGAGGTGAACTATCGGATACCGGCCGTTGTACTCGTGCACGAGAGTGAACGTGGGGCTCGTCACCCGTCCTGCGACCTCGAGAGCGCCGGCCAGACCCTGAACGAAGCAGGTCTTGCCCGCGCCGAGGTCCCCGTTGAGGCTCAGAACGTCACCCGGAAGCAGAACCGGCGCGAGCGAGGCACCGAGGATGCGAGTCTCCTCAGGAGATCGGGAGTCGACCAGCCACGTCACTTGCGAGGCTCGCTCGTCAAGAGGCCGGACCGGCGGATCACCCGAAGAAATCCAGTTGCTCGGCGCCGTCCGCGGCTGTGGGTTCGGTCGAGGCGGCGGCTCGCGCCTCAGCCGCAGCGCGTCGCTCGTCGAGGACGTTGCGGACCAACCGAAAGTCTTCTCGCATGGCATCGATCGTGCTGATGCCTCCGAACCGACCTCCCCGTAGGGCCGCCGCCGGATGAAAGGTCGGCACGATCGACGCACCCTTGCGGGCGTACACCTGTCCGCGCGCCCGGGTGATCCCTACGGGCGACTCGAGGATGAATTTGGTGGCGAAGTTCCCGAGGGTGATGATCACCTCGGGGCGCATGTAGTTCAGCTGTGCGCTCAGGTAGGGCCTGCACGCCTCGATCTCGTCCGTCTGGGGATCGCGGTTTCCGGGCGGACGGCATTTGATCACGTTGACTATCGCCGCCTGGGACCGGTCCAGGTCGATCTCGGCTAACAATTTGTCCAGCAGCTGCCCCGCCGCCCCGACGAAGGGCACGCCCTGTTTGTCCTCGTTGAAACCGGGAGCCTCCCCGATGATGCAGACCTCAGAGTCCAGGCTGCCGTCGGCCCATACGACCTGAGTTCGGGTCTCGGCCAGGCGGCACTTTGTGCAGGTCAGAGCCTCGGATCTGATTGCCTCGATGTCCATTTAGACATCAGTCTTTCATTCATCGGCTCGGGTGCGGTCGACCCCTTGGTTGACGAAAATAGGAACTTTGGGATCGGGCTAATAGTTACAAACTTTCGGGTACAAACGGACTTAACAGGGCAGAGCACTCTGTGACATGATCGGCCTAGAGCCGGTCTCGATATTCCCGGTTCACCTTGCAATGCTTCGTCGATTAGCGGCGGCAGCGACGACGTCGGGAGACAAGGTTTGCCAGTGCAGGCAACAGCGTCGGCATCCGGCTGGCTTCGTGATGACTTCGGGAAGTTCTGGCTCGGGCAGACCGTTTCGAACCTCGGTAGCTCAGTAACGCTCTTTGCCCTGCCACTGCTCGTCTACGAGCTCACCGGCTCAGCGATCAATCTGGCCCTGACGACGGCCGTGCAGTTCGTTCCTCACCTTCTGTTCGGCCTGATCATCGGCGCGTACGCCGACCGGTTGGATCGCAAGAAACTGATGATCACCGTCGACCTTCTGCGCGTCGTGGCGATCAGCACAATTCCCTTGATGGCCGCACTCGACGCACTTACCGTGTGGTGGATCTACGGCACGGGCTTCGTGATGTCAACGCTCACGATCTTCTTCGACTCTTCTCAGTTCGCCGCGATCCCAAGCCTCGTTTCCGAGAGGGGCCTCGTGACCGCGAACGGTCGGATTCAGGCGAGCTTTGCTGCCGCTCAGGTCGCCGGTCCTCTTCTCGCCGGGTTGCTGGTCTCGGTGTTGCCCCTGGCCGGGGTGGTTTTGGTAGACGCATCGACCTTCCTGATCTCCGCTTTCTCTCTGGCTGCCATCAGGAAGGGGTTCAATCTCGTCGAACACGACTCGAGGTCGCCGTCGAGCGTGTGGAGCGATGTGATGGAGGGGCTCCGGTACGTAATGCGGAACCCCGTCCTGCGTGACGTCTCCCTGATGATTGCTCTCGCCAACCTCGTTGCGGCAACCATCTACTCACAGATCGTCCTGTTTGCCGACGTGCAGCTGAACGCATCCCGATCCGAGACGGCGTTTGTCTTCGCGGCGGGGGCCGTTGGAATGATGACGTTCGGGCTGATGGCGGGGCGAATAAGAAGACGCTTCTCGTTCAGCACCGTTGCGAAGTGGGCGCTCATTGTCGAGAGTTGCCTGTTCGTCGTCTTCGCACTGATGACGAACGTGTGGCTGGGGATGGTCGTGTTCAGTTTGATGCAGGGGCTCTCGATCCTGTTCAACATCCAAACCGCGAGCCTCAGACAACTGATCGCACCAAATCACATGCTCGGCCGGATCATGACCATCGCCGCGGTCCTGGCGTGGTCGGCAATTCCCCTGGGTGCATACCTGGGTGGTTTGGCCATAGAGGCGACCGGCGAACCCGACATGGTCTACGCCATCCTTGGGGGCGTTTCTCTGATAATCCCGCTCTTCTTCTTTACCTTTACCGAGCTGAAGCGGGCGGAGATGCACATTCCAGGCAACGAGGGAGAAGCCGAGCAGCGGACTATCAATCTGCAGGAGAACACGCTCGCCGCGAGCTAGTACCTCCGTTCCATCTCCTTGCCTGCACTTGACTAGGGTGCGAGATTCTTCGGATGAGAGTTCTCGAAACAGCGATCGTCTCGACGATCGCGAGCATCACCCGACGCCGGCGCCCGGCGCCGGCGTGAGTGGAGGCGGCCGATGGGCCGCCGAGCGTGAGGGAAACAGAAAAGAGGCCCCCTGATGTGGTCGGTTCCAGTCGAGTTCGGACGGCTCACATGGCGCGAGGTCGCGGGCGCGGTGGAGCAGGAACGGGTGCCCATCGTGCCGATCGGCACGATGGAGGACCATGGGCACCATCTTCCGATCGATACAGACGTCACCCTGGTTGAAGCAATCTGCCGAGGTGCGGCAACCAAGCTGTCGGACGAGACCGTGCTCCTGCCACCGATCGTTCACGGGTACTCGCCCCATCACATGGACTTCCCTGGAACCATCACGATCAACTGGGAGACCTTCTGCCGCTACTGCACGGATGTCGCGCTGTCTCTGGTACGCCATGGCTTCAAGCGCGTACTTCTCGTCAACGGTCACGGAAGCAATCAGAACCTCGTCGACATGGCCGCTCGGCTGGTGATGGTCGAAGAACCCCAGTCCCTCGTCGCCTCCAGCTTTTACCTCACAAGCGACCGGAGCACCGAGATAATGCAGCGGGTGCGCGATTCGGACACGGGGGGTATGGCCCACGCGTGCGAGCTCGAGACCTCCATCTACCTACACCTTCATCCGGAGGCCGTGGAGATGGACGCCGCTGTTGACGAACATGGATTCCCGAGAACGGAGAACACCTGGATTGACTGGAGCGACGGGCCCCTGAAGCTGATGCCTTGGTGGTCCTCGTTCTCCGAGAGCGGTGTGCAAGGGGATCCATCCAAAGCGACGGCGGAGAAAGGCCGCGTCCTGTTCGAAGCGGCGGTAGACGAGATCTCCCGTTACGTAACCGATTTGCGTTCGCTTCCACTCCCCAACCGAAAGGATCACCATTGACGGTCAAAGGCAGGACCCTCAAGCCCGGTGGCACCATCGGCGTGCCCGCTCCTGCGTCCCCTTACTTCAACCGATCGGAGTTGCTGCGCGGAGTCGAGTGGTGGGAGGCGAAGGGATACAGAGTCAAGCTCGGCACGGGGATCCATGATCGAGACAACTACGTCGCCGGCGACGCCGAGGTGCGCGCCGCCGACATGATGTCGATGTTCACCGACGACGAAGTCGACGTCGTTCAATGCTTCCAGGGCGGGTACGGATCGCAGCAGACGATCCCGTACCTCGACTTCGATGTCATCCGCGCGAACCCGAAGCCGTTCATCGGTTATTCGGACATCACCGCGCTTCACACCGCGTTTCGTCACTACACCGAAATGGTGACGTTCTACGGACCGGGGATCGCCGGCGTGAACGACATCGAGACCAAGAAACTCACCCAAGAGCGGCTGCTCACCGCGCTGACGTCGTCCGAGCCCCTCGGCGAGGTTCCGCGCAATCCCGAGGACGACTACCTCAGGCCTCTGGGGGCCGGGCGCGTCTCGGGTCAGATGGTCGGCGGGTGTCTGTGGCTCCTCATGCAGGCGATCGGGACACCGTGGCAGCTGAACCCGGAGGGAAAGATTCTCTTTTTCGAGGACGTCGAGGCTCCGGCTTGGTACATAGACGGCATCCTCAACCAGATGATGCAGATCGGCATGCTCAATGGCGTGATCGGCGTTGTCGTCGGAGAACTGGAAAAATGCGACTGGCGTGAGGACCGCCCCGAATGGCCTCAGACGAAATCGATTGAGGACGTTCTCGAAACCTACATCGAACCGCTCGGAGTGCCCTCCATCTACGGTCTGCCGTTGGGTCACGGAAAGCATCTGGCGACGACGCCCCTCGGAGTCGAGGTGACGTTGGACGCCGACCGGCGCAGGCTGACCATCGACGAGCCCGCGCTCGTGGACTAAAGCCCGGCGACGAGGGTTCTACTCCTTCATGCGGCAACAGACAGACAAGAGAACGCGCGCCGGGATAGTCGCTCGCCTGTGGGCGGCGTTCGGAATCTTCGGCGTGTTCTGGGGCGGCTGGGGGGCGCTTCTGCCCGACGTGCAGAGACAGGTGAGGGCCAACGACGCCACACTCGGCCGGGCGCTGCTGTTCATCGCGCTCGGCGCAATCGGGGGAATGCTCCTCGCAGGAAGGGTGGCCGACCGGTTCGGTGCCAAGACGCTCCTTCCCGGCGCGCTCGCCTTCGCGGTGACTATCCCTCCTCTGATCCTGCCGAGCAGCATTCCGACGTTTCTGGTCGCCCTGACGGTGATGGGGGCGGCTTCGGGTGCGTACGACGTCTTCATCAACGGGTCTGCGTCGGTCTACGAAACCACCTACGACGCCAAGATCATGGGCGGGATGCACGCGCTCTTCTCCGCCGGAGTGCTGGTGTCGAGCCCGCTCGTTGGAGTCACTCGGCAAATGGGTGCCGGACCGGCCGAAGTGCTCCCAGTGCTTGCGGCGCTCGTCGTCGTCGTCGGCCTGTTCCTCCCCGGGGTGGACCTTCCCAGGTCCACGCACGAGCGTCGGCCGCGCGTTCGCATGACACCTCAGCTCATGCTGCTTGGGACCCTGTGCGCCCTCGCATTTCTCATCGAAGATGGGCTCCTGTCGTGGAGTGCGATTCACCTCGAGAGGACGCTCGGTGGCAACGAGATCGTAGGCGGCCTGGGACCGGGTGTTCTTGCGGGTTCGATGGTCGTCGGCCGAGCCCTCACGCAAGCGGTGTCCCGACGCTTCAGCGAGAGGCAGTTGATCGGTGCCGCCGGGCTGTTCGGCACCGTCGGAGCTACCGTCTTCGCGCTGACGTCGAGCGCCACGCTCGGTCTGGTGGGCATCGCTCTCACGGGTTTGGCGATCTCCGTCGTCGCTCCGCTGATCTTTGGAGTGGCCGGCCGAGTCGGAGGCCCCGGACACCAGGCGAGCTCCATCGCACGCGTATCGACGATCGCCTACTTCGGCTTTGTCGTCGGTCCCGCGCTGGTAGGCGGAGTTGCCGGTGCAGCCACTCTGCCCGTCGGCTTGCTGGTGATGTCGGTTGCAGCACTGCTGCTTGCGGCCGGGAGCCGCTTCATGCCGGAGTGATGTGCGGCACCCAAGGGACCGCGCCTTCGAGAATCCACGGGGGGACCCACGGGTCACTCTTAGGAGATCCGACCCCGCTCAGCGAAGGTTTTTCTCCTGAGAGTGCCCTGAGCGGACCTGAAAGGCTCGTCCGCCGCCCAATCCCCCCTTAGGTGCCGCCTTTGGGCTTCACGGTTCGTTATTGGGTTCTCGGCTAGACGAGCAGCTTGCCGTTCTCGAGCAGAGGGTCTCCGTCGACGGTCACGCGTCCGCCGTGACGGAGGTCGCACACCATGTCCCAATGCACTGCAGACTTGTTGGTGCCACCAGATTCCGGATACGAGGCCCCCACGGCGAGGTGGACGGTACCGCCTATCTTCTCGTCGAGCAGGGTTTCGCCCGTGTGATCGGCGATCCCGTAGTTGGTGCCGATGCCGAGCTCGCCGAGGATCCGAGAACCCTCGTCGGTGTCGAGCGTCTTGATGAGGAATTCTTCGTTCTTGGTCGCGGTCGCATCGACGACCTTTCCGTCGGCGAACTCCAGCCGGATGCCCTCGACGCTCTGGCCCCCGTAATTCGCGGGAAAGCTGAACGAGACGTGCCCGCGCGTCGCGGTTTCGATCGGGCCGGTGAAAATCTCGCCATCGGGAAAGTTCTCCTTGCCATCGGCCGGCAAGAAGGTTCGGCCCGCGACCTCGAGGGTCAGGTCCGTACCCTCGCCGGTGATGTGAATCTCGTTGCGTCCCTTGAGCCAGTCGATGAGCCGGGCGTGCCTGTCGGCGGTCTTCTTCCACTCGGCCACGGGGTCGGGGGCGTCGATCAGACATGCTCCGTAGAAGAAGTCCTCGTACTCGGCCAGGCTCATCTCGGCATCCATAGCGTGCGCTTCGGTGGGAAACAGTGTGACGTTCCAACGCACCTCGCCCTTGGCCGCTCGATCGAAGAAACGTTCGAGCAAGGGTTCGCGCGCCTTTCTTCTGGTCACCTGCCGGGCCGGGTCCGTCTTGGAGAGCTGGCGGGTGTTCGAGTCCGAGATGATCGAGAAGCTCACGTCGATGTGATCGTAGATCCAGGTATCGGTCGGCCAGATGTACTCGAGTTGGTCGTCGTTGGCGAGCCGGTACAGCAGTGGCTCGGCGGCGGGAATGGAGGCTTGGATGGTGGGGTGTGCCCCGCGCTTCAAACAGCGTTCGTAGAGAGCGAGAATCAGTGGCTCGGCCACGTACGATCCGCTGATCATCACGAGGTCGCCCTCTTTTACCTCGGTCGAGTAATCGACGAGGATGTCGGCGAGCCTCTCCGCTCTCGAGTCTTTCACTTGCGCCCCTTGGTTGATTTTGGCTTGCGCCGGCCCAGCGTGTCGGCGAAGAACCGCTCAAGCATCTCATTGACCTCGTCGTGTCTCTCCATCATCGACATGTGCCCGGCGCCTTCCAAGAGATGGAGCTCGGCCTTGGGAAGGTGGTCGGCGAGGTAGACCGATGCATCGCTCAATGTGAGGCGGTCCTCGGATCCGCTCACGACGAGGCACGGAACCGTGATCTCGTCGAGTTTCTTGCCGGCATCGAAGTCTCTGTACGACCTCATGAGATCGAAGAGGACATCGCTCGCTGTCTCGGCCGTCATGTCGTATACGAAATCAATCTGGCGAGCAGATGCCATCGGACCGAACGCGGCGAAGGAGACTCCCCAGAACATGGCATCAGAGGGCTTGATGACCGCGCGCAGCTTGTCGAGCCGAACCGACTGAGAACCCAGTAGGTCGAACGGCCGCCGCGCGAATCGCTCGAAACGAGCGACCGCCGCTCCACCAAGCACGGTCTCTATCGCGGGGCCGTAGGTCGTGTTCAGCAGAGCCAGGCCCTTGATGACGCCGCCCTGTAGTTCGGGATGGTCCAGGCACACCTGTTGTGCGACCATCCCCCCAACCGAGTGTCCGACGATGACGACCTCCTCGAGGCGCGCGTCCTCGATGACCGCCATGAGGTCCTGAGCGAGTCGTTTGATGGTGTAGTCGTCTTCGCCCTTGGGCTGCGACAGACCGTGGCCGCGCTGGTCGTAGAAGAGGAGCCGCCGGCCCTCGAACGCACCCATCTGGTAGTGCCACATATCTGTCCGCATCGCCGAGCCATGCAGGAAAACAACGCCTCGCTTGGAACGGGGGCCGGACTCCTCGACAAAGAGGCGCGCACCGTCCGGCATCTCGATGCGATGCGTGCGTTCGCCCCGCTTGGTTCCGAAGCCCTCGTCGGACTCGGTGTCGTGCACCCGTCTTTTCCTGAGCGCGACCTTCTCGGCTACGACACCCGCGGCCAGACCGGCGGCGGCGGTCGCAAGCGCAACCCCACTGGATCGCTTCATCGCGCGCTCGTCTCCGTGCTCTCTGCAGCGACATCTCGGGCTATCGACGGGGTCTCGTTCAGGTACACGCGCGGTACGCGCGACGCGATGCGGGTCGTTATCTCATAGTTGATCGTTCCGATCACTCCGGCAAGCTCCTCTGCGGTGATGTGCGCGTCGCCGTCCGAGCCGATCAGAGTGGCGACGGCACCGATGTCCACGAGATCCTCGCCGACGTCGACGAGAAACTGATCCATGCAAACCGTGCCCGACACACGATGCCGTCTACCTTCGATCAACACCTCCGCCCGGCCCGAGAACCCGCGATCGTACCCATCCGCGTAGCCGGCGGGAACCGTGACGACCCGACCGTCACGCTCGAGCTCATAGCGGAGCCCGTAGGACAAACGTTCACCAGCCGGCAAGATCTTCGACGCGTTGATGCGCGCTCGGAGGCTCATCGCGGGAAGCAGGTCGGCGCTGTTCGCGAGATGGGGGCCGGGCCATAGTCCATAGGCCGCCACTCCCGGTCGAACGATGTCGAGGTGCGACTCGGGCAGGGACAGGGTGGCAGCCGAGTTCGCCATGTGCTTGTACCGCAATGGGCCGGTAGTTCTCTCGATCTCGTTCACCAACTCGTTGAAGAGATCGAACTGCCTCCGGGTGAAGGAGTGGCCGGGAATGTCGGCCACGGCGAAGTGACTCCAGGCCCCCTCGATGGCGATGCCATCGAGAGCCTTGAGGGCGCGGATGGCGTCCGACAGGTCGGACGCCATGATGCCGACCCTGTGCATCCCGGTGTCCACCTTGACGTGAACGCCGACTCGTCGTCCCTGTCCCAGCGCTGCCTCGGAGAGGCTCTGAGCGAACTCCTCGCTGTAGACGGCGGGGGTGAGGTCGTAGTTCAGCATCGTGGCGGCCGAGCGCGGGGGCGGTTCCGTGAATACATGGATGGGGGCCGCCACGCCGGCCTCTCTCAGGTGCAGGGCCTCGGCCACCCGGGCCACGCCAAGCCGGGTCGCCCCGGCCTCTAGCATCGCCCGCGCGACGGCCGGATTCCCATGGCCGTAGGCGTAGCCCTTGACGACTCCCATGACCTCGGACTGAGGGGCGATTGCCCTTAGTTCGGCGATGTTGTGACGAATCGCGCCCAGGTCGACCTCGGCCCACACGCCGTGGCCCCGCCTCTCGACTTCTTCGCGCGACAGTCCGCTCAGTCCGCTCATGATCTCAGCGTAAGCGAGCCCGGAATGGACCGGGCTACTCGTGGAGTTCCCCGACGGCGGCCGGCAGAGCCTCCGCGACGTCCCACGCAACGGTCCCACGGCCCCCGGTGGACCCGGCCGCCAGGGTCCCAGCGAGCCCGTGTACGAAGACGCCGGCCATGGCCGCCGAGAGGGAGTCAAGTCCTTCGGCGAGGAGCGCGCCGATCACGCCCGTCAGGACGTCTCCGGTGCCCGCGGTCGCGAGCGCCGGCCCGCCGGTTGGATTCAAGACCGCCGGACCCTCGGGGCGGGCGACGATGGTTCCGGCTCCCTTGAGCACCACGACGCATCCGAGATCCGATGCAGCCCTGCGAGCGACGCCGATCCGATCGGCCTGAACCTCCCGGCCCGAGATCCCGAGAAGCGTCGCCATCTCGCCGGGGTGCGGGGTGATCACCGTGGAGCCCGTCCGCTTCCTTAGGGGGGCGGTGTCCTCGGCCAGGACGTTTAGACCGTCCGCGTCGAGCACGAGCGGCACGTCGATTTCCTCCAGAGCGGCCTCGACCAGAGCTCGCTGTCGCGGGCCGGTTCCCAGACCGGGGCCGAGCGCCACCGCGTCCGCCCGCTCGAAGTCGTCGGCGAAGGTGGCCAGCACCTCGGGCCCCAACTCAGAATGGCCGGCCGCGATGCGCGAAACCGCTTCGGGAATCCGGCTCTTCTTCGCGTGGTCCACATAGGAAGTTGAGACGAGGGTGACGTAGCCGGCGCCCATCCGGGCCGCTCCACGAGCGGTCAACAGCGCGGCGCCGCTCATGCCGTCCGATCCAGCAAGCACGAGCACCGAACCTGTGCTGCGCTTGTGAGCGTCAGCGGATCGCGACGGAAGCATCGCCCCGATGTCCGAAGCCTCCGCGAGGTGGATTGACGCTTCTCCGAGCCCGATCCCAATGTCCACCACCGCGACTTGGCCCGCGTTGCCGGCGCCGGGCTGCAGCACGGTGCCTAGCTTTTGGGCGGCGATCGCAACGGTGACGTTCGCCCTCACCGCCGGACCCTCGACCGCTCCCGTATCGCCCGCCACTCCGGAGGGAATGTCGACCGCGAGCACGCGCGCGCCGTTGGAGTTGATCGCCTCGATGGCCTCGGCCGGGCGACCCTCGGCGCGTCCTCGAAAGCCGGTCCCGAAGATCGCGTCCACGACCACGTCGCTGCGACCAAGCACGTTCGCCTCGAAGGGGCGGGGCTTGACGCCGGCCCGACTCATCTCTTTCAAATGAGCGGCCGCGTCGCCTTGGTACTCGGACTCGTCGGCGAGCAGCAGGCAGCGTACCGCCACCCCCTCGCGATGCAGCACGCGCGCGGCTACAAAACCGTCGCCACCGTTGTTGCCTTTGCCGCACACGATGGCAACTCGCGCGCCGTAACGCCGGCCCGCGAGCGCTACGGTCGCTCGAGCGACCGCGCGACCCGCTCGCTCCATGAGCACGAAGCCCGGTGTACCCGATGCGATGGTCGCCTCGTCGGCCGCCGCCATCTCGCGGGCAGACAGAAGTGGTTTCACAAACCAACCCTACGAGGTTCGGCCTGGGTCCTCTATTCGACCGTGACGCTCTTCGCCAGGTTGCGAGGCTTGTCCGGTGACAAACCTCGCTCCTTGGCAACGAAGTACGCAAGCATCTGAAGAGGAATCGTGTCGAGAATCGGCGTCAGCAGGGGCTTGGTGGTCGGCATCTCGAACATCTCGTTCGCAAGGGAACGCGCACGTTCGTCGTTACGCGGCGCGACGAGAATCGTCTCTGCGCCTCTGGCTCTGACCTCCTGAACGTTGCCGAGCATCTTGTCGTACAGGGCGGTGCCCGTAAGGATCGCTACTACTGGGACGCCCTCTTCGACAAGCGCGATGGCGCCGTGCTTCAGTTCGCCGGCCGCATAGCCTTCTGCATGAATGTAGGAGATCTCTTTGAGCTTGAGGGCGCCCTCGAGTGCCACCGCCATGCCGACGCCACGACCGATGAAGATGAAGTCCCGAGCATCGGCGTATCGCTTTGCCGCGCGCTGGACCTCGCCCTGCAGGGTGAGCACCTCTTCGATTTGTTCGGGCAACGCACGCATCGCGTCGATCGTTTCGCTGAGCTTGTCCGCTTCCATCACACCGCGCTCCTGCGCGAGGTACAACGCGAAGAGATTGAGCGCTACGAGTTGGGCAAGGAAGGTCTTCGTCGCCGCAACCCCGATCTCGGGCCCGGCGTGAGTGAAAAAGACCGCGTCCGCGTCGCGCGTTATCGACGACCCGACGACGTTCGTGATGGCGACGACCATGGCACCCATGTCCTTGGCGAACCGCACCGCGGCGAGCGTGTCCGCTGTTTCGCCGGACTGGGCGATCCCGATGACGAGGGAGTGCTCGTCTAAAACGGCGTCACGATAGCGGAACTCGGAAGCGAGATCGAGCTCGACCGGAACGCGCGTGTAGTGCTCGATCGCGTGCTTGGCCGCCATGCCGGAGTGAAATGACGTACCGCAAGCGACGACGACGATCTTGGTGATCCCCTCGATATCGGCGCGGCTCCAGGTGACCTCATCGAGAGTGATGTGACCCTGCTTGTCGACGCGCCCGCGCATCGTGTTCCGAACGGCCTCGGGCTGCTCGAAGATCTCCTTGAGCATGAAGTCCTCGTATCCGGACTTCTCGGCGGCATCGAGGTCCCATTCGACATGGACGGTCTCGGCATCAACTTCCCGTCCCTCGAAGTCCAGCACCCGAACCGAGCCCGGCTTGATCTCGGCGACCTGACGGTTCGCGAGAGGAATCATGTCCCTGGTGTACGGAAGCAGCGCGGGAATTCCCGAAGCCACCAGGCCAGCATGCTCGTTGGCCCCGACGATGATCGGTGAGTCCTGGCGGACGGCGACGATGGTTTGGGGATCGTCCGCGTGCACGAGGACGAGTCCGAAGGCGCCCTCGAGTCGGTCCACGGCAGCGAGCGTTGCTTCGAGCAACGTCGCGCCCGACGAATCCATGATCGAACCGACGAGTTTGGCAACGACCTCGGTGTCGGTCTCGCTCTCGAACGAGTGTCCCTCTGCTTCGAGCTCTTCTTTCAGAGTGTCGAAGTTCTCGACGATCCCGTTGTGGACGATGGCCACCTTGCCGCCGGAGTCGAGGTGCGGGTGGGCGTTGATGTTGTTGGGCGCGCCGTGCGTTGCCCATCTCGTATGTCCGATGCCGATCGTTCCGTTAAGCTCGGCGCATTGCAACGCCCCTTCGAGCTTTTCTAGTAACCCGGCCCGACGCACTCGTTCGATGCCGCCGGAGGCGACGATGGCTACGCCGGCCGAGTCGTATCCTCGATATTCGAGCTGACGCATGCCCTCGATGAGTACCGGCAGGGCCT
Organism: Actinomycetota bacterium; assembly: GCA_050693895.1. Lineage (GTDB taxonomy): Bacteria > Actinomycetota > CADDZG01 > CADDZG01 > WHSQ01 > WHSV01. The sequence goes on along the minus strand of JBOGWS010000117.1, from coordinate 64,820 downwards.
CGTCATTTCCTACGTAGCCGACGATTCCACACATGACTACCCCCTCCTCAGATGCCTCCCGCATACCCCGAACGGGAGCGCGCTCAACCAGATCACTTGCAGGAGAGGAGCCACGTCGATGCCTGTTTGTTGCCCGGGATCACTCCCGGGTTTTGTCGACACCGTCACGACCGTGGCCGGCCGAGGGTCACCCGCCGAATGTTTCGAGATCCCCTACCTCGTCGACTCGCCGCCTCCACGGGAGTCCTGGCGCTAGTTCCGAATGGGTGGGTCTTCCTCTCCCGCCAGATTCTAGATGAGCCGAGACCGAAGCCGGTTGATGCCGGGTTTTGGGGCCCCAGACCCTAGTTCAGGTAGTCGCGCACCGAGCCGGCCAGATCTTCGGCTACCGATTGGGCCCTCGCCGAGTCGGCGGCCTCCACCATCACCCTCACGAGCGGCTCTGTGCCCGAGGCCCGCAGCAGGACCCGGCCGTCCTCCCCCAGCGCGGCCTCGGCCGAGCGGACCTCCTCCCAGAGCGGCTCGTGCGAGTCGAGCTTGTGCTTGGCCGCGACCTCTACATTGATCAGAACCTGCGGGAAGGGCTCGAAAAAATGGGCGAGCTCGGAAAGCGGACGGTCCGAGGCGGCCACGATCGCGGCGATCTGGAGACCGGTCAGGATTCCGTCACCCGTGGTCGAATGCTTGCCGACGATCACGTGACCGGATTGCTCTCCACCGAGAACGGCCCCGTGCTGCGCCATGGCCTCGGCAACGAACTTGTCCCCGACCGGAGCGAACACGACCTCGATCCCTTTGGCCTCGAGGGCGCGCTTGAACCCCAGGTTCGACATGACCGTGGCGATCACCAAGTTGTTGTCCAGCGCGCCGAGGCCGTGGAGGTGAACGGCCGTCAAGCCCAGCAATCTGTCGCCGTCGACTTGTTCGCCCCGCTCGTCCACCGCGAGCACACGGTCGGCATCGCCGTCGAACGCCAACCCGAGTTGGGCTCTCTCACTGACGACTCGTTCGGCGAGCGAGCTGAGGTTCGTCGACCCACAATCCACATTGATGCGCCTGCCGTCGGCGACGGCATTGATCGCGACGACCTCGGCCCCCGCTCGACCGAAGGCTTCGGGGCCGGCTGCCCATGCGGCTCCGAACGCGCAATCCAGCACGATCTTGATTTCTGAAGTGAACGAGCCGTCCACCGAAGCAAGGATGTGGTCGAGATAGCGATCCAGAGCGTCGTCGATTACCTCGGCCGATCCAACCTCGGCGCCAAGAGGCAGATCCACCTCCGGCGACTGCATGGCTCGCTCGATCCGATCCTCGACCTCGGCCGCTGTCTTGAGGCCATAGCTCGAGAAGAACTTGATTCCGTTGTCCTGAACGGGGTTGTGCGACGCCGAGATGACCGCGCCGGCCGACGCCTTCTCGTCGATGGTGAGGAAAGCAACTGCAGGCGTCGGCACGACTCCGGCCAGACGCACCCGCACGCCAGCCGAGCAGAGGCCCGCGACGAGCGCCCCCTCGAGCATTGGGCCCGACACGCGCGTGTCGCGACCGACGACCACCTCTCCGCCCCTCGCCATGACCGTCCCGGCCGCCCGGCCGAGCGCAAGCGCGAGATCGGGTGTCAATTCCTTGTTGGCGACACCCCTGACCCCATCGGTCCCGAAAAGTCGTGGCATCTGGAAATATTCGCGTACTAAAACGAAGGCTGTTACGCCCGCAAGCCGGGCCGGGTAGGCGGACCCATGATGGGAAGAAACACGGTTCGTAGCTGCGAAACCCCGGAGGTTCGAAAATCGGCAATTTGACGCTGACCAAAGGACGCCACTGTGGCAACGCTCACTAAGATCGAAACCGGAGTCTTCGATCCAAGGCGCTTCAAGGAGGTCCTCAGCGCGGAGGCCTGGGCGGCCTTCTCCGAGGCCCTTGACCGGGCCGAGGCGACCTTCAAGGGTCGAACCATCTGGAACGTCAACTCGACCGGCAAGGGCGGTGGTGTGGCCGAGATGCTCTACTCCCTGCTTGCCTACGCCATGGGGGCCGGGGTCGACGCTCGCTGGCTCGTGATCGACGGCAATCCTGAGTTCTTTCGAATCACGAAACGAATCCACAACCACCTGCATGGATCTCCCGGAGACGGTGGCCCTCTGGGGCCAGAGGAGCAAGCCATCTACCTCGACGCGCTCGAGCCGAACGCCGAGGCTCTGGCCAAGCTCGTCCGCCCGAGAGACATCGTCATCCTTCACGACCCCCAGACGGCCGGTCTAGTGGCTCCTATGAAAGAGGTCGCGGACATCGTGGTCTGGCGGTGCCACGTTGGCCTCGATTTCCCGAACGACATCGCGCGCAACGCTTGGGACTTCCTCGACGAGCACGTCGATCAGGCCGATAGTCACGTCTTCTCGCGCAAGGAGTTCGTGTGGCTGGGACTCGCCCCCGAAAAGACCGTCATCATCCCGCCATCGATCGACGCCTTCTCGCCCAAGAACCAGGAGCTCGCGCGGCCCGCGGTCGAGGGCATCCTTGCTGCCTCGGGGCTGGTCGAGGGCGGCGATCCCGGGATGGCGACGTTCGTCCGAGCCGGAGGCCAGCCGGGCCTCGTTAGAAGGTCCGCCGAAATGGTGGACGGAGGCGCGGCTCTTGCGAGCGATGCTCACATCGTCACCCAGGTGTCCCGCTGGGACCGGCTCAAGGATCCGCTCGGGGTCATGATGGGTTTCGCAGATCACATCGTGCCTCGAACCGACGCCCATCTCGTTCTTGCGGGCCCGGCCGTCGAAGCCGTCAGCGACGATCCCGAGGGGGCCGAGGTCCTTGATGAAGTTCACGCCGCGCACTCGGAGATGCCCGCGGACGTTCGAGCCCGCATCCGTCTGGCCGCCCTCCCGATGGACGACAGCGAGGAAAACGCCGCAATCGTCAACGCGCTGCAAAGGCGCTCGGATGTCGTCGTTCAGAAAAGCATCGCGGAGGGCTTCGGATTGACGGTGGCGGAGGGGATGTGGAAGGCGCGTCCCGTCGTTGCGAGCCGCATCGGCGGGATCCAGGACCAGATCGTCGACGGAGTCAGCGGCGTTCTGGTGAGCGACCCGCGCGCGCTTGCCGAGTACGGGGCCGCGGTGACCGGCCTCTTACTGGACCCGCGGCGAGCGGAGCTGATGGGAATCGAGGCGATGAACCGCGTGCGAACCGAGTTCCTCGGCCCCCGGCACCTGCTGCAATACCTGGAGCTGCTGTCCGGGCTGATGCAAAAGGCTGCCACCGGTTAGGGCTCCGACGCGTGGGCGCGCGCCCTCTCGAGATCCTCGGGCGTGTCGATGTCAAGCGCGGCACGTTCGTTTCGCACGGGGGCGACGTCGAGAGCCACGAACAGAGACCGCATCGATGAATCGTCTCCGCGCTGTGCGGCAACGGCGGCGCGCAGCACGTCCGTTCGGTATGCGCCCACCACGTAGTGCATCTCGCCCGTTGCGTCCTCCAGCGCAGCCCCGTCGCGCGCCCTAGCCGCGCGCACAAGCGAGGCGACAACCTCGGATGTGACAAACGGGTAATCCACCGCGAGGACGACCGCGACTTCTGACGTGGCGAGCTCCAGACCCGCGACGGTCGCGCGCAGCGGTCCACCTTCCGCGGGGACCTCGGATGTCCACCGCACGGGAACCGTAGTCGAGCGACGCGGTCCAACGCCGATGACTCGCTCGGCCCCCTTGACCGCACCGAGCGCTCGGTCGAGCAGAGTTGCGCCTCCGATCTCGATGTCCGCCTTGTCCACGCCCCCCAGCCTGCGAGCGTTACCTCCCGCCAGCAGCACCGCGTCGAAGCTCATCACCGCACCATATGAGGCGAACGCCTCTTAGGATGCGCGCACAGAATGCACACGATTGATCGGAGCCTCTTGAACCATCGCGACTCGAACTTCATCCGCGCTTGCAGGGGCGAGCCGACCGATCACACGCCGGTCTGGTTCATGAGGCAGGCGGGACGAAGCTTTGCCGAGTACCGCAAGCTGCGCCAGAAACATTCGATTCTCGAGTTGTGCCGGACGCCCGACCTTGCGGCGGAGGTGACGCTGCAACCTGTGGACCGACTCGGCGTGGACGCCGCGATTCTGTTCTCAGACATCGTCGTCCCGCTTCTCGCGATGGGGGTGGACGTCGACATCAAAGAGGGCGTCGGCCCGATCATCGGCAACCCGATTCGTTCCGTCGAAGACGTTGACCGGCTCGTCCCACTCGTGGCCGAAGAGGGCGTACCGCACGTCATCGAGTCGGTGAGGGTCCTGACCGACGAGCTGAAGGTTCCGCTGATCGGCTTCGGCGGTGCCCCCTTCACACTCGCGAGCTACATGGTCGAGGGACGGCCCAGCAAGGACCACGCTCAGACCAAATCGTTCATGCACTCACAACCGGACGCATGGAACCGGCTGATGGACGTGCTGGCGGATTCGATCCTCAGCTACCTGCGGGCACAGATCGCGGCCGGCGCAGCGGCGGTGCAGCTTTTTGATTCCTGGGCGGGAGCGCTCGACGCGGACGATTACAACGCTCGCGTCGCACCGTGGGTCGCAAGAATCTTCAAGGGTCTCTCGGACACCGACGTCCCGCGCATCCTGTTTGGCGTTACGACCGGCGAGATCCTCGCCGACATGGCCGCAACCGGTCCGGATGTCATGGGGGTGGACTGGCGCGTGCACTTGGATTCTGCCAGGTCGCGGATGCCGGTAAACGTCACGGCGCTTCAGGGCAACCTCGATCCGGCGCTCGCTCTCGCGCCCTGGGACGTCCTCGAGGCCAAGGCCCGCTCGGTTCTCGAGAGGGGCGGGGGCCGAGCTCACGTCTTCAACCTCGGGCATGGCGTGCTGCCGTCCACCGACCCCGGCGTCCTGGCGCGTCTCGTCGACCTCGTTCACGGCTGGAGAGCATGACTCGCTCGGGTTCGAGGCGCACGCAGGTGGTCGTCGTCGGTGGCGGTATCGCAGGTCTCGCGGCGGCACATCGACTCAAAGGACACGCCGACGTCGTGTTTGTCGAGAAGGCCGAGCACCCGGGAGGGAAGTTCGCAACGACCAAAGTCGATGGGGTTCGGTTCGAGAGTGGCCCCGACTCGTTCGTCGCGCGCGAACCTCATGTCGAGAAACTCGCAGCCGCGGTGGGACTGGGAGACGAGCTGATCCCACCCACACTTTTCGGAGCGCACATCTGGAGCGACGGCAAGCTCTGGCGCGCGCCGGCCGACTTCGTCTTCGGCATGCCCACGTCGCCGCTGGCCGCGCTGCGATCGGGCCTGCTCGGTCCCAAGGGGGCCGCGCGCGCGGCCGCCGACCTGGTTCTCCCCGGCCCCCTGGTGGGCCCCGACATCTCGATCGGCGACTTCGTCCGGCGCCGGTTCGGATCCGAGGTGCTGGACCGCTTGGTCGATCCCCTGCTCGCCGGCACGCGCGCAGGCCGGGCATCCGACATAAGCCTCGCGGCGGCGGTGCCCCAGATAGACGGGCTCGCTCGCAGGCACCGCAGCGTCACGGTGGGGCTGGCCAGGGCCAAGAAAGCGGGAATGAAGGTGGGGGGGTCGCCTCCCTTTCTGGCCCCGCGCTCCGGGATGAATAGCCTGATCGAGGCCCTGGTCGACGACCTTGCCAGCCCGCGGTCTCGCCGAGCCGACACCGCGACAGAGACCGTCGAGATTCGAACCTCGGCCATTGCCCGGAGGATCGAGCGGCGAGATGACGGCTACCGCGTTCAGCTCCAGGGAGATTCCTCGATCGATGGCAACGCGCTCCTGCTGGCCGTCCCGGCCTTCGTCGCGTCCGACCTCCTGGGCGAGCTCAACCCCCTCGCGGCTGGCGAACTGGCCGGGATCGACTATGCGAGCGTTGCCACCGCCTGCTTCATCTGGCCCCCGGGTTCGGTCGACGTGCCTCGCGATGCCAGTGGGCTGCTCGTGCCGAGCCGGGAGGGCCGCACTCTCGCGGCGGCCACCTGGTTCTCGCAGAAGTGGGCGCACCTCGCCCCCCCGGACGGCCGAATCGTGGTCAAGGCCTTTGCCGGGCGCGCCGCGGGCGACGCCGAGGCCGGCCTGAGCGACGACCGCCTTCTCACCGCACTGCTGGACGACCTCACGGATGCAATCGATGTCAGTGCCCGCCCCCTGGGAGCCCACATCACTCGTTGGCCTCGGGCTCTGCCGCAGTACGCCGTGGGGCACCTCGACAGGATCGAGCGCATCGAGGGTGCCCTTCGCAGTACCCCCGGAATCCTGGTGGCGGGAGCCGCGTACGGCGGCACCGGCATCTCCGACACGGTTAAGAGCGCCCAGGCCGCCGCCGACCGGATAGTGCATTCCGCCGCGCTACCCTGATCAGCGGGGGACGGACCGAAGGAGTAGATGAGTGACCGAAGAAACGATCTTTGCCAGTTACCCGGTCTTTCGAGCCGTCCCGGAGCTGTCACAGACTCTCGATAGGCAAACGGCCGCCAAGGAAGCGCAGGCACTGCTCGACGACTATGCCGACCGAGTTGAGACGCGCGGGGCGTACTCGACCGTTGGATTCAGCCCCACGGCCGACATGATGTTCTTCTGGGTGGCGCGCGATGCCGAGGTCCTGCAACACTTGCTCGTCGATTTCCGCCACACCCAACTCGGCCGCGTCCTCCGGCAGCGCGAGATGTTTCTCGGGCTGGTCCGCCCTGCCGAGTTCAGTCCCGATCACCTTCCGGCGTTCGTGCAGGGCAAGGAGCCGAAGATGTACCTCAACGTCTACCCGTTCGTCCGCACGCCCGACTGGTACCTGCTCGACCCGGCCGAGCGCGGCAAGTTGCTGGGCGAACACGGTGCGGGTGGGCGCGAGTTCCCGGACGTGTGGGCCAACACGACGAGCGCGTTCGGTCTGGGCGACTACGAGTGGATCCTCTGCTTCGAGGCCGACAGTCCCGATCGAATCGTTGATCTACTCCGACGACTGCGCGCCTCCGAAGCGCGCCGTTACACGAAGCTCGAGACACCATTCTTCACCGGCATTCGCAAGGACCTCGCCGGGGTCGTCAACGACCTGCCCTAGGTACTAGAGATGTCACAGCGGTCTTACGGGGCGCACGATGACGCGGCGCGCACCTACGATGCGGTTCTGTACCTGAGCTTCGGTGGTCCGGAGGGCCCCGACGACGTCCTTCCGTTTATGGAGAACGTCACGCGTGGACGCGAAGTGCCGCGCGCGCGCCTCGAGGAGGTGTCCTCGCACTACCAACTTTTCGGGGGAGTCAGCCCGATCAACTCTCAGAACCGCGCGGTCATCGGCGCATTGCGCGAGGAACTCCGAAGCAGCGGGCCCGACTTGCCCATTTACTGGGGCAACCGCAACTGGCATCCGATGCTCGCCGACACCATGATTCGGATGCGGGACGACGGTGTGAAGCGCGCCGTCGCCTTCGTGACGAGCGCGTACAGCTCGTACTCAGGGTGTCGTCAGTATCGAGAGGACGTCGCCCGCGCTCAGGCCACCGTTGGAGACGGGGCACCGAAGGTCGACAAGCTGCGCGTGTTCTACAACCATCCCGGGTTCGTCGAGCCCCAAGTCGAGAACGTCAACTTTGCTTTAGAGGCCATCCCGCCGGACAGACGAGCCGCTACTCGTCTCGCTTTCACGGCGCACAGCGTGCCGATGCGGATGGCAGATACCAGCTCTTACACCCAGCAGCTATCTGAGACGTGCCGGGTCGTGGTCGAACGTCTGGAGGACGACCACGATTGGAACCTCGTGTGGCAGAGTCGCAGCGGCCCACCCCAGGTTCCCTGGTTGGAGCCCGACATCGTCGATCACGTCGAGAAGCTCCACTCCGCAGGCGTCGACGATCTCGTGGTCGTGCCGGTGGGCTTCGTGTCGGACCATCTCGAGGTGCGCTTCGACCTGGACGTCCAGGCCGCCGAAACGGCGGCTCGCCTGGGCATGAACATGGTCCGAGCCGAGACGGTGGGGGTGCACCCCCGCTACATCAGGATGATCAGAGACCTCATCGTCGAACGAATGTCCGCGAGTCCGGAGCGCACGGCATTGGGTGAGTGTGGGCCGAGCCACGACATCTGCGGGTCGAACTGCTGCCCGGCCCCCGTTCGCCCCACCGCAGCGGGTGGGAATTAGGGTTCTGGGGCCGGACCTGATACCATCGGGGGGTATCGTACGATTAAAGGAGCCCCCATGCGCGGTTACTACGACGACAAAGACGACTACCTGCTGCGCCTGCGGCGCATCGAGGGCCAGGTCCGTGGCCTCCAGCGAATGGTCGACAACGACAAGTACTGCATCGACATCCTCACGCAGATCTCGTCGGTCAACAGCGCTCTCAAGCAGGTGGCCCTTGCCCTGCTGGACGATCACATCCGGCACTGCGTCGTGGAGGGGAAGAGCACCACAGGAAACGGCGACATGGTGGCCGAAGCAACCGCAGCAATCGCTCGTCTGGTCAAGTCCTGAGCCGACCCTTCATCCGTTCACCGCGTCGGTTGACGGATACCCTAGGGGGGTATACCTTCGCAGACTCGCAAGCAGATGAGAGGGGAGGCCTCATGCAGTCGCAGACGGATCACGATAGGGACCACGCCGTTTCTCCGTCCCAGAGCAGGCCACACGACGCTCACAGGACCCAAATACCCGAGCGAGGTCACGACGGACGCGATTCGCACGCCGACCACGGTGGGCACGGTGGGCACGCGGAACACGCGGAGATGTTCCGGAGCAGGTTCTGGCTCACTCTCCTTCTCACGGTCCCCGTCGTCTACTTCAGCGACATGTTCCAGATGCTCCTGGATTACACGGCCCCCACGTTTACCGGCAGCGAGTGGATCGCTCCCGTGCTCGGAACGGTCATCTTCATCTACGGAGGAGCGCCCTTCTTAACCGGAGCCATCGACGAGATCCGGGCGCGCCAGCCGGCCATGATGCTGCTGATCGGACTGGCCATCTCGGTCGCTTTCATCGCAAGCTGGGCAACCGAGCTGGGGGCCGTCGACCTCGACTTCTGGTGGGAGCTCGCGGCCCTTATCGCGATCATGTTGCTGGGGCACTGGCAGGAGATGAAGGCGATCGGGCAGGCGAGTAGCGCGCTCGAGGCTCTCGCCGAGTTGCTACCGGACGACGCCGAACGCGTCGTGGATGACGAGACCGAAACGGTCGCCATCGACGACCTTCGTGAGGGTGACGTGGTCCTCGTGCGCTCCGGCTCCCGCGTTCCCGCCGACGGCGTCATCGTCCAGGGTGCCGCCGAGTTCGACGAGTCGATGATCACCGGTGAGTCGCGCCCGGTGTCGAAGTCTCCGGGCGATCGCGTTGTCGCCGGGACCGTGGCCACCGACTCGGCGATCCGGGTGGAGGTCGACGCCATCGGCGAGAACACCGCTCTGGCGGGGATCAGACGCCTGGTCGAGGAAGCGCAGGAATCCAAGTCCCGAGCACAGGCTCTGGCTGATCGGGCCGCAGCGCTCCTCTTCTACGTCGCCACGTCCGCGGGCATCATTACCTTCATTACCTGGTCGTTGATAGGCGAACCGGCCAATGCTGTCGAGCGCACCGTAACCGTGCTGGTCATCGCCTGCCCGCACGCGCTTGGCCTCGCGATCCCCCTTGTGATCGCGATCTCGACGGCGCTATCTGCGCGCAATGGGATTCTCGTGAAGGACCGGCTCTCGCTGGAGCGGATGCGACGGATCGACGTGGTGCTGTTCGACAAGACGGGCACGCTGACCACCGGCAACCACGCCGTAACCGATATCGCGGCCATCGACGGCGCCGAGGACGGCCTTCTCGCCCTAGCGGCGGCCGTGGAAGCAGACAGCGAGCACCCCCTGGCGCGAGCGATCGTGGCCGCGGCCCGAGAGCGCGGCGACGTCCCGACCGCCACCGACTTCAGGTCGATGACCGGACGAGGAGTCGAAGCGACGGTCGAGGGCAGCTTCGTCGCGGTGGGCGGTCCAGGTCTCTTGAGGGAGCGGTCGCTCGACGTTCCTCGAGAGCTCGAGGACAAGATCGTGGCCTGGAAGCAGCGCGGCGGCGCCATCCTCTACGTCGTCAGGGAGTCCAGGGTGATCGGCGCGCTCGAGCTCGAGGACGCCGTGCGACCCGAGTCCAAGCTGGCGGTGGACGAACTGCATGGCATCGGCCTGAAGGTCGCCATGATCACCGGCGATGCACGGCAGGTTGCCGACGCGGTGGCGGCCGAGCTCGGAATCGACGAGATCTATGCAGAGGTGCTGCCCGAGGACAAGGACTCGGCCGTAGCCGACCTGCAGGAGCGCGGTCTCAAGGTTGCGATGGTCGGCGATGGAGTAAACGACGCTCCGGCCCTGGCGCGAGCGGACGTGGGCATTGCGATCGGTGCCGGCACCGACGTGGCCATCGAGTCGGCCGGAGTCGTGCTTGCGTCGGACGACCCCCGTGCCGTTGTCGACGTCATCCGCCTGTCGCGCGCGAGCTACCGCAAGATGGTGCAGAACCTCGTTTGGGCCACGGGATACAACCTCTTTGCCATTCCCCTGGCCGCAGGGGTTCTGGCGTGGGCCGGCGTCAGCCTTGCTCCAGCAGCGGCGGCGATCCTCATGAGTGTGTCGACGATCGTGGTCGCGCTCAACGCCCAACTGCTCCGCCGCCTGCAACTGGGCCGGGCCCCGGTTGACGGCGAGCGGACGCTCGAGCCACGCCCCGCAACAGCCTAGTACCCGCCCTCTATCAGAAAAGAGCCAGATCATGAGCACGACAACCGAAAAGACCTACAACGTCCAGGGCATGACCTGCGGACATTGCGAACTGTCCGTCCGCGAGGAGGTCGAGGAGGTGGCCGGCGTAACGTCCGTGCATGCCGACCACAACACCGGCAGAGTCGTGGTCGCGGGCGAGGACATCGACGACGAGGCCGTCCGCGTCGCCGTCGCCGAGGCAGGCTATCTGGTGACCTCGTGACCGTCCCGGTGCGATTCACGCGATGAACGCCCCCGCAAGGCTGACCGCGTTCGCGCTGGTGCTGGGCCTCACCTTCGGCGGCGCCGCGCTGGCCGGCGCGGCACTCGACCCAACCGACCCCGAGGAGATCGCCGTGTCCCATACGGGCGACGATGCAGGCCACCGCGACACCGTCGACGACCCCGAGCACGAGGGCGGCCAAGCGGGGCCCGCGGCCGGCGGGCTGGCCGTCAGTCAGGATGGCTACACCCTGAAGCCCCAACGCACCCTCTTCGAGCCCCGAGAGTCAACCCGCTTCTCCTTCGCGATCACCGACGACCGGGGACGAACGGTACGCGACGAGTTCGAGCCCGAGCACGAGCGGGAGTTGCATCTCATCGTGGTCCGGCGCGACACGGCGGTCTACGAGCACGTCCACCCGCGCAAGGATGACGACGGAACCTGGTCGGTCGAGCTGACGCTGCCGGAGCCGGGTGTCTACCGCGCCTACGCAGACTTCACGATCGACGGGACCGGCCGCACCCTCGCCACCGATCTATTCGTGCCGGGCGACTTCCGGCCCGAAGCGTTGCCCGAGCCCGCAACCACCGACTTCGACGGCGGCTACCACGTCGAACTGCGCGCCGAGAACGCCAGGGCCAACAGCGAGAGCGAGCTGACCTTCGCGGTGTCCCGCGCCGGGCAACCCGCCGAAAACCTGGAGGATAACCTCGGTGCCAAGGGCCACCTCGTGGCGCTGCGGGAGGGAGATCTCGCCTACCTGCACGTGCACCCCCTAGATCACCGAGCTCGAGCGGAGGACGAAGAGCACGGTCACGGCAATGAGGTCTCCTTTGCCGCGACCTTCCCGAGCGCGGGGCGCTACCGCCTGTTCCTGCAGTTCAAGACCGACGGCGAAATCCGCACGGTCGCCTTCACCATGGAAGTGCCGCGATGAGCATCGACCAGTCTCGCACAACGCGGCTCGAGCTACCGGTCGAGGGCATGACCTGCTCGTCGTGCGCCAACCGTATCGAACGCAAGCTCAACAAAGTCGAAGGGGTGCAGGCGACGGTCAACTACGCCACGGAGCGCGCGGCGGTCGAATTCGACGCAGACAAGGTCAGCACCGACGACCTTCTCGGCGCGGTCGAGGCCGCCGGCTACCACGCCAAGCTCCCCGACGCCGCATCGGGCGAGCCGTCCGCCGAGGAGAACGCCGACCGGCACCTGCGCGACCTCCGTACACGCCTGATCGGCGCCGGGCTGCTCTCGCTGCCGCTTCTGTTGCTGTCCATGATTCCCGCATTGCAGTTCGAGTTCTGGCAATGGCTGTCGCTCAACCTGGCCACCCCCGTGGTCTTCTGGGCCGGATGGCCCTTCCACCGCGCCGCGTGGCAGAACCTCAAGCACGGCGCCGCGACCATGGACACGCTGATCAGTGTCGGGACGCTCGCGGCGTGGGGCTGGTCGGTGGTGGCGTTGTTCTTCCTCGGTGCCGGCATGCCGGGCATGGAGATGCCCATGGAGTTCGTGCTCGAGCGCGGCGCCGGCACGGAGCACATCTATCTCGAGGTAGCGGGTGCGGTGATCACCTTCATCCTCGCCGGACGCTACTTCGAAGCGCGCGCCAAGCGGCGGGCCGGGGCCGCGCTCGAGGCTCTGTTCGAGCTCGGCGCCAAGGACGTGGGGATCATCGATGCGGGCGGCACCGAGCGGCGCGTGCCGGTGGAAACGCTTCAGGTCGGCGACAGATTCGTCGTTCGTCCCGGCGAAAAGGTGGCGACCGACGGTGTCGTGGCCGAGGGAACCTCCGCGGTGGACCAGTCGCTACTCACCGGCGAGTCGGTGCCCGTCGAGAAGCGACCCGGAGACGAGGTCGTCGGCGCGAGCATCAACGCGGGTGGTCGGCTGGTCGTTGAGGCAACCAGGATCGGGGCCGACACCGCCCTTGCGCAGATCGGGCGTCTGGTCACGGACGCGCAGACGGGTAAGGCTCCGGTCCAGCGACTGGCCGACCGCATCTCCGGCGTTTTCGTGCCGGTCGTCATCGTGCTGGCCGTCGCAACGCTGGGTTTCTGGCTCGGCGACGGCACCGGCGCGGCCTTCGCCTTCGCCACCGCGGTTTCTGTGCTCATCATCGCCTGCCCCTGCGCGCTGGGCCTGGCCACGCCCACGGCGCTGCTGGTCGGCACCGGTCGTGGCGCCCAGCTCGGCATCCTCATCAAGGGTCCCGAGGTGCTCGAGTCCACCCGCAGGATCGACACCGTGGTGCTCGACAAGACCGGGACCGTGACCACCGGAGAGATGGCGCTCGTGGACGTGGCCGTGATCGGCGGTGTCGAACGTGCCGATGCCCTGAGGCTGGTCGGCGCGCTGGAGCACGCCTCCGAGCATCCCATAGCCCAAGCCATCGCCGCCGCCGCGCAGGCAGAGGGAGAGCTCCCCGTGGTCGAGGACTTCACCAACCGAGAGGGACTGGGCGTCCAGGGCGTCGTCGATGGCCGCACCGTTATCGTCGGGCGTCCTTCGCTGCTGGCCGACGTGGATATCCATCTGCCGGATGAGCTCGAGACCGCACGCAACGAAGCTCAGCACCAAGGTCAAACCGCGATCGTCGCAGCCTGGGACGGCGAGGCGCGCGCGCTGTTCATGGTCGCCGACACCGTCAAGCACACCAGTGCCGAGGCGGTCGAGCGCCTGAAAGCGCTCGGGCTGCGGCCGGTGTTGCTCACCGGCGACAACGAGGTCACGGCCGAGGCCGTCGCCGCCCAGGTCGGCATCGACGAGGTCGTCGCCGAAGTGCTACCCGCCGAGAAGGTCGACGTCATTCGCCGCCTTCAGGACGAGGGTCGCGTTGTGGCGATGGCGGGCGATGGCGTCAACGACGCACCTGCGCTCGCCCAGGCCGACCTCGGTCTCGCGATCGGGACCGGCGCCGACGTGGCTATCGAGGCCTCCGACCTGACCCTGATCTCGGGTGACCTGCGCGCTGCGGCCGACGCGATCCGTCTCTCCCGCAAGACTCTCGGAACGATCAAGGGCAATCTTTTCTGGGCCTTCGCCTACAACGTCACCCTCATCCCGGTGGCCATGCTCGGGTTCCTCAATCCCTTGTTCGCCGGCGCGGCGATGGCCTTCTCGAGCGTGTTCGTGGTCAGCAACTCCCTGCGGCTGCGCGCCTTCAAGCCGGGTGGAGGCTAGCCTCCCGGCCGGGCATCGCCTCGCTCGCGTTTCATCTCGAAGAAGTAATCCTGTTGGGTGAGCCACTCGAAGTGATCCCACAGCTCCCCCGCGGCTTCACCCTTGGGAGCGACGGTAACGACCGGACCGAAGATCGCCTCTTCGGTCGGCAGGACGATGGTCGGCACACCGAAGCAGCCAACGGTTGAAGCGACAGCGTAGTGCTCCTCGGAGATCTCCTTGATGGTGACGTCGTCCGACAGCGCGTCGTCCACGAACCCGGGCCTGAGCTTCACGTCCCCGAGTGCGTTGCGAACGAGTTCGATCGTGAGGTCCTCGTGTCGTTCGTGGACCCGTTCGCCGATCGCCTCATAAAGAGAGCCGGCCACATCGTTGCCCTCAGTGCGCCGCACGAGAGCCAGCGTGCGCAACGCGGCGGTACCCCTCGCCTCCGGATCTCTGAGCGGGTTCGTCTCCGGCTTGTTCTGCTCCTCCAGAGAGAAGAACGCCCACTCGACCTCGACGTCCCTCACCTTCTCGACCTCTCGGATCCATTTCGACGACTCCCACGCCCAGGGACAGCGTGGATCGAAGTGAAAGCGGATGGTGCCGGCCATACGGACGAGCCCCCTCGAGTTATCGGGCAAACAGTACAAAGCTCCTACCCAAAGGGAACCGTTCGCAACAGTGGTTATTCCGCTTTGCTCAAGTGGTTCTCCTCGCGCGCGATGTGCCAGCGCCTCGGAGCAATCAGGTCTTCGGCCTCCTTCGGCCCCCAGGAGCCCGGAAGATAGACGTGAATCGGGGGCGGCTTCTCGAGAACCTCCTGCACGAGCTCCCAGGTTCGTTCGACCCCGTCGCCCCGCGTGAACAGCGTGCGCTCTCCGAGGAGGGCGTCGTGAATCAGGTATTCGTAGGCGCCCATGACCTCGGAGCCGTAGGCCGCGTCGTACTGAAAGCTCATCTGCGCAGGTCCCAGTTCGATTTCGGGGCCCGGCTTCTTTGCGAGGAAAGCCAGCGAGACACCGGCCTCCTCGCCGAGCTGAAAGGTGAGATGGTCGCGCTCGAACCAGACGGATTCATGCTCTCGAAACATCTGACGGGGAGGTTCCTTGAATGCGAGCGTGACGGTCTGGTGCTTCTCCTTGAGTCTCTTGCCGGTCCGCATGAAGAAGGGCACTCCAGACCACCGCCAGTTATCGATGAACATGCGCGCCGCGACGAAGGTCTCCGTATCGCTGTTCGGATCGACACCCTCCTCATCCCGGTAACCCTCGTACCGTCCGCGCACGACGTCCTCGGGCTTCAGCGGGCGAATGGACTCGAACACCTTGGCGGTTTCGTCCGCGAGCGCTTTAGGCTCGAGAGCGTAAGGCGGTTCCATCGCGACAAAGCTCATCACCTGGAACAGGTGGGTGACCAGCATGTCTCGCAGGGCGCCCACCCCCTCGTAGAAGCCGGCGCGCTGCTCGAGGCCGAGGGTTTCGGGAACGTCGATCTCGACGTGGTCGATGAACTGTCGGTTCCATACCGGTTCGAACATTCCGTTTGCGAAACGCAGGGCCAGGATGTTCTGAACCGCTTCCTTACCGAGGAAATGGTCAATCCGGAAAACCTGCTCCTCGTCGAAGTAACGGTGCACGAGCGCGCTGAGTTTCTCGAACGACTCCACGTCGGTGCCGAACGGCTTCTCGATGACGATCCTGGAACCGATATTCAACTCTGCCTCGCCTAGCGCGCGCGTCAGGACGGGGAACGCCTTGGGGGGAACTGCGAGATAGGCCAGGAGCTGAGCATCGCCGCCGATTTCCTTCTGTGCGTCGCGAATCGCGCCCGCAAGTGGTTCCGGCTCGTCCGTGGTGAACGATCCCGATACGTAGGTCAGACGCTCGGCGAAGCGGTCCCAATGGTCTCCCTCGGGATCGCATCGCCCGTACTGCTCGACGGCATCACGCGCGAACTGATCGAACTCCTCATCCGTGAAGTCACCGCGAGAGTTCCCGATGATTCGGTACTCGTCCGGCAACAAACCTGCGACCTCGAGGTGAAACAGGGCCGGCAACAGCTTGCGCCTGGCCAGATCTCCGTTGCCTCCAAAGATGACGATGACCTGTGGATCCGGGCGCCGAACATGGTCCACGCTTGAGCCTCCGATTCCGTTGACCGATAACGCCTCCCATGACGCTAACCGCGGATGGGTCGTTATCGATCCCTCACCGGGCACATTCCACGGGCGACTTATCATGGACGCTTCGAATGCAAACTCCGAGCCGCGCACCCCAGGGTGCACACAGGGAGGATCTATGGCCACCACTACACACTCCGGGAGCGACCCCTTCGGGGCGCGCGCATTGTTGGAAACAGCAGCGGGTTCGCTCGACTACTTCAACCTTGCTGTACTCGAAAAGCAGGCCGAGGCCAAGCTCGACAAGATCCCCGTCACTATCAAGATCCTGCTGGAAAACCTGCTCAGGACGTCCGGCACGGAGCACGCCTCCGAGGAGGAGGTCAACTCACTTGCAGTGTGGGGACAGAAGCCGATCGAGGATCGAGAGTTCCCTTTCTCGCCGGCGCGCGTCATCCTTCAGGACTTCACCGGAGTGCCGGCGGTGGTCGACCTCGCCGCGATGCGTGCCGCGATGGACCGGGAGGGCAGAGATCCGGGTCGGGTCGACCCTCTGGTCCCCGTCGACCTGGTGATCGATCACTCTGTTCAGGTAGACGCCTATGCGAGCGACAATGCCTTCACGATCAACGTAGAGCGTGAGTACCAGCGCAATCACGAGCGCTACTCGCTCCTCAGGTGGGCCCAGCAGGCGTTCAACGGCTTCCGAGCAGTTCCTCCCGGGATGGGCATCGTGCACCAGGTCAACCTCGAGTACCTCGCCACCGTGGTCGCTACGATGACCGACGACACAGGCGACTTTGTCGTGCCCGACACTCTCGTCGGCACGGACAGCCATACCACGATGATCAACGGCTTGGGAGTGCTCGGCTGGGGCGTCGGTGGGATCGAGGCCGAGGCCGCCATGCTCGGCCAACCGATCCCGCTCGTGACCCCGAAGGTCGTCGGATTCAAGTTCACCGGCGCGCTGGAAACCGGCGTCACCGCAACCGATCTTGTTCTCACGGTCACAGAGATGTTGCGCAAGCACGGGGTCGTCGGAAAATTCGTCGAGTACTACGGAACCGGTCTGTCTAGCCTCTCGGTCGCGGACCGAGCGACCCTCTCCAACATGTGCCCCGAGTACGGCGCGACCGCGGCGCTGTTTCCCATCGACGAACAGACGCTGACCTACCTCCGATTGACCGGACGTAAGCCTGAGCTCATCGAACTGGTTGAGCGCTACGCCAAGGCGCAGGAGATGTTCCGCACCGACGAGACGGTCGACCCGGAGTTCACCGAAACTCTCGAACTCGACCTCTCGATCGTCGAGCCAAGCCTGGCGGGCCCCCGTCGTCCCCAGGATCGAGTCACCCTCGCGAACGTTTGGCAGAGCTTCCGCGACGTCTACAGCAAGAATCTCGACGACGGCAACCCCGGCGTGCAGATTCCACTCGAGCGCTGGCTCGGCGAAGGTGGCAGCGCCCAGCCGCCGCGCACAACCGAACACCCGCTCGCAGGCGAAGAGGCAGACATCGAGGTGAACGGGGAGGCGCACATCAAGCACGGCAGCGTCGTCATCGCGGCGATCACATCGTGCACCAACACCTCGAACCCATCCGTGATGATGGCGGCCGGGCTCTTGGCAAAGAAGGCCGTCGAGCGCGGGCTGACCAGCAAGCGTTGGGTCAAGACGTCGATGGCTCCGGGCTCGCGCGTAGTGACCGAGTACCTAACCAAGTCTGGGCTGATGGGTGACCTCCAGCAACTCGGTTTTCACGTTGTCGGCTACGGCTGCACGACGTGCATCGGCAACTCCGGCCCACTTCCGGAACCCATCGCCGAGGCGATCGACGAACACGACCTCGCGGTGGTCTCGGTCCTTAGCGGCAACCGCAACTTCGAGGGGCGAATCCACCCACAGGTCAAGGCGTCCTACCTTGCATCGCCGCCGTTGGTGGTCGCCTACGCGCTTACGGGCACGGCGGAGATCGACTTGAACGAAGATCCGATGGGAACCGACAGGGACGGCAACGACGTGTTCCTGAGGGACCTATGGCCGACTCCCGATGAGGTCAAGGATGCGATCGATCAGGTCGACACCGACATGTTCGACAGGGAGTACGGGAAGATCTTCGACGGAGACGAGCACTGGCAGCAGCTTCCGTCCCCGACCGGGGACCTCTTCGAGTGGGACCCCGATTCGACGTACGTGCAGGAGCCACCGTTCTTCAAGGATCTCGGGAGCGACCCACGGGAGGTCGCCGACATCGAGAACGCGCGCGTCCTCGTCATGGTGGGCGACTCGGTGACGACCGACCACATTTCGCCTGCCGGCTCAATCGCATCCAAGTCGCCGGCCGGCCGATACCTCCAAGAGCACGCGGTTCAGGTGCGGGACTTCAACAGCTACGGGAGCCGGCGCGGCAACCACGAGGTCATGATGCGCGGGACCTTCGCCAACATCCGCCTGCGCAACCAGCTCGTGGACAAGGAAGGCAACTGGACCATTCATCACCCGAGCGGCGAGGAGATGTCCATCTTCGACGCGGCCATGCGTTACGCCGAGGAGGACACACCACTCATCGTGATCGCCGGCAAGGAGTACGGCTCGGGCAGCTCGCGCGACTGGGCTGCCAAGGGACCACGGCTGCAGGGCGTGAGCGCGGCCATTGCAGAAAGCTTCGAACGTATCCACCGAAGCAATCTCGTCGGCATGGGCATCCTGCCGCTTCAGTTCCTGCCCAAGGAGAACGCCGAGACACTGGGTCTGGACGGGACGGAGACCTTCGAGCTCACGGGGATCGCCCAGGGACTCGAACCGCATGCCGAGATCGTGGTCGTGGCCACAAAATCGAACGGGGATACGACCGAGTTCTCCGTCGAAGCCCGCATCGATTCCGAGGTCGAGATGGACTACTACCGCCACGGAGGCGTGCTGCAGTACGTATTGCGGAGGATGCTGGCGAACTGACCGGCAGAAAAACGATCGGTTAGCCGAGGCCCTCAGGTGTGGTGCCCGGCGACTCGAGCAGGCGCACGCTGTTTACCTTCCAGCCGGCATCGCTCTCGATCATTTCGATGCTTAGCCGAACCGTATCCGTCTTGGGCTCATCCGTGCCGGCGTTCGTCACGGTGTAGTTGACCACGGCGAACACCGAGCCCTCGCCGTCCGCCAGTGACTGAACGAACAATTCCTCGATATCACCCTCGGTCGTGGCCTCAGCCTCCACGACCGCGTCGATGGCCTTCTGTCCATAGAAGACCTCGGCCTCGTCACCGAAATCTCCGACGGCCCACTCCTTGATGGCCTCGGCATCGGCCTCTGCCGTCTCCGCCGAGATCGACGTGAGGTCGTCTATGAACTCCGTGGCCTGGGCTCGAAGCTCGTCCTCGGCGTTCTCCTCGGACCTGGAATCCTGCCAGAGCGCGCCGAAGGTAGTCGCAGCAATCAAAGCAAGCACGAGCAGAAACCACGGGAGGTAGCGGTTGATGACCTTCATTGTCTAACTTCCGGGGCGGAGACGTGAGTCTCTGGCAAGCGTCGGTGGGTCGGGTTGATCAACGGCATCGACTCCGGGACCGAAGCGGGAGCTGCAGGCGTTGCCCGAGAAAGCATCCGGCGGCGGTCTGTGAGGTGCGTAGGTCTGGCCGTGCGGTTGCGCGGGCGGGATGAGCTGGACCCTGAACCAGGTGCCCTTGTCCAGCCCCACTTGCACAATCTGATCGATCGCTCCAAAGAAGAAGTGGTTCTTGTCGAGTGTGTTCGCAAGGTTCGTCAGGTTCTCCTCGGTTGCAAGCACGGAATTGATCCTGCCGAAGTCTGCCACGAGACAGGAGAGGTTTGCCTTCTCGTCCCCTATCAGGTCGCTTGCAACCGTAGTGAAGTCTCCACCATGGCGGTAAAGGTCCACGAGATCGTGCTTCCGGTCGGCGAGCAGCTGAGCCAGCAACTTGGTCTGGGTCAGGTCGTCGCCGAGGGTGTCCGCGTTGTCGGCGAGGACCCCGGTGACCTCCGGCCCGTCGGTGATGAGCTGCTCGAGCTCGAATTGAACCTCGAGGATCTCCTCAGGAAGTTCAGCGACCGCTCGGTTGAAGGTCGAGATGTCGTCGCCACGTCCACGCACGGCATCTGCAAGCTCCGCAACGACGGTGCTCAGATCCTCTGAGGGAACCTCGTGAAGCACGTCTGCGAGCACCTCGATCGTCTCGGATACATCGGGAGGAGGAATCGTGTCCTCGACCGCGATGGTCGCCCCCTCCTGCATCGGCTCGCCTTCTCCGGGCTGGAGTTCGAGCGTGAGCTCTCCGATGGGGCTTCGTCGAACGATCTCGGCCACCGTGCCCTCAGGCACAGCGACATCCGGTTCGAGATTCATGACGACGTTGACGTTGCCGTCCTCGGCCAGATCGACCTCCTTGACCGAGCCCACCACAACACCGCGCATCGTGACGTCGTTGCGCGGGAGGAGGCCCGACGCATCGGTGAAACGAGCCTGAATGGTTCCGGCGGTCGCCTGTTGCAAAATTAGGTTGCTCGCACCGAGATAGATCAGCAGAAACGACGCAGCCGCGAAGATCGCAAGGTTCACGTATACGCGCTTGTTGACCCGCATTACTTCCCCTCGTTGCAGCGGCGCGCCGGGTCGTTCGGGTTGTCGTTGAGCCCGCAGATCACGAAGTCCTGGATCACCTGGTTGAATTCGAAGTACTCGACGAGCTGAGTGTTGTTGTTGTGCCCGGGGGCCCATTTCAGAAGCAACTCGATGTCCTTCTGTTGATCTTCGAGTGTCCCGAGAATGGTTCGGGTCTGACTGAAGAAGTTCTGCATCTCGTCCAGGTGCTCGTTGAGGATGTCCTCGCCGCCCACGGCCAGCCGATTGAGCGACAAGATGGCCTGTTCGAGCTCGGCGCTCTCCTCGCTGAGCACCTCGATGGACCGGGCGGTGTTCCTAACGGCCTCCCGGTGGGATTCCGCTTCGGTGGCCACCGTGGCGTTGAATTGATCGAGGTTCGAGATGAGGTCCTTCAGCATCTCGCCACGCTGAGCGTAGGCACCGACGATCTCGGTGTAGCTGTTGAGAATCGAGCGGAGCTCTTCACCCCGGCCCCCGAACCCGCGGCCGCCCTGATCGATCATGACGGCGAGATCAGAAGCGGCCACCGCGCCCAGAACCTCGGAGCCCTCGTCAACGAGATCCTCGAGGTCGCTTCGGACCTCGGTCTCGGAAATGTCGGCCCCATCCGCCAACAGCTCGTCGTCGTCCTGGGAGCCCTCCGGGACGACGAGGTCGACGATGCGCTCTCCGAGCACGCTCGTGCGGCGAACGCGTGCAACAACGTCCGCCGGGACGCGCGCCTCCGGTTCGAGTTCCAGAGTCACAACGGCCTCGGTCCCCTCGAGGCGAATGGCAGAGACCTTGCCCACCGAGATGTCGGCCATGGTTACGGGAGCACCCGTGGCCATGTCGCCGACGTCGTCGAAGGCGGCCGTCACCTCGATCGATTCGCCACCGGAGCAGGCGGTGGCCAGCACGAGGAGAAGGGCAGCGAGCACTAGTCCCAGTCGTCTCATGGGAGCACGCCACCGTCCTTCAGGAGGTCGTCGATGAGCGGACCTTTGATCTCGTCCAGGTCCTTGCCGAGCTCATCGAGCAGTTCGTCGAGCGTCTGGCCGGGGTCGAGCAACTTCCTGAGCCTGCATTTCTTCGGATGCTTTGCGTCCTTGCAGTTCTTCGGCTTCTTGTCGTCGGGTCCGACGTCGGGAGGCCGCAGCTCCTGCTCGAGTTCGTCGCCGACCGCGGGCGGAAGCTCGGCGATTGCGTCGTTGAGCTGGTCTCCCGGGCTTTTCTTCGATTGACCCTTGGGGCATGAACTGGGGAGGCAGAACATGCTGGGCATCTCGCCCGACCAGAACTCCGGCGTTGAGCACTCCTGGACTCCAAGACGCAGGCAGACGCCGATCAGCCGGTCGCGCAGCCGAAACTCGAGCAGCTCGACGAGCGGATCGCCCTGGTTGTTCAGCCTGAGCCAGTCCTTTTCGTAGTCGACTGCCTTGGACGCGCCCTCGAACAGTCGGTTCGCCCAATGTCCCGTGCGGCCGAGGCGTTCGACGTTGCGATCGAGCGTCCGGACGGTCCTCGTCAGAGTCTTTACGTCCTGACCCAGGGGGTCCCTGTGCTCGACGAGCAGACTGGCCAGCTGAGCAGAAGCCTCGGTCAGTCCGGTGATGGTCCCCTCGAGTGAATCGCGATTGGCGTTGAGGGTTCGCAGAACGACATTGTAGGTATCGATGAGCGTGGCGATCTCGCTCTGCCTGCCCTTGAGCGTCTGAGTCACTTCATTGAAGTTCACGATCAACTCGGACAACGTGTCGCGCTTGTTCGAGAGTGTCTCGATGACGCTTGATCCACTCTTGATCAGACGGTTGAGATCCTGACCGTTGCCGTCCAGGATCTCGGCGGTGTTCGAGACGAACTCGCCGACCCTCTCGGGATCAAGTTCCCCGAAGTAGTCCTGAAGGCTCCGAAGCAGCTCATCTTGTTCCACGGGAACGCTCGTTCGCTCAATGTGTATTTCGTCGTCTTCGAAGGTCGGCCCGCCCTCGTAGGCGGGAAACAGTTGCACGTAGCGCTCGCCGAGCAGCGAGACCGGGATGAGCGTCGCCTCGACGTCGGCGGGGAGCTTGGCGTCCTCGTCCTCGATCTTGAAGGTGACGGCGACCTGGGTCTGGTCGTCCGCGACCTCGACGTTAGTGACGCGGCCGATATCGACTCCCAGCACTCGCACGGAGTTGCCCGGGAAGACCTGAACGGCTCGGTCGAAGTAAGCCGTCATGTAGCGCTCGTCGTTGCGCGCGTCCGCGATGGTGAAGGCAGATGCGACGAGCGCAGCTATCAGGAGGAGGGCCGTCCCCACGAACTTCTTCGTCACGGCAACAACCCCCTCAGGTCGTCCGTCAGGGTCGAGTCGCCCGTGACGTTGTCGATGAGGTCGCCGACGTCCCCACCCAGGCCATCGTCCTGTTCACGCTCCGCAACCGTCTCGGGTGGCTCCTCGGCCTGGGGCGACCCGCCGCTTCCGTTCGATCCATCCTCGTTGTTGCCGCCGCCGTAGCCGTCGCCGTACTCGGCTCGCTCGTCACAGTCGCGCGGATCTTCGCCCAGGAGATCGTCGAGGGCGTTGTCAAAGGTGCCGCACGGCCCAAAGAAGGCGTCGATACCAACGGGGCCCAGGCTCTGAACGAAGATGTTCGCCCAGCGGTTGTCGTAGGTGCCTCCGGCCGAGTAGGCGACGCTCGAGTAACCCTCCACCGAGTCGTGGAGGTAGGAGATGGTCGCCGCAAGATCGACCTGGTGACGGTCGACTACCTCGAGAGAGTCGTGCAACTGAGACAGAGCCCGGTCGAGCGCCGGCCGGTTTCGCCGAACTAGGTCCGCGGTCGCGTGTGAGGCGGAATCCGTGGACTCGAGCAGTCTCTCGACGTCGTCGGACCTCTCCGAGAGGTTCGTCAGGACGACATTGAGGTTGTCGATCAGCGAGACCAACGTGTCGTCCTTCTCCGCAAACGTGGCCCCCAGAGTGTTGAACGACTCGAGCAGACGTGAAAGCTCGCGCTTGCGCGAGTCGACGGCATCCGTCACATCCCCCAGCCCACTGATGAGCGTCGATACCTGCAAGCTCTTGCCCTTGGTAACCGCGGTGATCTGATCCATGAAGTCCTGGAAGGCTCGAGGATCCGAGCGATCGAGCAAGGGCCGAGATCTGTTTGCCAGATCGAGCAACTCGACCGGCGTTCTGGTGTTCTCAAGGGTGATCTCGTCTCCGTCGCCGAGCATCTCACCGCTGCTTCCACCATCGAGGCGGACCGCCTTCCGCCCAAGAAGGGTTTCGATGACGATCTCGGCGTTAGCATCTCGTGGCATCTCGACGCCCTCGTCGATCTTGAGCTCGACGACGACGGCGCCGCCCTCGATCTCTACCGATCCGATGGTGCCGGCGTCCAAGCCCGCCACCTGAACGTCATCGCTGGCCTTGAGCCCCGCCGCATCGGCGAAGTGCGCTCTCACCGAGTACGTGTCTCGAAAGAACCCACCCGACAGCAAGAGCGAGAACCCGGTCCCGAGGATCACCACCAGCACACCGAGAAAGCCGATGAGCTTCTGGTTCCTCTCGAGAAACGACTTGTGGAGGGCTCCCCTGAGCTTCATCGCTCGTCCCCCGTAAGGCTGAACCGCAGCAGCGACCCGACGTTCTCGGCAGGGTCACTCGAGCCCCCGGAGGAACCGTTTCCGCCATTGTTGTCGTTCGATACCTGTTCGGTTCCGCCCTGGCCTCTCCCGCCGCAGTTCTCGCAACGCTGGATGTCCTCGTTCTCACGCTGACGCACGAGATCGTTGCTCTCGCCGTCCTGAACCACGAGCTCTACGAGGCGCACGTTGAACCACTCGCCCCAGGCCGAGGTCTGGAAGTAGTTCGAGATCCCACCTGGCGTAGACCGCAGGGTGCGGCCGAGGTTTCTCTCGTTGGCCGAGAGCGTCCTGGACACCGAGTCCAGGGAACCGATTGTCGCGTCGATGTTTGAAGCACTTGTAGCCAGCAACTCGTCCAGTTGATCTTGGACGTCGGCAAAGTTCGTAACGAGTTGGTTCACGTCGTCCGTGCGACTTGCAAGAACGCCGGACACGTTGTCGAGATCGTCGATGATGCT
The DNA here is from genome assembly GCA_050693895.1 of Actinomycetota bacterium. Taxonomy (GTDB): domain Bacteria; phylum Actinomycetota; class CADDZG01; order CADDZG01; family WHSQ01; genus WHSV01. The sequence goes on along the minus strand of JBOGWS010000117.1, from coordinate 39,908 downwards.
GGCGATCTGATCATCCTGGCTCGCGAAAGCCTCCATGATCGTGTCGGCATTGGTGATGGTTCTTGCGATGTGACTGTCCCGCTCGCTTAGATCCGCAGCGAGGCTCGCCCCCGCATCGAGCAGCGTTCGGATGTTTTCCTCGTTACTGGCAAGTGCGGTGTTCACGGCATCCAGGAACGCGTTGGCCTGCTCGGGATCGATGGCCTTGAGGATCGGGCCAACTCGGTTCAGGAACTCGCCGATATCGGCAACGTCGTTGGTATGGCTCAGTGGAATTGTGTCGCCCTCGTCCCAGCGCACATCATCGTCGCCGGGGTAGATGTAGACGAAGCGCTGACCGAGCACGTTTCGCCAGCGGATGGCGACCTCGGAGTCCTGTGGCAACTGAATCTCTTTGTCGACGTTGAAGCTGAGAACCGCCTTGCCGTCCTCGATCTCGGTGCCCGTGACGCGGCCGACGTCTACGCCGGCGATTTTTACCGCATCTCCCTTGAGAACCCCGGTGGCGTCTTCGAACTCGGCTTTCATGTCGTAGGTATCCGCGAAGAGCCGCGAGTTCGCCAGCTTCACACCCAGCGCGACGGTCAAGATGGAGCAGACGATCGTGAACACGATCACCTTCAGCAGCATGGCCTTGGCGACCCTCATTCGCCCTGCCCCTGACAAGCGGGAACGACCGCGGCGACCTCTGGTGGAAAGACCGTGCAGATCTGCTTCACTTCTTCCTCTTGGTCGTTGCCGCCGATGAAGGCCGTGAAGCCGGCCCCCGCGCTGCCGTCGCCCATCATGAAGTCGTCACCGATGGGCTGGCCGAGCTTGAACGTGTAGCGGTAGAGGCCGTTGACCAGGTTGTCGAGTCCCTGCGGCCTGTCGGCAATCGTCTGGAGGACCTTGTCGCCCTCGTTGTACATCCGGCGGAAGTCCGCTCGCTGGAGGATCAGGAGGTCGGCCAGGTCCTCGGAGAACGGCTGCACCGCCTTCAGCGCCCGATCGAGGTTCGCTTGGGCCTCCTCGGAGGCGTAGACGGGTGCTCCCTCGTTGATGGCATCCGCCAGCAAGTTGAGGTCGACACCCTTGTCCTTCAGTACGCCGAACAGGACCTCAAGGTCCTGCAAGGCCTCGAGCTGCGGGTCGACCGTACGCGCGAAGAGACCGGCGAGGTCGCTGTTGGCGTCCAGGCCACGCTGGATGTAGTCGCTATTGTTGCGGACACCTTCAGCCAGCTCGCTGATGACCGTCGCGGCGTCATTCGGATCGACAGCCTCGAGCACCGCGGTTCCGTCGGCGAGAAGGTCCTCGAGCTCCGGTCCTATGTGTGCATCGTCGATGATGTCTCCATCGGCGAGGAACGGACCCTCGGCATCGGCCGGGAACTTCAGGTCGACGTACTTGGCGCCGAGCGGAGTCTTCAACGAGATGACGGCCTCGACGTCCTGAGGAATCTTGTATTCCTCGGCGATCTTCAGCTGAAGTCGGGCCCGGCGCTCGACGAGATCGATCCTGGCGATCTCGCCCACCTCGACGCCCTTCACCCGCACGTCCAGCCCGGGTTTCATCTGCTGGCCAGCTCTGTCGATGTCGACCGTCACGTAGTAGGCGTCATCGAACGCTCCGTACGCCGCGCGCACGGAGAACCAGATTCCTGCTCCCACAAGAACCGTCACGAGGCTGCCGACCGCGATGGTGAAAAGCCGCTTGCTCATCCCGCGATCGCAATCGTGTCGCCGCCGCCCCACATGAGCAGCGAAAGGAAAAGGTTCAGGATGACTACAACGACGATGGACATGCGGATCGCCTTACCGGTCGCGATTCCCACTCCGGCTGGGCCGCCCGATGCGTTGTAGCCGTAGTAGCAGTGGATCAGTGTCACGACGACGGCGAAGATGACGGCCTTTATCAGGCTGTAGAAGATGTCGGTCGCCGGAAGGAACAACTGGAAGTAATGCGTGTACGTGCCCGAGCTCAACTCGAAGAACTTCGTAACGATGGCCTGCGTTGCGAGGAAGGAGGAGAAAAGAGCCGCCAGGTACAGAGGAATCATGGTGATGAGCGCGGCCCAGATGCGAGTCGCCACCATGTAGACCATCGGCGGGACCGCCATCACTTCCAGCGCATCGATCTCCTCGGAGATGCGCGCCGCGCCCAGCTCGGCCGTATATCCGCAACCGACCTGCGCCGCCAGGGCAACGCCCGCGACGAGCGGTGTGATCTCACGCGTATTGGCGAATGACGAGATCAGTCCAACGAAAGCCTCGGCACCGATCTGTTGGAGACCCTGGAAACCCTCGAGACCCACCTGGGTACCGGTGAAGAAAGCCATCGAGAAGATGACGAAGAACATCCCGGCCCCGAACAGGAGTGCTCCGACACCGATCGTGATATCGGAGATGAGATTGAGAATGACGCCTCGGTAACGCAGAGCCGGCGGAAGGGCCTTCATACAACGGACGTAAAACCTCGCCTGGTCGACGCCCTCCTCGAAAGGAGCCGCGACCTTACGAACAGTCCTGCCTCCGATATTCGGTCGTCTGAGTACACGAGTGGCCATCGCGTCAGACCTTTTGGGGGATGAAGTTGAAGTACAGGGCGGTCAGTACGAAGTTCATGAAGAAGAGCAGAAGGAAGGTGACGACCACGGCCTGGTTAACCGCGTCGCCGACGCCCTTCGGACCGCCGTGCACGAAGTACCCCTTGTAGCAAGCCACCATGCCCGCGACGTAGCCGAACAGAACCGCCTTCAACAGTGCGACCCAGAGGTCGGCCATCTGGCTGAGTTCGTTGAAGGATGAAAAGTAGCTAGAAGAGGTCCCGTGCTGGACGATCACCGCAAAAAACCAGCCACCGGCGATGCCTGCAATCGAGACGACTGCATCGAGCAACAGCGCAACGAGAGCGGCGGCGATCAGACGAGGCATGATGAGACGCTGCACGGGATCGATGCCCAGAACCTGCATTGCGTCTATCTCGTCCCTGATGCGGCGAGAACCAAGGTCGGCACACATTGCCGACCCGCCTGCGCCCGCAATGAGCAGAGCGGTGGCCACCGGAGCTGCCTCGCGGACCACGGCCAGGACCATGGCCGCACCGAGGTGCGCCTCGGACCCAAGCTCGGTCAGGAACGATCCGACGTGCAGCGAGATGATCATCCCGAAGGGAATCGAAACGAGAATGGTGGGAACGGTGGTGACCTTGACCAGAAACCAGACCTGGTCGATGAACTCGGCGCGCGGCCAGGGGCGACGGAAGAGGACGTGAAGGGACTCGAGACCGACCGCGAACATCTGACCGGCCTCGCCCATCCACTTGAAGAATCGGGTTTCGAGAATCCGAGAGGGCCTTCGCCCTTCCACCCGGGTTGCCAACTAAAAACGTCCCCTCTTCGATCTCCCCGGCATGCGTCCACCTGCTCTGAGCTATTACCACCGGGACCGGAGGGTTACACCTCCGTCACGCTGCGTGGGGCGAGCTGCTGCTTCCCACTACACTTCGCTGGCGCACGGGCCGTCCCCTGCCGCCCTGGAGGGGAAAACCGAATCGTCCTTACCTGGGGGCTAGATCGCCCACTCTGGGGGACTCTCGTGGCCCGAGACCCCCTGTTGGGCCAAGTTTATGGATTCAGTGCCGCCTGGCGATTGTGAATCCTCAGACTTGCCCCGGATCGTCTGCACGAGGGCCCGAAACGCCCTTGGCAAGCACGTTTTGGACGGCCTCTAACGCTTGGAGTACTGGGGTGCCTTGCGCGCCTTCTTGAGCCCGTACTTCCGGCGCTCCTTCTCGCGCGCGTCTCGAGTGAGAAAGCCCGCTTTCTTGAGGATGCCGCGAAGGTCGGGATCCAGGTCTGCCAAAGCCCGGGCGATGGCGTGGCGAAGAGCTCCCGCCTGGCCCGATGTGCCACCGCCCTCGATCTTGGCGATGATGTCGTAGCGACCTTCGGTGTTGGTCATGCGGAGTGGCTCGGTGATGATCATCCGGTGCGTGGGGCTTTGGAAATAGTCCTCGAACGGACGCCCGTTGATGGACCACTGGCCGGTTCCCGGTACGAAGCGAGCACGGCATACCGATTCCTTGCGGCGCCCCGTGGCCCTGGTTAGTACGTCAGCCACCAGCAACCTCCTCGATGGTGTGCGCCTGCTCCGGGTCGTGTGGAGCCGCAACCTGCTTCAGATCAAGGGTCTTGGGATTTTGCGCCCCGTGAGGATGTGCCGGACCGGCATAGACCTTGAGCTTCTTGGCCATCTGCCTCCCCAGCTTGTTCGATGGGAGCATTCCCTTGACCGCCTTCTCAATGGCGAACTCCGGCTTCTCGGTCATGAGCCTCTCGTAGGACACTTCCTTGAGACCGCCGGGGTAGCCGGAGTGGCGGTAGTACTTCTTGTCGGTCAGCTTGTTGCCGGTCATGAGCACCTTGGCCGCATTCGTGACCACTACGTGGTCGCCGCAGTCGAGGTGCGGGGCGAAGTAGGGCTTGTGCTTCCCGCGCAGCAGCTTAGCTACCTCGGATGCGAGGCGGCCGAGCACGACTCCGTCGGCGTCGACGAGGTGCCACTCGCGCGTGATGTCGGATGGCGTTGTTGAGTGGGTCTTCATGGTTCCTCTCGGGTGCGCGCCACGCTAGACGGTGGCGTACGGGAGAGGCGAGGATAGCCGCGACCGTTTGTGCAGGTCAAATCGCCTTTTCGGGCGCGCCTTCGGGCTTCCTGGGGCCGCTCACCCTCAGTCGGCCACTCGTTGGAGAAAAAGCCTCGCCGAGCGGGGTCAGATCTCCGAAGAGTGGCCAGGCCCGCTCCAGCCGTCGTCGTATTCGACCGCCACCAAGCACAGGCCGTGCGGCGGGGCGACCGGACCCGCCAGGGACCGGTCCCGGCCCCCGAGAATGCCAGGCATCAGGTCGGGAGCCATTCGGCCCTCGCCGACGTAGACGAGCGTCCCGACGAGTGAGCGGACCATCTGCTGGACGAAGGCGTTGGCCCTGGCACGGATCTTGATCAACTTCCCGGCGCGCGAGCAGCGGAGCTCGAAAAGATTGCGTTCCGCCGACGCCCCCTCGGCAACACGTCCGAACGAAGAGAAGTCGTGATGACCGATTAGGTGCCCGGCGGCCTCGTTCATCGCCTCGAGATCGAGGGGCTTTCGGTGCCACAGACTCGAGGGCGCGAGCCAAGGGTCCGGGATGGGGGTATCGAGGATTGCGTAGACGTAGAAGCGGGACCGAGCGGAGAAGCGGGCGGAGAAGTCATCCGGCACCCTCTCACACCGGGAGATCGAGATCGCTGGGCCGAGCATCCCGTTCAGCGCGTCCATGGCCTCCGGAAGGTGCGCGGTTGCCGGTACCTCCGGCACGTTCATGACTTGGCCGAGCGCATGAACGCCCGTGTCCGTGCGGCCGGCGCAGACAGAGCTCAGCTCGCGTCCGAACAGCCGGCCGAGCGCTCGCTCTACATCGCCCTGCACCGTACGAACGTCGCTCTGTCGTGCGAAACCGTGAAACGGCGCGCCGTTGTAGGCGAGGTCGAGCCTGAGGTTCAGTTCTTCTCGGCGTCCTCGTCGGCGGCCGGATCGTCCTCTGAGTCATCGGTTTCCTCGGCGGACGCTTCCACCTCCGAGCTGTCCTCCGAAGAGGCTTCCGGCTCGGCGGTCTCGTCATCGACAGCCGCCTCTTCGTCGGTGGTCGTTTCCTCTGTGGATGCAGTCGCGGACGACTCTTCGGACGCACGACGAGGACGACGCAGGCCGCGCCGCCGTCGCGACGACTCTGCTGAATCAACAGTGGTCACGGAAGGACCCTCGACCAACTCGATGAGAGCCATGGGAGCACCATCGCCGCTGCGCTGGCCGAGCTTCAAGATACGGGTGTAACCGCCGTTGCGCTCCGAGAAGCGGGGGCCGATGTCATCGAACAGCTTGTGGACGACGGCTCGGTTCTCGATGTCGCTGAGCACCTGGCGGCGATGGTGGACCGTTCCCTTCTTGGCCTTGGTGATCAACCGCTCGGCGTAGGGCCGCAGCGCCTTGGCCTTGGCCTCGGTCGTGCGAATCCGCTCATGCACGAAGAGAGACTCCGCGAGGTTCCGCAGCATCAACCGATGGTGCGACGGATTCGACCCGAGTGCGTATCCCCTCTTGGGCTGCGGCATCCCTGTCCTTTCACGCGATCCTCGAGAGGATCGCTCCTAGAATTCCTTTTTCTTGAGGGAGAGACCGAGCTCCTCGAGCTTGGCCTTCACCTCGTCGATTGACTTCTGGCCGAAGTTGCGAATCTCGAGCAGATCCTCCTCTGTCTTCTCGATGAGCTCGCTAACCGTCGTCACGCCCTCGCGCTTCAGACAGTTGTACGAGCGCACGGTGAGATCGAGATCTTCGATCGGCTGCGCGAGCACACCGGAGACCTCGTCCTCGCCAGGCTCGGGGCCGAGCACGAGGCCCCCTGCCCCCTCACCCATACTCGCGAACAGCTGGAAGAGCTCGACCAGCGTCGAACCCGCGGCCGACAGAGCCTCTGGCGGCTGGATCGAGCCGTCGGTCTCAACGTCAAGGATCAAGCGGTCGTAGTTGGTCATCTGTTCGACTCGTGTTGGCTCGACCTCATAGGTCACGCGGCGCACCGGCGAGAAGATGGCGTCGATCGGGATGTTGCCGATGGCCTGGTCTTTCGAGGTTGACGCAGCCACATAACCGCGGCCCTGCTCGATGATCAGCTCCATCGACAGCTTGCCATTCTTGTTCAACGTGGCGATGTGGTGGTCCGGATTCAGAATCTCGATTCCTGCCGGGAGCTCGATCGTGCTGGCAGTGACGTCGGACGGACCCGTTGCTTTCAGGTAGACGCGCGTCGGCTCCTCGATCTCGCTACGAATCACGAGTTCCTTGAGGTTCAGCACGACATCGGTCACGTCCTCGGTCACACCTTCGATCGAGGTGAACTCGTGCAACACCCCGTCGATCTTGATCTGCGTGATGGCAGCGCCCGGGATCGACGAGAGGAGCGTGCGGCGCAGCGAGTTCCCGAGCGTGTAGCCAAAGCCGGGCTCGAGTGGCTCGATGGTGAATTTGCTCCTTACGTCGGAGATCTCCTCTTCCGAGATCTGGGGACGCTGGACAATTAAGAGATTCATGGGCTCCTCTCGCTTCTTCTTCTAAGAACTTCCGGCGAACAAGACGGCCGCCTGGATTGACCTCGGAACCGCCGTTCTTGTGGTTCCTGCGTATTCTGCTCCGATCGTCGAGACAATCCCTATTTCGAGTAGTACTCGACGATCAGCTGCTCCTGAACCGGGGCGTCGATCTGCGCACGCTCCGGCAGATCCCGCACCTCGACTCTCAGTTGTTTGAGGTCCGAGGTGAGCCAGTCGGGAATCGTGCGCCCGGCCGCGTACGACGCGTTTTCGATGATGCGCCCCACGCTCTTCGACCGGCCGCGCACCTCGACGACGTCTCCCGGCTTCACCCGGTACGAAGGGATGTTGACCTTGCGGCCGTTCACCTGGAAGTGGCCGTGCGTGACGAGCTGCCGGCCCATCGACCGGTTCATCGCCAGACCCGACCTGTAGACGATGTTGTCCAGACGCGACTCGCAGATGCGCATGAGCTCCTCGCCGGTGACGCCCTTGCTGCGGGCGGCCTCGGTGTAGTAGCTACGAAACTGCTTCTCGAGCAATCCGTAAAAGCGTTTGGCCTTCTGCTTCTCGCGCAGCTGGAGGAGGTACTCGCTCTCGCGTACTCGTCCGCGCCCATGCTCCCCGGGAGGAGGACGGCCCTTCTCGATCGGGCACTTGGGGCTCTCGCAGCGCGTTCCCTTGAGAAAGAGCTTGGTCTTCTCGCGCCGACAGAGCTTGCAGACCGGTCCGGTGTACCTGGCCATGAGCTAGACCCGCCTTCTCTTGCGGGGGCGGCAGCCGTTGTGGGGAACCGGCGTGGCGTCCTTGATCGCGATCACCTCGAGGCCAGATGCCTGCAGTGATCGGATGGCCGTCTCACGACCTGATCCCGGACCTTTGACGAGGACGTCGACCCGGCGAACACCGTGCTCCTGCGCGCGACGGGAGCAAGCCTCAGCGGCCATCTGCGCAGCGTATGGAGTCGACTTACGCGAGCCCTTGAACCCAACGTTGCCCGCGGACGCCCACGACAACACGTTTCCCTCAGGATCGGTGATCGAGATGATCGTGTTGTTGAACGTCGCCTTTATGTGGGCGACACCGTGAACGACGTTCTTCTTTTCCTTGCGACGAGTCCTCGTCTTCTTCTTCGGAGCGGCCAAGCTCTATCTCCCTCTGTCTCCGTCGGAGACCGTTAAAGCGTCGAACCTACTTACTTTTTGACAGCCTTCTTCTTGCCGGCTACGGCCGACTTACGACCCTTGCGCGTGCGGGCGTTGGTGTGGGTCCGCTGACCGTTCACCGGCAAACCACGCCGGTGCCGGATTCCTTGGTAAGAACCGATCTCGACCTTCCGCTTGACGTTCTGGTTGATCTGGCGGCGAAGGTCACCCTCGACCGTGTATTGCTCACCGATCCACTCACGGAGACGAACGACTTCCTCGTCCGTCAGGTCGCGCACGCGCGTGCTGGGGTCGACCTTCGAGCCTATGCACGACTCGAGAGCCTTCGCGGGACCAATCCCGAAGATATAGGTGAGCGAAGTCTCGAGACGCTTGTCTCTCGGGATGTCGACTCCAGCGATACGTGCCACTCAGCTTTCTCCTTCTCTTTCCCTCACGGGTAATGCTCGCGATCGTCGAGACGATCGCTTCTTCACCCTTGGCGCTGCTTGTGTCGTGGGTTGTCGCAAATGACCATGACTCGACCACGGCGACGAATCACCTTGCATTTGTCGCAGATCCTCTTAACGCTCGGACGAACCTTCATGTCGCTCCTGTCGGCTTACTTGTAGCGGTAGACCACTCGACCCCGGCTGAGGTCGTAGGGGCTTAGTTCGACCAGGACCTTATCGCCGGGAAGGATTCGGATGTAGTGCATCCGCATCTTCCCCGAGATGTGAGCGAGCACCTCGTGGTCGTTGTCGAGCTTGACCCGAAACATCGCGTTGGGCAGCGTCTCGGTGACGGTCCCCTCGACCTGAATGCCCTCTTCCTTGGCCGAGCTCGAACTCTTCTCTTTGTTCTTCTTAGCCACGCGCGTTACGACCCCTCAGACGATGCTCGATTGCGGACTTCCGGACCCTGTGGAACACTCGTTTTCAACCGCGTTCCCGTGGCGTTCCCAGCGTCCCTGAAGACGCGTGTCGACCCCGGACCGACCGCCAAGGATAGCAGAGGCATCTTCCCTGGTCGAACGCCCTTTTTTGTGATTCATCGGGCCTCCCGGCGGGTCAGTACCTCGCACCCATCAGGAGTAATGGCGATCGTGTGCTCGAAGTGGGCGGACAGCGACCCGTCTGCCGTCACCACGGTCCACCCGTCCGACAGAGTCTTGGTCTCCGGCCCTCCCAAGTTGACCATGGGCTCTACCGCCAGGGTGACGCCCGCGACCAGCAGTTCCCGCCGCCCCGGAGGGCCGAAATTCGGGACCCAGAGGTCCTCGTGGAGCTGTCGCCCGATCCCATGGCCCGCGTACTCCCGGACCACCGAGAAACCGGCCGACGTCGCCGTCTGGTCAACCGCGTGGCCCACGTCACCCAGGTGCTTCCCCGGCCCGCACTGATCGATGGCGGCGGCGAGGCTGGCCTCGGTGACCTTGAGCAGGTCGTGAGCAGCCGAGTCCACCTCTCCCACCGGGAAGGTCCAGGCCGAATCGCTGTGCCATCCCTGGTAGAACACCCCGACGTCGAGCGACACGATGTCGCCCTCCTCGAGGCGACGCTCGTTGGGAATCCCGTGAACGATGACGTCATTAGGCGAAGCACAGATGAACGCTGGGAATCCGCGGTACCCGTGAAAGCTCGCCTCGGCCCCCGCGCCGGAGATCGACCGAGCTGCGACAGCGTCCAACTCCGCTGTGGTCACTCCCGGTCGAACCGCCTCTTCGAGACAGTTGATGGTCTCGGCGAGGATGATCCCGGACCGCCGCATGGCGGCGATTTCGTCAGGTGATTTCTTGGAAGCCATGAACCCCTTTTGGAATCGGTTAGAGCGCAGTGACGATTTCGCTAAAGACCTCGTCTGGGGTCTTCGTGCCATCGATCTGGACAAGGACCTGACGCTCGTCGTAGTACTTCTTGAGCGGCAGCGTCTGCTCGGTGTAGTTCTTCAAACGCTCACGGACGGTCGCTTCTTCCTGGTCGTCAAACCGGCCGACGACTTCGCCACCACACCGGTCGCATGTCCAGTTCGATTTCGGTGGCATATCCACCGAGTAGGTCCAGCCGCACTGGGCGCACACGCGCCGGCTCAGGATTCGCCGCATCGAGACCTCCTCGGGGACCTCGATCACGATGGCCCCGTCGAGAGGGGTCCCGCGCTCCGAGAGAAACTTGTCGAGCGCCTCCGCCTGGGCCCTGCTGCGCGGGTAGCCGTCGAGTAGGAAGCCATCCTGTGTGTCGCCTTGTCGCAGGCGAGCGAGGACGATCTCGATGACGAGCTCGTCGGGGACGAGCCGGCCCGAATCGACGTACTGGCGCACCTTCGCACCGAGGTCACTCTCGGAATCCTTCATGGCAGCCCGAAAGATATCGCCCGTGGCGATATCGGGGATCGCGTACTTCTCGATCAATCGGACGCTCTGAGTTCCCTTTCCGGCGCCCTGGGGGCCGAGAATCACCAGTTCCATGGCCTCTACCTATGGCCCGGCTGGCGCACGGCGCGCGTCTGCAACTCTGAAAGGAACGTCACTTGAGGAACCCCTCGTAGTGACGCATCATCAGCTGCGACTCGATCTGCTTCATCGTCTCGAGCGTGACGCCAACCGTGATCAGGATCGAAGCTCCGCCGAACGGCAAACGTTGGATTCCTTGCGTCGACAAGAAAATGTTCGGCATCAAGGCAATCGCGGCAATGAACAGTGCTCCGGGCAGGGTGATTCGAGTGAGAATTCGGTCGAGGTACTCGGCCGTTTGCCGACCCGGTCGAATGCCTGGAATGAAACCCCCGTACTTCTTCATGTTGTCCGAAACATCAACGGGGTTGAACGTGATCGCCGTGTAGAAGTAGGTGAAGAACACGATCAGCAATCCGTACAGAACCATGTGCGTGACAGAGCCCGAGTTCAAGAGATTGTTGTCTATCCAGTTCTGGAGACCCGGACTTTGAATCGTGTTCTGCAAAAGCGTCGGGATGTACAGGACGCTCGAGGCGAAGATGATCGGCACGACACCGGCCTGGTTGACCTTCAGCGGAATGTACGTCGACGTGCCGCCGTACATGCGGCGCCCGACGACGCGCTTGGCGTACTGGACCGGTATTCGACGCTGACCCTGCTCGACGGTGACAACCGCCACGACCACGAGGATGGCGATGAAGACCAGGCCGATGAAGACCCCGATCGACTCTTGCTGATAGATGGCCAGGTACTCGGCGGGCAGTGTCGAGATGATCGAGGTGAAGATCAGTATCGACATTCCGTTGCCGATGCCACGCTGGGTGATGAGCTCGCCCAGCCACATAACCAGGGCGGTTCCCGCAGTCAAAGACAACACGATGAGCGAGACGTTCCCGAACGTAAAGTCTGGGATGAGTTGAACGCCCGGCGGGAATCCGAGTTGCTCGCCTCCCCGGTTGAAGAGAAACGCGATACCGGTTGACTGAAGGATCGCGAGGACGACCGTCAGATAACGCGTCCACTGGGTGATCTTCTTGGTTCCTGACTCGCCTTCCTTGCTCCAGGCCTCGAGCCTCGGAATCACGACGGTGAGAAGCTGCATGATGATCGACGCGGTGATGTAGGGCATGATCCCGAGCGCGAACACCGCCATCTGGGTCAGGGCACCACCCGAAAACAGGTTGATGAACCCGAGGGCACCACCGCTGGATGCCTGAGCGGCGATATCCTGCGCGGCATCGACGTCGATGCCAGGTGTGGGGATGTGCGCCCCAAGCCTGTAGACGCCGATGATGAGCAGCGTAAACAGAATCTTGTTGCGCAGATCAGGTACGCGAAACGCGTTCGCGAAAGCCTTCAGAAGGCCCACTTAGCTCCCTTTCTTGGCGTTCGTACGGACCTGGTCCGTTCGCTCGCCGATGAGCTCGATGGTTCCACCGGCAGCCTCGATCTTGGTCCTTGCCGACTCGCTTACGGCATGAACGCGTACAGTGATGGCGCGGTCGATGTCGCCCTTGCCGAGAACCTTGATGAGCTTGTCGCGCTTGCGAACCACGCCCGCATCGTGAAGATCCTCGGCGCTGAATTCGTCGCCCTCGAGCTCCTTCAGCTTGCCCACATTGATTGCCCCGTAGATCCTCCTGGTCGGGGGAGTGAATCCCTTGAGCTTGGGCACTCGCCGAATGAGAGGCATCTGCCCGCCCTCGAAGAACGCATGCACCTCACCGCGGGCCTTCGTGCCTTTGGTACCCCGACCGGCGGTCTTACCCTTGCCTGCCGCCTCGCCGCGGCCTTTTCGGGTGCGCGTTTTGCGAGCACCTCGTGGTGCCTTCAACTCGTGCGGCTTCACTTTGACTTCAACTCCTCGACCTCAACGAGATGGCTCACGGCGTTGATCATGCCTCGAATCTCGGGCCTGTCCTCGTGGACCACGGTGTGACCAATGCGTTTGAAGCCCAGCGCCCTGATGGTGCCGCGTTGTTTTGCACCTTTGTCACGCGCTGAGCGAGTCTGCGTAACCTTTAGTTTCGCCATGGTCTACCTGGCACCCGGCGTCGCGCCCCGCAACAAATAAGGGGGAGCAACTTCCTCGGGCGTCTTGCCGCGTCGCTTGGCAACAGCCTCGGGAGTTTGGATGTTCTGGAGCGCCGTGACCGTAGCGTGAACGATGTTGATTGCATTGTCGGAGCCCAGTGACTTCGAGAGGATGTCTCGGATCCCCGCGCATTCGACAACCGCCCTCACCGGACCTCCGGCGATGACACCCGTTCCCGGCGAGGCGGGCTTCAACAGAACCACTCCACCGGAGTCCTCTCCGATGATCTCGTGAATGATCGTCGAGCCGACCATTGGCACCCTGAAGAAGCTTCGCTTGGCCTCCTCGATTCCCTTTTGGATGGCGGCCGGAACCTCCCGAGCCTTGCCGTAACCGATACCTACCTGGCCTGCGCCGTCGCCCACGACGACGAGAGCGGTGAAGGAGAAGCGACGGCCACCTTTGACCACCTTTGCGACGCGGTTGATCGAGACGACGCGCTCCTCGTACTGTGTGCGGTCGTCATCGCGGCCTCGGCCCCCTCTGCCTCCGCCACCACCTGGTCGTCGTGCCATATAGGTCTCTTCTCCTCGTCTCTAGACTTCCAGGCCGCCCTCGCGGGCGCCCTCCGCTATGGCCTTAACCCGGCCGTGGTAGCGGAATCCTCCGCGGTCGAAGGTGACCGACTTGACTCCGGCACTCTTCGCCCTGTCCGCAATCGCCCCGCCGACCGCCTTCGCTGCGCTCAACCTGTCGTCGCCCGACTCCGAATCCTTGAGCGTCGAGGCGGAGGCCAAAGTGCGTCCGGCGAAATCGTCGATCACCTGCGCGTACATATGCCTGTTGGACCTGTACACCGCCAAGCGAGGCCGCTCGGCTGTGCCGACGACCTTCTTGCGAACACGCTTGTGGCGCCGCTTTCGTCCTTGAACTTTCCTCTTTGCGTCCATAGATGTCCTTTTGAGTCCTAGCCCGCGGCCTTGGCGGCCTTGCCGGCCTTGCGGCGAATGTGCTCACCCTCGTAGCGGATGCCCTTCCCCTTGTAGGGCTCAGGCTTTCGAATCGCACGAATCTCGGCCGCTATCTGACCAACGAGCTCCTTGTCGATGCCCCTGACCGTGATCCGGGTGGGAGCGGGCACCTCGAACTCGATGCCCGCAGGAGCCTTCTTGCGGACCGGGTGCGAGTAGCCAACGAGCACCTCGAGGTCGGTTCCCTGCTTGCTGGCCCGGTACCCGACCCCCGCGATCTCGAGTCTCTTCTCGAATCCCTGGGTCACGCCAACCACCATGTTGTTGAGAAGGCTACGAACAAGTCCGTGCAGAGCCCGCACCTCGCGCTGTTCGGTTGCGCGCGTCACCCGCAACTCGCCGTCGACCTCGCTGACCTCGATCTTCTCCGGAAGCGCCCGCTGAAGCTCGCCTCGCGGCCCGTTGATCGTCACGTTTTCTCCGACGATCGACACGTTCACCCCGTCCGGGACGGGAATGGGCGCCTGTCCAACTCTCGACACTTGTTCCCCCCTTACCAGACGTAGGCCAGCACTTCGCCGCCCACACGGCTGCGACGCGCTTGCTTGTCGGTCATGACTCCCTGCGAAGTCGAGATAATCGCCACGCCCAGGCCCCCGAGCACGCGCGGCAGCTCACCTGCGCCTCGGTATACGCGCCGACCCGGCTTGCTGATGCGGCGGATGCCCGAGATCGCCGGCTGGCGTTCCTCCGAATACCTCAGCACCATCTTGATCGCTGGATGGCTCCCATCGGTGACGCGTTCATAGGCGTCGACGTAACCTTCCTCGACGAGGATCCTGGCGATGTTCTCCTTGATCTTCGATGCCGGAATGAGTACGTCGGTGTGTGCCGCCCGGGTTGCGTTGCGGATGCGAGCGAGCATGTCTGAGATGGGATCGGTCATGCTCATGGTTACCAACTCGCCTTCGTGATACCGGGGATCTCGCCCTTGTGGGCCATCTCCCGGAAGCACAAGCGGCATAGATTGAAGCGCTTGAAGACCGCGCGCGGTCGCCCACATCGAGCGCATCGTGTGTACCCGCGCACTTTGAACTTGGGCTTCGCCGCCGCCTTGTTTCTAAGGGCTTTCTTTGCCATCTATGCCTCCACCTTCTGCTGCCTGAAAGGAAATCCAAGTGCTGCCAGCAGCGCACGCCCCTCATCGTCGTTGCGCGCCGTCGTAACGATCGTGATGTCCATGCCCCGGGTCATGTCGATGTCGTCGTAATCGACCTCGGGGAAGACGAGCTGCTCGGTGACGCCGAAGCTGTAGTTGCCGCTTCCGTCGAAGGATCGAGGGTTGAGGCCCCGGAAGTCTCGGATGCGTGGCAGAACGATCGAGGTCAGTCTGTCGATGAACTCCCACATACGGTCTCCCCGCATCGTGGTCGAGGCCCCGATGGGCATGCCCTCTCGAATCTTGAACGTCGCGATCGACTTTCGAGCACGACGGATCGCAGGCTTCTGGCCGGTGATCGTCGTGAGGTCCTTGACCGCCCCATCCATGAGCTTCGCGTCGCGCGATGCCTCACCGACGCCCATATTGACGACGGCCTTCTCGGGCCCGGGCGCCTGCATGATGTTCGACAACCCCAGGTCCTTCAGGAGCTGGGCTCTAATCTCTTCGTTGTAGCGCTTCTTCAAGCGCGGTGTGTAGTTGTCTGCCATCTACAGATCACTTCCCGATCGCTTCGAAACTCTGCTCTTTGTTCCGTCATCGCTTGTGCGAAATCCGACGCGCACCCGCTTCTTGTCGTCGGGGTCGACCAGCGCCACGTTCGAGAGATCGATTGCGGCCTCTTTGTGCTGGATGCCACCCTCCTGGCCCCCGCGCCTGCTCATGCGGAGCTTCTCGTGGCGAGTTACCCGGTTGACGGCCTCAACGATGACTTTGTTCTTGCGAGGAAGCACCTCGAGAACCCTGCCCTTAGCGCCCTTGTCCTTGCCGGCGATGACGATCACCTCGTCACCCTTGCGGATCCTTGTCTTGGGCAACTCAGATCACCTCCGGTGCAAGCGAGATGATCTTCATGAAGCGCCTGTCGCGCAGCTCGCGGGCAACGGGACCAAAGATTCGAGTCCCTCGCGGCTGCATCTGAGCGTCCACGATCACCACGGCGTTGTCGTCGAACTTGATGTAACTCCCGTCGACGCGGCGACGCTCTTTAGCGGTGCGCACAACGACGGCCTTGACCACGTCGGACTTCTTGACGTTGCCGCCGGGTATGGCGTCTTTCACCGTGCACACGACGACGTCACCCACACCGGCGTAGCGGCGGCGCGATCCACCGAGGACCTTGATGACGAGGACCTCGCGGGCCCCCGTATTGTCTGCCACTCGACACCTGGTTTCCTGTTGGATCACATCTTCCCTTTCGCGATCGTCAATGACTCCCAATTCCTACCTTGGCAAAGCCATGGCGATCGCTTGTTTTATTTGGCTTTCTCTAGGATCTCGACGATGCGCCAGCGCTTGGTCTTGGAATGCGGACGCGTCTCGGCTATCCGTACCGTGTCCCCCACACCCGTCGAGTTGTCCTCGTCGTGTGCCTTGAGACGCGTCGTGCGGCGGACGATCTTTCCATAGGTCCGGTGCTGGGCGGCGTCGAGGACTTCGACCACGACGGTCTTGTCCATTACATCGCTCACCACGCGACCCGTCCGCCACTTGCGCAACCCGCGCTGTTTTGTGTTTTCTTCCGTGCTGTTCACTCGATAGTCCCTTCGCCCTCGCTGGCCTGCTCGCGCTCGCGCAGCACGGTCTTGACGCGCGCGATATCACGGCGCAGTACGCGCACTCTTCTGTAATTGTCTAGCTGACCCGTCGCCAGTTGGAAGCGCATGTTGAACAGTTCCTCGCGCGTGTTCTCTAGGCGCTCGGTAAGCTCGCTCACGGGCATCTCTTTGAGGTCGTCGGTCTTCTTCGCCATCAGTGAATCTCCAACGTCTGCTCGCGACTCACGAACCTGCACTTGACCGGCAGCTTGTGTGCGGCGAGGCGGATGGCCTCACGAGCGAGGTCCTCGGGCACACCTGCGATCTCGAACATCACTCGTCCGGGCTTCACGACGGCCACCCACCCCTCGGGGTTTCCTTTACCGGAACCCTGACGGGTCTCGGCGGGCTTCTTCGTGACCGGCTTGTCGGGGAAGATGTTGATCCACACCTTGCCGCCTCGGCGGATATGACGCGTCATCGCGATGCGGGCGGCTTCGATCTGGCGGTTCGAGATCCACCCCGGCTCGATCGCCATCAACCCGAAGTCGCCGAAGTTGACGGTCGTTCCGCCCTTCGCCTGACCTCTCATCCGCCCGCGCTGCTGCTTGCGGTGCTTAACCTTCTTTGGTTGCAGCATGACTACTTGCTCCCCGAGTCGTCAGAGCCATTCGTTTTGTCTTCCGTCGACTTTTCCTGGGTGGTGTCGGGCGCAAGCTCCTGCGTCGACGCCGCGGGAGTCGCTTTCGCCCTCACCTCATCCGGCACCGACTTCGCCGGAGCGGCCTCGGTTGCCTCGCTGGTCTGGGCGGTCTCGGGCTCGCCGGACTCGGGTGCAGGGCTCTGGCCGGATCGCGGCTTGGTCGCTGCACCGCGCCGCGAGCGTCGTGGGCCAACCGTCGTGCCCTCTCGGCCTCCCGCGCCGCGGCGAGAGCCTCGGTCCTGCTGGCCTCGGCCCACGGTCTCGCCCGCGGCAAGCGCGGCTTCGCGACGGAGCCTTGCCTGGTCCCTGGCCGATGCGTAGATGTCCTGGAACGGCCCGCGGTAGATCCACACCTTGACCCCGATGCGACCGAACGTCGTCTTCGCCTCGGAGAATCCGTAGTCGATATCTGCGCGCAGCGTGTGCAGCGGCATCTGCCCGTCGATGTACCACTCCTGGCGACTCATCTCCGCGCCACCGAGACGGCCGCCGCACTGCACGCGCACGCCCTTGGCGCCGTGGCGCATCGCCGTACCGACCGCTTTCTTCATCGCGCGACGGAAAGACACACGGCTCGCCAGCTGCTCGGCCACTCCCTGTGCGATCAGCTGGGCATCGAGTTCCGGCTGCTTCACTTCGATGATGTTGAGCCTGACGTCCACGGGCTTGCCGTAGATCTTCTGTTCCATGTTCTCGAGGCGGCTGCGGAGGCGCTCTGCCTCGCTGCCCCGGCGCCCGATGACGATGCCAGGACGAGCCGTGTGAGCGTCAACCCGAACCCGTTCGCGCGTGCGCTCGATGTCGATCCGGCTAATCCCCGCGTGCGGCAGCTCGCCGAGCAGGTACTCCCGGATACGGAGGTCCGCTTCGAGATACTCCTTGTACTGCTTCTCGGTGAACCAGCGTGACTTCCAATCGGTGTGAATGCCGAGGCGGAAGCCGTACGGGTGAACCTTCTGACCCATCTAGGCGTCCCCCTCTTCCTTCTTAGCTGTGGGCTTCTTCTTCGTCGCCTTTTTGGCGGTCGTCTTCTTCGCCGTCGTCTTCTTGGTCGTTGTCTTCTTAGCCGTTGATTTGGCGGTCGTCTTCTTGGATGACTTCTTGGTGGTCTTCTTGCTCGTCGACTTGCGCGCCGTGGTCTTCTTGGCCGGCGGCGAGGTTGTGGATTTGCGGCGCGTCGATCTCTTCTTGGGGCGCTCGGCCGGTGCCTCTTCCTCGGGACGGCCTACGACCACCGAGATGTGGCACGTGCGCTTGTTGATCCGCGTCGCTCGACCCATCGCGCGCGGGCGGAAGCGGCGAAGCGTCGGACCTTCGTCGACCCACGCGCGGGCGATGAACAACTCGTCCGCAGCGAGGCTGCGGTTGTGCTCGGCGTTCGCGATCGCGGACTCGAGCACCTTGCGAACCGGCAGGGTGGCGCCGCGCTGGGTGAACGCGAGCATCTGTCGAGCCTCGTCCACGTGACGGCCTCGAATCAGGTCGACTACCTGACGCGCCTTGGACGGTGACATCCGAATAAAGCGCGCCGTAGCGATGGCTTCTTGGGCGTCCGGTGCGACGGTCCTAGCCATTACCTGACCCTCGTTGCTCTGTCGCCACCGCCGTGCGTCCTAAAGGCGCGCGTGGGGGCGAACTCGCCCAGCTTGTGGCCGACCATGGACTCGGTCACGTAGATAGGCACGTGCTTGCGCCCGTCGTGCACCGCGATCGTGTGACCCACCATCTCGGGGATCACGGTCGAGCGCCGCGACCACGTCTTTACGACGCGCTTCTCGTTGCGCTTGTTCATCTCGACGATCTTGACCAACAGGTGGTCGTCGACGAACGGTCCCTTCTTCAAACTTCTAGGCATAGATGACTACCGGCCCCTCTTCTTGCGACGGCGCCTGACGATCAGGGCATCCGAATGCTTCTTCTTGCGCGTGCGGCCCTCTTTCTTGCCCCAGGGACTCGTGGGGTGACGCCCACCGGACGACTTGCCCTCGCCACCACCGAGGGGGTGATCGACCGGGTTCATTACTACGCCTCGCACGGATGGGCGCTTGCCCTTCCAGCGGTTGCGCCCCGCCTTGCCGATGGAGATCAACTCGGCCTCGGCGTTGCCGACCTCACCGACGGTCGCCCGGCAATCCATGGGGACCATCCGCATCTCGCCCGAGGGGAGACGCAGGGTCGCCTTCGTGCCCTCTTTGGCCACCAGCTGGACGGACGCGCCGGCCGAGCGAGCGATCTTGCCACCCCCGCCTGGACGCATCTCGATGTTGTGCACGACGGTTCCGACCGGGATGTTCCTCAGCGGAAGCGCGTTGCCCGGCCGGATATCGGCGCCCGGCCCCGACTCGAGCATGTCGCCCACCTTGACCCTGTTCGGCATCAGGATGTAGCGCTTCTCACCATCGACATAATGAAGGAGCGCGATGCGCGCGTTTCGGTTGGGGTCGTACTCGATGTGAGCGACCTTGGCCGGAACTCCGTCCTTGTTGCGACGGAAGTCGATGACGCGGTAGCGCATCTTGTTTCCGCCACCTTGGTGGCGCGTCGTGATGCGGCCGTAGTTGTTACGGCCGGCGCGCTGAGGTCTGGGCGCCAGAAGCGACTTCTCCGGCTCGCTCCTTGTCACCTCGGAGTAGTCGGAGAAGGTCTGAAACCGTCTACCCGGTGATGTCGGCTTTGCCTTACGGATCGGCATTCGATACTCCCTACGCCTGCTGCTCGAAGATCTCGATCTTGTCGCCCTCGACGAGCTTTACGATCGCTCGCTTCGTATCTGGGCGACGTCCCTTGGTGAAGCGGAAGCGCTTGGTCTTGCCTTTGCGGTTGATCGTGTTGACCGAGAAGACCTGCACATCCCAGATCGCCTCGACCGCCTGGCGAATCTCGGTCTTGTTCGCGTTCGGATGAACGATGAATGTGTATGCGTTCTCGTCCAGCAGCGAGTACGACTTCTCGCTTACGACCGGCGCGAGGATCACATCGCGCGGGTCGCTCTTAGTCGAACCCATCTACGCGCTCACCTCCTGCTTGCTTCCTCTCTTGAGGAATTCGTCGAAGGCGGCACTGGTGAAGACGACCGCGTCGGCAACCAGCACATCGTAGGTGCCGAGCGCGCCATGCAACGAGAACGCAGCACCCTCGAGGTTGCGGAAGGCGCGGTCCACGGTCGCGGATGAATCGTCATCCGGGTCGAGCACGACCAGCACTCGGCCGGTGATCCCCGCGGTCTCGAGGCACTTGGCCGCCGCCTTGGTCTTGGTTTGGTCGAAACCGTCGAGGACGAAGATCTTGGAGACGCCGGCCTTGTCGGCCAGAGCGCTGCGAAGAGCCGCCTTGCGCATCTTCTTGTTCACGCGCATCGAGTAGTCCCGCGGCTTGGGTCCGAAGACGGCGCCTCCGCCGACCCAGATGGGGCTGCGCTCCGAGCCATGACGAGCACGACCCGTGCCCTTCTGCCTCCACGGCTTCGCGCCACCACCCCGGACCTCGGACCGGGACTTGGTCGACGCGGTTCCGCTCCGCGCCGCAGCAAGCTGCGCGACAACGACCTGGTGCATTACGGCCTCGTTGACCTCGCCGCCAAACAACGCGTTGGGGAGATCCTTGGTACCCGTGGTCTTTCCTGTGACGTCGATGACGGTTGCCTTGGCCATCAGCTCGCCGCCTTTCCAGCGGTGCGACGGGTGACCCGAATCGCCGTGCGCACCATCACGAGCCCTCCCCGAGGACCGGGAACGGCGCCGCGCACGAGCATCAGGTTGCGCTCGGGATCGACCTTGATGATCTTGAGGTTGAGCGTGGTCACTCGGACATTGCCCATCTGTCCCGCCATGCGGGTGCCACGGAACACGCGCGCCGGAGTGGCGCAACCGCCGATGGATCCGGGGCTTCGGTGCTTCTTCTGAGTTCCGTGCGAAGCGCCGAGACCCTTGAAGCCGTGGCGCTTCATGGCGCCCGAAAACCCTTTGCCTTTGGTGACTCCTATCACGTCGACAATGTCACCGGCCTCGAAGACGTCCGCTTTGATCTCGGAACCCAGTGCGTAGTCCTCGAGGGTTTCGAGGCGCAGTTCAACGAGATGACGCGCCGGGGTAATGCCGGCCTTGGCGTAGTGGCCGGCCGTCGGCTTGTTAGGCCGCTTCGCCTCACCGAACGCCAGTTGGGCCGCCGTGTAGCCGTCCTTCTCGGGCGTCTTCGTTTGGGCGACGCGGCAGGGCCCAGCCTCGAGAACGGTCACCGGAACGGCGTGACCGACTTCATCGAAGACCTGGGTCATCCCGACCTTGCGACCGAGAATCCCTTTCACCTCTGCCATCTCTAAGTGCCTCTCTCTTCCTGTTAGAGCTTCAGTTCGATGTCGACGCCGGCGGGGAGGTCGAGCCGCTGGAGCGAGTCCACCGTTTTCGGCGTCGGGTTAACGATGTCGAGCAATCTCTTGTGTGTGCGCATCTCGAAGTGCTCGCGCGAGTCCTTGTCCTTATGCGGCGACCGGATGACCGTGTAGATCGAGCGCTCCGTGGGAAGCGGGATCGGACCGTTGACGCTTGCGCCCGTACGAGTCACCGTCTCGACGATCTTCTTCGCGCTCTGGTCGATGACCTCGTGGTCGTAGGCCTTCAGCCTGATCCGAATCTTCATTCCGGCTGCCAAGTGTTTTCCTTTCTGTTGCTCTCTTCGCTTCTCAAAGTGCCTGTTCGAACCGTTACGCGATCGTCGAGACGATCGCTGGGACCCGGCCCGGAGATTCCTCCGGGCCGGTGATGCGACCTGCTATTCCGTGATCTTCACGACTCGACCTGCGCCGACCGTGCGGCCTCCTTCGCGGATAGCGAAACGAAGTCCCTCGTCCATGGCTATCGGCTGACCGAGCTCGACCGACATCTCCGTGTTGTCGCCCGGCATGACCATCTCGGTTCCGTCGGGAAGCTTGACGGCGCCGGTGACGTCGGTGGTGCGGAAGTAGAACTGCGGCCGGTAGTTGTCGAAGAAGGGAGTGTGACGGCCACCCTCGTCCTTGTTCAGGACGTAAACCTGGGCCTCGAACTTGGTGTGGGGTGTCACGCTGCCCGGCTTGGCCAGGACCTGGCCGCGCTGGACGTCGTCCTTCTTTGTCCCGCGCAGGAGGATTCCCGCGTTGTCGCCGGCCTGGGCTTCGTCGAGCATCTTGCGAAACATCTCGATACCCGTGACAACCGTCTTGTCGGTCTTCTCCTTGATTCCGACGATCTCGATCTCCTCGCCGAGCTTCAAGACACCTTGCTCGACTCGGCCGGTCACGACGGTGCCTCGACCGGTGATCGTGAAGACGTCCTCGATCGGCATGAGGAATGGCTTTTCCGTATCGCGCTCGGGCTCGGGGATGTGCTCGTCAACCGCCTGCATGAGCTCGGCGACCTGCTTGGCGGCCTCCTCGTCGCCGTCGAGCGCCTTGAGCGCGCTGACACGCACGACGGGGACGTCGTCGCCGGGGAACTCGTACTCGGTGAGCAGCTCGCGGACCTCGAGCTCGACGAGGTCGAGAAGCTCCGGGTCGTCGACCATGTCGACCTTGTTGAGCGCAACCACGAGGTAAGGGACGTTCACCTGGCGGGCGAGCAGAACGTGCTCACGCGTCTGCGGCATGGGGCCGTCCGCCGCGGAGACCACGAGGATCGCTCCGTCCACCTGCGCCGCGCCGGTGATCATGTTCTTGATGTAGTCGGCGTGTCCCGGCATGTCCACGTGCGCGTAGTGCCGGTTCTCGGTCTCGTACTCGATGTGCGAGATCGAGATCGTGATGCCGCGCTCCTTCTCCTCCGGAGCGTTGTCGATCTGCTCGAAAGCCGCGAACTGCACGTCGGGGTTCTGCTCCGACAGGACCTTCGTAATCGCCGCGGTAAGGGTGGTCTTGCCGTGGTCGATGTGACCCATCGTTCCGATGTTGACGTGCGGCTTGCTGCGCTCAAACTTAGCCTTAGCCATATCTCCTCTTCCTCTCCCCTACCTCTATGACGGTTCTCCGCGAACCGTTGCGACTACGTCGTCTGCAATTGACTGGGGTACCTCCTGATAGCTGTTGAACTGCATGGTGTACGTGGCGCGGCCCTGCGTGCGACTGCGCAACTCGGTCGCGTAGCCGAACATCTCGGCGAGGGGCACCTGAGCTTTGATGATTCGATCCTGCCCCCGCTGGTCCATCGATTCGATGCGACCGCGACGTCCGGAAAGGTCTCCGATGACGTCACCCATATGCTCTTCCGGGGTAACGACCTCGACGTCGAATATGGGCTCGAGAAGGATGGGTCGCGCCTTTTTGACTCCATCCTTGAAGCACATTGAGCCGGCGATCTTGAACGCCATCTCGGATGAGTCGACGTCGTGGTAGCTGCCGTCGAGCAGCGTCACCCGCAGGTCGACGACCGGGTAGCCGGCAAGGACACCGGACGCCATGGCCTCCTGGACGCCCTGATCCACACTCGGGATGTACTCCTGCGGGATGCGTCCGGCCCTGATCTTGTTGATGAACTCGTATCCACCGCCGGGACCCGTCGGCTCGATCGCCAAGATCACGTGGCCGTACTGGCCCTTACCGCCGGTCTGCTTGACGTAGCGAGTTTCGACCTTGTCGATGGGGTTCTTGATGGTCTCGCGATACGCGACCTGCGGCTTACCGACGTTGGCCCCGACCTTGAACTCACGGATGAGCCGGTCGACGATGACCTCGAGGTGAACCTCGCCCATTCCCGAGATGATGGTCTGGCCCGTGTCCTCGTCGGTGTGGACCATGAAAGTCGGGTCCTCCTCCGATAGCTTCTGGAGCGCAGTACTCAGCTTTTCGGAGTCGACCTTGGACTTGGGCTCGATCGCGACGTCGATCACGGGGGCCGGGAAGGTCATCTCCTCGAGCAGAACCGGTGCGTTCGGATCGGTGAGCGTGTCCCCGGTCAGCGTGTTCTTGAGACCCACGACTGCAACGATGTCTCCCGCGAATACCGCATCCTTGTCCTCGCGGTGGTTCGCGTGCATCTGGAGCAGGCGGCCGATGCGCTCCCTGCGCTCGCGCGTGGAGTTAATCACCTGGTCACCGCTCTTGAGCGTGCCCGAGTAGACGCGCATGTAGGTCAGGCGCCCCACGTACGGGTCGGTCATTATCTTGAAGGCGAGTGCGGAAAACGGCTCGGAGTCGTCCGGCTTGCGCACCTCCGCCTCGCCCGTGGTCGGGTGGGTCCCCTCGTACGGCGGTAGATCCATGGGGCTGGGCAGATACCAGGTCACCGCGTCGAGTAGCGGTTGGACGGCCTTGTTCTTGAAGGCCGAACCGCACAGGATCGGATTGATCGTCCCCGCGATGGTGCCCTTACGCAGTGCCTTGCGCATAGCGTCGACCGAGAGGTCCTCGTCACCGAGATACGCCTCCATGACGTCCTCGTCGACGTCGGCGAGAACCTCGATCAGGTCATGGCGCCACTGCTCGGCATCCGCCTTCATATCGTCGGGTATCTCGCGGTCCTCCCACTCCTCGCCCATGCCGTCGGAGGGCCAGTAGTGGGCGATCATCGTGACGAGATCGACCACGCCGTGGAAGTTCTCCTCGTTTCCGATCGGAAGCTGGATGACTGCGGGAGTGCCGTTGAGTCGCTCGCGGATCATCTCGACGCAGCGGTAGAAGTCCGCGCCCGTACGATCCATCTTGTTGACGAAGCACATGCGCGGGACGTTGTACCGGTCGGCCTGACGCCAGACCGTCTCGGACTGAGGCTCGACTCCCGCGACGGCGTCGAACACGGCAACCGCACCATCGAGGACTCGCAACGAGCGCTCGACCTCGACCGTGAAGTCGATGTGACCGGGTGTGTCGATCAGGTTGATCCAGTAGCCCTTCCAGTTCGCCGTGGTGGCCGCGGACGTAATTGTGATGCCGCGCTCCTGCTCCTGGGCCATCCAGTCCATGACCGCGCCGCCCTCGTGGACCTCACCGATCTTGTAGGTCTTGCCGGTGTAGTACAGGATGCGCTCGGTCGTGGTGGTCTTGCCCGCGTCGATGTGGGCCATGATCCCGATGTTGCGGGTATGGCTCAACGGATACTCCCGGATGGTGGGAGCACCGCCGCCCTTGACCGCCTTGAGCTGCGGCCCCTTTTGTTGTTTTTCGTTTTGAGCTGCTTCTGCCATTTCTCTCCTCTGGGCGACCTCTCGGTCAGCCCTTTTGAATCACCAGCGGTAGTGAGCGAAGGCCTTGTTCGCTTCGGCCATCTTGTGCATGTCCTCACGCCGCTTCACCGCGCCCCCGGTGCCTCCCGATGCGTCGAGGATCTCCGCAGCCAAGCGCTCCGCCATCGAACGTTCGCGTCGATTGCGCGAGAAGGTCACGAGCCACCGAATTGCCAGAGTCGTGCCGCGTCGAGAAATGACCTCGACCGGAACCTGGTAGGTCGCGCCACCGACGCGGCGGCTGCGGACCTCGAGCAAAGGCTTGATGTTGTCGATCGCCTTCTTGAGCACGGGCAAGGGATCTCTGCCGGTGCGATCGCCGACTGTGGTCAAAGCGCTGTAGACGATCCCCTCGGCCAGGCTGCGCTTGCCGCGCGTCATGATGCGGTTGGTGACCTGAGTGACGAGCACCGAGCCGTAGATCGGGTCGGGGTTGATGTCCCTGCGAGCAGCAGCACCGCGCCTCGGCATTTCTAAACGCCGCCCTTCTTGGCGCCGTACTTCGAGCGGGACTTGCTCCGGTCGCGCACGCCGGCGGTGTCGAGAGCAGCGCGCACGATCTTGTAGCGCACGCCTGGGAGGTCTTTGACTCGGCCCCCACGGACGAGCACGATCGAGTGCTCCTGAAGGTTGTGGCCGATTCCTGGAATGTACGCGGTGACTTCGATTTGAGAGGTGAGGCGGACACGAGCGACCTTGCGGAGCGCGGAGTTTGGCTTCTTGGGAGTAGTCGTATACACCCGGGTGCATACGCCCCTGCGCTGCGGCGACCCCTTTAGGGCCGGCGACTTCGACTTCTCTTTCTTGAACTGTCGCCCCTGGCGCACCAGTTGCTGAATCGTCGGCAACGTTTCTTCCTCTCCACTAACCTGTTGTTGCGCGGATGTTGCTCGTCTGAACACGAACTCCCGCCCCGCATGCGCGGGCGGGAGACTTCTCCTGTGACCCGGTCGCCTCTTGTTCCTGCGCGATCGTCGAGACGATCGCTTGAGCACCGGGCGCCTCACCTCTATGGACCCGCCCGCCGGCAATCTGCACACGCGCAGGCGAACCTTTTGTTGCCGTCTTGCCGGGAGATAGGAACCGGCGCCTCAAGGCCACATGCCCTGGCTACCGGGATGTCCTCCCGCAGACACAATCGTTCGGCGATGTACCCCTGACTCCATCGGTTCCCGGGGCAACCGGGCCTTGCGAAGCTCACCGAACTCGGGTTCTCTTACATCCCTCCGACACCTCGTCTTCGCCCCCTCGTGCTTCTACCCGAGGCAAGAAAACAGGCGCGCAGTGCGTCTGAGTGTCAGACGCGACCAGTAAGAATAGGCGAGCGCCCTCAGGCGGTCAAACGGGACCCTGAGGCTCAGCTCGGAGCGATCGACCTGACGTTGTCCGATGTCGTGGAGCGTGGGTGCAGGAAAGACTGGAGGAGCTCGGAGGCCTGAGGAATGAGGTCGTCGCGGAGGGTGTAGGTCTTGTCCTCGCCCTCGCGCACCCACACGAGGCCGGCCTGACGGAGGATCGCCAGGTGGTGGTAGGCGGTGGACTTGGCGCTGCCGAGCAGGTCGGTCGCCTCCCTGAGGGTCATCGAACCCGCTGCGAGTCGCTTCAGGAGTCTCAGACGGTTCGCGTCGCCGAGCGCCTTGTAAAGCTTTACGAGCTGGGGCGGGGGCACGGACTCGTCCACGCCCAGGCTGTCGTCCGATACCGGAAAGATGTAGATCATGACGTCACGGTGCTCGGTCAGGAGAACCCAGGGACGAATGATGTAGGTCGGCGCCAGGACGACGCGCTTGATCCATGGCTCGGCGGCGAACTGGATGCCGTTGGTCGCGAGCTCGATGGTTCGCTCGAGCGAGAGTTCCCGCGACATCTTCAGCTTGGCCCTGTAGTCGCGCTCCAGGACGGGGAGAGCCTCGCCCTTGTACTGCCCGAAGACCTCTTCGTCCCAGCGCCTGAGGGCCGTGACGAGACCCAACCGGACCGGTTCCGGGCCCAGCTTCAAGACATGCTCGAGTGCCAGGACCAAACCGTCTCTCTCACCCCATTTGGCACGCGCACCCTCGATAAAGGTCGCCCGTGCATCCGGATCGCCCTCGACGGCACTGCTTATGACCTCGGCGGGAACCGCCCGATTCTGGCCGTGGTAGCCGACAAGAGCCAGCAGCACCTCGGTTGGCTCGCTCGCCTCGAGTCGTCCGAGAAAGGTATCGACGTCGTACTTGGGGCCCGAATCGAGCACATAGCCGAACAGGTTGGAGAGCAGCTTGCCGCAGGTGTCGGGCATCGTTCCGGGGCCCCCGAGGAGCCCCTCGATGTCTTCCAGGAGGTCATCCGAGGCTTTGTTCCGCAACTCCTGGAGGCGCTGTTTGCCCATGTCGTAGGTGTTGACGTCCTTTGTCAGCCCCAGGAGGTCCCCGAGCGCCAGGATGCTCATCAGGAACTCCGCCGCGGTGGACTGCACGACCTCGAGGGCGATGGGGCTGGGGCGCTGAGAAAGATTTACGACCCGCATGGGAAGCACCTTACCCAATAGAGCGTTCTAAACCTATAGAACGCTCGTTCTACTGTTGTCGTTCGGAGCCGGGCTGTCAAGGAGGGTAACGCGCCTGCAGCTGGCCGGCAGTTGACATCTGTCGAACGGTTCGATACTTTTCGAACGGCAGATTCGACGGCAATAGAACGGCTCGAAGAACATGAGTCGGCCAAGACCCGAGAGGAGGGGTTGACGATGATTCCCATCGTTTCATACGAGATCATCCAGGAACGGCAGCGTGACAGGCGGGAGCAGGCTCGTAGAGAGCGCGCCTCGAAGCCTCACGCTGATAGTGGGGCCGAAGCCCCTCGCTCCGGAGTGCGCCACACGGTGGCCGGCACCCTGAGGCGAGTGGCCGACACCCTCGAGCCCATTACCTGAGCACCGGCACAGCGATCCTCTACGAGGATCGCGCCCGGCAGAAAGGCCCCCGTTCCCCCGGGGGCCTTCCTTGTTGTCCTCTGCTCGTTCGACAATCCGGTAGCGTCACTGTCTGCCATCCCAGTCGAGGAGTCACGTGAACGAAGACGAGTTGCAGTCGTACGCCCGATTGGTCCTGAGCGTCGGCGCCAATATGCAGGTTGGCCAGGACGTGACGGTCAACGCCATGCTCGAGCACGCGCCTTTCGCACGCTGCATCGCGGAGGAGGCGTACGCCATGGGTGCCCGCTACGTCGACATCTGGTACTGGGATCCCCACGCCAAAAGGTCGCGGATTCGCCACGCACCAGAGGGCACGCTGGGATGGACTCCCCCGTGGCTGGACACTCGTCACCAGTACACCGTCGAGCACAGGTCGGCGAACATCGCCATCGTCGGCGACCCCGAACCGGACCTGCTGGCCGAGCTCGATCCGACACGGGCGGCGGCAGACCGCATGCCCTCCCTTGCCTCACGGCTGAACGCGAACATGAGTGGCGCGGTGAACTGGACGATCGTTCCGTGGCCCACAGACGGTTGGGCATCAATGGCGCTCGGCGAACCAGACGTCGAGAGATTATGGGATTATCTGCGCTCCTTCTTGCGACTCGACCAGCCGGATCCTGTCGCAGCGTGGAACGAGCACATCGAGCGCCTCATCACCAGGGCCGCCCGAATGAACGAGCAAGCATTCGACGCGCTGCACTATCGGGGGCCCGGCACCGAGCTGACCGTGGGCCTCATGCCGGACGCAAACTGGTCGGCGGCGGAGATGAATACGAACTGGGGAGTGACATTCAGGCCCAACCTGCCGACAGAGGAGATCTTCACCGCTCCCGACCGCTGGCGCGCCGACGGAATGGTCCGCTCGACCCGTCCGCTTGCCACCGGGGGGACCGTAGTCCGCGACCTCGAGGTCACGTTCTCCGGAGGCGTCGTCACAGAGGTGAACGCGCGCACCGGCGCCGACATCGTGCGCGGCCAGCTCGAAGCCGACGAGGGGGCCAGACACCTGGGCGAGATCGCGCTGGTCGACGGGACGTCACCCATCGGAAAGTCGGGCATCACCTTCTTCGACACGTTGCTGGACGAAAACGCGACCTGTCACATCGCATACGGCACCGGAATCCCGACAGCGCTAGAGGATGCGGCCGCTCTCTCGACCGATGAGCGCCTTGAACGCGGGCTCAATCACAGCAAGGTCCACACCGACTTCATGGTCGGGTCGCCGGAGCTCGAGGTGGACGGGATCACAAGCGATGGCGACCGCATCCCGATCCTGCGCGACGAGGTGTGGCAGCTCGAAGGCTAGAGGGGTCGGATGTACTTTTCTTCGTCTGCGAGATAGGCGTGGACGCCCTGGATGACAACCGAGCCCTCACCCGCTGCGGAGGCGACTCGCTTTACCGATCCGTGTCGGACATCACCCACCGCGAAGACTCCCGGCATCGACGTCTCGTATGGAAGAGGTGCTCGTTCGAGAGGCCATTCTTCCAACCCGACATCGGGTCCCGTGAGGATGTAACCCCACTCGTCTCGCAAGAGCTCGTCGGGCAGCCAGTCCGTGCGAGGGGCGGCGCCGATGAGAACGAAGAGGCCACCTGCTTCATGTCGACGGGAATTGCCGCGGTGGTCGCGTATGTCTACGTACTCGAGCGCCTGAGTTCCCCCACCCCCCACGATGCTTGTGTTGGTTCGAACCGCGATGTTGTCGTTCACCTGAATCTGTCGGATGAGATAGGCCGATGTGCTGGCCGACAAAGAGGGCCCACGCACGATCATCGTCACGCTCTTGGCCAACCTGCACAGATGCACCGCGGCCTGACCCGCTGCGTTTCCTCCGCCGACCACGAAGACGTCACGATTCTTCATTGCCTCCGCTTCCGTAACGGCGGCGCCGTAGAAGACACCCCTTCCCACTAGTTGCTCGAGTTCGGGAATTTGGAGCCGCCGGTAGTCCACACCGGGCGCCAGGACGACTACCCGTGATCGCACTTCGATACCATCGGACAGACGGGTAACAAAAAGGTCGCCGGCTCTGGCAATTCGATCGGCCGAACGTGAGAACTGGAACGCCACTCCGAACATCCACGCTTGGTCGAAGGCACGCCTCGCAAGCTCCCGCCCTGAAATACCTCTGGGAAAACCCAGGTAGTTGCGGATGCTTGACGTAGTGCCGGCTTGTCCTCCCATGGCCGTCATGTCGAGCACAAATGACTGCAAACCCTCGGACGCGCCCGAGACGCCCGCCGCTAGTCCGGCTGGTCCTCCTCCGATTACCGAGACGTCGAACGTCGTCCAGTCGGGGGTGTCACCGCCGGTGAAGGCGTCGGTGATCTCCACGTCGGTGGGATTTCGCAGCGCAAGCCCAGTCCAAAGCACCAGAACCGGAAGTACGGAGTCGTCAACACCCACTTTCCTCAATACGCGCCGGCCCTCCACGCTTCGAACATCGTGAAAGGCGATCGCAACACCGCTGCGGCCGGCGAGATCCAGCAGATGATGAACCCTGGACGAGTCCGACTCGCCGACCAACTGACCAGCCTCGAGATGCGGGCCGTAGGAACCAGCCCACTCCCTGAGCAACTCGGAGACGTTCGCGTGAAAGGTTTCGTCCGGCGAGACCAGCGGAACGAGGACATAGTGGTCCGCGAGTCCCATCTGGAGTGGCCTCTGCACGAGTCGGCCCTCGTTGCGATCACCCGGTTGCAGGTAAAGGATACGCAGCGCTCCCGGGTGGTGCGCCCGAACCGCCGTCATGGCCTCCCATCCGTCCGTGTCCGTCAGGGAAAGGCTCGAAAGGACGAGGGCGATCCGCCGGTTTCCGTCCAGGAGTCGCTCAGCCGTCGCGATGGCCTCCCTTCCAGACCTCGCGCGCTTGATCTCGTAATGGTGCCCGTAGCGTTGGTCAAGTTCGGCCGCGACCCTGTCCGACCTGAAAGGGTCGCTGCCGATAACAAGAAACAGGGGGACGCCGGAATGCGGAGCGACCGTGGATTTCATCGGATGCTCAGGCTAGCGGTCGCCGGGCGATGAGGCGAGACGGTTCTCCCTCCAGTCATAATTCCTTGCACCGAAACGCGCCGAGGCCGAGAGGCGCCAACGTGTGGGGGGAAGATCGTGGGTCTGAGAGATTGGTTGAGCGGCGTTCTGACACGCCGGCAGGACGAGGTAACACTCGTCCTTCCACCGGAGGAGCCGGCGACGATCGAGGACGTGATCGCCCGGATGCGGCTGATCCAGGCCCAGCTTCCGCCCAGGGACGGGGTCGCTCAGTTCAACAGGATGTACCTGACGGTAACCGAGGAGGTTCTGCAGCAAAGCGTCGACCATGAGTTCGAGGACAAGGATTTCGTCGAGCGACTTGACGTGGTTTTCGCGAATCTCTACTTCATGGCCCTCGAAGATCACGCACGCGATCCTCAGGCGTGCGCACGGTGCTGGGTTCCCCTCTTCCAATCTCGGGGCAGTTCTCGAATCGCACCCCTTCAGTTCGCGCTCGCCGGCATGAACGCCCACATCAATCACGACCTCGTCCTCGCTCTGAACGCAACCTGCCGTGAAATGCAGCTCGACCCAGAGCGGGACTCGGCTCAGTACCGGGACTTCAGTCGCATCAACAGCCTGCTGGCCGAGGCTCAGGAAAAGGTCGAACCGTGGTTCAAGAAGGGCCTTCTTGGAATCATCGACCGCGTGTTGGGCCAGGCCGACGAGGCGGTCGAGATGTGGAGTATGGAGCGTGCTCGCGAGAACGCTTGGGTGCAGAGCGAGGCGTTGTGGTTGCTTCGAGCGCACGAGCAGTTGACGGCGAGATTTCTGTTGGCGCTCGACCGAACGGTGGGCTTCGCAGGACGGGGCCTGCTCTTCGAGCGTCCCCTGTGAGGAGATCGAACTAGTAGGGAGCCGGCCCTTCCATACATGGAGAGGCCCCCGGCGAACCGGGGGCCTCTATTTGTGACGCCGTGTTGTTACAACAACGTCACTCGGCGGCCGTGCTGACCTCTTCGTCGAGGCTCTCTGCCTCCCCATCTGGCTGTGACTCGCCGTCGCCCGAGGAGTCGGGCACCGCCCGAAGACCGTCGCCGAAGAGTTCGCGCGCTGCATCCTCTTCCTCGGTACGAGGAGGAAGGCCGAACATCTCGCGCGCCTCGGCATCGGAGATGGCGCCTTCGCCGGTCGTCTCTATCGACACGTTCCGGTAACGACTCATTCCGGTACCGGCGGGGATGAGCTTTCCGATGATGACGTTCTCCTTGAGGCCCAAAAGCGGATCGCTCTTGCCGTTGATGGCAGCCTCGGTGAGCACCCGGGTCGTCTCCTGGAACGACGCAGCAGACAGCCACGACTCGGTCGCAAGCGACGCCTTGGTGATACCCATCAGCTTCGGTCGAGCCGTCGCCGGCTCGCCGCCGTTGGCAACGACCGCCTCGTTGGACTCGGCGAAGACACGAGCGTCCACGTCCTGGTTCGGCATGAACTCTGTGTCGCCGGGCTCGAGCACGGTGACCTTGCGAAGCATCTGGCGAACGATCAGCTCGATGTGCTTGTCGTGAATCGGCACACCCTGGCTCCGGTACACGTTCTGCACCTCGTTCACGAGGTAGAGCTGAACCTCACGCGTCCCGAGGATGTCGAGGACCTCATCCGGGTCCTTGTTTCCCTCGGTCAGCGCCCGGCCCGCGTCGACATGGTCGCCGTTGCGGATCCCCGGGTGCAGACGAGCGAAGCGCGACACCTTGTAGAGGATCGGCTCGCTGCCGTCGTCGGGGATGAGCTCGATCTGACGAGACTTCTCGTCCTCGTGAAGCTCGACGCGCCCCGTTGCCGCGGCGATCTCGGCCTTACCCTTGGGGGTACGAGCCTCGAAAAGCTCGACGACTCGCGGAAGTCCCTGGGTGATGTCCTCGACGTTGGCGACACCACCGGTGTGGAAAGTACGCATCGTCAGCTGAGTTCCAGGCTCACCGATGGACTGGGCAGCAACGATTCCGACTGCTTCACCGAGCTCGACCAGCGCATTTGTTGCAAGGCTGATGCCGTAGCACTTCTGGCACACGCCGTAGCGCGAGTCACAGGTGAGCACCGAGCGAATGATGGACTCGGTTGCCCCCGAGTTCTCAACGACACTGACGTCCTCTGTGTTGATGGATTCGCCCGCCGCCTTAACCACGTTGCCCTCGGGATCGACGATGTCCTCGAGCAGGATGCGGGAGATCAACTTCTGCTTCAGTGCGCTGCGCTCCCTCACGAGATCGACACGCAGACCGCGATCGGTGCCGCAGTCCTCCTCGCGCACGATGACCTCCTGGCTGACATCGACGAGACGTCGAGTCAGGTAACCGGAGTCCGCAGTGCGGAGTGCCGTGTCCGCAAGTCCCTTACGAGCACCGTGCGTCGAGATGAAGTACTCGAGCACCGTCAGGCCCTCGCGGAAGTTCGCCTTGATCGGGCGAGGAATGATCTCACCACGTGGGTTTGCAACCAGGCCACGCATTCCCGCGAGCTGACGGATCTGGGCGATGTTTCCTCGAGCTCCCGAACTCGCCATCATGTAAATAGGGTTCAGCTCGTCGAAGCTCTCCTCCATCGCCTCGGTCACCTCGTCGGTGGCCTTGGTCCAGATCTCGATCAGGCTCTGATTGCGCTCGGACTCCGTAATGACACCCTTAGCGTACTGGCCCTCGACCTTCGCGGCCTGCTTGTCGTGCGCCTCGAGGATCTTGGGCTTGGCGCTCGGAGTCGTCACGTCCTCGAGACCGATGGTCACTCCGGCCTTGGTGGCGTAATGGAAACCGGTGTTCTTGATGTTGTCGAGCACATCGGCCAGGTCCTTCTTGTCGTAGGTGCGCGCGCAGCGCTCGACAAGTGCGGCCAGCTCCTTCTTTTTCACCGGGGTGTCCTGGAACGGGAAGTCCTCGGGAAAGCTCTCGTTGAAGATGACTCGACCCGCCGTGGTCTCGGCGAGACGGTTGGGGTTGGCCTCGTACTCGGCCTGGTCCTCGTTCTCGAAGCGCTTGAGTCCGCGCACCTTGACCCTCGCGTGAATGTCCACTGCCTTGGCGTCGTAAGCCTTGAGCAACTCCCATGCATTGCTGAAGACCATGCCCTCGCCCTTCTCGCCGCCGTGGTCGGCGGTGAGGTAGTAGGCGCCGATGATGATGTCCTGCGTCGGCGCCACGATCGGGTCACCGTGCGCGGGGCTCAGCACGTTGTGGGCGGACAGCATGAGCAGGCGAGCCTCGGCCTGGGCCTCGGAGCTAAGCGGAACGTGGACCGCCATCTGGTCGCCGTCGAAGTCCGCGTTGAAGGCGACACACACGAGCGGGTGAATCTGAATGGCCTTGCCCTCGACCAGAACCGGCTCGAAAGCCTGGATGCCGAGCCGGTGGAGAGTCGGCGCACGGTTAAGCAGCACCGGGTGCTCGTGAATGATCTCCTCGAGCACGTCCCAGACGTGGGGACGGCTGCGCTCGACCATCCGCTTTGCGCTCTTGATGTTCTGCGCGTGACCCAGGTCGACCAGACGCTTCATTACGAAGGGCTTGAAGAGCTCGAGTGCCATCTGCTTGGGCAGACCGCATTGGTGCAGCTTGAGCTTCGGGCCGGCAACGATGACCGAACGTCCAGAGTAGTCGACGCGCTTACCGAGCAGGTTCTGGCGGAACCGTCCCTGCTTTCCCTTGAGCATGTCCGACAGAGACTTCAGCGGGCGGTTGCCAGGTCCGGTGACCGGACGTCCACGACGACCGTTGTCGAACAGGGCGTCTACCGCCTCCTGAAGCATTCGCTTCTCGTTGTTCACGATGATCTCGGGGGCACCGAGGTCGAGCAGTCGCTTGAGACGGTTGTTGCGGTTGATTACACGTCGGTAGAGGTCGTTCAGGTCGGACGTTGCGAAGCGCCCACCGTCGAGTTGCACCATCGGACGAAGGTCCGGCGGAATGACGGGAACGCAGTCCAGCACCATGCCGAGGGGAGAGTTCTTCTTGGTCTCCTCGGTGAACGGCGCGACGACCTTCAGGCGCTTGATCGCGCGCTGACGCTTCTGACCCTTGGCCGTCTTGATCTGGTCGCGGAGGAACTCCTCCTCGGCCTTCAGGTCCAGATTGGCGATGAGGTCCTTGATGGACTCGGCCCCCATGCCACCGTTGAAGTACTCGCCGTAACGGTCTTTCAGCTCGCGCCACTGAATCTCGTCGTCGACGATCTGCTTGACGCTGAGGTTCTGGAACAACTCGAACACGTCACGAGCCATGGCGATGTTCCGATCGGCTCGCTCGCGCACTTCCTTCTGCTGTCGCTCACTCTGGTTCTTGGCCGCGTTCTTCTCGGAGCTGCGAGCCTTGCGACCCTCCATCTCCTCGAGACGCGCCTCCGTCTCCTTGAGGATCTCCTCGAGACGGCGGTCGCGATCCGACTCGAAGCGTGCGACCTCGTGCTGAATCTCCTCTTCGAGGTCCGGGAGGTCCTTGTGGCGCTTGTCCTCGTCGACCGACGTCACGATCGATGCCGCGAAGTAGATGACCTTCTCGAGCTCCTTCGGAGCAAGGTCGAGCAGGTATCCCAGGCGGGACGGAACGCCCTTGAAGTACCAGATGTGAGTCACGGGCGCGGCGAGCTCGATG
Organism: Actinomycetota bacterium; assembly: GCA_050693895.1. GTDB lineage: Bacteria > Actinomycetota > CADDZG01 > CADDZG01 > WHSQ01 > WHSV01. The sequence continues at coordinate 3,968 of JBOGWS010000117.1, read as the reverse complement.
TGACCCATGCGCTCACGACGCACCTTGGCGCGGGTTACCTCGACGCCACAGCGCTCACAGATGATGCCCTTGAAACGGACACGCTTGTACTTACCGCAGTAGCACTCCCAGTCCTTGGTGGGACCAAAGATCTTCTCGCAGAAGAGCCCATCCTTTTCCGGACGGAGTGTGCGGTAGTTGATGGTCTCGGGCTTCTTGACCTCGCCGTTGGACCAGGCTCGCACCTGGTCGCCGGTGGCGAGCCCGATCCTCAGTTCATCGAAGTAGTTGACGTCTAGCAAGTTACTCAGACCTCCTCGACACTGGATGGCTCGCGCCGGGACAGATCGATGCCGAGTTCCTCCGCCGTGCGGAAGATGTCCTCGTCGATCTCCTTCATTTCGATCTCCTCACCCGTGGCCGAGAGCACCTCGACGTTCAGGCAGAGGGATTGCATTTCCTTGATGAGCACCTTGAAGGACTCGGGGATGCCTGGCTCGGGGATGTTCTCGCCCTTGACCACTGCCTCGTAGACCTTCACTCGGCCGAGCACGTCGTCCGACTTGATCGTCAACAGCACCTGCAGGCAGTAGGAGGCGCCGTAGGCCTCCAGGGCCCACACCTCCATCTCACCGAAGCGCTGCCCACCGAACTGGGCCTTACCTCCGAGAGGCTGTTGGGTGATCATCGAGTACGGACCGGTCGACCGTGCGTGGATCTTGTCGTCGACCATGTGGCTGAGCTTCAGCACGTACATGTAGCCGACCGTGATCTCGTTGTCGTACGGCTCGCCCGAGCGTCCGTCGTACAACTGGGCCTTTCCGACCTTGTTGACGAGCGGGTACTCGGTCTTGCGAGCGGCAACCGTGTCGAGGGCGTCGAGGATCTCGTCCTCGCGCGCTCCGTCGAACACAGGAGTCGACACCCACATTGGGTCGGCGTCGTGCCACTTGCCCGGGCCGGGCGTGCGGTCACCGTCGTCGAAGTGATGCTTGGCGACCCAACCGAGGTGACTCTCGAGCACCTGCCCGAGGTTCATTCGGGACGGAACACCGAGCGGGTTCAGGATGATGTCGATCGGAGTTCCATCCGGCAGGAACGGCATGTCCTGCTCGGGAAGGATCTTCGAGATAACACCCTTGTTTCCGTGGCGTCCGGCCAGCTTGTCGCCCTCCGAGATCTTGCGCTTCTGAGCAACGAAAACTCGAACGAGCTCGTTGACTCCGGGGGACAGCTCGTCGCCTTGCTCGCGCGTGAAGAGACGAACTCCGATGACCTTGCCCTCTTCACCGTGCGGCATCTTGAGCGATGTGTCGCGTACCTCACGCGCCTTCTCACCGAAGATCGCCCTCAACAGACGCTCCTCGGGAGTCAGCTCGGTCTCGCCCTTGGGAGTGACCTTGCCGACGAGCACGTCACCGGGCCCGACGTCGGCACCGATACGAATGATGCCCCGCTCGTCGAGGTCGGCGAGGACCTCCTCCGAGACGTTGGGGATGTCACGAGTGATCTCCTCGGGACCAAGCTTCGTGTCGCGCGCATCGATCTCGTACTCCTCGATGTGGATCGAGGACAGGATGTCCTTCTTGACGAGACGCTCGGACAGGATGATGGCGTCCTCGAAGTTGTAGCCCTCCCAGGACATGAAGGCGACCATCAGGTTTGCGCCCAGCGCCAGCTCGCCGTTGTCGGTGGAGGCACCGTCGGCGAGCACGTCGCCCTGCTTGATCTTCTGCCCCTCGCGCACCAGCGGACGCTGGTTCATGCACGTGGACTGATTAGAGCGACGGAACTTCTCGAGCTTGTAGATATGACGCTCGTGTCCGGTCTTGGCCGCGATCACGATGCGATCGGCGGTGACCTCCTCGATGGTTCCATCCTGCTCGGCAACGACTACGTCTCCGGCGTCGGTAGCGGCGCGGAACTCGAGCCCGGTCCCGACGATGGGAGCTTGGGGCTTGAGCAGAGGCACGGCCTGACGTTGCATGTTGGCGCCCATGAGGGCCCTGTTTGCGTCGTCGTGCTCGAGGAATGGGATGCAGGATGCACTGACGGACACGATCTGCTTCGGGCTTACGTCCATGTAGTCGAGGTCGGTTGCGTCGACGTAGTCCGGGTCGTTGTGACGAGCTCGCGCGAGAACCTTCTCCTCGGTGAAGTGACCCTTCTCGTCGATCACCGCGTTCGCCTGAGCGATGACCGAACGGTCCTCCTGGTCGGCGGTGAGGTACTCGATCTGATTCGTGACCTTGCCCTTGATGACCTTGCGGTACGGCGTCTCCACGAAGCCGTAGCGGTTGAGTCGCGCATAGGTCGACAGCGACGCGATGAGACCGATGTTCGGACCCTCAGGGGTCTCGATCGGGCACATTCGGCCGTAGTGGCTCGGGTGAACGTCTCGCACCTCGAAGCCCGCGCGCTCACGGCTCAGACCGCCGGGGCCGAGGGCCGAGAGTCGACGACGGTGAGTCAGTCCGGTGAGCGGATTGGTCTGGTCCATGAACTGACTGAGCTGACTCGATCCGAAGAACTCCTTGATCGAGGCGACAACGGGGCGAATGTTGATCAGGGTCTGAGGCGTGATGGCCTCGACATCCTGGGTCGTCATGCGCTCCTTGACGACGCGCTCCATGCGGGAGAGTCCGACACGGATCTGGTTCTGAATGAGCTCGCCGACCGGACGGACACGGCGGTTGCCGAAGTGGTCGATGTCGTCGGTCTCGTAATCGGGGTCACCCGCGTGCAGCTTCACCAGGTAGCGAATCGTCTCGAGAATGTCCTCTTTGCGGAGCACGGAGCCCATCTCGGTGATGGCATCCTCGGACGAATCGAAGTCGAGCTTGCGGTTGACCTTGTAGCGACCAACGCGAGCGAGGTCGTAGCGCTTGGGATTGAAGAACAGGTTCTCGATAAGGCTGCGCGCGCTCTCGACGGTGGGCGGCTCGCCCGGCCGGAGCTTGCGATAGACATCGATCAGGGCCTCTTCCTGGGTCTCGATCGTGTCCTTCTCGAGAGTGGCCGCGATCGACTCGGCCCCGTCGAACAGAGCCAGGATCTCGTCGTCGTTGCCGAATCCGAGTGCCTTGAGGAGCACGGTTACGTACTGGCGCCGCTTGCGGTCGACGCGCACGCCGACGGTGTCGCGCTTGTCGGTCTCGAACTCGAGCCACGCGCCACGAGCCGGGATTACCTTGCATGCGTAGATGTCCTTGTCGGACGTCTTGTCGACACTGCGGTCGAAGTACACACCGGGGGAACGGACGAGCTGGCTGACCACAACTCGCTCGGTTCCGTTGATTATGAAGGTGCCCTTCTCGGTCATCATCGGGAAGTCACCCATGAAGACCGTCTGCTCCTTGATCTCGCCGGTCTCCTTGTTGATGAAGGCGGCGGTTACGAAGAGCGGGCGCGAGTAATCGAGGTCCTTCTCCTTGCACTCGTCCTCATCGAACTTCGGCGGCTCGAAGCGGTGAGCTAGAAACTGGAGTGCGAGGTTCCCCGTGAAGTCCTCGATCGGGGACATGTCATTGAGCGTGTCCTTCAGGCCCTCTTCGAGGAACCAGGTGAAGGATTCCTTCTGCACCGAGATGAGGTCCGGGGGAGGAAGAACCTCTGTGAGTTTGGCGAACGTGCGACGTTCGCGCAGGGCATTGACGCGCAGGGCATTGGACGACAAGCGAGCCTCCTCTTGGTGGTGCTAGACGGCGGTTCTGAAGCTTGCTCCCCGAACGGATCGAACTGGGCGGTTCTTAGCCGCGCGACAGAACGTCTGAGACGCACAGGGGGTGGACACAGCAGCACGCGAGTATAGGCGCACGCCTACACCCGCGTCAAATATACGGCTATTCAGTTGGCCTGATCGTGGTAGCGCCTGTATAGGTACCCCTCAGATTGGGCCAGAAATCACCATAATCCTGGTCCTGCCCTCGGGTCAACACCCCTCGTCGCCCGCGTATTCCCAGGTGAGGGGCATGTGAGGGCGAAATTGA
>JBOGWS010000116.1:0-26009 GCA_050693895.1 Actinomycetota bacterium | reverse complement strand
CCTCGACCGTACCCAGCGCACAATCTCACAGGCCAATCGTTGTGGGCTCGGACTCATGTGCTAAAAGTGCAGGTCAGGACAGGTTTTCCGGTTTGTGATTGTACTCACAAGCCCGTAAGATGCGGTTCATATGCGCAACCGACCGATTCCCGAAGCAACCGTCGCCCGGCTTCCGATGTACCTGCGATCGCTCCTGGATCTCGCCGAGGGCCGTGGGGTCTTGACCGTCAGCTCCGAGGAACTCGCTCGCCTCGCGGGAGTTAACGCGGCGAAGGTGCGCAAGGACCTGAGCTATCTCGGGAGCTACGGGACGCGCGGGGTCGGATACGACGTCGAGTACCTGCTCTACCAGATCACCCGCGAGCTCGGCCTAACGCAGGACTGGCCCACTGCGATGATCGGGATCGGAAACCTCGGACGAGCACTTGCCTCCTACAAGGGTTTCGCCGAGCGAGGTTTTCGTATCACCGCACTCTTCGATACCGACGACAACGTGATCGGCGAGGAGGTCGGCGGCATCATCGTTCGTCACATCGACGAGCTCAAGGAGGCCGTCGCCGAAGAGGGTCTGTGCATCGGCATCATCTCCACGCCGCCCGCGGGAGCGCAGGAGGTCGCGGAGAAGCTGGTCGACGCCGGCATCAAGTCGATCCTCAACTTCGCGCCCAGTCACGTGAACGTTCCGCCCGACGTCAACGTGCGAAAGGTCGACCTCTCCGTTGAACTCCAGATCCTCAGCTTCTATCAGCAACGCACGAAGGCGATCGAGACGGCGCGTGAGGCCAATCGACGCCTCGAGAACCAGCAGACCGACCGGAGGTAGGTTCAACCCATGTCCATAGTGGTCGTGGGGCTCAACCACAAGACGTCTCCGATTAGCCTGCTCGAACGCCTTGCCATCCCGGACGAGCGACACGCAAAGGCACTTGCCGAGCTGATGCACTGTGACCACGTCACCGAGGGCGCGATTCTCTCGACCTGCAACCGAGTCGAGGTTTACGCCAGCGTGACGAAGTTTCACCCAGGGGCTCAGGCCCTACGGAACTTTCTCAGCGAGTTCTGTCATGTCGCGCCGGAGGACTTCAGCGACCACCTCTACACGTACTTCGACGAGGGCGCGGTCTCGCACCTGTTCCGGGTGGCTGCAAGCGTCGACTCGCTGATAGTCGGCGAGTCCGAGATTCTCGCTCAGGTCCGCAAGGCGATCGCGTTCGCCGAAGAGGAGGAGTGTGTCGGTCGCAACCTGCGCCGCGCGTTCAGCCAAGCGCTTACCGTCGGCAAGAGGGCACGAACCGAGACCGAGATCGCTCGTAATCCCGTGTCGATTTCCTCGGCGGCCGTCGAGCTGGCGCGGCGCACATTCGCAGAGAAGTCCCTGGAGGACAAGAATGTCGTCATCATCGGCGCGGGCAAGATGGGGCGGCTCGCCGTGCAGTCATTGCAGGCGGCTGGCGCAACGGGGACCACGGTCATCAATCGCAGCGAGGATCGCGCACAAAGCCTCGCCGACTCCTACGGCGTCGAGACGCGAACCCTCGGCGATCTGCAGGAAGTCATCGCCGAGGCCGACATCGTCATCTGCTCGACGACGGCCCCGGGACCGGTGCTTGATTACACAACTGCTCGGGTCGCGATGGAACGACGCACCCGTCCCGATGCGCTCTTCATCGTCGACATTGCAGTTCCGCGCGACGTCGACCCCTCCGTCGGCGAGATCGACAATCTGGTGCTGCGAGACATCGAGGATCTGCGCGCGCTCGTGGACAACAACATGGGCGGACGGCTTGGCGAGATCTCGAAGGTCGAGGACATCATCGGCGCAGAGCTAGAACGCTTCACCCGCTGGGAACGAGCACTCGAGATCGCTCCTGCGATCGCGCGTCTGATCGACCGTTCGGAGGTCGTGCGGAGCTCGGAACTGGAACGCTTCAAGTCTCAATTGGGAGAAATGACGCCCGAACAAAGTGAAGCAATCGACCAGATGACGCGACGAATCGTCAACAAGATCCTGCACGCGCCTCTCAGCAAGTCAAAGGAGATCGCAAGCTCCACGCAGGGTCATGTCTACCTCGATGCCCTGTACGAGCTCTTCGAGCTCGATGATGACTGAGTGGCCCGAAGTCATGATCGCATCGTCGTAGCGAGCCGCGGCTCGCAACTCGCACTGCGCCAGACAGAGATCCTCGGAGACCTCCTGCGCGCGGCCGATCCGGAAATTCAGATCGATGTCCTGACCGTCAGCACGAAGGGTGACAAGGACAAGAGCATCCCCTTCAGCGCGATGGGTGCCAAGGGAATCTTCACCACCGAGGTCTCCGGAGAAGTGCTCGCCGGCAACGCGGACGTGGCACTGCACTCGGCCAAGGACCTCACCGCCGAACTTGCGCCGGACACGGCTCTGATCTGCATTCCCGCGCGCGCCGATGCGCGCGATGTCGTCGTCGGGGGCCAGGGTGTAAGCGGAGAGGAACGGCTTGAATCGCTCCCAACGGGGGCCCGGGTCGGCACCTCGAGCCTGCGCCGCAAGGTGCTCCTGAGCGAGGCGCGCCCCGACATCGCGGTCGTCGAGTTTCGCGGGAATCTCGACACCCGGCTCCGCAAGGTCGCTCAAGGCGAGGTCGATGCGGCGATCCTGGCGGCCGCTGGGATTCAACGCCTCGGGGGAGTGAACGAGGACCTCTACGGCCCGCTCGAACCCACGCGCTGGGTTCCCAGCCCGGCGCAGGGCGCCCTTGCGGTCGAGGCGCTCACCGAGCGAACCGACCTGGCCGATCTGTTCGGGCGCATCTCCAGCCCCGGTGCGGCGGCCGAGGTCGCCTGCGAGCGGGCTTTCTCGGCCCGCCTGGAGGGAGGATGTTCGGTGCCTCTCGGTTGCCACGCCCAGGCAAGTGAGCGAGGCTTGCTCGTGACCGGAATGTTGGGCTCGCCTCTCACGGACCAGGTCCTGCGAGATCGGATTTCGGGCTCACGGGCGGAGGCGGAGTCGCTGGGAGTCGAGCTTGCCGAGGCGATCCTTGCGGCCGGCGGCGGCGAGATCCTCGAAGACATCAAAGCCGAAGAGATACAACGGAGCTGAGTCATGCACCGAGCCGGATGCGTCTATCTCGTGGGGGCCGGGCCGGGTGATCCCGGGTTGGTCACCGCGCGGGGTCTGGAACTTCTTCGAGCCTGTGACGTCCTTCTGTACGACCGACTCGTGGCGCGCGAGTTGCTCGACGAGGCGCCCAAAGCCGAGCAGATCTTCGTCGGCAAGAAGCCGGGCGAGGAACACTCGCGTCAGTTGGTCGCCGACGCTCTAATGATTGATCGGGCGAAGGCCGGGGCAATGGTGGTCCGACTGAAGGGTGGGGATCCGTTCGTCTTTGGGCGTGGAGGAGAGGAGCTGGAGCTTCTCTCGGAGGCGGGGGTTCCGTTCGAGGTCATCCCGGGCGTCACTTCCGCAATCGCCGCGGCGTCCTACGCGGGCATTCCCGTAACCCACCGAGGCGTCGCGACGAGCTTCGCCGTGCTTACGGCGAACGAGGAGGCCGAGTCGTCGATTGCTTGGGACCACATGGCGACTGGTCCCGACACGCTCGTGCTGATGATGGGTGTGCGCTCGCTCAGGCGCGTGGCGTCACGGCTCATCGAAAGGGGTCGCGACCCACAGACCCCCGCAGCGATTGTCGAATGGGGGACTCTCCCTCGGCAGCGTGTGGTGAGGGGGACGCTCGACAAAATCGCGGCTCTGGCGGCAGAGGCGGACATAAAGTCACCGGCGACGGCCTATGTCGGGGAGGTCGTCAAGCTGAGGGAGACGATCGCCTGGTTCGAGAAGCGGCCACTGCACGGTTTGCGAGTTGTCGTTACGCGCGCGCGTCATCAGGCGGCCGCATTCGGGGACATCCTCGCCGAGGCCGGCGCCGAGGTCATCTACCTGCCGACAATCGAGATCTCGGATCCCGAAAGCTTCGCAGATGTCGATCTCGCCGCGAAGAAGCTTGCAGAAGGTCTCTACGCATGGGTTGTGTTCACCTCGGCGAATGGGCTCGAGAAGTTCTTCGAGCGTTTGAGCGCGGGCGGCTACGACGCCCGCGCTTTTGCTCGAACCAAGGTCGCCGCCGTGGGGCGCGTGACGGCCAGCCTCTTGGAGGAACGAGGAATCCAAGCCGACTTCGTGCCTGAATCCTTCACTGCAGAGACTCTCGTCGAGAGCATGGCCCGAGGAGTGGGTCGAGTGCTGCTACCCCGAGTCGAGAATGGCCCGAATGACATCCTGGATCTGCTGCGCAACGCAGGGTGGACGCCGGAGGAGTGTGTGACCTACAAGAACATACTTGGTTCTCGGTCGCATCCGGGAGTGAAACGCGTGCGCGAGGAGAGTTTCGATGTGGTGACGTTCGCGAGCGCGTCGGCAGTTCGGGCGTTCGTCGAGCTGATGGGCGACCCCGAGGAACTGGGACTGGGGGGAGAGGCCGAGCGCGGCCTTCTCAACGTGGCTTGCATCGGACCCCAAACAGCGGCGGCGGCCGCCGCCGCCGGCTTCCGTGTCGACGTAGTGGCTACGGATCACACCGGGGGTGGTCTGCGCGATGCGTTGATCACTCATTTCTCCGGGGCGAAGATCGAAACTGACGCAAGTTTGGGCGAGAACGGCCAGCCCGAACCTGAGGGCCAGCAGGGCGATAGTGGGACAATGTCTCAATGAGCTCTTTTCCCTCCTACAGACCGCGCAGGCTTCGGCGAACGCCCGGCCTGCGGAGGGCATTTGCGGAAACGGCGCTGGCGCCCTCGGACCTGATCGCGCCACTCTTTTTGAAGGAAGCGCTCTTGGAACGCGAACCGATCGCGTCCATGCCGGGCCACAGCCAGCACACGCTTGAAAGTCTCGTCAAGGAGGGTCGCGAGCTCGCGGAACGGGGTGTAGCGGGTGTTTTGTTGTTTGGTGTGCCCACTTTCAAGGACGCCGAGGGCGGCCAGTCGCACGACCCCAACGGCATCGGGCAACAGGGTCTGGCTGCTCTGAAGGAGGAACTCGGCGATGACTTCGTGGTGGTGGCCGACCTTTGCCTCTGCGAGTATACGGATCACGGACACTGCGGACTTCTGGATGGCGAACAGGTCGATAACGACTCGACGCTAGAGGTCTACGGGCGCATTGCGGTGAGCCAGGCATCGGCCGGTGCCGACATCGTGGCGCCGAGCGGGATGATGGACGGCCAAGTTGGATTCGTTCGAAACGCACTAGACCAGGCCGGATACGAATCGACGCCGATACTCGCCTACTCGGCGAAGTACGCGTCGGGTTTCTACGGACCGTTTCGGCAAGCGGCCGAGGGAGCACCGCGGTTCGGGGACCGCAGGGGCTATCAACAGCCTCCCGAGAATGTCGACGAGGCTCTGCGTGAGGTCGAACTCGATATCGCGGAGGGTGCCGACGCGGTCATGGTCAAACCCGCGCTCAGCTACCTCGATGTGCTGCGCGCCGTGAAGGAACGTTTTGCCTATCCCACCGCGGCATACAACGTTTCGGGCGAGTACTCGATGCTGATGGCGGGGGCCGAGCGAGGATGGCTCGACGAACGTCAGGCCACGCTCGAGGTGCTGGGATCGATCCGCAGAGCCGGCGCAGATCTGATCATCACCTACCACGCCAAAAAGGCTGCCGAATGGCTCGCCTAGCAGCCCGGGCGGTGGCGTGTTGAGCCACCTGTGAGCGAGCGCGATCACACCCGTTCCGACAAGCTCTTTGCTGAAGCAAGCAATCTGATGCCCGGAGGAGTGTCATCCCCCGTTCGGGCCTTCGACGCGGTCGGCTCCCATCCGTTCTTCGTCGAGCGGGCATCCGGTGCAACGATTACCGATGTCGATGGAAACCAGTACATCGACCTCGTCCAGAGTTGGGGCGCATTGTTGTTTGGGCACGCTCACCCCGAGATCGTGCGAGCGGTCGCGGATGCAGCTGCCCGGGGAACGTCGTTCGGAACCCCCAGCGAGCTGGAGGTCGAGATGGCCCGCACGGTCGTCGGGATGATTCCCAATGTCGAGCGCGTGCGATTTGTATCGTCGGGGACCGAAGCTGGGATGAGCGCGGCGCGTCTCGCGCGCGGTGCTACCGGACGCACCAAGTTGTTGAAGTTCACCGGTTGCTACCATGGGCATGCCGACGCGTTGTTGGTTCAAGCCGGGTCAGGTGTGGCGACGTTGGGAATTCCGGGAACCCCCGGAGTCACGGACGGCGCGACAGCCGACACCGTTACCTGTGAGTACAACGACCTCGACGAGGTACGCGCCGCGGTCGAACCCTTCTCGGATCAGGTGGCCGCGATCCTGGTCGAGCCGGTGGCGGCGAACATGGGGCTGGTCGTGCCGAACGACGGTTACCTCGAAGGATTGCGCGCGATCGCAGACGAGATCGGTGCCCTGCTGATCTACGACGAAGTCATCACCGGCTTCCGGCTGGCAGCCGGCGGCGCGCAGGAGCGATTCGGCGTGCGCGCCGACATCGTGCTTCTCGGCAAGATCATCGGTGGAGGGCTACCGGTGGGTGCGATCGCAGGGCCCGCGGTGCTTCTCGACCAGTTCGCCCCCACGGGACCCATCTACCAGGCGGGGACGCTGTCGGGAAACCCGGTCGCAATGGCGGCGGGGTTGACGAACCTTCAGATGATCCAATCGGATCCGGCCATCTACGACCGTGTTCAGGAACGTGCTCGGTCGCTCGTTCGAGGCCTCATCGACGCGGCCGACCATGCGGCCACCGTCCCGCTGTATGCCGCGGCAATCGGGGGCCTTGCCGGATTCTTCTTCTCCGATGACGAGATCATCAACTACAGCCAGGCCGCAGCGACCCCAGAGGAGACTTACGCGAAGTTCTTCAGGGGGATGCTGGAGCGCGGCGTGTATCTTCCCCCCTCCCGGTTCGAGGCGCTATTCATCGGCGACGCGCACTCCGAGGATCACATCGACCACATCGTCCATGCAGCGGCTGATGTCTTCGCCACGCTCGGATAAATCCAACGAGGACCCTCGGCGAGATACCTCGCCGGGGGACACCGGGGCGCAGGAAGAGGAGGAGCCCTCGTTCCTTCAACGTTGGTGGAACGGGGTCGAGGCTTGGCGCCGGCTGATGCTCGGTGGGGCCGTCATTCTGCTGCTCGCTTCGATACTGCGCGCTCGCATGGGTGAGTCGTTTCCGAACTCGGCCTTGTTCGCTGCCAACGTCGGTGGCTACTTGCTGCTGGCCCTCGGTTTCGCGCAGTTCTTCCGCGACCGTCGCAAGAAATAGTCCCTAGTGCACATCGCGTGCGTTGCGGCCTCCTTCGTCGAGCCCCCAGCCCACGACTCGTTCGGGATAGATCCGAATCACCGGCTTCTCACCGCGGATTGCCTCCGCCTTCCCACGGACCTCGATGCCGCGCGGCTGCCAGGGTGGCAGGACGTGGTCGATGACGACGGCCGCTCGGCCATCTCGTTCGATATCTCGGAACTTCTTGGTGGCGGTCAAGTACCGAACTATATTTCCCGCAGCTGAGGGAGACATCCTGCGGCGATTGATCAGGGTGTTGACCCTCGAGATTCGAGCTGATGGCCGAGCTTGCCGAGCAGCCGAACCAGTGAGTCCTTCTCGCTTCCGGTCAGTCCCGCCATCATCTCGGCATGGGCGGGAAACAGCTCGTCGCAGACCTCCTCCAGCAGAGTTTGACCGTGCTCGGTGACCTCGATGAGCAACATCCTGCGATCCTCGGGATGGGGCCGGCGCACAACGAGTTCCTGTTTCTCCAAGGTGTCCAAGAGCCCGGTGACCGTCCCTCGGGTTACCAGGCGACGCTCACCGATCTCGAAGGGCGAGAGGGGTCCGCGTTCGCCGCGCAGGATCATCAGGACGTTGAAGCCCGCTCCAGTGATGCCGTATCGACGGAGGATGCGATCGAGCTCCGTGATCAGGAAGCCGCTCGTCCGGATCAGGTTGATCACGACCTCGGTGGCGAGCTTGTTCGCCCCGGGGTGGCGACGAGCGTGATCGGATTCGACTCGAAGTGGTCCCATTCCTGACACCGTGTGGTCTCCCTCATGTAGTTAGGAACCAAACAAACATACGGTGGGCGGACGACGCCGGATATATCGAGCGGGCGGTGTTAGAGCTCGGAGCGGAGTTGGGCCAGGAACTGCCGCGCGTACTCCCGGCCCCCGAGAGACAGCTCCTGTCCCCGCGGCGTCTTGAAATCCGTTCGGTCCAGGAAGCGCTGATGGGTAACCATGGTCTCCTCGAAGGACCGGCCCTCGGCACCACCTTGGGTGAAAGCGGCTGCAATCCCGAACGCCCCCATTCGTTCGATCGCGCTTGCGTCGTGCACGATTCGCTCTTCGACGGTGACCGGCGAACTCGAATGCCTCACGAGAGCGACGAAGGCAGTGTCGATGTCGTCATCCACCCAGGCGTCCTCCCGCAGGAACGCACGCGTCGCCTCGGCAAACCAGGAACCCCCCACTATCTGGTCGGCGAGACCATGCCAGCAGGCCAGAAAGTGCAGCAGAGGACGATCATGGACCGCGAGTCCCGTGGCTAGATCGTCTAGGCGCAGGCAGAGGCGCATGATGTGGGCGATGTCGTGAGCGACATCCTTCGCCTCGTAATGAGGCCTCACGTAGTCCAAATAAGTCTGAAGTTCACCCCGAGCCGTCATGAGCACACGATAGCTACCGAAGCGGGGTCAGTCCTCTTTTCCAAGGAAGATCGCCAGGATGATGACGGTCACGACCAGCATGGCGGCGAACACGATGAAAGCGCGGCCCCCCTGCTCGCCGGCGTTGATCCCGGTCCCGGAGCAAGCCGTCGCGCCGAAGAGCAGCAACGCGGCGAGTGCAGGTCTGAGCTTACGAAGGTGGGCCACGTGTCTCCTCAAACCGTTCGGTTATTGACGTCGTCGGATAGGGACTTGCTGCGCCTCTCGGAGCGCCCGAGTCCGAACAGGTGGAGGACGAGGAGCACGAGCCCGCCCAGCGTGATCGTTCTCGCCGTACCGAGAGGGTTTCCTGGGTCGAGCTCGAACAGCGCGAACACGCGGGCGTCCTCATCAGGCAGCTCGCTCTCCGGGGTGGGCTCGGGCGAGGGAACCGGAGGTACCTCCAGACTCTGAACGGGTGAGTCTTCCTCGGCCTCCTCTTCCTCGGCCTCGGCCTCGGGAGCAGGCTCGAGTTGAACGGCGCCGTAGCGTACCCCGTCGGCCTCGAGCACCCGGGCGCTTCCCTCGCTGACCACCGCCTGAGTGGCTTCCTCGAAGACCTCGACTTCGCCTTCATCGATTGCCGCAGTGAGTGCGTCGGTACCCGCGCTCTCGAGCTCGGACGCAAGGGCCTGCTCGTCCTCGTCCTCCTCGTCGAACTCCTCCCAGGGAGCGTCGGGGTAGCTCGATGCGTTCGGTCCCTCCAACTCGGCCACTTCCTCGCTCACGCTTGTCTCCTCCCAACCGGGGAGAGCACCTACGGGACCGAGGGGGTTGATGGACCACACAACACCCATCATCACGACAAACGCCAGTGTCACGGATGCGGTCACGAAGTACGCGAGGCGAGCGCCTAGGACCATGGTCAGGAGAAGCCAAACACTTCCGCAGAAGATGATGATCGCCGAGACCGTCGCGCCGATGCCCTCGACGAAGAGCGTGTCCATCTACAGTCCCCGCTCGTATTCCATGACGGCTTGAATCTGCGCGTCGGTGAGCGGATAGGTGGGGACGGGCGTTCCCTGCGCCGGGGCCTCGCCGAACTGCGGCATGAAGGCGAAACGCCGGCCGTTCATGATCGTCAGGAAGTGTTGACGTTCGTCCATTCCACGGACGTCTCCCTTCCACAGAGCCTTGCCCTGATACCAGGGATCGTCGGTCGTGCCCAGGCCCTCCTTGCCCGAACCCTCCGGGCCGTGACAGACGGCGCAGCGCGCCTGGAAGATCTCCTCGCCGCAGCGGTCCGAGCTGATGCCCGGGATGGGGTCCTGACACGACTCCGAGATCGCGTCGTTGGGGTCCTCCTGATTGCCCGGCAGCGAGCCAAGCCAGGCGATAACGTCGTCGACCATCTGGGTTGTCATCGGGCCGCCGTACTCGACGCCCCACGCCGCCATCGGCGTTCCGGGCCGCCCGCGCTCGATCGTGAAACGCACGACTTCCTCGTCCCATCGCTGGAACACAGTGTTGAGAGGCGGTGCCCGGTAGGCGATCTCGGCCCCGGTGACAGGATCGACGTAGGCCGGACTCGCGAACCCTCCGCCGGCGGAGTTCTCGGGCTCCTCTGGGTCGACTCCACCGTGGCAGTTGGCGCAGGCCATCCCGAGCGAGATCGCCCGCTCCTCCTCCTTGTACTCGACGGGGTCCACGTCCTCCTCGAGCGGGGGCGGGACGGAAAAGATGAGCTCGCCGCGGTGTAGCGACTCCTCATCGAAGCGCTCCTGGAAGGCTGCCTGGCGGCTGGCCTCTGGAAGCCAGTAGATCGGTATGAAGATCGCCAGGACGAGAGTGAACAGAAAGCCCGCGATCTGGATGCGCTCGAGGCGGGGACCCTCGAGCGTCGAGTCGGGAGAACCGGGACGCATCGCATGCGGGATACCGAGCAACGAACCGGGCTTCTGCTCCATGCGGTTCCGCACAAGGAACAGACCCCACAGAGCCACGGCTCCTGCGAGAAGCAGTAGCGCGACTGTCAGTACGTTGGTGTCCATCTGGTTAGAGTGCTCTCCCTGTTCGTCTGCTCATCTAGACCGGCACGCAGAATGCGCCCGTAGGCTCGGCGAATTGATCCCACGTGTTGGTGCCACGCGGCGGGCCGACGACGACGGTACCGGTGTCGACCATCACCGAACTGCCGCTCAACACGATGGGGAAGCGATCGAGGCCACGGGGAGCCGGTCCGCCGTAGTACTCGCCGTTGAGGCGGTACTTCGAGCCGTGACACGGACACTCGAACAGTGACGAGGTCGGGCAGTGCGGGACCGAGCAACCAAGGTGGACGCACTTCCGGTAAAGAGCAACGAGCTTCGTCTCGACGGCACCCGTCGTCTCGTAGGCGACGCCTTCCCCGGTGCCTTCGTAGAAGGTGAGCCAGAAACGACCTTCGGGGATGAACAGGGGCGCGAAGCCACCCGCGGGGCCAACCTGCTCGAGGATGTCGTCGTAGTTGCCGGCGTTTATCTCGGTGCCGAACCCGCCGAGAACCTTGGGCCAGAGGAAGCTCAGCGTGCTCATGCCGAAGAACCCGAGGAAGGTCAAGAAACTGCCCGTCCATGCTCGGTTCAAGAACTGACGGCGGGAGACCGCGAGTTGTTCGTTCGTAAGCGGTTTCTTCTTCTTTTCGGGCACCTTCTGCACCGTGACGTCGGGCTTCTTTTCCGGTTCGACTTCCCTGGGAGCATCGACGGTCGTGGTCCCGCCTCCGGAGCCGGACGCGCTCGCAAGCGCGGCCTTGCGCTCGCGCCTGATGGCTATGTTGGCCATGAAGAGGCCCCAAGCGGCGACGCTCAGCGCTACGACTATTAGTGCGATCGTTCCTGGACTCACGGTGCTCCTCTAACTCCCTTGACTCACTCTTGGACTACCGCCCTACTAGCTACAACTCGAAGAAGATGCCGCCCTCCCACGGGAACACGAAGTTGAAGCCCGGCCCCCTAAAGAACATTCCGATGATGGTCAGCACGGCGAACGTCAATATGAAAAACGAGAACAGCACGATCGCCAGCTTGCGATCGTCGGGACTGGTCGACGGGTTGCGGTCAATGTACGGCGCCGCAAAGAGGGCGATGATGACCACGGTCGGAATGGTGACGCCGGCTACCTGTGGGTGGAAATAACGCAGCAGTTCCTGCAGACCGAGGAAGTACCACGGTGCTTTCGATGGGTTCGGCGTCTGGTTGAAGTTACTGAGCTCTCGCAGAGGGGCGTCCACCATGATTGAAAAGATCGTGACGGCGGCGAGCAACACGAGCAACGAGACCATCTCGGCGGCCATCAGATGAGGCCATACGTTGACTCGATCCATCGGCTGGCGCTCGACCTTTTGGATGGCTTCCGGCTTGACCACTGCGAGGAGTCGCTGAACGCGCTCGGGAACGGCCCCGCCGTTGCCCACCGCCTTCTTAGCGGGAGCGCCCGAAGATGGCTTCGAAGCGGGCTTGGCCGCGGCGGCCGGTTTCGTCTGCGTAGCTGCTGCCGCGGCGGGCTTGGACTCTGCGGCCGGCTTGGACTCGGACTGAGCCGCCGGAGCCGACGCTGAGCCGCCTCCCTCAGGATGGCTCGAGGGAGCCGGTGCCGTCGACTTGTCGGGCACGCTCGGGTTCTTGGCGCCGCGCTGGGCCCTCACACGGGCGGCTTTGGCGCGCCCCTGCGCGACGGCGGGAGAGGAGCCCTTGGCGGTCTCCTCGGCCAGTACCTGCTCGAATACCTCGTCCGGCGTCGGCATGCTGTGTCCTTATCTAGTGCCCTACATCGGGCCCGAGATGCCTCCGTCCTTTCTAACTCGCCAGAAGTGAATCGAGATGAAGATCACGATGATGAAAGGAAGGAAAAGCACATGGAGGGTGTACCAGCGCAAAAGCGTCTCTGCCCCGATGACGGGTCCGCCGAGTAAGGCGAACTGCACCTGATCTCCGACCACGGGTGACTGTTTCATCATCTCTGTTCCGACCGTCACGGCCCACACCGCGAGCTGGTCCCACGGCAGAAGGTAGCCCGTGAAGGCCAGAAGCAGGGTCAACAGCAGCAGAATGACGCCGACGATCCAGTTGAACTCGCGTGGGGGTTTGTAGGCCCCGGTGTAGAAGACGCGAGCCATGTGCAGGAACACGCTGATGACCATCAGGTGAGCACCCCATCGGTGCAGGTTGCGAACCAGCAGTCCGAAGCTGACCTGGGTGTGGATGCGTTGCATGTCCGAGTAAACCTCGATGTCCGATGGTCTGTAGAAGAACATGAGGTAGATGCCGGTGATCGTGAGAAGGATGAAAAGAAAGAACGAGAGCCCTCCGAGGCACAACGTGTAGCTGAGCTTGATTCCGTGCCGCTTCACCTTGACCGGGTGCAGGTGGTAGAGCAGCGAGTTCATTACCACGTACGCACGGTTGCGTGGTGAGTCCGCGTAGCCGCGCCGGAAGATCGAGCCCGGACGGAAGATCGAGCGCCAGAGCTGTCCGTTATGGAGCTGGTCGACCCTCTCGGCCAACTTCTGTCGAGGGTTCCAGCCCGAAGCCTTCGCCACTAAGAAACCTTTCTAGGAAGCCTTTTGACTCTTGTCTACGGTGCCCATGGCTCGGGCCCCACGCTTTTTCTTCCCACCGGTGACCTCCGAGGTGACGAGCGCTCCGGTGGGGCACCGCTCGACACACAGGTTGCAGCGAGTACACGCGTTGTCATCGATCAGGAAAAGGATGTCGCTTCCCGACATCTGCCGTGACAACTCGACATTGCCAGAATCCTCGACCGCCTCAGGATCCACCATGAAGATGCAGTACCAGGGACAGATGTCGACGCAACCCTCGCATAGGATGCATTGCTCCGGGATGAAGTCGATGAAACGCTTGGGCTTGACCGCGCCCTTGAGCCATTCGGCATCCACAAGTTGCATGTCGTAGTCGGTGCGAAAGATCGGCTTCTCGATGATTTCCATTGACTTCGGTTCTGGCTCTGGCATCTCTCACACCTCCTTTGTGGGTTCGATCTGACGGTTGCGGCTGGGCTTACTTGCCCGACATGTAGCCCTTGACGGTGTCGGTGTGACCCTTGGTCCCCAAGCGCTTGCGCTTGCGCTCCTGCCAGATGTACGCAGCGATGAGAGCGATGGTTAGGAAGCCCATCTGGACTGAGTTCGCCACGACGTCGCGCAGGATGGCAACCTGCTTGGGGTTGAGGCCCTCCGAATTGACACCCGGAATGTTGGTCGAGAACTCGATGATCTGAGCCACGTACTGATCGGCGTAATAGATGATCATCGACGGCAATTGACCCAAGAGCAGGATCGCGAGGATCCAGACAATGGAACCCATGACGATTGCCTTGGTCCAACTCATCGGTTGGTCCGTACGTTTGTAGATGCGTTCTGTGATTGCCATGCGCGCGCCATATTAGCAACCAAACGCGCGCTTTACGTTGTGAAATTGTGCTTTTGACCAGGGTGTTCGCGGTGCTCGAAGAGTCCGGCTGGTCAGGAGAGTGGCGGACGACCCCGGAGTTCTTCCAATCGACGGTTCAGCACCCTCCTGCGCGCGCCTATCGACAACAAGTAGCCGCCGATTCCCGCGCCCACGGCCAGAAACGCGACCACCATCCACGCGGTCGTGCTCATGTCTCGCTTCCTGCCGGCCTGGGCGGGCGGCGGGGGGAGGGAGCCGGATCTCGGACGCCCTCGACCGCGAGCGCCCGCGCGTCGACCTCGTCTGCGAGGCGCCCCAGCCGGACGCGGATCGACAGCAGCCATGCGAACAGAAGGGTGAAGGCTCCCAGGGCCACGAAGAAGGTGGCCAGCTCGGGAGCTTCGAATCCGGAGTTATTGACGGGGTCCGCCACCGTGGGACCGACCGGATGCAGCGTCCTCCACCAGTTGACCGAGTAGTGCACGATCGGCACGTTGATGAATCCGACGACGCCGACGACGGCGGCAAGCCGTCCGCTGCGCGAGGGATCGGTCGACAGGCTCCGCAGAAGCAGATACCCGATGTAGACGAGCCAGAGCACGAGAGTGGAGGTCAACCGAGCGTCCCATTGCCACCAGGTCCCCCAGATAGGACGAGCCCAGATCGGGCCGGTGATGAGAACGAGGCTGGTGAAGACCACTCCGACCTCGGCAGCCGAGTGCGCAAGCAGGTCCCAGCGACGACTCTCCGTTCGCAGGTACGCGATCGAGCATACGAAAACGATCGCAAACGACAGATAGGCGAGCCAGGCCGACGGCACGTGGACGTAAAAGATCTTTTGGACCGGCCCATTGAAGTCGTCGACGCGGGCGACGAAGAACATCATGCCGAGGGCCACGGCCACCGATGCCCACGCCACGACGCCGAGGAGCCCGACTCTTGTGCGGAAGGGGTTGCTGGAGCTCACGCATCCAGCCTAACCATCGCGGGGTGGTACGGGGGCCCGACGCCGGGTGGGGAAACCTCTTTGCTCCGTAGCCGGTCTCAGCCCCTATCCACGAGGCTCCCCAGCTCGAAGTGCATCGGGTCGGGCCTCGACCAGTGCCCGCCCCAGACGAAGCCCCATCGCTCGAAGATCTCGACGATCTCAGGGTCCATGTCTCCCTCGGTCCCCAACTGGTTGGTCGAGACGTTGAAGTCGACGGCGAGTCCGAAGGCGTGCATCGAGAGAGGCAGCGACGGGTTCCGGTCGATGAAGCGAGGCACGTAGCAGCCGCCGTAGTCACCGGGCCTCAATTCGCCGCCGAGCCCGCGGGCCTCGATCTCGCTCAGGGCGGCCTGAAGCTGAGGAATCATCAAGCGGTGGCAGGTCACCTCGCCGATGATCGAGACGGTGGCCGCCGAGATGTTGCTGTCGACCCACGCCTGCTCCGGCTTGATGAAGCCGCTGTCGAGGATCTTGTAGCTCATCGTGCCGATGATGCCCCCGCCGGAACTGCCGTTCTCGATAGCTCCCGTGAGGGGATCGGGGTTCGACATGAGGTCGGGCGGAATCAGGGGGACCAACCTCGCGCCGGGAAGCTCGTCCGACAGCGCCGTCCCAAGCGCATCAAGAGAGGTGCCGGGTTGCACGCCAACCGTGATGACCTGATCATCACCGCTTCCGATCCGCTGTCCGACGCTCGGGTCGACCATGACGTCCGCGATGTTCGGCGTCTGGTTGTCGGCGAACGCACCCACCTCCACCGCTCGCCCTCCGTCGAGTTCGATGGTGCCTCCGCCCTCGATGCCCAGATCCTCGGCCGCTTCGAAGGTGAGGACGGCCTCGCCGCTCAGCATGGATGTCCAGACGAACTCGGCCTCGTTGGTGGCAACAGGCGCTATCGACCGGTACGCGAGTGGGTCCACGGTCGCGATCCTCAGGTTCCTGGCCCCCTCCGGTCCCGAGACCTCCATCTTCCGGATCGACGCGGCAACGACGATGCTCACACCGTCGACTCCCCTCAGGCGCTCGACTGTCTCTTCGTCGACCGGCTCGTCGGGAGAGATGAGATACGCGGGGATTGCGTCGACCGGGTCTGGAAGCGAGATTCCCCCCTCGGAGGAGGCCTCGCTCAGAAGCTCGTCGGACGGGGCCGCGTCGCCTCCCTCGCTCCCGCAAGCGGCCGGAGCGAGCAGAGCCAGGATGAAGATAACCAGGAGCTTTCTCATGGACCGCCTGAATCGATCGTCAGTCGACTGCGAATTCGAACGCCAAGGCTCCCACCGTAACGAAGACCAGATCGAACAGGAGCAGAATGCCGAACCAACCCCTGGCCGCAACCGTTTCGAGCCCTCCGCCCACGAACAGGTCAGAGGTGAGTTCCACCGCGGCGATGAAGATCGGCACGAGAGCCGGCAGAGCCAGAACCGGGAGTATCAGTTCCCTGCTGCGGGTCTGAGCCGCGAGAGAGGCGAACAGGGTGCCGATGGCGACGAATCCGATATCGACGAGCGCGATGACCAACACAAGCACCAGCCAGTCCCCTCCCAAATTCAACGAGAAGAACAGCGCGAACACCGGTATCAGGACGATCTGTACGACCGCGATGTAGACGAGGTTGCTCAAGGCCTTCGCGGCGAACAGGCCCGATCGATCGAGCGGAACCAAAAGGAGAGCATCGAGTGCTCCGTCCGCGCGCTCTACTTCGAACGTGCGCGCGAATCCGATCAAGCCCGCGAACAAGATCGTGATCCACAGAAATCCGGCGATGACGTCGGCGAGCACAACCGTTCCGATGGGAACCTCCACGACGTCCTGCATGACCGTGTTCCCCGGAAGAGAGAACGCGAGCAACAGTGCGACGGTCAAGCAAAACGCGAGCATAGGTGGAAGCGTGTCGCGAGCGCGCGTCTCAACCAGCAGATCCTTCCGAATCAACAGGGATGTCTTCGCGACGAATCCACGCTCGGCCATTTAGGTGGCGACCTCGTACCCCGTCGCGGTCTTGCGGCGGTAGCTGATGAGGACGCCGCGCTGAATGATGATGCCCGCGTCGGCAAAGGCTTTGACCCTTTTCGCTCCGTGCGTGGCGATGACCGCGACTCGTCCCGGAGCGCGCCAGTCCAGAACCGTGGCCGATACTCGTTCGCTGGCGTCGTCGTCGAGATTGGCGTAGGGCTCATCCAGCAACAAGACGTCCGGTTCGTGCAGCACAGCCCGCGCCACGGCGACCCTGCGTAGAAGTCCGGCCGACAGCGTCCCCACCTGTGTGGTTCGCAGTTCGTTCATATCCAGTCGCGCGAGCAAATCGTCAACCCGAGTCGTCGCAACTCCGTAGAGACTCGCGAAGAGAGTCAGGTTCTCGATGACCGAGAGCCGGGCGTACAGGCCCGATTCGTGTCCGACGTAGCCGATCCTCCGTCGGATCGACTCGCTGGACGCTCGGATCTCTTTCCCGAACAGCGTCGCGTGGCCACCGCTCGGGCGAAGAAGCCCGGCGAGTACGCGGAGCAGGGTGGACTTCCCCGCCCCGTTTGGTCCGAACAGACCCGTGACCCCGTCGTACAGGGTCAGATCGAGGGGCCTCAGCGCCAGCGTCGAGCCGTAGGTAACGGTGAGTCCCAGAAGCTCGATGCAGCTTTGTTCGGACCGAAAAGCCGAGTCACTCAACTGCGGGCTCCGGCGCCTTGTGCTTCGCCAACCGCGCCTTGAGCTCCACGCGCCGCGCGTCCCACTGATCGTGGTCGACCCTGCCGCTGCGGTAATCGAGATCGAGGCGAGCAATGGCAACGAGCAGATCGTCGCGCGTCTCGCCGCTCGGCGGTGTGGGCTTCTGTGTGGAAACGGGTCGATGTGCACGCCTTCGCATGAGAGCAAGCGCCAAGATGACAAGCAACAACCCACCTGCGGCTATCGCTCCGAGAATGAGAGCGGAGTCGCTGTCTGCTTGCGCGGTCGCGATTATCGGAATCGAGTCGCCCTCGGTTACGTCCTCTTCGCTGCGGTAGCGCGTGTAGGTCTCGCCCTCGACCGTGACCTCGCCGTCCTCGGTGAGTCTGGTCGAATCGACTACGAAGGGAGGCTCGGCGAAGACGCCAAGATTGAGAATGGGATACAGAGCGCGCCGGCTGAGATCGACTTGTCCGGTGTTCACCCGGAGGCCGTAGGCGAACGTGATGCGCGTTTCGTTGGGCGGAACGGCGCTCGTTATGCCGATCCCCGTCTCGGTGCTCAAGAGTTCGGGGATGTCGAGGTCGGATTCGGCTACCTGGATGCTCTCAGCCCCTTCCGGGAACGAGAACGAGAGCGTCGGCGTGGGAGGATCATCGGAGGTGGCACGGCTCGCGGCACCGCGCCCGATGTAGGCCTCCTCGCTGACGTTGATGATCGTGTACGAGTCGATGACGTTCGCTCCCTCGTCACCCTGGAGCACGAACATGTTGTTCCGCTGAATCACGATTGCCCGCGGGTCGGTGGTCGTGTCCCAGACTCTTTGCTCTATCTCGATGATGTCGCCGTCCGACGGGATCGTGACCACACCGCCGGGGAACGAGCCTCCGTCGAAAGCCGCGTCGAGCGCGTAGGCTCGATCCTCGCCAGACGGCAGGTCCTTGAACTCGAACATCCCGCGGTCGTCGCTCGTCGCGACCTCTGAGATCTCCTGGCTGAAGTTCCCCTCCTCGTCTTGAAGGCCGCCCAGCAACCTGATCTCGACCCCCTGCTGGGGCTCGTTGGTGGTGCCGTTGGTGACGACCCCGGCGATAGTCCCGCGTTCGTTGTCCTGTGCCGCAACCTGAGCTGGAGTTACGAGGAGGAGGATTAGGAGTGCTGCGGCTAGGAGCCGCACTGATCGCACGGCTCGCCCTGACGGCGCGCTGCGCCGCAGTCGGGGCACCTCAACCGCTCCCTGATAGCGGCGATCTCTTGCTCGAGTTCATCGTCATCGTAGGTTGAGTCTCGCAGAGCGTCGGCTTCACGCAGCGCGACCAGGGCCTGTGTTTCGTAGTCCGCCCGGAGCGCCACGAAGTCTCCCTCGGAGAGCTTTCCCGTCGCTCGCTCGGTTTCGATATCGACGATCGCAACCAGCGCGGCCCTTTTCCTGGCTTCCGCCTCCTCGAGTTGCATCGAGGGGAGTGGCTCGTCGACCTTGGGACCTCGTCGCAACGGCACGGCAACCCAGGCGAGAACGGCGAGGGCCAGCGTGGCGATCAGCAACGCTTGGATCACGATTCTCTCCTCAAGCGGCCGAGCTCGGCGTCGAGTCGTTGCCTCTCGGAGGCGGAGAGCTCGACCGTCGCCTGGGGACTCTCGACGATCCTCTGCGGACGGCGCGATGTCCACCTACGAACGAGCATCCATGCGAGCACTCCGCCTGCGAATACCGCAACCGAGGGCAGAATCCAGACGAGGATGCCCGCCCCCTCCGACGAGGGCTCTGCTCGGATCGATTGGCCGTACTCGGCCTCTAGTCGCTCCATGATGGCGGACTCGTCCATTCCCTGGCGTGCGTAGCCTTCGATCCGATCACGCATGTCCAACGCGCTCGGCGAGGGACAGTCGTGCAATGTCACTCCGGGACAGAAGGGCGAGTTGACCTTGTTGGAGATATCGTTGGCGATGTCCTCGGGATCTTGCGCCATCGCCGGAGCCGCCAGCGCCAGGAACACGACCGTCATCCACGCGACGCGTTTCATCGGGCCACCGCCGGCTCGCGTTTGGCGGGTGCCCTTTTTGCCGAGGTGACCGTCACGGGGGCCCGGCCCGACATGATGACAAGCATCCCGGCGAGCATCACCGCGGCTCCCGCCCAGATCCACCACGTAAGCGGATTCACGAACGTACGGATGACGGCCGACTCATCGGTGTCGAAGCCGGTCACGACGACGTAGAGGTCTTCGATGGGATTCGTACGGATGGCAACCTCGCTCTGCCACTGGCCTTGGGCCAGATGGAGGTTGCGTTGGGGGCGCATGGGTCCGAGGTCTTCGTCACCGCGACTCACCGCGAGCCGTGCCTCGAAGATGTCCTTCTCCGGCGTGGTCGCCGTTCGCACGCCTTCATAGGTCAGCGTGTAGGCCGCGATGTCGAGTGTGTCACCGGGGGCCATGTCCGCGCGCCGCTCGACCTTGAACGCGTTTCCAGCGAATCCGATGACGATCAGTAGTACCCCGAGATGCACGATGTAGCCGCCGTAGCGTCGCCGATTGCGCGCAATCGTTCGGTTGAGCGAAGTGAGTGGTCCGACGTTGTCGCGTCGCCTGTAGACGCGGCTGCCGCGCACGAACTCGCCGACGATCGCCGTGGCGGTGAAGGCGCACAGCGCGAAGGAGAGGAGCGCGCCCGGACTCGACAATCCACCGAGACCGAGCACGACGACGGTCGCCCCGCCGGCGCCCATCGGGACTCTGACCATGCGCCAGAACGCGCCCTTGCTCATGCGCCGCCACGAGATGAGAGGTCCGATGCCTGTGAGCCCGATGATGGCGAGACCGATGGGGGTGAAGATCGCGTTGTAGAACGGGGGCCCGACCGACAGGCGGATTCCCGAGAACACCTCGGCGACGATCGGGTAGATGGTTCCCCAGAGGACCGTGAAAGCGGCGGCGACGAACAGGACGTTGTTCGCGATGAAGGCGGACTCACGCGAGATGAGAGCGTCCAGTCGGCTCTCGCTCCTCAGTGCGTCGAGCCGGTAGGCAACCATCCCGAGGCCCCCGATGAGGAGGAGTGCGAGGAACGGGAGGAAGTATTTGCCGATCGGGCCCTCGGAGAACGTATGGATCGAGCTGAGCAGGCCCGAGCGCGTGAGGAAGGTTCCAAAGACGGCAAACGCGTAGGTGAGCACGATCAGCGTGACGTTCCAGACCTTGAGCATTCGGCGCTTCTCCTGGATAACGACGGAGTGGAGGAACGCGGTGGCCGTCAACCAGGGCATGAATGACGCGTTCTCGACCGGATCCCAGGCCCAGTAGCCGCCCCACCCGAGCTCGGTGTACGCCCACGCGCCACCGAGGACGATTCCGACACTCAGTGCGGTCCAGGCGAACAGGGCCCACTGCCTCGTCGCCGTGAACCAGGAGTCGTCAACCCGCTTGCCGAAGAGCGCGCCGATCGCGAACGCGAATGGAATCGAGAAGCCGACGAAACCGGTGTACAGGAGGGGCGGATGAATGATCATTCCGGGGGACTGCAGGAGTGGGTTGAGCCCGCTGCCGTCGATCGGCACGTCGCCGGGGACCTGAGCGAACGGGTTGCCGGGGAAAGCGACCATGAACAGGAAGAACCCTGCGATTCCCATAAGGACCGCCCCGGCCCCACCGACCAACCGCGAGCTGCGAGCGGGTGCCTTGGCGATCGCGAGGGCCGAGAAGCCGGTGAGAAGAGTCGTCCAGAACAACAACGAGCCCTCCATGCCACCCCAAAAGGCGCTGATCGTGTATGGGACGCTGAGTGACCGAGACGTGTAATTGGCGACGTAGCTGAGGCTGAAATCGTGTGCCAGCAGGGCGCTGACCAGGGAGATCGTCGCCAGGGCGGTGAACCCGAAGGTCGCAAACAGAGCACGCTTGCCGGCTTCGCTCAGGTCGCGTCGCCCGGTGCGGCCCGCAGCGACGAACGCGGCGATGGCGAGCAGCGAGAAGAAAAGAGCGACCAGCAGTGACGGCCGCCCCAGTCCGGCGAGAGACCGTACGGGGCTCACGCTACGTCTGTGCTTTGAACTTGGACGGGCACTTCGCGAAGACCTGGGTGGCGGTGAAGGTATCGCCGTCGTACTCGCCCTGAGCGATGATCTCGATTACGTCGGAATCGCTGTAGAAGGCGTCGGGCAGGGTCGAGTCAGTCGTGACCGTGAGCTGTGAACTGCCGTCGGTGATGTCGAACGTCGTGGTGATCCCTGTCTCGACGACCGAGTCCTGGACCAGGTCTCCGTTCACCTTCACGTTCCCGCTCGCCTCTGAAGTGCCTGCGGCCTGGATCTCGGTGGTGGTCATGTAAAAAGAGGTCGCGTTCGGCCTGGTCATAGCGAACACGACCAGCCCGATGAGGGCGAGTGCGATCAGCCCGCCGCCGACGAGGAACTTGAGCCGCCGTCTATCGGGCGCGGGCGCAGTCTGCTGCTCCATAGAGGGCCAGAATAAGTGACCCGGCCCCCTACCCGCCTCCCAGCCCCCCGGTCTCGTCCCCGAGGCGCTTGGCCGTTTGATGGAGATTCAGTCGCGGAATCCGGCACTCAATCTCCATGGAACGGTCGACATGGTCAAGGACATTGGAAGAGCTCCTGGATTCCCAGCGCTTTTGTGACGGTGCGGACAACATAAGTCTCGTCGCGCACCACGTCCGTCCAGGTAAATCGGATAACCCTCTTGCCTTCGAGAAATGCGGCATTGTCCCGGCGCCGATCGCCGTTGAAGCGCTCACGAGAGGCGTGCCACTTTCGGCCGTCCACTTCGATGATCAGGTTGTGGCTCGGATAGTAGAAGTCCAGTCGGTGGCAATCCTCCCATTCGACGTTCACCTGACGTTCTGGGAGCGATACACAAGCCCTTGCGGAGGACACGGATCACGGAGCTCTCCAGTTCGCTCTCAGACATCGCCTCCTCCTCCCCACGTTCGGACATCAGGACACGGAGGAAGGCCGATCCCGGGATCCGGTGCTTGCTTCCGATTTCCAGGATGTGGTCCAGGTCGGCGGTGGAGAGAATCTTCATCCTGAGAGCAGAATCGAGGGCCCTCTCCGCATCTGGGTTGTTCTCTCCACAAAGATCAAGCACCGTCCGCGCGGGAGAGGTCGTGATAAGCGACTTCAATCGGGTGGGTTGATCCCCAGGCAACCAGACCCTTCGGTGAACGATGACCCCAGCTTTGGAGGCGACGCGGCGAGGGGTGCAGATGTGGATCGCAGAGAGGCGCCGCGGGATCAGGTCGTAAACGAGTGCTGCGCTCGAGTTGCAGAGGGCAGCCTCATCTCCGCCATACAGCACCGCGCTCATGAGTCGCTGCTCCAACGTGAGGGGCACGGAGGCAATCCTGTACACGCGCGGGAGGACGCGGACGAGGCTTCGGCATTGCACGGCTCGCCGGATCGAAGAGGCCGTGAAACCGATGTTGAGCAGCTGTTCTGTTGACGCAGCGCCGAACTGCTGACGACTCAGGGTGGCGAGCGATTGATTCCGGCCAAAATGACTCCATAGAGGCAGCCTGATGCCCGTTGAGCGATCCGAAAGTGACGCAGGTCACTTCTATGGAGATTCAGTAGCGGAAATCGGCACTCATTCTCCATGAAACCTCGAAGAATGCCGGAGGCCCGGGGGTGGGTCAGACCAGGATGTAAAGGACCAGGAACAGGAAGATCCACACCACGTCCACGAAGTGCCAGTAGTAGCCGACGGCCTCGGCCGGGCCGTGGCGGTCGGCGGAGAAGTGACCCATCCGGCCCTTGGCCCCCACGATGCCGAGCATCAGCAGGCCCCCGGCGACGTGCAGGCCGTGGAAACCGGTCATCGTGAAGAACAGGGTTCCGAAGACGTTGCTCCCGATCGTGAAGCTCTCGCCGAACAACTGTGCGTACTCGATGCTCTGCCCGGCCAGGAAAACGGCACCGAGGGCGATCGTGACGGCCGTCCATCGAACGAGTCCGTCCTCGTCACCCTTGCGAATCGCCAGGACCCCGAGGTGCTGAGTGAATGACGACGCCACCAGAAAGATCGTGAAGATCGCGGTGCGCACCAGATCAATGTGAGGAGTTCCCGGCGAGGGCCACTCGCCGGCCTGCGCTCGGATCGTGAAGTAGGCGCCGAAGAGGGCTCCGAAGAACATCAACTCCGATGTGATGAAGATAACCATGCCGAGCAACGAGCTCGGCGTTCGGCGCTGCGCAGTGGTCGCAAAGGTCTGTGCCATCACTCAACCTCACTTGCGGTGATCAGCTTTTCGATCTCCGCGCGCAATTCGTCTTCGGTGATTGCTCCCAGGCCGGAGGTTCCGCCCTGCTTGCCGCCGAGCAACGTGGGGCCTTCATCGGGCTCCACGTCGCTGTCCATCAGCTCGTAGTCGGATGTAATGAAGACGGTCGTTGGATAACCCACGAGACGGAACTCTCTTTCGAGTTCGGTCTTACCGATCACCAGAGGATAGGTGAGCCCGAAGTCCTCGGCCATCGCCCTGGCGTCGGCGGAGTTGTCTTTCATGTTGATGCCGACGAACTCGACCCGATCCTGATAGTCGTCGTAGGCGCTCTGGAAGGCGGGCAGCTCCTCCTTGCAGGGCTCGCACCAGGATCCCCAGAAGTTGATAACCACGGGCTTTCCCT
Source organism: Actinomycetota bacterium (assembly GCA_050693895.1). Taxonomy (GTDB): domain Bacteria; phylum Actinomycetota; class CADDZG01; order CADDZG01; family WHSQ01; genus WHSV01. The sequence goes on along the minus strand of JBOGWS010000116.1, from coordinate 1,622 downwards.
CGAGTTCGGTACTGGCCAGCTCGCCGTCGCCAACCAGCAGTGGAAGAGAGAACCGGGGGGCGAACTCGCGCCCGGTCGCCTCATTCTTGGGCCTTTCCGGAGCGGGTTCCAGGAGCAGGAACACGATGATGCCGAACACCAGTGCGAGACCGATACCAATGACGATGCGCTTGCGCCAAAGTGAATTCTGATGGCCCGTTTCGACCCGGTTTTCGGACGCCATGGACATCAGGCTACCGGCCTCGCGTCGGATATATTGCGCCTGCAGTGGCCAAGACGAAACCGGCGTATTCCAGGACGTTCACTCGGCGAGCCTTCCCGGGCGCGCTCATTTTGCTATTGCTTCTGAGCGCGAGCGCTTGTGCCAGCGGCGATGATGCACCGCAGAGTTCGTTGGACCCGGCGGGCGAGTTCTCCCGGGCCCCCGACGTCCTCTGGAACATCACGCTCGCGATCGCGGCCGTCGTCTTCGTCCTCGTTCAGGGCGCCCTCGTCTACGCCCTGATCCGTTTCCGCCACAAGGAGGGCCGTAAGGCCGCTCAGTTCCACGGCAATACGAAGGTCGAGGTCGTCCTCACGGTTATTCCCGCCCTGATCCTGGCCGGTCTCGCGATTCCCACGGTCGGAACCATCTTCGACCTTCAGAGCGACCCACCCGAAGACGTCATGCGAGTCGAGGTCATCGCGCATCAGTTCTGGTGGGAATTCAACTATCCGGAACAAGGCGTCACGACGGCCAACGAGTTGCACATCCCTGTCGGCCAGGAAGTGGTTCTCGAGCTTCAGGGCGCTGCGACCGATGCTGTCGACGGCACGGCAGAGGTCATCCACAGCTTCTGGATTCCCCGCCTCGCCGGAACGCAGGACATGGTGCCCGGTCACACCAACTTTCTCCGGATCTCGGCCGACGAGCCCGATAGGTACATGGGTCAGTGCAAGGAATTCTGCGGGCTGAGTCACGCCAACATGCGGATCGTTGCCTTTTCTCACACACAGGAAGACTTCGACGCGTGGGTCGAGGAACAGACCGCCCCCGCGGTTGAGAACCTCAGCGGAGATGCCGCCGCAGGGCAGGAGCTCTTCAACGAGAACTTCGACGTGAAGAGCACCGTGGTCGAAGACGGCGCAGATGCTTACGCATGCGCGTCTTGCCACGCGGTGCAGCCCGGTCTGGATGTTCCACTACGAACCGGACCCAATCTGACGCACTTCGCCAGTCGCAGCACCTTTGCGGGCGCGACCTTCGAGAACAATGAAGAGAACCTTTCAGCCTGGCTGCGGAACCCTCACGACGTGCGGCCCGGTTCGAAGATGCCGGCTCTCGATCTCAGCGAGGACCAAATCAGTGACCTGGTCGCCTACCTACAGAGTCTCGAGTAAGCGTGCTTTCTAAGGGAGTGAACTGATGGCAACTGCAGCGGCTCAGGGGAGCCTGTTCCGCAGACCCACCGCCACCACCGGATGGTGGAGCTGGGTCACGACCGTCGATCACAAGAAGATCGGCATCATGTACTACTTCACCGCGTTGTTCTTCTTCATCGTTGGTGGACTGGAAGCGCTGCTGATCCGCGTGCAGCTGGCCCAGCCGGAGATGAGCATCCTCACGGCGGACCAGTACAACC
>JBOGWS010000115.1:0-59977 GCA_050693895.1 Actinomycetota bacterium | reverse complement strand
CGCAAACGACACGCTGCCGTCATCGTGCACCATGGAGCGAGCTTCCCCCACGAAGACCTAATCAGGCATCGCGGTCTCCTGGTCACGACTCCGACCCGGACCTTGATCGACATCAGCGGAGTCGTTTCCGACATCGCCCTCGCTCAGGCGCTTGACTCTGCGTTGCGACGGGGTCTGACTTTCCTTCCCCCTGATCCGAACTCGTCTTGAAGAGATGGGCACTCAGGGCCGGCCCGGCACCGGCTCCTTGCAGAGCCTTCTCACCGATCGAGAGCGAGCTGCGGGGCTGACCGAGAGTCCGCTCGAAATCAAGGTTGAACAGGTGCAGAGACGTCATCATCTCGATCCTCCCGAACGTCAGTTCACCGTCACGTGCTCCGATGGCACGACGGTCCGACTTGACTTCGCCTGGCCGGAACAGAAAGTCGGCATCGAGGCCGACGGGTTCCGCTGGCACACGGACTTCGATCAGTGGCAACGAGATGCGCGGAAACACAACCTTCTGCAAGAAATGAGTTGGCGAATTGTTCGGGCTACCGATCGGTCCCTGCGTGAGGACCCCGACGCATTGCCGCGTCAGGTAGCCCTCTTACTCGGTCAAGGTCGACTCGTGCCGGAGGACTGACCGAGAAACGACGCGATTCACGTCGTTTCCGGGTTGAACCTCGGATCGCGGCGTACGCTTGGTACAAGGGTGTGTCGCGCGTACGAGGAGGGATTGGATGGCACGGCTGTTCTCGATCAAACCGGCAATCACGTTTCGGGGCCGGACTTTCAAGGGTCTTAGGGGCCTGGCAGGCAAGCCGCTGCATCCGCCGCTCACCGACATACCCGTCGCCGCTTACCTGCTCGCGCTCGTGTTCGATCTCATCTCGTTCTTCTCTACCGGGGAACTCGCAGAGAACATGTACAACGCTGCCACGTTCGTTCTCATCGGTGGATTGATAGTTTCGATTCCGACGAGCCTCACGGGGTTCTGGGACTGGCTGAAGTCGACTCAGAAGCACACACAGGCGTGGCGTACGGCAAACTGGCATATGGCAGTCATGTTGACGGTGTCCGCGCTCGTGGTCGTCAACCTGCTTACGCGGGACCTCAATGACGGGAGCGTCAACGCGGTCGGGATGATCCTCTCGGTGGTCGTCGGAGGACTCGTCGCCTACGGAGCGACCTACGGAGGATCGTTGGTGTTCGACTACGGCTTCAACGTCGAGACCTCAGGCGACCACCCGGCGTGGCACGAGTCGGAGGAGGACGTCTTTCCCGGGCAGGACAAGTAGCCTCCCAGCCGCCGTTCGCTAGACGGCGAAGCGGATATTGAGGCAGTCCCCTTCTTTCACCTCGTAGTCCTTGCCCTCGACCCTGAGATGGCCCCGGGTCTTTGCGTCGCTCCACGATCCCGCGGCCACGATGTCGTCGTAGTGAACGACCTCGGCGCGGATGAAGCCGCGCTCGAGATCGGAGTGAATGACGCCGGCCGCCTCGGGAGCCTTGGCCCCCCGCCTGACCTCCCACGCTCGCGTCTCGTCCTCGCCGGTGGTCAGAAACGTGATGAGGTCGAGCGCTCGATAGGAGGCTCGGATCACTTTGCCGAGCCCAGGCTCCTCGACATCGAAGCCGGCGAGCAGGTCGCGTGCCTCACTCTCGTCCATCCCCGCGACCTCGGCCTCCAGCGAAGCGCTGACCACGAGCGACGCCTCCGGAAGACCACCGTCTTGGTCGCCGGCACCCTCGGCCACGTTGGCGACGACGATCCAGGGCTTGAGAGTCAACGAACCGAACCCGCGCAGGAACTTCAGTTCGTCGTCGTCCCACTTCTCCTCCCTGAGTGGCCGCTCGGAATCGAGTGAGTCGTGCGCGCGCTCGAGGATGTCGACCTCTCTCTTTGCCTCCGTCGACGACCGTGCCTTCTTGCGGCCTTTCTCGAGGGCCGACTCGATGCTCGCAAGGTCGGCGAGAAGCAACTCGGCCTCCACCGTTCCGAGCTCTCCGGTCGGATCGGCATGGGGTCCGTGGGAGCGAAGCACGATGCACAGGGCATCGGTCTGGCGGAACTCTGCGATGCCCTGAGCGGTCAGGCCCCCGGGGACGTCGACGAATCGCACCTTTGCGTGCACCATCTTCTTCGAACCCTCGAGATCGGTGAGCACCCTCACCCGCTCGTCGGGAACGTCGACCACGGCCTGATTGGAACGGCCTCCGGCCGAACCCGCGCTCGTGAGCGCCGTGAACAAAGTCGTCTTGCCGGAATACGGGACACCGACTATGCCTACATCTTTCACCGGCGCTCAGGGTAGCGTCCCACCTCATGGACACAGGACTCGGCGGCAAGGGTGTGCTGGTCACCGGAGCGGGCGGTGGCATTGGTTCGGCGGTTGCGCGCACATTCGCGGCGGAGGGAGCCCGGGTCGGCGTCCATTACCGCTCGAGCAAGGCCAGGGCCGAGTCGGTCGCGGCCGAAATCGAGGGTGTCGCGCTGCAGGCCGACCTGACTGTCGAGTCCGAGGTCGACGAACTCGTCCCCGACGCCGTCGCCGCGCTCGGTCGACTCGATGTGCTCGTCGCCAATGCCGGTGACTGGCCGAGTGAAGACACGCCGGTGTGGGATATGCCCTACGAACGCTGGCGTCGCTACATCGCGGCCAACCTCGACAGCGTCTTCCTCTCCTGCCGGGCCTTTCTGCGACATGTGAAGCAAACGGGCGAAGGAAACATCGTCATCGTCGCCTCGACGGCCGGAGTCTTCGGCGAGGCCGGACACAGCGACTACGCGGCGGCGAAGGGTGCTCTCGTCGCCGGCTTCCTCAAGAGCCTGAAGAACGAGATCGTGCGAATCGCCCCACGCGGCCGCGTCAATGCCGTCGCGCCCGGGTGGACGGCAACCGACATGACGCGTGACCTCGTAAAAGATCGTGACTTCGTGGCGAAGATCACGCGCACGATGGCGCTGGACAAGCTGGGCGCCGCCGACGACGTGGCGCGCACGATCGTGTCCCTGGCCTCGGACAGGATCTCGGGCCACATAAGCGGCGAGGTCATGACCGTCGCCGGAGGCATGGAAGGCCGAGTCCTACACGACTAGCCGGGGAGAGCTAGAGGATGCTGGCCCCCAGGGCGCTGGCTACCAGCTCCACTGCGAGATCTCCGGTCTGGTTCGCGTTATCGAGAATCGGGTTCACCTCGACGACCTCCATCGACGTGATGACCCCCGCCTCGGCGAGAAGCTCCATGGCGAGGTGAGCCTCCCTGAAGCTCAGGCCACCCCGCACCGGGGTACCGACACCCGGCGCGATCTCGGGGTCGCAGACATCGAGGTCGAGCGAGACGTGGACGTAGCCCGGGCCCCCGACCACCACCAGCGCCTCGTGCATCACCGAGGCGAGCCCTCGCCGGTCGATATCGGCCATGGTCAGGACCGCCAAACCCTTTTCGTGGACCAGCCGCTTCTCGCCCTCATCGAGCTGGCGGACTCCAACGATCGCAACTCGTCCCGGATCCACCCAGGGAGCGGGTTGGAAACCATCGACCGTGAAGTCGCACGCACCCAGCGCGGCCGCCAGAGGCATTCCGTGCACGTTTCCCGAAGGCGAGGTGTCCGGTGTATTCAGGTCGCCGTGCGCGTCGACCCACAGCAGACCTCCGGGGCCGTGAACCGAGTGCAGGCCGGCGAGAGAACCCATCGCGATCGAATGGTCGCCGCCCAGCACGAGAGACATGGCCCCCGACTGCGCCGTGTTCGACACGTCCTTGGCAATCAGCGCGCACGACCCGAGAATGGCGGGGAGGTAGCGGGCTCGTTCGTCACGCTCGCTGGCGAGCTCCGGAATCTCGGCTCTGGCATCGCCGTGATCGTGCACCTTGATCCCCATCGCCTCGAGCCGCTCGGACAGACCCGAGTACCGGATGGCGCTCGGACCCATGTCGACTCCACGGCGCTCCTGGCCCAGGTCGAGCGGGGCACCGATGATTCCGACCTCTTTGTTCCAGGGCTCTGGCTTCATGGTCTTCAATGGTGGCATGACAAACAAGACGAGGGGAACTGCAGTAATCACTGGAGCATCGAGCGGCATAGGAGCGGCCACGGCGGTCCGGCTGGCCAAAGAGGGTTTCGAGGTCGTCGTCGGGGGGCGCAGAGTGGACAAGCTCGAGAGGGTGGCAGAGGCATGCGGGGGCCGGGCCCTGGCTCTCGACGTAACCGACGGCGGTTCGGTCGCCGCTTTTTCGCAAGAGATCACAGAGCTGGACGTTCTGGTCAACAATGCCGGGCTCGCGTCGGGGCTGCAACCCATCGACGAGCTCGAGGAGGATCGCGTTCGACTGATGATGGAGACCAACGTTCTGGGCCTCCTGCGGACGACGCAGGCCTTGTTGCCGAAACTCGAAGCGGGTGATGGAGGGCACATCGTGAACGTGGGATCGATCGCGGGTTTCGAGACTTATCCGGGAGGCGCGGGCTACACGGCCTCCAAGCATGCGGTGCGAGCGATCAGCCAGACCATGCGCATCGACCTTTTGGGAAGACCTATTCGGATCACGGAGGTCTCCCCCGGCCTGGTCGAGACCGAGTTCTCGATGGTCCGTTTCGATGGTGACTCCGACAAAGCCGCCAAAGTGTACGAGGGGTTCAAGCCGTTGACGGGAGACGACGTGGCGGACTGCATCTCATGGGCGGTAACTCGTCCACGTCACGTGGACATTGACGAGATCGTCGTTCGACCCATCGCGCAGGCGACCGCAACGATGGTGAGCCGGGAGTGATGAGACACCTAGCCGGGTAGGGTCCGAACATGAAGTCGCGATTTCCGAACAAGATCGGGCTCACCAGGTTGTCGTGCATGGGTCTTCTTGTATTGATGGTGCCGGCCGCTTGTGATGGCGGAACGTCTCGCGAGGAGTTCGTGGCCCAGGCCAACCAGATCTGCGAGGACTCTGAGACCTCGCTCCAGGAGCTGAACGGCGATGCACTCAACCGAGAGGATCCCGGCGAGATCATCGACGTAGCGTCGGAGGAGCTCTCGAACCTCAGGGACGAACTCGGCGATTTGGATATACCGGACAACCTATCCGACGACTTCGAATCAATGATCGAGGGCCTCGACGGCGCAGTGGAGGACACCGACTCGCTGTCGACCGCGGTCGACGAGGCTCAGAAAGCCGGAGCCGAAGAAGCGGCCGCGGAGACCCTGCAGGAGGTTCAGGAGACCGCCCGAAGCCTTACGACCAACCTCGAACAGGCCAGCGATGCGGCGCGGGCCATGGAGATCGAGGGTTGCGGCGAGGCCACCGCGGGCGGCTCCTGATAGGTCCCCCTCCCGCCCTCGCGCCCTGATCGGCCCCCACCGCTCTTCTTACCGCTATTCCCCTCCAGAACCGCAAGTCGGACACTCCCTTCCCGCCCAACGGCGCAGCCAGTAGGTTTGTAGCCGTTCAGTCAGCTACTTAGGGCATTCGCTCGACCTGCTGGTTCATGAAAGGGATGGGGTATGGCCACGAGGAGCACTCGGGCTTCAAGAGGCAAGACCACTCGGACGAAGAAGACGTCGGCGCGCGCGTCCAGGGGCGTATCCACGTCGGACGGGATAGGCGCGAGCACCGAACAGCTCGAAGAGCTGCTGTTCGCGCTCGAGGCGCTGAGGGACGGCGATTTCAGCGTCCGGCTCAACAGCCGGAGGCGCGGCCTGATCGGCGAGATCTCGTCCGTCCTGAACACGGTCCTCGATCACAACAACCAGATGACCAAGGAACTCGCCCGTATCGGCAGGGTCATCGGTCGCGAGGGCAAGATGACCGAGCGATTCAAGTTCGCGGAGGCGAAGGGCGGATGGTCGGAGCGCGCCGATTCGATCAACTCGCTAATCGACGACCTCCGAAGGCCAACAACCGAGGTCGCGCGCGTGATCACGGCCGTGGCCGAGGGTGATCTCGGCCAGAAGATGGCTCTGGAGATCGAGGGTCAGCCCGTCAAGGGCGAGTTCCTTCGCATCGGAACATCGGTCAACTCGATGGTGGATCAGCTCAGCTCGTTTGCGGACGAGGTCACCCGAGTCGCTCGGGAAGTCGGCACCGAGGGCATTCTCGGAGGCCAGGCCAAGGTCAAGGGCGTGTCCGGGACGTGGAAGGACCTCACCGACTCGGTGAACTTCATGGCCAGCAACCTGACGAGCCAGGTGCGAAACATCTCCTACGTGGCGACGGCCGTGGCCGAGGGAGACCTCTCGCAGAAGATCACCGTCGAGGCAAAGGGAGAGGTTGCCGCGCTCGCAGACACCATCAACACGATGACCGACCAGCTGAGCGCTTTCGCGGACGAGGTCACTCGAGTCGCGCGCGAGGTCGGCACCGAAGGGAAGCTCGGAGGTCAAGCTCAGGTCAAGGGCGTGTCGGGGACGTGGAAGGATCTGACCGACAACGTCAACTTCATGGCCTCGAACCTGACCAGCCAGGTGCGAAGCATCGCGTCGGTCGCAACGGCGGTCGCACAAGGGGACCTCACTCAGCAGATCACCGTCGAGGCGAAGGGAGAGGTCGCCGCACTCGCGAAGACCATCAACACGATGGTCGACCAACTCTCGAGCTTCGCCGACGAGGTCACACGCGTGGCGCGCGAGGTTGGTACAGAGGGAAAGCTGGGCGGACAGGCAGAGGTCAAGGGCGTGTCGGGGACGTGGAAGGACCTCACCGACAACGTCAACATGATGGCAGGCAACCTGACCGCTCAGGTGCGCGACATCGCAGGCGTGACCACTGCGGTGGCCAACGGCGACCTGAGTCAGAAGATCACGGTCGACGTCAAGGGCGAGTTGCTCGAACTGAAGAACACGATCAACGTCATGGTCGACCAACTGTCGAGTTTCGCCGACGAGGTAACGCGCGTTGCACGCGAAGTGGGAACGGAGGGGCGTCTCGGAGGACAGGCCGAGGTCAAGGGCGTGTCTGGTACGTGGCGCGACCTGACCCAGAACGTGAACCTCATGGCGTCGAACCTAACGGGACAGGTCCGAAACATCAGTCAGGTCGCAACCTCGATCGCTCGCGGTGACCTCAACCAGCGCATTACGGTGGAAGCGAAGGGCGAGGTCGCGACGCTCGCAGAAACCATCAACTCCATGACCGACACGCTCCGCCAGTTCGCGGACGAGGTCATCCGGGTCGCTCGCGAGGTCGGAACAGACGGCATCCTCGGCGGCCAGGCCCAGGTCGAGGGCGTAGCGGGAACCTGGAAGGACCTCACCGACTCGGTGAACTTCATGGCCGGAAACCTGACCAGCCAGGTTCGAAGCATCAGTCAGGTCGCGACGGCGGTCGCGGAGGGAGACCTGAGTCAGAAGATCACGGTCGAGGCGCGCGGAGAGGTAGCGACGCTCGCCGACACGATCAACACGATGACCAACACGCTGCGCGCTTTTGCGGACGAGGTCACCCGAGTCGCTCGAGAGGTCGGCACGGAGGGAAAACTCGGAGGCCAGGCCGAGGTCGAGGGTGTCGCGGGTACTTGGAAGAACCTCACCGACTCGGTCAACTTCATGGCTTCGAACCTCACCGACCAGGTGCGGAACGTCGCTCAAGTGACGACCGCCGTGGCAAACGGTGACCTGAGCCAGAAGATCACGGTCGACGTCAAGGGCGAGATGCTCGAGCTGAAGCAGACGATCAACACGATGGTGGATCAGCTCAGCTCGTTCGCCGACGAGGTAACGCGTGTAGCCCGGGAGGTCGGCACGGAGGGAAAGCTCGGGGGTCAGGCACAGGTCCGCGGAGTGTCTGGAACCTGGAAGGACCTCACGCAGAACGTGAACTTCATGGCCTCGAACCTCACGGGCCAGGTCCGCAACATCGCGCAGGTTGCCACGGCGGTGGCTCGAGGCGATCTCAGCCAGAAGATCACCGTGGACGCAAAGGGCGAGATTCTCGAGCTCAAGCAGACGTTGAACACGATGGTCGATCAGCTCAGCTCGTTCGCCGACGAGGTCACGCGTGTAGCCCGGGAGGTCGGCACGGAGGGAAAGCTCGGGGGCGAGGCTCAGGTAAAGGGTGTCGCTGGAACCTGGAAGGACCTCACGGACTCCGTGAACGGCATGGGGTCGAACCTGACCGCTCAGGTGCGCGATATCGCACAGGTCACTACGGCGGTTGCGAACGGCGACCTCACGCAAGTGATCACGGTGAACGTCAAGGGCGAGATGCTCGAGCTAAAGCGAACGATCAACACGATGGTCGATCAGCTCAGTTCGTTCGCCGATGAGGTGACCCGCGTGGCGCGCGAGGTTGGTACGGAGGGCAAGCTCGGGGGTCAGGCGCGCGTCGAGGGCGTTTCTGGAACGTGGAAAGACCTGACCGAGAACGTCAACCAACTCGCCGGAAACCTCACCACGCAGGTACGTGCTATCGCCGAGGTCTCGAAGGCTGTGACCGAGGGCGACCTCACGCGTCGGATCGATGTCGATGCCAAGGGTGAGGTCAATGCCCTGGCAGACACGATCAACAAGATGACCGACACGCTGCGCGAGACCACGCGCGTCAACCAGGAACAGGACTGGCTCAAGACCAACCTTGCGAACATCCAGCGGTTGATGCAAGGTCAGCGCAATTTGCAGTTGGTATCGCAGCTGATCATGTCCGAGCTGACGCCCACGGTCACGGCGCAGCACGGAGCCTTCTTCCTCACCGATACGATCGAGGAGAAGGAGCCGGTCCTAAAGCTCATCGCGAGCTACGGCTACAAGGCGAGAAAGTCGGTTGCCAACCGGTTCAAGTTCGGTGAGGGCCTCGTCGGACAGTGTGCACTGGAAAAGAAGCCGATCCTCATCACCGAGGCCCCATCCGACTACATCAAGGTCTCTTCGGGACTGGGCCAGGTGGCGCCGGTCAACATCATCGTCATTCCGGTTCTGTTCGAGGACGGTGTGCTCGGGGTCATCGAACTCGGTTCGATCAAACCTTTCAGTGAGATCGACCAGCAGTTCCTCGAGCAACTGATCGAGGTGATCGGCGTCGTCATCAACTCGATCATCGCCAACATGCGCACCGAGGAACTACTGCTCCAGTCGCAACGGCTGACCGAGGAACTGCAGAGTCAGTCGGAAGAGCTCCAGAGCCAGCAGGAGGAATTGAAGCGTTCGAACTCCGAGCTCGAGGCACAGGCGCAGTCTCTGAAGGCGTCCGAGGAACTGCTTCAAACTCAACAGGAGGAGTTGCAGCAGACGAACGAGGAGCTGCAGGAGAAAGCAGCGCAACTCGCCGATCAGAACCGAAACATCGAAATCAAGAACCGCGAGATCGAACAGGCTCGGTCCTCTCTCGAGGAAAAGGCCCAGCAGCTGGCTCTTTCGAGCAAGTACAAGAGCGAGTTCCTCGCGAACATGAGCCACGAGCTCAGAACTCCGCTCAACAGCCTGCTGATCCTTGCCAAACTGCTTGCCGACAACTCCGAGGACAATCTGTCGGACAAGCAGGTTGAGTTCGCCCGGACGATCCACACGGCCGGATCCGACCTGTTGGCACTCATCAGCGACATCCTCGACCTTTCAAAGATCGAGGCCGGAAAGATGGACGTCCACCCGATCGATATCAATCTCGGCGAGATCAAGGAATACGTCGAGCAGGCGTTCAATCCGATGGCTCAGGAGAAGGGTCTGAACTTCATCGTCGATGTCGGCGAGGACATGCCCACGACCATCTTCACCGACCAGCAGAGATTGCAGCAGGTGATCAAGAATCTGCTGTCGAACGCCATCAAGTTCACGGATGACGGCGAGGTGAAGTTGGCCTTGCACGCGGCGCCAACGCATCAGCCGTTCGTGAACGAGGCGCTCAATCGAGCGGAGCGGGTCATCGCCCTTTCGGTAACGGACACCGGGATAGGTGTGCCGACCGACCAACTGCGTCTCATCTTCGAGGCCTTCCAGCAGGCGGACGGGACCACCAGCCGCAAGTTCGGGGGCACGGGGCTCGGTCTATCTATCAGTCGCGAGATCGCGGTCCTGCTGGGCGGTGAGATCCGCGCCGAGTCCGTGGAGGGCGAGGGCAGCGCCTTCACGTTGTTCCTCCCCCAGCATTACGAGAGGATCTCCCAAGAGACGAGAGCAACTACCGACGTCGTAGTGGTCGACACACCCAAGGGTGCGATAGCCGCGCCCGTTCCGGCAGCGCCCGGGCCCGCGGTGGCACCGGTCGATGATCTCGTTCCCGAGGTCCTAGCCGAGCCGGACCCCGACATGGTCGCGGCCGGGGTGGATGACGACAGATCGAAGATCGCCCCCGGGGACCGCACGATGATTGTCATCCAGAGCGACACCAAGTTCGCCAAGCAGGCTCTGGAGGCGGGCCGGGCCGCGGGCTACAAGGTGATCCTGACAACGCGCGGTGAGACGGGTGCGGCGTTGGCCCGAGAGATCCGCCCGGACACCATCATGCTGGACACCGTGTTGCCCGTGACCGGCGGTCTCACCGTGCTCCAACACCTCAAGCGGGACTCGAACACCCGGCACATTCCGGTGTTGATGATCTCCGACGAGAACCAACGTCAGGAAGCACTCAAGGCGGGCGCGTACGGATATCTCAAGAAGCCGGTGAAGAAGAACGACCTGGCACAGGAGATCGCCGGGATGACGAACTTCATCGAGCGTGCGGCTCGCACATTGCTGATCGTCGAAGACGATGCAACCGAGCGCAAGAGCATGGTCGAGCTCATCGGAGCAGAGGAAACCGAGGTCAATGTGGTTGCCGTTGGCTCTAGTGAAAAGGCCCTCGAGGAGCTTGAAAAGAGACCGATCGACTGCATGGTCCTCGACCTGAAGCTTCCGGATACCACCGGCTTCGATCTCCTCGAGAAGATCAAGAAGGAGGACCGGTTCCAGGACCTCCCGGTGATCATCTACACCGGAAAGGACCTAACCCGACGCGAGGAAACGAGGCTTCGCAAGTACGCGCAGTCCATCATCGTCAAAGATGTCAGCTCTCCCGAGCGCTTGCTCGACGAAACCTCGTTGTTTCTCCATCGAGTCGAAGCTCGCATGCCTGCCGAGCAGCGTCGCATGATGGAACAACTCCACAGCGCCGACGTCGTGTTCCAGGACAAGAAGGTCCTCGTAGTCGACGACGACGTGCGCAACGTCTTTGCGCTTACGAGTGCCCTCGAGAGCCGCGGGATGACCGTGGCGTTTGCCGAAAACGGCCTGGAGGGCATCGAAACCCTCAAGAAGAACCCGGATGCCGACCTCATCCTGATGGACATCATGATGCCGGAGATGGACGGGTACGAAACGATGCGTGCCATCCGTCTGATGCCCGAGCACGAGTCACTTCCGATCATCGCCCTCACCGCAAAAGCCATGAAGGGTGACCGCGAGAAGTCGATCACGGCAGGGGCGAGCGACTACATCAAGAAGCCGGTCGACATGGATCAATTGCTCTCCTTGATGCGAGTGTGGCTCTACGAATAGAGAGGTCGGCGCTGCTAGGACCAAGCGGGTTCGAACCGGTTAAACGAAACGATCTCGAGGTTCTCGAGATCGACCTTCTGCTAGAAGGCATTTATCAGCAGTACGGATTCGATTTCCGGGACTACGCCCGCGGTTCGATTAAGAGGCGTCTGTGGCGACGTGTGTACGCGGAGGGCCTCGAATCCATCTCGGGACTCCAGGAGCGCGTCCTTCACGATCAGAACACCATGAATCGTCTCCTCGAGGATCTGTCGATCAACGTTACGTCGATGTTTCGCGATCCAGAGTTCTACACGGCCATCCGGCAGAAGATCATTCCTTTGTTGCGAACCTATCCCTTCATCCGGATATGGAATGCGGGATGTTCGACGGGTGAGGAGACCTACTCACTTGCGATCCTGCTACGGGAGGAAGGGCTAATCGACAAGACGAAGATCTACGCCACCGATATCAACGAGACCGTGCTCGACCTCGCCAAGCAGGGAGTGTTCCCCCTCGATAAGATGCGAGATTACACAGAGAACTACATTGCCGCGGGCGGTCAGACCGCGTTCAGCGAGTACTACACGGCCAACGGAAAGGGAGCCAGGTTCAACGAATCGTTGACGGAGAACATCATCTTCGCTCAACACAACCTTGCCTCGGATCGCTCCTTCAACGAGTTCCAGATGATCATCTGTCGCAACGTGATGATCTATTTCGATCGGTCGCTGCAGGAGCGCGTCCACAGTCTCTTCTATTCGAGTTTGGGGATGTCCGGCTTTTTGGCGCTCGGTCGCAAAGAGTCAATCAAGTTCACACGTCACGCAGCGGCCTACGAAGAGATCGATCTGAACGAGAAGCTCTACAAACGGGTTCGTTGATGCCCCCTGAGGTAAAGCCCTCGTTCGATCTCGTGGTCGTTGGGGCGTCATGGGGGGGCCTGCAGGCCCTGAAGTGGCTGCTCGGAGGACTGCCCGACGACTTCCCGACGCCAATCGTCGTCGCACAGCACCGCTCGACCGACTCGTCGGATGTGATGGTGCGAATGCTCCAGTGCCACTCCTCCCTGGTCATCTCCGAGGCATCCGACAAGGACGCGATCGAAGCCGGTCATGTCTACATCGCCCCACCCGACTATCACCTTCTGGTAGAGCCCGGGAGCTTGGCCCTTTCGACCGACGAGTTCGTGCACCACAGCCGTCCCTCGATCGATGTCGCCTTCGAGTCCGCCGCCGACGCGTACGCCGACCGGCTCGTCGGGGTAATACTTACTGGCGCGAATACGGACGGGTCGGCTGGACTTAAGCGCATCAGGGACGAGGGCGGAGTGACTGTGGTGCAGGATCCGGCCACCGCGGCACGACCCGAAATGCCCTCGGCCGCGATGGCCGCGGTCAAGGGCGCGAAGGTCCTGCCATTACGAAAGATCGCGCCGTTTCTTGTCGAGATTTGCAAATGAAGATCCACAGAGAGGGACGAGCAGACGTGAACTCGGAGCCAAAGTGCAGCATCCTTCTGGTCGACGACAGACCAGAGAATCTGCTTGCGCTCGAGGCGGTCCTGGCCCCCCTTAACCAGAACCTCGTCACCGCCGAGTCCGGCGAGGAGGCTCTCAAGCACCTGCTCGATCACGAGTTCGCCCTCATCCTGCTCGACGTTCAGATGCCGGGGATGGACGGCTTTGAGACCGCCCTTCAGATCAAGGAGCGGCCGAAGACAAAGGACATCCCGATCATCTTCATCACCGCGATCAGTCAAGAGCCTCATCATGCCCTGCGCGGGTACTCGGCCGGGGCCGTCGACTATCTCTTCAAGCCCTTCGATCCCTGGGCATTGAGAACCAAGGTCGGCGTCTTCACCGAGCTTCACAACAAGACCAAGAAGCTGCAACGACAAGCCGAGATCGCCAAGCGCATCGAGGACACCGCGGCAAAGCTGAGGGCCGCCCTGGGCGGTGGAACCAACACCGACGAGGCGAGCGTCCTGGCGACGGAGCTCGAAGAGCTCTCGAAGCAGCTTCCACACTGATTGGCCTCGGGCGGATCACAGAAGAAAGGGCTGAGGGATGGGGACACCCTTGGGAGGTCTGGGGCAGATCGTCGAGATTCTGCACCCGAACACGCTGAGGCAACTGCGCAACGCCGGCGCGCTAGGGGTCAAGAGCCCGTTGGCGGTTGGAGCAGCGCTGCCCTGGCTAATCGGACGGGGCCCATCCCTGGCCATCCTGTGCCACATGAACTCGGTCATCCTTGGCGACAAGCCCGCCATCCACGACCGGGACGGGAGCATCTCGTGGGCAGACCTCAACAAACGAGTCAATCGTGTCGTCCGTGCTCTGGATTCGGTGGGCGTCGAGCCCGGCGACCACGTCGCCCTCTTGCTGCGGAACGGACGCGAGATGGTCGAGGTGGCGCTGGCCGCCCAACGACTCGGAGTCGTGGCGTGCCCCCTCAACACATGGGCGAAACCGACCGAGCTCGAGGCGACGATTCGGAACTCACGTCCGGTCGTGCTCTTCTACGACACCGCTCATTCAGCCATCGTGAAGCAGTGTGCGCCGGACAGCATCCCTCTGATTGCCGTGGGATCCCAGGATGGGCAGGTCCCTGAGTCGGCTCGCTACGAGGACCTGATAGCGGAACATGGCACCCGGCCGCCGT
The DNA here is from genome assembly GCA_050693895.1 of Actinomycetota bacterium. GTDB lineage: Bacteria > Actinomycetota > CADDZG01 > CADDZG01 > WHSQ01 > WHSV01. The sequence goes on along the minus strand of JBOGWS010000115.1, from coordinate 45,894 downwards.
CGCCGTTCGTCAGGCGCAGGGGAACCGCGAAGGTGGTCATCCAGACCTCGGGAACAACGGGCACGCCCAAGGCCGCGTCACGTGACGCGGCAGCATCCGGTCTTGGTGCGCTCGCCAACCTGCTCCGGGTCGTGCCGTATCGCAGAGACGACGTCGTCTACTGTCCCGCACCCCTGTTTCATTCCTTCGGGCTCGCGACCTTCACCTTCGCCACCGCTCTGGGGGCGACTCTCGTGCTGCCCGACAAATTCGATCCGGAAGCTTCGCTCGAGCTCATCGAGAAGCACCGATGCACGGCAGCGTCGTTCGTGCCCGTGATGGTTCGCCGCATTCTTTCTCTCCCGGGTGAAGTGAAATCGAAACACGATCTGTCGAGTCTCCGCATCGTCATGGCTAGCGGATCCGTTCTAAGCAACGACGTCCGCCGCGGTGCAACCGAACTGTTCGGCTCTGTGCTCTACGACCTCTACGGCTCCACCGAGGCGGGGTGGGTGGCCATCGCGACCCCGGAGGACATGCTCAAGGACGAGCACACAGTGGGTCGGCCGGTGCCGGGCATCGAAGTGAACGTGGTGGATGCTGACGACATCCCGCAACCCTCGGGTGAGACCGGAGAGATCTACCTCCGCAGCAAGGTGATGTTCGAGGGCTACATCTCGGGCGAGTCCGCCAAGAGCACCAGTGGGGGATGGATGTCCATCGGGGACCTCGGCCACCTCGACAATGACGGATTCCTCTATATCGACGGCAGAGCAGACGACATGGTCGTGGTCGGCGGTGAGAACGTCTATCCGGTCGAAGTCGAGCAGGTCATCGAGGATCTCGACGGTGTCGAAGAGGTCGCGGTAGTGGGAGTTGCTGACGACGAATACGGGCAGATCCTCGCCGCCTTCGTCGCGGGGACTGTCACGGTAGGCGACGTCACCGACGCCTGCAAGAAGGAGCTCGCGTCCTACAAAGTGCCGAAACAGGTACACATCCTCGACGAGTTGCCGCGCAACGCGACCGGCAAGATCCTCAAGAGAGAGCTCATCGAGACCTCGCCGTCCAACTGACCCACGAGTAGAGTGTCCGGCCATGGCGCATTTCACCTATGACGGCTTCTCGATCTCTTACGAGCAACGAGGCTGGAGAAAAGGCGCGCGAGACAGACCCATCCTCTTGCTGCACGGATTGTTGTTCTCGAGTAAGCACAACCACTACCTAGCCGACGTACTGGCTGAACGCGGGAACCGCGTGATTCTCATGGACTTTCTGGGCCACGGCGAGAGCGACCAACCGACCCACTCGCGCCACTACAACATGGAGCTCTTCGCCCGCCAGGCCCTCGGCCTCATGGACCATCTCGACATCCCGGAGGCGGTCGTCGGCGGTACGTCACTTGGTGCCAACGTGACTCTAGAAATCACGGGTCACGCTCCGGATCGGGTGCGAGGCATCTTCATCGAGATGCCGGTGCTCGAGCGAGCGGTCATCGCCGCCGCTTCGATTTTCGTTCCGCTCACCATCGCCTATGCGGAGGCCGCACCGCTCATGCGCTGGTTCGGTCAACACATTGCCCGGATCCCTGATCTGCCGGGCCTCTACCCGAACGTCATGCGCGAGCTGTTGAGCCGCGATCCCGCTCCCTCGGCCGCCGTAGTACATGGAATCCTGACCGGTCGGATCGCCCCGCACCCCAGCGACAGAGAGAAGATGAATGTTCCCGCCCTCGTGATCGGACATCGAAGGGACATCCTCCATCCTCTGTCGGACGCGGAGGCGCTTGCTCGCGAGCTGCCCAACTCGCGACTGGTGGAGGCACGCAACTTCTTCGAATTGCGCCTCCCTCCCAATCATCTGTCGGACGCCCTCGCGGATTTCCTCGACGAGGTTTGGTCGAGATGAGCTTCAACGTCGAGGTCTGGCCGTCCGGCGACTATCCGGTCGAAGCCGCGCATCGGATCGCGGCGCGCACGCCCACCGAGGGCTCACTCGTCCTCACGGGTGGGGGCACAGCCGAGAGGGCATACCCGGAGTTGAACCTCGATCTATCGAACGTCGACGTTTATTTCTCGGACGAGCGATGCGTCCCGCCGGACCACGAGGCGAGCAACTTCGCCCTCGCCGAGCGCTTGTTGCTCGCTAGAAGCCGGGCCGGCCGGGTGCATCGAATGCGAGGCGAAGACTCCCCGATCGAGGCCGCGAGGGACTACAACGACGAGCTCGCCCCGGCCGTCGACCGAGGCTTCGATCTCCTGGTTCTCGGGATGGGAAGCGACAACCACATCGCTGCACTGTGGCCCAACTCCGCCGCGCTCATCAACCCGGATGCGCTGTGTCTCCCGGTCGACCGTCCCGACGGCCTAAAGGGACTGACGATGACTGCCCCAGCAATCGAGTCGGCGCGTACGATCCTGCTGATCGTGACCGGTGAATCGAAGGCCAAGGCAGTCGAAAGGGCAATCAAGTCCAGCGACGATCCGCTGAGTTGCCCGGTGCGACTGCTGGCGGATCACCCCGACGCAACCTTCCTGCTGGACGAGCCCGCGGCCTCACACCTATAGATGAGTTTTAACTGGTGGGAAACTGCGCTGAAACACACCTGAAACAGAGTGGCCTCAGCCTGTCGTCAGTTCACTCGTCGGTCATGCAACGTGGCACGACCAGCCGATTCGATTCGGTCGCGTAGACGCGATCAAGAAGGGAGCTGGCGCATGGATACGGGCGATACCGCCTTCGTCCTCGTTTCTTCGGCACTCGTCATGTTCATGACCCCTGGACTGGCCCTGTTCTACGGGGGAATGGTGCGAGCCAAGAACGTACTCAGCACGGTCATGCACTCGATGTTCGCCCTGGGGCTCGTCTCGGTTCTGTGGGTCGTTGTGGGCTACACGCTGGCCTTCGGACCCGATAAGGGTGGGCTGATCGGCGGGTTGGACTTCCTCGGATTCGCGGGGGTCGGGCAAGAACCGAACGCCGACCTGGCCGCCACGATTCCTCACGTTTTGTTTGCGCTCTTCCAAATGATGTTCGCCATCATCACTCCCGCACTTATCACTGGAGCTTTCGCGGAGCGCATGAAGTTCTCGGGCTATGTGTTGTTCAGCGCCCTGTGGCTGCTCATCGTGTACGCGCCCGTCGCGCACTGGGTCTGGGCCCCCGGCGGCTGGATCAGGGAACTCGGCGCGCTCGACTTCGCGGGTGGAACGGTCGTGCACATCAACGCGGGCATCGCTGCGCTGGCGGCGGCCATCATCGTCGGCAAGCGGAGGGGCTGGCGCAAGGAGGCGATGGTCCCCCACAACCTCACGATGACAATGCTGGGAACCGGCATCCTGTGGTTCGGATGGTTCGGCTTCAATGCGGGAAGCGCACTCGGAGCGAACGGGCTAGCCGCCTCGGCGTTCCTCGCGACCAACCTGGGTGCGGCGGCGGGTGCCTGTGGTTGGGCTCTCCTCGAGACGCGGCGAGCCAAACGCCCGACGACACTGGGTGTCGCCTCCGGCGCGGTCGCCGGACTGGTCGCAATCACGCCCGCTGCCGGCTTCGTGGGCCCCCTCTCCGCGATCGCGATCGGGCTTATCGCAGGGGTGGTGTGCTCCTGGGCCGTGAGTCTGAAGTTCCGCTTCAGCTACGACGACTCGTTGGACGTCGTTGGTGTGCACCTGGTGGGCGGAATGATCGGCGCACTTCTGACGGGAGTCTTCGCGGACACGGCGATCAACTCTGCAGGAGTGGACGGTCTGCTGTTCGGCGGAGGGTTCGAGCTCCTCGGCACACAGGCTCTCGCCGTCGCCGCGACCATTGTCTTCTCGCTCGTCGTAAGCCTGCTGATCCTCAAGTTCGTGCAGGCGACCGTTGGTCTGAGAGTCACGGACGAGGAAGAGCTTGGCGGCGTCGACCTCGCGCAGCACGCGGAGGTGGGCTACGCGCTCGTGGAGGGTGGCGGAAGCGTCTCCGTCGCGGAACCCGCGGGAGTGAGCTCGTCGCCCGCGGTGGCGCGCGTCCCTCAGGGAGGTGAGGCCTGATGAAAGTCGTCGTCGCAGTGGTCAAGCCGTTCAAGCTCGACGAGGTGAAGGAGGCGCTGGCCGACGTCGGCATCACCGGCATGACGGTCACCGAGGTGCGAGGCCACGGGCGTCAGAAGGGCCACACGGAGGTCTACCGAGGAGCCGAGTACACGGTCGATTTCGTTCCGAAGACTCGCATCGAAGTGGTGGTCGCGGACGATCACACCGAGCAGGTCGTCAAGGCCATCGTCGAGGCGGCTCGCACGGGCTCGATCGGCGACGGGAAGGTGTGGGTCAGTCCCGTCGAGCAGGTGACAAGGATTCGAACCGGAGATCGCGGCGCAGACGCTCTCTGACCTGCGCGTCGCTCGGCCGGCCCCCACGAGCCAGGGCGGCAGTGCAGCGCGGCAGCGCGCGGCCGACATGGACCGCGCGCTGCGGGCGCTCGCTGAGGACACGATCGCGGTGCACGATTCGGTTGCAATCGTCGCGGTCGGAGGATACGGACGAGGGCATCTGTCTCCCTACTCCGACATAGATCTTCTGATTCTCTCTGCCAGAGGCGAGGCGGATCTGGACCGGCAGCGTCTGCGCGCCTTCACCTATGCCTTGTGGGACGCGGGGTGGGAGGTCGGTCACGCACTCCGTTCGCCGAGCCAGGCCGTCGACTTCGCGTCCAAGGACCTTCCGGTCGCCACTTCGATTCTCACCACGAGACTGATTGCTGGAAACGTCGATGTGTTCGAGGACTTTTCGGGACGTCGCGACCGGTGGCTGGCACGTAAGAAACGTTCGCTCCTGAGACGCCTGATGGATGCCACTCGGCTTCGTCATCGGGAGGCCGAGCGAGCCGGCTGGGCTCTGGCTCCAGATCTGAAGGAGGATGTCGGCGGGCTGCGCGACGTTCATGCCCTGGGTTGGATGGAGGCGGTAGCCGGCTCCCATGACCTGAGCCCCCGCCTCGAGCGCCAATCGGGAGTTCTCCTCGCGGCGCGCGAGGGCCTTCACGCGACGCTTCGCCGGAAGTCCGACAAGCTGCACATCGAACTTCAACCAGAGGTTGCTCGCCGCCTGGGGTTCGATTCCGGCGGTGACGCGGACGCCATGATGACCGGCGTGCACGCCGCCGCCAGAGACATCGAATACACCCTCACCCTTGCGATGGAGGACTTGTCGCAGAGAACTCTTGGGGGACCTCGGCGGTCGGGGCGTAGCGCGGTCATCACCTCGACGGTGCGGCTCGAGGACAGCACGTTGCGCTTCGTCGGTGACGCCGTGGATGTCACCACCTCACTCAAGCTTCTCGCGGCTCATGCAGCAACGGGCCACCGACTCGCGCTCGATGCACTCCACAAGATGGCGCACGCGTTCGAACGCGCAGAACCAACGGCGTGGACCGAGGACCAGAGGTCGGCCTTCTTCGAGATTCTCTGCGGGCCTTACGGGCCCGGTTCCCTCGAGCTTCTGGAACACCTCCGCGCCTGGAACGCCCTGATGCCCGAGTGGTCGCGGATTCGTGGCCGTCCGCAGCACGACCCCTACCATCGCTATACGGTTGACGGACATTCCTTCGCCGCCGTCGGAGCACTAACTACGTGTCTTGCGGAACCGGTCCCTTCCAATCACGCGCACGTCATCGGCGACCTGTCGACGCTCTACCTAGGAACGCTGTTGCACGACATCGGAAAGGGCACGGGGCACGACCACAGCGTCGCAGGTGCATCCATCGCCGCCGATGTCGCTCGCAGGATGGGGATGGGCGAGGTCCAGGTCCAAGAGGTCGTCGATCTCGTCAGACACCACTTGCTTCTGCCGGGCACTGCCACAAGGCGCGACCTAGATGACGGATCGGTAATCAAGACCGTCGTTGCGAAAGTCGGAGATGCGCGCCGACTCAGACAGCTCTACCTCCTGGCCATCGCCGACGGACGCGCAACCGGCCCTCACGCCTGGAGCGAGTGGAAAGCATCGCTCCTCGCGGATCTCGTGAACCGCGCCCTCGTGGCGCTCGAGACCGGTGAGATTCCGCTCGACCGAGGCGTGGCTGAAGCCGCGCGCAGAGTCGAAGCCTTCGAACCCGCGCTCGCGGGGCGATCTCAGCGCGTCCTCGCGTCACTCCCGCCCTCATATGTGACATCGACACCGGTGACGGACATGGCGGATGAGATCAGGCTGCTTGCTACCGGGGTCAAGCCCGGGCACATGCACAGTCGACTTGCAGTTGGGCCCGAGCCCGAGCAGAGCATCCTCACGGTTTGCGTATCGGATCGCCCGGGAACACTCGCGCGCATGGCCGGCGTCCTCGCTCTCAACCGGATCGACGTTCTCGGAGCCAACGCTTACACGACGACTGAGGGGCTCGCTCTGACTCGTGTGGCGGTCGTCACGCCAGGCGCAACCGCAGCAGAGAGGTGTCTTAAGGACCTCGAAGCCGCCTTCTCGGGTCATCTTGCCGTCGATGCGCGCATGCGCTCGAAGGTCACCGACTACAGATCCGGTAACGAGGTGGGGGCGGACATCCGGATCCTTCACGATGCATCGAACGCATCGACGGTCGTGGAGGTGAGGGGGCCGAACGAGCTCGGTTTGCTCTACGCCATTACGGCGGGACTGGCCGACCTGGATCTCGATATTCACGTGGCCAAGATCGACACTCTGGGCGACCGCGTCGTGGATGTCTTTTACGTCCGCTCGCAATGGGGGTCTAAGCTGTCGGCCGGGCAAGCCAAGGAAGTGCCCCGAGCCATACTTCACCGAATGCGAAACCTCTTCGGCGAAATTGCCCGCCCGTAGGGCGGATGCCGAGCCTTTCGCTCGGCGAGGCGCAGCGCAGCTTCGCCGAAGCCTAGACCCGCAGGCGGTGGAGTAACGCCCCCAATAGCTGGGTAACGAGGGTCAGATGTCCAAAGAAGATGTGAGCGCGCGCCAGGTCTCCGGTCGCTACTCCCTAACGGAGCCCCTTGGAAGGGGCGGAATGGGCACTGTGTGGGCGGCCGATGACACGCTGCTGAAGCGCCGAGTCGCTATCAAGGAAGTGAAGCTGCCGCCCTCGATCCCACCGGCCGAGCGGGACGCGATCAAGGCTCGCGCGACGCGGGAAGCGCGCGCCGCGGCGCAGCTCAGTCATCCGAACGTCGTCACCATCTTCGATGTGATCGAGGACGACGGGACCTACATCGTCATGGAGCTCGTCGGGGCGCCCACTCTGGCCGAAACCGTACGCGAGAGCGGGCCGCTCAACTACCGCCAGGCCGCACGGATCGGCCTGGACGTCCTGGACGCGCTCGAGGCGGCTCACGCCAAGGGCATCATTCACCGGGATGTGAAGCCCGGAAACGTGATGTGCCCTCCCGGCGGACGGGCGAAGCTTGCGGACTTCGGCATTGCGTCGCTCAAGGGCGATCCCAAGATCACGACGACCGGGATGATCATGGGCTCCCCCTCTTTCATGGCGCCAGAACAGGCAACCGGTCAGCCGACGGGGTCAGCCACGGATCTGTGGTCTCTCGGAGCGACCCTCTACTTCGCGACGGAGGGCGTGCCGCCGTTCGACAGGGGCCAGCCCATCCCAACGCTTACGGCCGTTGTGCACGACGACGCCCCGACTCCTCAGGGGGCCGGGGCACTGGGCCCCGTCATCGCCGCACTCATGAGCAAGGAATCCGAGGATCGGCCCGACCCGCAGGCGCTTCGTCCCATGCTCGTCGACGTTGCCGAGGGACGCCAGGCCGATGTGTCCACAGAGGTCTTTACACCGCCACCGGTCGAGAGGGAGGTGGAGGGAGGGGACGAAGCCGCGCCTCTAACAGCCACTCCGCTACCGGCCCCGCCCCCCGAGCCCGAGCCCGCGCCGCACGAGGTACCCGACCGGCGCGGTCGAGGCGCTCTGATTGCGCTCGGAGTGGCCGTGCTCCTCCTGGCCGGCGGACTGATCTTCTGGGGCCTTCAGGACGACGGCCCGCAGGGGCCTCCCCCTCGGGCCGAAGACAACGGAGGTCAAGACCGCGGCCGTGGCGGCGGCGCCGATGAGGAGCCTGACATCGGACCCACGGAGACCTTCGCGGCGGGCGATACCGGCTACGGAGTTGAGGTCCCGGAGGGCTGGCAGGAGCGACCCCAGGCGGAGGCCCGGATCGACCTCGTCGATCCCGAGACAGGCGACTACCTTCGTGTCGAATGGACCGACCAACCCGGCGACGACGCTCTTGCCGCATGGGAAACCCAGGCGTCGTCCTTCGCATCCTCGCACGCGAACTATCAGGAACTCGGTCTCGAGTCTGTCGACTTTCAGGACTCGCCGACCGCCGCGCTATGGGAGTACAGCTGGTCCGAGGGAGACACCCAACTCCACGCCTACAACCTCGGGTTCGTGACGGGCGATGGTGAATACGGCTTTGCACTCAACTTCGTCACCGACGAAGACAACTGGGACGAGTCGCAACCGCTCTGGGAGAACTTCACCGCTACCTTCGGCCCAAGCTGAACCATCCTTGTCACATCGGCCTGATCGACTCCCAATCCTCTCCTTGGTGCCGTCCTTGAATTCAGAAACGGACTTAATGCGCACTTGCGGCAGCCACCTAAAGACTCGTGTCTTCACTGCCGATTTCGGAGGTGAAGACAAGGACCCAAGTGAGGATGTGAGCCCGAGTGCGCAGGTTGTTCTCCATTTCTATTGCGAGCATCGTTCTCGCGGCACTGATCCCCGCTACTACTGCAACCGGCGCGACCTGCTGGTCCTACTCCGCCAAAGAACGGGCGTTTGCGAAGAAGATCAACGCGGCGCGCGAGCGGCACGACGTGGGACGACTGAGGCGCGACCCTGAACTCTCCAAAGTGGCGATGAAGCAGACGAAGACCATGATCAGGAAGCACCTTCTGCACCACACGCCCAATCTCGGCCGGCGCGTGACGAACTGGACGATGCTCGGCGAGAACGTCGGCCGCGGGGGTACGGTCGGCTCTCTACACACCACGTTCATGCGGTCCGCTCCGCACAAGAGAAACATTCTCACCCGGCAGTTCAAGTACGTCGGAGTGGCAACGAAGAAAGCTCATGGCTACCTTTGGGTCACGGTCGTGTTCCAGGCAACGAGGAACCCCGGTACGACACTGCGAATGCCAAAATGCTGAAGTGGTAGGGGTTGTCTAGTCGACGACTAGGTACTTCGACCCACTGAAGCCCCCCTCGTGGGCTCCATCCTCGGGCAACTTGGCGGCAACCCTGTAGCGCGTGTCGCTCTTACGGTTAGGCAAGAAGAACGAGTGCACGAAACGGCCGTTGCCGTCGAGGGTGGGCCACCTCTCGGCAACCTCGTTATAACCGCTGCCCTTGGGCGAGCGCCTGAACAGGCGGACACGCACGGACTTGCCCACGTGCGAAGGGCGAACCCGTCCTCCAATGACGGCACGCTTCTCTGTGGTCGCGTAGTGGTACAGCCCGGCTGAGTCTGGGTTCCGGTCGGTCGGCGCAACGGTTACTAGGTGCTTCACTCTCACCTGAGCGAATCGGCTGTTTGAACCCCAATAACTCGGGCGGGTCGAGAAAGACGCTGCGATAGAGACCTTCTTGTGCGGAGTCAGCATCGTTGCGAAGCGACCTTTCGACCCCGTCGTGAGCGCGGAGTGCTGCTTCCACCGGCCCCCCGCGTACTTGCGGTGGAGAGTCACCGGTCGATTCGCGAGCGATTTTCCCGACGCATCGACAAGGGTTCCTAACGCCTTAACAGAGCGTCCGTACGGTACGAGCGCTTCAGACGTGTCGAGGGTGAGCCTTGTGGCTCTGCGTCCGTCGCCGATCCTCGCCTTGGCCTTGCGTCTGAGCTTGGGAAGCTGGGCATAAAGCTTGTTCCCCGGACAAGCCGTTTGACCCGCATCGCGATGTCCAGCGATCACTCGCATTCTGCGGCCGTTGAAGGTGTGGGTTCCGGTCGGGTTCAAGCCGTGCCGGTCGGCCTCCCACGCGAGCATCGCTTTCAGTGAGGTCTTCATCGCCGCGGGTGGCCCGATCCTCATGAAGTTGCCCATTAGGCTGATCCCGACGCTGCCGGAGTTGAATCCGCCCACGTGCGCTCCAGTGACAACATGATTGCGGTAGTCCTCGGAGTCGTGCGTCTCCCAATGCGCGTAGTTGCGCGGCCAGCGACCCTCGTAGATGGTGCCGTTCCAATCGATGACGAAGTTGTAGCCAATGTCGCACCAGCCGCGGCTTTGCGTATGGTAGGCGTAGATGGCGCGCATCGTTGAGGCGCCGTTGCGGTCGTAATTCGAACCTGCCGTGTGATGAACGAAGATCTGTCGCAAGGGGTGAAAGGTCCTCTTGCAGCCCCCGGTCGATGACTTCAACGTCTCGTCGGCCCCCCACTCGGAGCGAGTGACGATTGGGGGGGCAGCGGGGTCGGACTGCGCTGTGCTCGTCAGAGCAACCTCGCGCTTGGGACCGTCGAGGGTGTTGATGGATTCCATCGTGATCGGGCCCATCCACTCGCCGCCGGCTTTCTTTCCCTTCTCCAACTCTTTGCGATACTCGACACTTACCGGCCGGGCGACCGCGATCAGAGCTGTATAGAGAGTGCTTCGCGTCTCCATATCGTGGTTCATTGGGGCGACTCGCCATTTCGACGCGTGCCCCGATTCGTCGATCGTTCGATAGGAGACCCGCGAGTCGTGGCTGCCCTCCCATGTGAATCCGATGTGAGTGGGTTGGAAGGTCAGAGCGATTCGCCCGAGTGCCCCGTCGAAGGTCACGCTCCTCATGAGCGTCTCGGGGACCCGGATCGTCTTTGCGGGGGTGGTGGTGGCGGCGCCGGCCAGCGAAGACGTCACCAGGCAAACGACCAGGACGATCCTCAGGCGAACTGCGCGGCGCGCCCATATCGATTCCTTCACTGAGACCCTCCCCGGCGACAGAAGGGCCAAACGATAGCGGCGGCTTGGGGAGCGCGCCAGCCGTGGTCGCGAATTTTTGGCTTCGACGCCAATCGGCCGTCCCTCGCTCCTTACTGCTCGTCCCGCGTCGGCCCCGCGAATCTACGTCGAATATAGGTTTGACACTCTTATAGGAGTGCTATAAGAGTTACAACCCATGAATCTAATCGAGCCGACCACGGCAGACCGCTCCACCTCCGAGTCCTCTTCGGACTCGTCAGTTCCCTTCACGACTACGAAGTCACGCCCCCAGAGGGTCCTCAGGGTTCTGGGCTGGACCGTTCGTCTGCTGTTCGCCATGTTCCTGTTCGTCGGCGCCCTCCAACTGATGCGGGTGGGGGCGGCAAGCCTCGACATACTGCAGGCCGGCGGCTTCCTGGTTCGAAACGCCGGATCGACCCTCGGTCTGGGTTGGCTGGGAGCGCTGCTCGTCCTGTCCGGGTCTCCGATGGCAGCGACCTCCCTCACCTTGGTTGCAGCGGGCGAGCAGGTCGCGGACGGGAGCCAGCGGTTCACCGAGATGCAGGGCTTCTCGATGCTGACCGGGTCTCGCCTGGGCGCTGCCTTCGTGGTTCTGTTGACGGCCGTAATCTACGCTTACAGAAGCAAGAACGGAGGGCGTAAGAAGCCTCTTTCGGTCGCCGTCATGGCGCTCTGCACGACCGCGCTCATCTACGTGCCCTCGGCGATCATCGGCGCGCTTCTGCTCAACTGGGGACCGTTCGCCGCTCTGGAGCTTCAGTTTCCTGCACAGTTCGCAGATCTGATTGACGTGGTCTACGGACCGCTAATCGACCACATCGAAGCGTGGCCGGCGGCCGTCCTCTTCCTCGGGGGCCTCGGGGTTCTCCTACTGTCGTTCAAGGCGATCGATTCGGTGCTGCCCCAGATGGACGACACCAGCATGGAGGGTCCCAGGACGGCCTGGCTCAAGCGCAAGTGGCCGATGTTCGGGCTGGGGTGCCTAGTCGCGTTGGTGACCATGTCGGTTTCGGTTGCCCTGACACTTCTGGTGCCTCTCGTCGCGAAGGGCTATGTGAAGCGCGAGCACATCCTGCCGTACATCATGGGCGCCAACATCACTACTCTCGGGGATACCATGCTTGCGGCCTTCGCCTTGAACTCCCCCGCCACGGTGCGCATCGTTCTGGCTCAGATTGTTGCCACCTCGATTGTCAGCGTCCTTTTACTGACTTTCTTCTATCCGCAGGTTCGCAGCGTGATCTGGCGCTTCCAGCGTCAGATGATCAAGAATCGCCCGCGGCTCGCGGGCTTCACGGCCGCACTGTTCGTCACCCCGATTGCCATCATCGCCGTCTCCGGGCTGGCCGGCTAGGAATGGCCAATCGAGAGGGCCATCCTCCCCAGGTGACACTGAAAATTCCGAGGCCGCTATACGAACAACTCCAGCAGGTGATCGAGGACTCCGGCTTTCACTCGGTGACCGAGTTCGCGACCTACGTGCTTCGGGACCTGGTATCCCACCACCGACGCGGAGAGCCCCTCCCGGAACTCAGCGAGGGTGGCGCCACGGCCGCCGTGAAGGCCGCTCATGACGACGTCGAGCCGCTGAACCCGGACGAGATAGAAGCCATTCGACAAAGGCTTCAATCATTGGGTTATCTCTAGGCTCACGAAGGCCCCAAACCCCGGCTACAACAGGCAGAACGGGTACACTTCGCCGAACCGGCGAGCGTTGTTCCGTCGGCTGGCAGTACCGAGTGCGCGTAGAACCGGTGGCTGGATGAGTCGCGCCGGCTAACCGGACCGCAGGTCCGGCGATGCGTGAGGAAAGAGGGCATGGGGGCACAAGAGACAGGCAACGGACACCTGGTCGAACTCAAGGACGTCCGCAAGAGCTTTGGCACCAACCTGGTCCTCGACGGCATTGACCTGACGGTTAGGCGCGGCGAGGCCATCGTCATTGCGGGTCCATCGGGTTCGGGCAAGTCCACGATGCTCCGCTGCGTGAACGCCCTCGAGACCATCGACTCCGGTGAGATCACCTTCGATGGCAGATCGGTATCGACGGCGGGCAAGAGCATCTACAAGCTGCGGGCCGAGATTGGAATGGTGTTTCAGTCCTTCAACCTGTTTCCGCACAAGACAGTGCTCGACAACATCACCCTCGGACCGGTGGAGATCAAAGATGTCTCCAAGGAAGAGGCCAGAAATCGAGCCGAGAAGTTGCTCGAGCGGGTCGGGATTCCGGAAAAAGCAAACGCCCTTCCCAACGACCTCTCGGGTGGTCAGCAGCAGCGCGTAGCGATCGCGCGCGCACTGGCAATGGAGCCCAAGCTCATGCTCTTCGACGAGCCCACGTCTGCGCTCGACCCCGAGATGATCCGTGAGGTCCTCGACGTCATGCGGGACCTCGCCAAAGGGGGCATGACGATGCTTGTCGTGACTCATGAAATGGGTTTTGCCCGCGAGGTTTGTGATCAGGTCGTCTTCATCGATGACGGCAAGATCGTCGAGCAGGCGCCCCCCGATGAGTTCTTCAACCACACCAAAAGCGATCGGGCCAAGGATTTCGTCGACAAGATCATTCACCACTAGGAGATGTCGGGTAGAGAGCCGTCAGAAAGCGGTTCAGGAAGGGGGAGGTATATGCGAGGCAATAAACGGCTGTGGATCATCGCCCTGATGATGGTTCTGGCCTTGGTCGCGGCTGCATGCGGCGACGACGATGAGGGAGGAGGCGACACCGAGGGCGATACCGGTGGTGACACCGAAGCTTATGAGGCCCCAGAGGGCACCCCAATGGCGGAGTGGCAGGAGGAGGGGTCCGTCACGATCGGCGTCAAGTTCGACGTTCCCCCCTTCGGTTTCGAGAACCCGCAGAGCGGTGAGGTGGAGGGCTTCGACGTCGATATGGGCAACTACATCGCGGAGAAGCTGGGGGTTGAAGTCGAGTTCATCGAGGCCATCTCAGACAACCGCATTCCATTCCTAGCGGACGGAACTGCTGATCTGATTCTGTCGACCATGACGATCACCACCGACCGCGACGTCGAGATCGACTTCAGCCGGCCGTACTACGTCGCGCAGGGTCGGATCCTGGTACCTCAGGATTCGGACATCGCCGGAATCGACGATCTCGGTCAGGGCACGACGGTCTGCACCGCGCTCGGCTCGACCTACGAGGGAACGCTGTCGGAGCAGGCCCCCGACGCGGAGCTCGACCTCGTCGATGCGTACTCTGAATGCCTCGAGAAGATTCAGAACGGTTCCGTCGACGCCGTCTCGACCGACGACGTCATCCTCACCGGAATGGTCATTCAGGACGACACTCTTCAGCTCGTCGGTGACCCGCTAACCACTGAGCCCTACGGAGTCGGCGTGGCAGAGGGAGAGACCGAGGCCGCCGAGTTCCTGAGCGAGACGGTCGAGGAGTCGTTCGAAGACGGCACCTGGGACGAGCTCTACGAGGAGTGGGTCGGACAGTACACGGGTGAGGAGGCGGAGCACCCAGAGGGCGTCACGCTCGAAGACGCCTACGAGCTCTTCCCCTGCGACGAGACCTGCTAACGATTTGAGAAGACGAACCGGTTGAGGAGCCGAAACTAGTTGGATCGTCTTCTCCCGATCATCACCAACAACCTCGACACCTACGTGTCGGGGTTGTTGGTGACTCTGCAATTGGTCGGCATCTCCTTTGCGGTCGCGATGGTCGTGGGGACGCTGGTTGCATCCCTGCGCATTGCACCGGCGAAACCCCTCAACTGGATCGGAACCTTCTACGTCGAGACCTTCCGCAACGTTCCTCTGCTGGTGCTTGCGATCATCTTCTCGGCGGGGCTCCGCCGGGGGGGCATAAGTCTCGGTGACATGGCCGCGGCGAGCGCTGCGCTGGGTCTCTACACCGCGGCATATATCGCCGAGGCGATACGGTCCGGCGTCAGCGCGGTAAGCAAGGGGCAGATCGAGGCGTCGCTCAGCCTCGGCTTTACCTACGGCCAGACGATGCGTCAGGTCATTCTTCCGCAGGCTTTCAGGACGGTCATTCCACCGATCGGCAACCTGATCATCGCAATGATCAAGAACTCGGCCATCGTGGCGGGCTCGATCATCGCCCTCGACGACATCCTCAAGGTCGCGCGCGTGGTCAACAGTCGAACGTTCGCTACCAACGAAGCTTTCTTCTGGGCGGGTGTCGGATATCTGCTGCTCACGATCCCGGCGACGATTATCGTGCGAAGGCTCGAGAAGCGCTTCGCGATCAGAAGGTAACGCATGGGTTACCTCTTCGATCCGGCCAACTGGGAGTGGGTCTTCGCGGGGCGGAACTTCATGTTCCTGGTCGAGCGCTTCTTGAACAACATCGTCCTTGCGCTGATCACGATGGCTCTATCGTTGATCCTCGGCTTAGTCATCGCGCTGCTTCGCATCTCAAAGAACAAGGTCATGTCGGCGGCAACGGGGATCTGGATCGACGTCTGGCGCAACCTGCCGGTCTTGCTGATTCTTCTCTATTTCGGCCTAGCTCTTCCTCAGGAGGTCAAGGAGTTCTGGGTCGACATCGCCCCGGGCTTCCTCCCGCCGCAGATCAGGAACAGCGGGCAGGTCATCGCCAGCATCATCGCACTGACTATCTACAACTCAGCAGTCATCGCCGAGATCTTTCGCGCCGGCATCCAGTCGCTCGAGCGGGGACAAGGCGAGGCCGCGGCGGCTCTCGGTCTCCCCTACTGGAAGGCGATGCGGATCGTGATCCTGCCCCAGGGGCTCAGGCGCATGGTCCCGGCAACCGTGTCACAGCTCATCACGTTGACCAAGGACACGAGCCTTGTGAGTATCCTCGCCATCCAGGAACTCGTCGCGGCCGGATCAATCGTCAACAACACCAGCGGGAGTCCTTTCGGGGGCACCGGCGTTCCGGCCCCCATCCTGCAGGTCTACATCGTGGTGGGTGCGATGTTCGTCGTGTTCAACCTGGCGCTGTCGCTTCTCTCGCGCCGCCTCGAAGTGCGCGAGCGCAAGCGAGCCGGGGATATCGAGACGGTCACGGGTCTCGAAGACCAGATCTCGATCAAGCCCATCTGATCACGGACTCGCGGGAACGTTGAGAGTCTCGACCTCATCTACCCTGAAGCGTCATGCCTGGTAAACGTCTCGTAATCGGCCTCTGCGCGTCGGTCGCGCTCCTGACCGCCGCCTGCGTTCCGTCCGAGGCGGACATTGAGGACGTGGTCTCGTACGACCGAGACACGACGATGGGACGGCTTCAGCGCGACGGAGCCATCGTGATCGCGCTGCCCGCCGACCTCGGCCCCTACGGTTCGATCGATGGGGACGGCGACCCCCAGGGATTCGTGGCCGAACTCGCCGCCGAGATAGCCGCTGCGTTGGGGGTGGACGCCGAATACGTGGCGGCGACCGGAGAGGACGCACTGGAGATGGTGAGAGGAGGCGAGGTCGACCTCGCTTTCCCGACCGTCGGCATCACCGAGAGCCTGGCTCGGCAAAACAACCTCTCGGCCCCCTACTGGGTCGCCCACAAACGCCTGTTGGCGCCGAACGGCTCAGACTTGCGATCCGCGGCGGATCTCGGGGGCCGAGAGGTATGCCAGTACGAGGAAGAGCGCACGCGGATCGACATCGCCGACCTGGTTCCCGATGCCGACGTCACAGACGTCTCGGACTTCGAGGAGTGCGCTGAGGCACTTCAAAGCGGGAGCGAGGCCGTCACGGCGCCCGACGTCTACCTGATCGCACTGGCGAGTTCACTCGGCAATTACGAGATCCGTGGCGAGCAACTAAGCACCTCCGGCTACAGCGCCGCCCTTCCCGAAGACGCCACCGACATGAGGACCTTCGTCAATAGCGTGCTCACCGACGTCAAGTCGGAGGGCAGATGGCTCCGCTACTACGAGGAATGGCTCGCACCTGTGGCCAACCGCGCAGACGTCAACGCGCCCGACCTAACGCTCGAGGAGGCCGCCACGCTCTGGCCGAACGACCTGGAGTAACAGTCGCCGACGCTACGGGTATCTGTAGACGTTCCCCGGATTCCGTTTCGACTGGAAGATGTGCATCACAAAGATGTTCCCTCCGCGACGGTCCAGCCCGACTCCGACGTGCTTCCAAGTCCCCAGGATGTTCGCGCGGTGGCCGCTCGAGCGCTTGAACGCTCTGAAGAGGCTCTTGCAACCTCCGCCCCTGCCGACGTTCTGTCCGAGTCGCCGCCAGCGCGTGACCGTCCTGCCAAGGTCACCGTCGTGATAGATGGACCCGTTATTTGCCATTCCACGAGCATGCCGCCGAGCGACATAGCCGAGTTGCTTGTCCGGGTCTAGCCGCCTCTTTCCTTTGCGGTGACGCAGACCGTTGATCTTCTTTATAAAGCAGCGCTCGCCCCTGGAGAACGAGTAGTTCCTCACCGGCTCGGATTCCGAGAGCGACGCCCTCGGGGTCGACGGCAAGATGCTCAGTGCCACGATCGTCACTACGCCCAAGACAGCGGCCAGCTGAACTCTCGGGACGGGCGCACCAGGAAAAAGGCGCATGATGACTCCTTCCAGTCCGTTTAACTAGCGACTCCCGCGACGAAGTCAGTGAGGAGGATTACCACGTTTCGATGACCGGCAGTGTCAGAAACGACAACAGTTAGTAACCGGTCAAAGACTTCACGTGAGAACGAGCAGGTCAGGTCCCAGAGAAAAACTTCAGCAAAAGCGATCGTCTCGACGATCGCGGGCATTACCCGACGGCGGCGCCTCGGCGCCGGCGTGAGTGGAGGCGCCCCCAAGGGGCGTCGGAGCATGAGGGGAAACGGAGGCGCCCCCGGGGGGCGTCGGAGCATGAGGGAAACGGAAATGGAGTATGGACAATGGGCATCGACTCATACAGTCTGTTCAACCATGGGTCTGGGCGACAGCAACTCATCGCGTACGGTGCTGATCGTGGACGATGACGAGGAAATTCGTCACGCGCTGCGCCTTCTCTTCGAATCGGAAGAAATGGAGGTCGTGGGGGAGGCCGCGAATGGAGTCGAGGCCGTTCCGATCGCGCTCAACAAGCAGCCGGACTTCGTCATCCTCGACTACATGCTCCCCCGTCTCGATGGTGAGGGTGCTGCCGAAATCCTCCGGGCCTGCATCCCGGAGACCAAGATCGTCGCTTTCTCGGCAATGCTCGAGCAGCAACCGGACTGGGCGGACGCGTACCTGAACAAGGACCGCATCGCAGAGCTCATGCCTCTGCTGCGAACCTTCATCCGGTAACCTTGAGGCATGGCTAAAGAATCATCATTTGACGTCGTGTCCGAGGTGGATATGCAGGAGGTCCGGAACGCCGTCGATCAGGCGAGCCGTGAAATTTCTCAGCGCTATGACTTCAAGGGGACCGACTCACGCGTCGAGCTGGGTGAGGACGGCGGAGCCCAGGTGATCCGCATCCACTCGAACACCGACCAGAAGGTCAAGGACACGGCGAAAGTGCTCGAGGAGAAGCTCGTCAAGCGCAAAGTGGCCCTGAAGGCTGTATCGCACGGAAAGATCGAACAAGCTGCCGGTGGGACCGCGCGCCAGACGCTCACTCTGAACCAGGGCATCGCAACCGACAAAGCTAAAGAGATCGTGAAGTGCGTGAAGGACATGAAGGTCAAGGCCCAGGGCTCCGTCCAGGGCGACCAGGTCCGGGTCTCGGCGAAGTCGAGGGACGCGTTGCAGGACATCATCGCGGCTCTGAAAGAGAAGGACTTCGGCATCCCGCTGCAATTCACGAACTACCGCTGAACACCGAGCCCCGGCACGGGTACCGCCCCCTTTCTCCTCACCCAGGGCTCCCAGAGAACCCTCACTGTCGAAAATGTCCGGCAGTCTGAACCGCAAGGTTCAGGTCAGGTCAAGTAGGGCCTCTATTTCCGGGATTGATTGGGCCGGGGACTTGTGCAGCACGGTCGTCATCCCCGCCTCCCGCGCCGCCTTCAGGTGGCCGGGGTGGTCGTCCACGAATACGCACGCTCCCGCCTGCAGCCCCAATTCGTCGACCGTCAGCTTGAAGATGTCGGGGTCCGGCTTGCGCAGGCCAACTTCCCCGGAGATAACCACGACGTCGAACAACTCCCTGATACGGTCGATGGGATAGAGCCCCATGCCCCACGAGTTCGACAGCAGGGCCGCCTTGTAGCCTCTCGACTTGGCGCGCTCCACGAGCTCGAACATGTCCTCCTCGAGGTCGAGCGCCTCGAAGAGGCTCGGCACGAGACCGTCGTGTCCGATGGCCACACCCGAGTACTCCTTGAGCCGAGCGGCGAAAGCAACCGAAAAATCCCCCTCGGAGATTCGTCCCATCTCGAAACCGGTGACCAGATCGTCCTCGGCCCCCATGTACGCGCTGAGCGCGGCTCTCACGAGGTGCTGAATCTCTATCCCGTTGGCCACGGCGAACGCCGCCATTGCGTTCTCGAGAGACGTGGTCATAACCCCGCCGAAATCGATGACGAGCGCTTCGTACTTGCTCACGACGCGATGCCCGCCGCGATGGCCAAGCCTCGGCGAGCGAGAGCCGGAACGTCTCTCTCCATGCGAGCGAAGAATGGATCGTCCGTCATTCCCGCAAGGTGGCGCGCGTAGGACCCCTCGAGAAGGATCGCCAGCTTCCAGGTCGCCAGGACTCGGTACCACTCGAGCGCCGAGGCGTCCCTGCCGGTTTGGTCCTCGTATCGACGAACCAGCTCTGCGCGCGTGCTGAGGCCGGCAAGCCTGGTAACGCGGTTGAGGTCGGCGAGGACGTCGTCGTCTCCCTCACCGAACTCGAGCCAGAACGAAGCCAACCAGCCGAGGTCCGCAAGCGGGTCCCCGAGCGTCGACATCTCCCAGTCGAGAATCGAAACGAGTCTGGCGGGGGCATCGTGGGCGAACATCACGTTGTCGAGTTTGTAGTCACCGTGTACGGGCGTCGTCAGAGGGGAGCCGGGACGATTGTCGCGGAGCCAACCCCCGAGCCTCTCGAGATCCGGGACGGGTCTGGTCATAGGGAGGGTCAACTCGAGTTGACCACTCCATCGCCTGAGTTGGCGGTCGAGGTAACCCTCTTTCTTTCCGAAATCGTCGAGCCCGCAGGCCTCAAGATCGACGGCGTGCAGCTCGGCGAGCGCATCGATCATTTCCTCGCCGAGCCGGGGTCTCGCCTTCTTGTCGAACCGTTCGGGGAGCTCGGAACGAATGACGAGTCCATCCACTCGCTCCATAAGATAGAAGGGAACGCCGATCACCGACTCGTCGTCACACGCGAGCACGGTCCGGGGCGAGCGAACAGCAGTCGAGTCGAGCGCGTTGAGGACGCGGTACTCGCGCGAAACGTCATGCGCGCTCGGCAGGAACGCTCCGTTTGGTGGTCGTCGCAGAACGAGTTCGTCGGTTCCGTAGCGCAAGAAGAACGTCTCGTTCGAATGTCCCGCTTGGTGCCGCTGCATCGTCAGCTCGTGCGACACTCCGAAGTGCGCGTCGAGAAACTCCTTGAGGGCCACCTTGTCGACGAGCGGGGGCCGCTTCTCTGCCGGTTGCGTCAAGCGAGCCCGCCGGTGGCGCTCTTGGTCGAATCGCCGCTCATCGCCGCCTTCAGAACGTTGCGGGCGATCACCATGCGATGGACCTCACTGGGCCCGTCATAGATGCGAGCGGCGCGCGCGTCACGGTAGAAACGCTCGAGGGGAAGGTCGGCCGAATATCCGAGGGAGCCGTGAACCTGCAGCGCTCGATCGACGATCTTGTTAAGAATCTCACTGACGTAGACCTTGGCCATCGAGACCTCCTGGCGATACTCGTCGCCGCGCTCGATCAGGTAGGCCGCGTGCAGAACCATCAACCGGCTTGCATACAGTTCGATCGCGGAGTCCGCCAGCCAGTTCTGCACTGTCTGGCGATCGGCAAGTGGTTCGCCGAAGGTCTCGCGCGTCAGTGCCCGCTCGGCTGCGAGATCAAGCGCGCGTTGTGCCACTCCGATCCAGCGCATGCAATGAGCCAGACGTGCGGGACCGAGCCTTACCTGGGCAAGCCTGTAACCGCCGCCCAACTCCCCAAGAAGGGCGCCGGGGCCGACCCGGCAGTCCTTCAGGGCGACCTCGCAGTGCCCACCCGGCGAGGCCGTTCCCATCACCGGAACCTCGCGGATCACACTCCACCCCGGGTTGTCCGCGTCCACGAGGAAGAGCGAGAAGGCGTTTCTGTCCCCCGCCTCGCCCGTCCGTGCGACGACGATGGCGAATGCCGCCCCCGCGGCCCCCGAGATGAACCACTTCTCACCGTTGATGACCCAACCGCCCTCGTCGCGCTCGGCGGTCGTCGCCACGCCCAGCGGATCGGAGCCCGCCGCCTGTTCCGTCATAGCGAAGCAGGATCGAACTCGCCCCTCCGACAGGGGTCTCAGATAGCGCTCGAGCTGCTCGCGAGTAGCGGCGTGCAAGAGGAGGTGCATGTTCCCCTCGTCGGGGGCCATGGCGTTCAGTCCGAGCGACGCAAGGCCCGAGGCTCCACACTCCTGGGAGACGATGGCCATGCCGAGTGGCCCCAGGCCCACGCCTCCCCACTCCGGCGGAAGATGAGGGTTGAAGAGGTTGCGTTGTTTGGCCTCTGCTCGCAGCCGCTCGACCGCTTCGTTGAAACGCTCGCCCTCGACCTCGACGTCGGCACCGAGCTCGAGCTCGGCGGGAATCGCGATGTCCCGGACGAAGGCGGCCACCTCTTTCTGCACGTCTGCGATCTCGGGCGGCAGTTCGAAATCGATCATCGAGTCGCTCCTCCAAGAAGATTCACAACGCTACTTGCTCTCCTGAGGGAGGCAGTGTGCTTGTACCCTCACAAGAATGTGGTCACGTCGGCCAATCGTACTTCTGAGCACATGCCTGCTCGTCGTCGTTGCCGGCTGCGCGCCTCAACCGGTGAACTCTCAAGGGGAAGAAGTCAAAGGTCTCTACGATCTCTTCTCGATAGTTGCGGCCGTCATCTTCGTACTGGTCGCCGGACTCATTGCCTGGAGCATCCTTCGCTACCGCGCCAAGCCCGGCGACAATGACCTGCCCGATCAGTTCCATTCGAACGTAAAGCTCGAGATCCTTTGGTTCGCGATCCCGACTTTGATCGTCATTGGTCTCTTTGTCTCGTCGGCGCTGGTCCTCGACAGAATCAACGACGAGGTCGAGGGGCCGACCATCATCAACGTCGAGGGCTTTCAGTGGGGCTGGCGATTCACGTACGAGGACGAAGACGTGTCGGTCATCAGCAGGCCGGACGACCCGGCCGCGATCTCGGTGCCCGTGGGGGAGCCGGTCACCTTCGTCATCACCGCCAGTGATGTGGTGCATTCCTTCTACATCACGGAGTTTCTGATAAAACGAGACGCCATTCCCGGCCGAATCAACCGGCTACCCATCACGATCGATGAGGAGGGGACCTACGGGGGCCGCTGCGCGGAGTTTTGCGGCCTTCTCCACTACGACATGCCGTTCACCATCGAGGCGGTGCCGGTAGACGAGTACGAGACGTGGCTGGACGAGCAGGGCGCACTGAGCCAGGCGGATGGATAGAGGGGCCGGAAATGGCAACGGCTGATACGACAATAAAAGAGGTTCACGAGCTGGGGCGCCGGGGCCTTCTCGATTTCGCGACCACTACCGATCACAAGAAGATCGGAATCCTCTACATCTACACGTCGATGTTCTTCTTCCTGTTGGCCGGGGTGCTTGCCCTGTTCATGCGCGCCGAGCTCGCGGAGCCGGGTCTGCAGATCCTTGACACCCAGACCTACAACGAGTTCTTCACGATGCACGGAACGGCCATGATGCTCTTCTTCATCGTTCCGCTTGCCCTGGGCTTCGCCAACTACTTCATCCCGCTCCACATCGGTGCGCCGGACGTGGCCTACCCGCGGGTCAATGCGCTGACCTACTGGTTGTTCGTGCTCGGCGGTCTGACGGCTTTTTCAGGTTTCTTGACCTCCGGAGGCGCAGCGAGCTTTGGGTGGACGGGATACGTGCCCCTCGCCGACGGCACCTACTCGCCGGGCGCGGGAGGAGATCTCTGGATCATCGGACTCGCGTTGTCCGGCGTCTCGGGCACGCTCGGAGCGGTCAACTTCGTCGCCACCGTGTTCGGAATGCGAGCGCCCGGCATGACGATGCTCCGTCTCCCGATCTTCGTGTGGAACATGCTCGTGGTCAGCGCACTGATCCTGTTCACTTTCCCCGTATTGACCGCCGCGCTCGCCATGCTCTTCATCGACCGCAACTTCGGAGGTGGCTTCTTCGACCCCGCGCAGGGAGGCGACCCCATTCTGTGGCAGCACCTCTTCTGGTTCTTCGGACACCCCGAGGTTTACATCGCGATACTCCCGTTCTTCGGAGTAGTTACCGAGATCCTTCCGGTGTTCTCGCGCAAGCCCCTGTTCGGCTACCGGGGGTTCGTTCTTGCCACTCTTCTCATCGGTGCCTACAGTTTCTCCGTCTGGGCACATCACATGTTCACGACGGGGGCGGTGGACGGACCATTCTTCTCGGCAACCTCGATGCTCATCGCCGTGCCGACGGGGATCAAGTTCTTCAACTGGATTACAACGATGTGGCGCGGCAAGATCCGCCTGGCCTCCCCCATGCTGTTCGCGCTCGGTTTCCTCTTCATGTTCCTGATGGGCGGAGTGACCGGCGTCTTCCTTGCATCCCCTCCGATTGATTTCGCGACCCACGACACCTACTACGTGGTCGCGCACTTCCACTACGTGCTGTTCGGTGGAAGCGTCTTCGCCGTGTTCGCCGGGCTCTACTACTGGGGCCCCAAGATCTGGGGTCGCATGTTCGACGAGCGTCTTGCGAAAGTCCACTTCTGGCTCATGTTGGTTGGCTTCAACATGACGTTCTTTCCGATGCACCAGTTGGGTCTCGACGGAATGCCGCGGCGCTACGCGGACTACGCGGCCGACACCGGCTGGCAACCACTCAACGTCCTGGCCACGGTGGGATCGTTCATCATGGCCCTGTCGATTCTGGTTTTCCTGATCAACTTCCTCAAGACCCTGCGGTCCGGCCCCCCAGCGGGCGACGATCCGTGGGACGGATACACGCTGGAGTGGGCGACCTCTTCACCGCCGCCGCATCACAACTTCACCAGGATGCCTCGCATCCGGTCCGAGCGGCCCGTCTTCGACGAGAAGTACGGGGCCGAGATCGCGGCACGGCCAGAACCAGACGACGACGAGACGCGGAGGAACGAGGAGGAGCGCCGTGGCTGAGGAGGTTCGTTTCTTCCTTCGCACCGCCATCTACACGCTGGGAATCACCGCCATCTACTGGTTCCTCAGCTACGAGATCGTCGGCTCCACGCTGTTGCTGACCCTCGGCCTGTCGGCGATCTTCTTCGTCGTCGTGGGGTACGTGATGATTCGTCACGCGAGCCGCGACGTCGTACCCGACGCCACCACTCCCCATGCGAACGCAATACAACGGACGCTCGGCTTCGACGAACCCGAGGGTGAGACCGTCACTCCGCCTCTGGGTCTCGAGGACGACATCATTCCGTCTTCGAGCGTCTGGCCGCTCGTCACCGCGGTGGCGGCGCTGCTCCTGGGACTTGGTCTGATCTACGGCGGCTGGATGTGGGGGCCGGGTTTCCTCCTCGCGGGCATAGCCCTGCGGGGCTGGGTGACCCAGCTGTACGACTGAGAGCCGGTAGTCCGCCTAGTCCCGAGATACCTCTTCGAAACCACCCTCTGCATTGCGCCGCAGCCTTACACCCTCCCCACCAGGCCGCGGCTGAGCTCCGGGGGCCTGCATCTCGGTACAAAGCCTGTACGTGATGTATCCACCGATCACGGGGATGACGAAGAGTCCGATGCGCAGGAACCAGACCATCGCCTCTATCGGCACGTTGAAGGTCAGTGCGAGGACGTCGTTACCGCCGGCAATCGTCAGCAGTGTCACGTAGAGGATCCCGCCCACCCCGATCGCGGAGCGCGCCGGCCGGTCGCGCGGTCTGTCGAGAATGTGATGGGTCTCGAAGTCCTTTGTGACTCGTTGCTCGATGAACGGCCACAGGGCCAGGACGGTGAAGCCGATGCCCGGAATGACCACACCTGGAATGAACATGGAAGGAATGGTGACGCCGAATATCGTCGGTTCGAACGCCGGGAACAAACGAATCGCTCCCTCGAGCCATCCGACGTACCAATCCGGTTGACTCGGTGCACTCACCGCGGACGCGTCAAAGGGACCGTAGTTCCACACCGCATTGATCTGCACGAGCCCGCCGAGGAGCGCCAGGGCGGCCCCCGTCAAGAGCATGAGTCCGAAGGACTTGAAGAACTGCTGCGGCCAGAACGCCTTGCCAACGACGTTGCTCTCGGTTCTTCCCTTGCCCGCGAACTGCGTGTGCTTCTGCCGCCAGAGAATGGCGAGATGAGCGCCGATCAAGCCGATGACTATGGCCGGCAGCAACATCACGTGCAATACGAACAACCTCGAGATGATGCCCTCCGTTGGAAACTCGCCGCCGAAGACTAGAAAACCGAGGTAAGGACCTACTAACGGAATCGAGATCACGGCCGAATAAGCAATTCGGAGGCCCGTGCCCGACAGCAAATCGTCCGGAAGCGAGTAGCCGGTGAATCCCATTCCGATCGCGAGCACGAGCAACGTCACCCCGACCATCCAATTGATCTCCCGCGGTTTACGGAACGCTCCCGTAAAGAAGATGCGCACCATGTGCGCAACGATCGACGCGACAAACACGAGCGCGGCCCAGTGGTGAATCTGACGCATGACCAGGCCGGCGCGCACCTCGTAGCTGAGGCGCAAGACCGATTCGTACGCGGCCGACATCTCACGGCCGTGCAACGGTTTGTACGGACCCTCGTAGATCACGGGCGCGGCATCGGGTCGATAGAACAGCGTCAGGTAGGTCCCCGTAAGCAGCAGGATGATGAAGCAGAACAGGGCGATCTCACCGAGAAGGAACGACCAGTGGTCGGGAAAGACCTTCTTCAGCCCCTTGCGCGCCCAGTGAGCGGCGCCGAGACGCTCGTCGATCCACTTCAGCATCGCGCGCCCCCTCTCATTCCGTTTCCATGTTCCAGAAGCTCGGGCCGACGGGCTCGGGGAAGTCGCCGGTGGCGACCAGGAAGCCGGCCTCGTCGACCTCCATTGGGAGTTGTGGAAGTGCCCGCGCCGCCGGGCCGAAGACCGGCGTGCACCCGGTGGTCACGTCAAAGGTGGACTGGTGACAGGGGCACAGAAGCTGCTTTGCCTCGGCTCGATACAGTCCCACCGGACAACCGGCGTGCGTGCAGATCTTCGAGAACGCCACGCAACCCTCGGGGGCCCAATCCTCCCGGCCCTCTGGGAGATCGAGAAGCTCGGGCTCGATCTTGATGACGACGGTCTGCGAGTCGGCCTCGCCCTCGAAACCCGAAGGAAACACCGTCTTGATTCCATTGAGGGGTATGTCGTCGGGGCGTTGCGGGTTGCCGAACCGGTCCACGATGCGAGCTCCAGGGGTCCATTTCGTTTCCTCGAGGCTCTGGCCGGGCCTGGGACCGAGAGACAGAGCCGGGATCGCAAGGGCCGCGCCGAGGGTCGCGCCCGCCCCTCCCGCAAGACGAAGAAGCATCTTCCTGCGAGTGACCGTATCCTGGCCGACCGTGTTCTCCGCCTGCGAGATCGCCGCGTCGCTCGACTCGAGCGGCTCACGCTCTTCGACGACCGTGGGTACGTCCATCAGCCTGGTCGCCCACCCAACCACCCCGAATCCCATACCCCCCAGAGCGAGCCCGAGGAGGATCCCCTCTACCTGTGCCGACTCGCCGATCAGGTAGTACACGACCAGCCCGAGCGAGCCCAGCATCGAGATGAAGAACGCGGCGTAGATCCAGCGAACCGGTTTCACGCTTCGTCCTGCCCCTCGTCGTCACCCTCGCGGTGGGACCCGATGAAGAGGCAGATCACGATCAACGAGCCCAGACCAACGAGCCAGGCCACGAACCCCTCGGGGACCGGCCCGATTCCGCCGATGTCGGCACCGCCGGGCCGAGGCTCGTCCCTCAGGTAGATCACGAAGTTGACGAGATCGTTCCGCTGGGCGTCGGTGAAGTCGAACTGGGGCATCTGGCCGGGCCCGACGATCATCGCCTCGGCTATCTCGACCTCCGGTGCGGCGGAGAGGCCGGGGGCCAGAGCCTCGTTGCCGACGGCCCCGCCCGCGCCCGTGGCTCCATGGCACGCGGCACAGTTCTCGATGTACAGCGCCTGCCCGGCCACGAGACTCGCGCCCTCGAGATCGACCTCGGGTATCGGGGGTCCATCACCGAAGGTGCCCACGTAGCCGACCAGGGCCTCGATCTGATCGTTGTCGAACGCCGGAACCTTGCGAACGGCCTGATCGGTGCCGCTCGCCAGCGGCATCCTGCCGGTGCGGAGTTGAAAGTCGGCCGACGCCTCACCAACTCCCTCAAGAGAGGGCCCGTTGTCGGTGCCCTGCCCATCGACACCGTGACACGTGGAACACGACGCTTCGAACAACTCCTGCCCGTCTACCGGCTCGTCGGCTTGAGTCATGGCTGCGATCTTCGCTTCTTCGAGTGGGTAACCTTCCTGAGCGCGCGATCCACCTGAGAAATAGAGCGCAAGAGCAAGAGCCGTTGCGCCCGCGAAGGTCCACGCCCTACCGGCCTGGGTCATCGCAGACAACCCTATCCGGTGGGGTGTTAGTCGAAGGAGAACGTGGACGAACCGACACAACGATGCGAGCACTCCGCTTCCTGTTCCGTCTACAATCCGCATCCGAGCCGGAAACAAAGGCATCGGGTGAGGCCTCGATGCCGGCGGGGCTGGGCGATCAAAGGAGGAGCCGCGGTGGCGAACGAAGTCAAGGCGTACATACTGATCCAGACGGTGACCAACGCTGCCCATGTCGCGCGCGAGATACGAGATCTCGACGGAGTCCTGACGGCGGACGACGTCTCCGGTCCTTACGACGTGATCGTGCAGCTCGCCGCCGAGAACATGGATGAGCTCGGCAAGGCAGTCGTGAACAGGATCCAGGCCGTCGACGGTATTTCCCGAACCCTCACGTGTCCGGTGGTCCAGTTCTAGATATCGGTGGAGCTTCCGCCGCGCCTGATTCGCGGAAGGCCGAGTGAGGCGTTCAACGAGCCCGATCGAAAGCCACCGAGGTCGACCGTCACGTACTTGAAGCCGAGGCTCTTGAGCTCGCGCTCGATGGTGGCTCGCTGCGCGGTCACTCGTTCGATGTTCTCTGGTGGTACCTCTATGCGCGCCAGGTCTCCGTGGTCGCGCACCCGCAGCACCTCGAAGCCGAGAGCTCTTAGGACCTCCTCGGCTCTGTCTATCCGTTGCAGTCCCTCCCGAGTCACTCGAACACCGTACGCGAAGCGCGATGCAAGGCATGGTGATGCCGGCTTGTCCGCCGTCGGCAGTCCCCTCGCGGCGCTGAGCGTCCGCACGTCCGACTTGCTCAGGCGCGCTTCAGCGAGCGGGGTTTGCACCAATCTCTCGTCGGCAGCACGGAGGCCGGGGCGATACTCGGACAAGTCGTCGAGATTGGTCCCCGTCGCGATACTGGCCCTCATCTCATCGGCCAGCGGACCCAGGACGTCGAAGAGCTCGGACTTGCACCAGTAGCAGCGGTCTCCCGAGTTCCGGGCGTACTCAGAGCGCTCGATCTCGTGCGTTGCGACGGTTCGGTGGTTCCACCCGAGACCGCGGGCCAAGTCGGTGGCGGCGACGAGCTCCCGATCGGCCAGTGACGGTGAGACGGCAGTAACTGCCAGGGCATTCGGACCCAAGGTCTCGTGCGCCACTGCGGCAAGAAACGTCGAATCGACTCCGCCCGAGTAAGCCACCACCACGCGACCGAGGTGGGACAGCAAGCTGGCGAGATGGACGTTTTTTTCCTCGAGCCCGGGATTCATTGCCGTCATCTTCTCAGCAGTCGGCATAGTTTGAGTTTCACTGGATAACTTGATGTCCGAGATGGAGTCTCCAATCCTGTTCGCCCAGACCAACTCGTTCGGAGAATTCACACGCGAGCCGATCCTCACCGTCGCCTGCGTTCTACTCATTGTGGTGTCGATCGCGTGGATCATCGTTTCCCGCATGATCGTTCGCCAGCTGAAGCGCTACGACAAGGCTGTGGCGCAGCCCAAGCGCAGGCGCCCGACCCAGCGCACGAGAAAATGGGACGAACCCCCGAGCTGAGCCCTGACATCTCCGCAAACCAGACATAAGGTCCCGACCGAGGCCGATGGCTTAGGCTCGAAGAACCGGACACGATCGGAATCTTGGGGGGTTCAGATGTCCAAGCACAGGCAACACAAGCCGTCGTCCTACAAAGAGATGGTGGCCGGCTTCAGGTGGGACGTGCCCGAGCGCTACAACATCGCCACCGACACCGTGGACAAGCACGAAGACGACCGTCTCGCGATGGTGTGGGAGGACTGGCAGGGCAACGAGCGTCGACTCACGTTCGGAGATTTCAAGAGGATGTCGAACAGGATCGCCAACGTGCTCGCCTCGCACGGAGTAGCCAGAGGCGACCGGGTCGCGGTCATGCTCCCCTCCGTGCCTGAGACCGCCGCGACCTTCATCGCGGTTTACAAGCTCGGCGGAATCCTCTTGTCGCTGTCCCAGCTTTACGGCGACGACGGCATCGCTCACCGCCTTGACGACTCGCAAGCGCGGGTTCTCGTGACCGACGGGAAGAACCGCCCTCGCCTCGAGGGAATGCGGGACCGCGTCTCGTCCCTGGAGAGCGTTTTCGTTCTCAACGCGGGCTCGGAGTTGCGCCGGGGTGATGTTGATTTCGACGATGCCGTCGCGGGCGCGGCGGAGGACTTCACTGCGGCGGACACGGCGGCCGATGATCCAGCCCAGCTCTACTACTCGTCCGGCACTACTGGCGCGGCCAAGGGAATCCTCCATGCGCACCGCTACCTCTTGGCGCACAACGAGTACGAGTTGTGTCACGACGTAAGGGACGACGAACTCTTCCACTCCACGGGTGAGTGGGCTTGGATCGCCGGAATCGTCCCTGGGATTCTCGGCCCGTGGCGTTACGGAGTGCCGGTCGCGGTCTTCCAAAGGGCCGGTGGTGCCTACGACCCGGCGCAGACCTTCTACCTCCTCGAGAAGTACGAGGTCGGGAACATGTTCACCACGCCGACCGCGCTAAGGGCCATGACTCAGCTGAAGGATCCTGGCTCGCAGTACGACATCAAGCTGAGGATCTGCTGCTCCGCGGGCGAACCATTGAACCCCGAGGTCATTCGCTGGTTCGAGAAACAATTCGGCATCCCGGTACTCGACTACTACGGACTCACCGAGAGCTACCCGCTGTGCGGCAACTTCCCGACCGTCGAGATCCGGCCCGGTTCAATGGGATTGCCCCTGCCCGGTTGGGACGTACAGCTCTTGAAGGTCGGTACCGAAGAGCAGGTGCCGAGCGGTGAGGCAGGCGAGATCTGCCTGAAGGCTCGCTCGAACCCCCACTACCCGCTCGGTTACTGGAATAGGCCCGAGGACACGGAGAAGGTGTTCGGTGGGGCCTACTTCCACACCAACGACATGGGACGCATGGATGAGGACGGATATGTCTGGTACGAGGGCCGGGCCGACGACGTGATCATCTCGGCCGGGTACCGCATCGGTCCGTTCGAAGTCGAGTCGGCGATTCTCGAGCTCGAGGAAACCGTGGAGGCCGCGGCGGTGGCATCACCCGACGACAAGCGCGGATTCATCGTCAAGGCGTTCGTGCGATTGGCCGAGGGAGTCGATCCGTCCGAGGATCTGGCAGAGAGGATCAAGGCTCACGTGCGAGCGAGCTACGCCGCGTACGCTTACCCGCGCGAGATCGAGTTCGTGGACGACCTACCCAAGACCCTCACGGGCAAGATCCGCCGCATCGAGCTGCGCGAAGCCGAGGCCCAGAAGTCCCGGTCTTGAGTTTCTAGTCACCGTCGTGGCCCTTTTCAGAAATATTTCTGAAAGAAACAAAGTGCCCCAGATTGGACCCCTTATCGCCCGATGGCACTAAGGCGTCGGCGAGGCCGAGGGAGACCCACCTGGAGATGCCTCCGGGGACGCTTCCGGCGATCGCGTGCTATCGGGAGTCGGCGTCTCATGCCCGCGAGACTCGGTGAGGCCGGGCGCTCCGGCGTCCGTGGGCGATGGAGTCGGCTTTCCGTTGTTTTCTTTCAGGGCATTGTTGGGGGCGCGATCTATGCATACCCGGCGACAGTTGTCCCCCGTGAAGAGAGTCTTGACGAACCACCGGTAGACGGTGCGACTTTTTCCGCCGGTGTTCATCTTGCTGAGGGGCACCCGCAGCGAGACGCTGCGCTGGTTCGGACGCCATGCGGGGAGTTTGCCCACCCTTCGGTCGCGTTTGTTGCCAGCGGGATCGCGCCACAGCGTCCCTTGCACCCTCGAGCCGTTTGAGCTCACGAGCGCGTAGTAGTCGAAGCGACTGTCGTCAAAGGTGTCCAGGTAGACCATGAGGAAGCCGGTGTCACGCATCTCTCTTGCCGTGATGCGCGAGAAGGTAATGATCTTCCACCCCGGGTTCTTGTTCCGCCCAAACGTTTGGACCTTACGAATGTCGAGCATTCCTCTTACGTCATTGCCGTCTGTGGCGTTCTGATGATTCGCTTTCGCAAACAATGTGGACAGCGAGACGGCCGTCACGAGGACCGCCAGTACGAGCCCCACTCTTGCCTTCATGAATGCTTCCCCTTGCTCGCTTTCGCCCTCGTCGCCGGCAGTTCCAGCAGTCCCGCTGTCATCCACACGATGAGACCTCCGGCAAGAAGCACGAGCCCGAATGGCAGAACGTCAGATCCCTCGACCGATCCCAGTCGATCGATCAATCCAGATTCGCCAGACAACACCAGTGCGCCAGCAGGAACTGCAAGAAGCGCGTTGCGTATCAGCATCAAACGATAATCGTGTTCCGTTGTCCCCCCGAAACACCCGCAGGGGAGCCTGTCGCCCTTGGACGCATGCGCACTCAGGATTACGAGGCAGAAACTCGCGAGCAAAGCAAGAATCACAGCGCCGGCGACCTCCAGCGGGCCCGTGAGGATGAGTACAACCGCAACAATCTCCAGGGCGGGGGTGCCAAAGCCGGCGACTCGCTCGAAGCTACCCGGCAAACCGTAGCCTCGGAGCGCTCCGCGCCATCGCCCGTAGCCTGCGAGCTTCGAGAGTGCGGCCCACGCGAACGCGATCACCAGCACCGTGGCCGAGACGAACGTCAACGAATCTGTCATGGAGCATCGCATCCTACGCGGTAACCTTCGGCGACGGGACTGGACGGCGTCCACGGAACGCCGCGGTCGAACATCGGAGGTGGATGACGTTGTCCGGTTGGTGGGCCGCTTCCTACGTGGCCCTGTGGATACTGGTTGCCGTGCTGTGCCTAGTCGTCGTTGCGCTCGCCCGGCAGATCGGCACGCTCCACCTGAGGCTGGGCCCGCGTGGAGCGCTCGAGATGGACGACGAGGGCCCCGCGCTCGGCGAGGGCCGTCCTCCGATAAAAAGCCAGGACCTGGAAGGGAATCCGGTGACGGTGGGTGGTCAGGGGGCAGAGCAGTTCCTGCTCTTCGTGTCACCCGGCTGCATAGTGTGCGAACAGGTGATGCCCTCGATCGGCGCGGTGGTGGAGGCAACGGGTAAACGGCCCGTCGTGCTGACCGACCTCGACGAAACAGAAACGCGTTTAGCGTTTCAGCACAAGCGCATGGCCGCACCCATCGTCGCGTCGAGTGAGAGCTTCACGACATACGAGGTTCCCGGCACTCCCTATGTTGTGGTGCTCGACACTCATGGAGTGGTCCAGGCCAAGGGCACGGTTAACAACTTGGAGCAGATGGAGGGACTCATCGATACTGCTCAACGGCGGGAGCGCGAGATGGCCGAGGGAAGGCGGGCGAGTTGAGACTAGAGACGGCGGCGAAACACGCTTCGACACTGATTGCCGAGCGCAGCAGCCGGCGCTCGTTCATCGGCCGGATCGGCCTTGGGGTCGTCGCCCTTACGGGCGGCTCCGTGGTTGCAGCCGCATTGAAACCGGAGCGGGCCGAGGCGTACCACATCTGCGGTCACACCTACACGACGGCGTCATGTCCGCATCCCTTCAATCCGAGAAGCCGCGTCGACAAGTACGGTTACCCGCTGCACCCCGAGCACGGTTACCCGGTCGACGACAGGGGCCGGATCTACACCAAGCGAAGCCAAAAGCGCAGCCGCATGTGCGAAGACGTCGTCCGCAAGCGATACCCCTCGGTGAACAAGCCCAAGCAGGGTGGTGGCTGGTCGCGATGTTGTGGTGGACGAATACGCACCATCTACGACTGCTGTGCTTACACCAAACGACGAATCAACGGTGACGCTGCGGTGACCGGCTACT
Organism: Actinomycetota bacterium; assembly: GCA_050693895.1. GTDB lineage: Bacteria > Actinomycetota > CADDZG01 > CADDZG01 > WHSQ01 > WHSV01. The sequence goes on along the minus strand of JBOGWS010000115.1, from coordinate 12,563 downwards.
GCTATCGGGGCAAGAAAGTGTTCTGTATCGGCTACCGCGACCTGAACACGAGGTGTTAACGACACCCTTTCTCGTGGTGGTTATCGGCGCATCCGTTGTAGCGGGCGCATCTACGCTCTTTGGGCCCTGAGGCCTCTCGATGGTTGAGACCATCACTCCCGTGGTTCACGGGGGCCGCAAGAAGAAGTACTGGACGTCGGTCTCGCTGCACGCGCTCGGCGCGACGGTTGCCGCGGCCACCTTCGGTCTGATCCTGGGAGGAATCGGCGCGCTGGCGCGCGCCCCCTGGGGCCGCGTCGGCGCAATGGTCGTCGCGGTGGTCGCCACCATGTATGCCATGCGAGAGGCTTTCGGGCTTCGTATCCCACTGCCCGAGCGTCACGAGCAGGTACCCCAGTGGTGGCGCGATTTCTTCTCTGCACCCGTTTCCTCGTTCCTCTACGGAGCGGGCCTCGGGATCGGATTCTTCACGTTCCTGCAGTTCGGCACCTACGTGGCCGTTGCGGTGGCCGCATTCCTGAGCGGCGATCCCGTGATCAGCCTGCTCATCTGCCTGCCCTTTGGTCTCACGCGCGGCCTCACCGTGATCCTCACGTCCAAGGCGACCGAACCGGAGGACGCCGGGGGCCTGGTCGACATCCTGGATGGATGGGGATCGACCCGCTGGCCGCGCCTGGCAAACGCCCTCGCGCTCGGCTGCGTGGCGACTTTCGCGTTCCTGGCGATCTAGGCCCATCGGCGGGCATTCCCCGCCGTCCGGCCGGGCCCGATTTGCCAACCCGCCCACCCCGACGCTATCTTTAGCACTCAGCAGGTTTGAGTGCTAATCGAGATCCGATCCCCTTCCAGGAGGTTGCCCTATGGCCAAGATCCTTGCGTACGACGCTGAGGCGCGGCGCGCGCTCGAACGAGGGATGAACCAGCTTGCCGACGCGGTCAAAGTGACCCTCGGCCCCAAGGGTCGAAATGTTGTGCTCGAGAAAAAGTGGGGCGCCCCCACGATTACGAACGACGGCGTATCGATCGCCAAGGACATCGAGCTCGAGGACCCCATCGAGAGGATCGGTGCCGAGCTCGTCAAAGAGGTCGCCAAGAAGACCGACGACGTCGCAGGTGACGGCACCACGACCGCGACTGTGTTGGCCCAGGCGATGGTGCGCGAGGGGCTTCGCAATGTTGCGGCCGGGGCGAACCCCATCGCTCTCAAGCGCGGAATCGAGAAGGGCGTGGACGCCGTCGTCGAGTCCATCAAGTCGTCCTCGCGCGAGGTGGGCGGGCGCGATCAGATCGCTCAGGTCGCGACCATCTCGGGAAACAACGACCCGGAGATCGGCGAGACAATTGCCGAGGCGATGGACAAGGTCGGCAAGGACGGAGTCATCACCGTCGAGGAGTCGAACACTTTCGGACTCGAGCTCGAGCTCGTGGAGGGAATGCGTCTCGACAAGGGTTACATCAGCCCCTACTTCGTGACCGACGCCGAGCGCATGGAGGCCGTGCTCGAGGACGCTTACATCCTCATCGCCAACCAGAAGATCTCTGCGGTCAAGGACCTTCTTCCCGTGCTCGAGAAGGTGAGTCAGTCGGGCAAGCCGTTGCTCATCATCGCCGAGGATGTCGAGGGTGAAGCGCTCGCCACGCTCGTCGTGAACAAGCTGCGCGGAACATTCAAGGCCTCTGCGGTCAAGGCCCCTGGATTCGGCGACCGTCGCAAGGCGATGCTCCAGGACATCGCGATCCTGGCCGGCGGCCAGGTCGTGAGCGAAGAGATCGGTCTCAAGCTCGAGAGCGTCTCTCTCGACATGTTGGGGCGCGCCCGCAAGGTCGTCGTCACCAAGGACGACACGACCATCATCGAGGGCGAGGGCTCTGCCGACGACATCACCGGGCGAATCAACCAGATAAAGGCCGAAATCGAGCGCAGTGACTCCGACTACGACAGCGAGAAGCTCCAGGAGCGCCTCGCCAAGCTGGCCGGCGGCGTCGCAGTCATCAAGGTGGGTGCGGCGACCGAGGTCGAGCTCAAAGAGAAGAAGCACCGCATCGAGGACGCCGTCCAGACGGCAAAGGCCGCGGTCGAGGAGGGCATCGTTCCCGGTGGTGGCATCACTCTCCTCCACGCCGCAGAGGCAATCGAGAAGATCAACCTCGAGGGCGACGAGAAAACCGGAGCCCGCATCGTTCAGCATTCTCTCGAGGAGCCGGTGAAGGTCATCGCCTCCAATGCCGGTCTCGAGGGAGGAGTGGTCGTGGCGAAGATCCGGAGTCTCGGCCCCGGTGAGGGCCTGAATGCGGCCACGGGCGAGTACACCGATCTCATCTCCGCCGGCGTCCTCGACCCCGCCAAGGTCACGCGTTCCGCTCTACAGAACGCAGCTTCGATCGCGGCACTGTTCCTCACGACCGAGGCGATCGTGGCCGACAAGCCCGAGAAGGAGGGTGCGCCGGCCATGCCGGGCGGCGACATGGACTTCTAGGATTCGGGGTTCGCGTCTTCGTCGGTCGCCGGCTTCTTCACGCCGGCTCGCACCGCCTCGAGTTGCGCGGCGGACGCAAGGCCGAAGAACACGGCCAGCGAGGTGAGGAATGCCCACAGCAGGAGGCCGATGATTCCGGCCAGGGGACCGTAGGTGTCGCCGAAGGCCTTCGATGCCGTGAGGTACAGGGATAGAAGACCGGTGAAGGCGAACCACAGAATGACGGTGACGATCGCACCCGAGGCGAGCCACGACATCGAGGGCTGGCGACGCCGCGGCACCACCTTGAACAGCAGAGAGAAACCCGCGAGCACGAACACCAGCGCTACGGGCCATCGAGCGAACTGCCAGATGGTCAGCGCGGTGTCGCTCCATCCCGTTGCGGCTCCAGCCTCTTCGATTGCCGAACCCGCGATGAACAGGACGAACGCGACCAGTATGAGAACCCCGACGGTGACGGCAAGCACGGAGGCGGTCGCGTACTTTCTAAGCGTGCCGCGATCGCTCTCTATTCCGTAGATGCGGTTCGCACCGCGCTCGATCTGGCCCATCGCACCCGTCGCTGCGATCAGCGCCGCGGCCAGGCCGACGAATATCGCGGTGCCCGAGTCAGAGGCCGCCTCCGAACCCTGTCTGAAAGCCTGGGTCAGGATCTCCCCCGCTGGGCCCGGAGCGACCCCTCGGAGAGTCTCCTGGATAAGTTGCCTGATGTCCTCCTGGTCAAGGTCCACGGTCATAGCGACGACGGCGATCAGCGCCGGGAACGCAGTGAGGACGATCTGGAATGCCAGCGCGCGGGCGTGGCTGAAGCCATCGGCCGCTCGGAACCTCTCGAACGAGTCTCGCAGCAGATGGCGTCGTCCCACCCCCCTCAGCGTGTCGCGAGCGTCGTCCCCCTCGAGTTCGTAGGTCTGAGGAACCGCCGTGGCCGTGCTCATCTAAATGAAGCCCCCTCGTTAGGTCATATCGGACGAAACGACCCCGAGCCGCCTCACGCGCCGTCTCTCTCGACCGGCAGTTACCCGAGGGGACTGCCGGAGAAACTGGTGGGCTACGTAGAAATACGTAGTGGCCTCCCCCCGTGCCCACTCAAGACCCGACGAGAATCAGCCGTTCTCAAATAGGTGAGCATCGTGGGCCCGGAGCAACGCGTCACAGCCGGAATCGGCAAGCGAAAGGGCGGCTTGCGCGCCCTCTGTTTGTTCTTTGCGGTCCTCGTCCTGCCGAACGCGCTGCTTTACGTACTAAGAACGACGCCCGGCCTCGATATCCTGCTCGACGCACCCGGCTTCCACATGGTGGTCGTGTCGGCGATCTCGTTCTGTGCGCTGGTTGTCGCCGTAGCAGCCGCGGTCGCCTCCCTTCGTTCCGACAACCCCATGCTCGTCCTCGTTGCCCTTGGTTGTCTCTCGGTCGGCATCTTCATGTTCGTCCACGGGGTGTCGACCCCCGGCCTCGGCTTCGGCGACGGCGTCAACATCTGGTTTCATCGCTTTCCAATCGTCGCCATCGCCGGCTTCGCCATCTGCCTGGCCGTGGCCACCGGACGCAACAACAGGTTGACGCGCCTCATCAGCAGGCGGGCTCGAACGGCACTCCTGGTCCCCACTCTTCTCATGCTCGCCTTGGGAGTCGTTACGGTTGCGATGCCCACACAAGCGGCCGAGCAGCACGACTACGGGCAAGATCGGCCGTCCTATGGCGACGAGCAGAACGTCGAGGAGGACTACTCGTACGGCGGCCATGAGGGCGGCCACGCCTACGGGGCCGAGAGGTATCCGGAGAGTCCCGAAAGCGGGGAGGCGTACAGCAATGACGACGTAGCGACAGCTCACGTTCCGGGGCTCGGCTATCTGTCGCAGGGCTACGGAGACCGATCAAACCTCGAGCTCTTCCTGATGGTCGGCGTGGCGGCCGTCGGCGCGATCATGCTCCTCTTTGCGGCCCGGCACTACTGGCGCAGATGGCGCTACGGCCGAGGGCCGGTGGAGTTCTCGCTCCTGCTTGCCTGTCTTCTCTCGCTCGACGCCATCGTCGCCGTCATCTTTGGCACGCCGGGTCGCCTGTCGTGGTTCGACTATCACGCCTATCTGCTTGCAGGTTTCGGTGCGGCCGCGTGCGCGGTAATGCTCGGTTACCGAGGTTCCCGTGGAGTCGCGGGTGCGATGCACAGCCTCACTCTCACGGAGACCGTCGACCAGGTGTTCAACGGCTCACCCGAGGCCTTGCGCGTTCTAATCGGCGCGGTCGAAGCGAGGGACCTGTACACCCAGGGTCATTCGCGTCGCGTTGCCGAGATGTCCGCACGTATCGGCCTCGAAATGGGCCTGAGCGCGGATCAGGTTCGCGTCTTGGTGCAAGGCGCAATTATTCACGACATCGGCAAGATCGGGATGCCCGACGGCGTCCTCAACAAGCAGGGTCCCCTCACGCGCGACGAACGAAAGTTGATCGAAGAACATCCCGTTGTTGGATGGGACATCGCCAAGCGGGTCGCTTCGCTCCAAACAGCCCTACCTGTGATTCGCCACCACCACGAGCGCCACGACGGACTCGGCTACCCCGACCGACTGGAAGGTGACGCCATACCCTTCTATGCCCGCATCGTCGCGGTCGCCGATGTGTGGGACGCGCTCACATCGAACCGTTCGTATCGTGCGGCGTGGAGCCAGAACAAGACGCTGCGAATCATGCTCGAGGGCCGTGGGACGCAGTTCAACCCCGCTTGTCTGGATGCGTTCCTTGCCCTCATGCGCAAGGACGGCAACGCACCCGAGGTGCTCGAGACACTGGCACTCGATTAGAGCCTGCCGGCATCGATGATGCGCTGCAGGAAACGCTGGGTCCGCGGATTCTCTGGGTCGGTAAAGATCTTCGCCGGAGCACCCTGTTCCGCGATGCGCCCCTCGTCCAGGAAGCAGACCCGGTGTGCGATGTCCTTGGCGAAGCCCATCTCGTGCGTGGCGATCAGCATGGTCATGCCCTCGGACGCTAGCTCCCGGATGACGTTCAACACCTCGGCTACGAGCTCGGGGTCGAGCGCACTTGTCACCTCGTCCAGCAACATGATCTCTGGGCGCATCGCGAGTGCCCGCACGATGGCCACGCGCTGCTGCTGCCCTCCGGAGAGCCGGTCGGGGAACTCGTCGCGCTTGTCGGCCAGGCCGAAGCGATCGAGTAAGTCGGCGGCGCGCTTCTCTGCATCGGACTGACTCAACCTCAACGCCTGACGGGGGCCGAGAGTGATGTTGCGAAGAACCGTCATGTGCGGGAAGAGATTGAAGGCCTGAAAGACGATGCCGATGCGCTGGCGAACGACGTTCACGTCGACGTTCGGTGCGGTGATCTCCTCTCCTTCGACCACGATTCGCCCCGAGTCGACGGGCTCGACTAGGTTCACGCACCTGAGCAGCGTCGACTTTCCGGAACCGGAAGCCCCGATGAGGCAGACCACCTCGTGGTGCGCCACCCGTAGATCGATGTCGATGAGCACGCGGTTGTCGCCGAAGGCCTTGTTGACGCGTTCCAGCGTCAGCGCGGATTGGGTCATCGCACTCCCCCGGTGGCGGCTCGCCGGGACCGGTCGCGGGCGATCAACCGGTCGGTAAAACGAGCGAGCGGGATCGTCACCAGCACGAACAGCAGAGAGGCGACTATGTAAGGCGCGTAGTTGAAGTTCTCGGCACTGTAGATGAATGCGGCGCGGGCTGCTTCGATCGGGCCGAGAACCGAGATCAGCGCGGTGTCTTTCTGGAGCCCGATGAAGTCGTTGAGCAGCGGTGGAATCACCCGCCTGATCGCCTGCGGCAGCACGACGAACCGAAGAGACTGCCAGCGCGTCAACCCGAGAGAGCGTCCCGCGGCCACCTGGCTCTCGTGCACCGAATCGATCCCTGCCCGGTAGACCTCGGCGACGTAGGCCGAGTAGACGAGGATCAACGCCACCGTCCCGTACACGACCGGCGTCTGGTTCGAGAAGAACTGCAGACCGAGACCGGGCACGCCGAACCCGATCATGTAGATGAGCAAGATGAGCGGGACCCCTCTGAAGAAGTCCACATAGCCGATCGCCACCAGGCGGAAGGGGAAGAACACCGGGCCCGGGATACTTCGCACGATCGCAATGAGCAGTGCGAACACGAGGATGACGATTTCGGCGACAAGAAAGATCCGGACGTTCAGCCAGAAGGCCCCCAGGACCGAGGGTGACGTGTCGGTTCCCTGAAGCGACTGAACCAGGTCCTCGATGGAGAGAAAGCGCTCGCCGACGAGCTGAGCGCCGGGGCTCAGTGCGACGATGAGCGCGAGTGCGCCGAAGAAGAAGATCGTGCTCGCCGTCGATACGAGAACGGCCCGGCTCCCGAGCATGCGCGAGCCGCGCGAGGACACGACGGGAGCGGCGCTGTCCGGATCGACCTCGCCGTGAGGGCCGCTACCGCCGATGCTCACCTAACGGTGGCTCAGCTGAACTCAGGCACGCCCAGGTAGTCCTGGAGCCACTCATCCTGAAGGCCCTGGAGTGTGCCGTCCGACTCCATCTCCCCGAGCACCTGGTTGACACAGTCCACGAGCGGGCTTCCTTTCTCGAACAGCATTCCGAACTGCTCCTCGCTCGCGTACTGTCCCACGACCTCCGAGCCCTCTATTTCGAAATCGCGCAGATAGACGGTGGTCACGACGTCGGTGAAGAAACCGTCGATCTGGCCGCTGCCGAGCGCGGACTTCAAGTCGTTCGTCGTGTCGAACACCTGCACCTGGTTCGCGGGTTGAATCTCGGTATTTATGAAAGCCAGGCTCGTGGTTCCGACCTGGGCCCCGAGGTCGTACTCCTTCAGCTCCTCGAGGGTCGTCGCCTCGGTAATGGGCTCCCCCTCGGGCGCGAGCAGGCCCTGGTTGTTCTGGAAGTACCCGTCCGAGAAGTCGACGGCCTCCTGGCGCTCGGGTGTGATCGAGATCTGGTTGATGTCGAAGTCGTAGCTCTTGGCTCCCGGCGCGTACGACTTGTTGAAGGGCTCCACCACCCAAGTGATGTCGAGATCCATCCGCTCGGCGATCTCGTTCGCCACGTCGCCCTCGTAACCGGAGTAGTTCTTCGGAGAGCCCTCGAACCACGGCGGGTAGGCGGGTCGGTCGGTGGCGACGGTCAACACACCCTCGGCGAAGAGAGGTGGATTCTCGGGGTCGCAGCTAGCCTCATCGGATGCCGATTCGCCGTTGTCCTGCGTACCGCTCGCGGTCGGATCGGACGACTCCTCCGCGCACGCGGTCAGAAAAAGACCGAGGATGAGAAACGCCAAAAGGGTTCTGCGCATGTGCTCTCCCGCTTGCTACGTGAACGAGGCGCTGCGCGCTTCGTTCTCAGGCCAGTTGTGGATTCGACTCTAGCGGTTGCACACCCGAGCATCGCTGTTACGGAGCATAGAAAAGGGCCCCGTTTCGTGCCTCATCTATATCAAAGCGGAGATTTCGGTTAGCGAGTCTCCCTGTGCGCCGTGTGAGAACGGCACCAGCGACAGTACTTCTTGAGCTCGACCCGGTCACGGTTGTTGTGACGGTTCTTCTCGGTGATGTAGTTGCGCCGCTTGCACGATGTGCACTCGAGCGTCACATGGACGCGGCGATCAGAAGCCACGGATGGTTCACCTCATGAATGGGGGGTGGGACCGGGAGATTATAGCGGCTCGGCAGGACCCAGAGTTAGGAGGCGGCCTGGGTCTCGAAGGTCTGAGTCTCGAGTTTGTCGCCGCGCCGGCTCTTCGTGCGGTCGATCAGGGATCGCATCGAGCGGACGATCGGAACCTCGTTCTCGGGACCCCAGTTCATTCGAGGGGCTGGGGCGAAGGCGGCGATGGGGTCGTTGCTCTGGAAGCCACCCTGCTCGAGCACCTTCCACACCGTGGTCGGCTCGGAGCGCACGGGAGGAGGAGGGGGTGGAGGGGGTGCCTGAACCGCCTGCCTGGGGGGAGGTGGCGGGGGCGTGGCCCTGTTGGGGCTGGGCGCGAACGCGTGGCCCTGCTTGCAGGTCCCCCCGAAGTCGACGACCTCGGCCTTACAGATATGGCAGTAGGAAAACGTCATTGGCTCTTGCACCTCCACCCAGTTCATCGGCCGTCTGGGGGCGGAAGTTGAGCCGGATTTCCAGTCCCTGCTAGGCGACCAGATCCCGTCGATTCAGGCCCCAGGCGCCGAAAGCAGCGAGGCCTACGGTGATGGCGACGAACAGCGCGTTGTGGCTCAGACTGAACCCGTTCGCCAGCGGGTTTGGCCCGTCGTAGAGGTAGAACGGGGTCGCCTTCTCCAGGGGGCTCAAGCCCTCGACCACCGGAGCCAGGGACGAGACGAAGTAGGAAATCGTTGCCAATCCCGCCGTGACCCCCGCGCTGAGCGCCTTGTTGCTGACCATGCACGAGATCGCCAAGGCGATCCCGGCGAAAAGCAGAGCGAGCAAGCTAACACCAAGCATGGCGGCGCCGAGCTCGGTCGCGCCTATGTCCATGTCGACGGGCCCGGTCAGAGCCCACATCACCAGGAAGCACACGGTTCCGAGAGCCAGTGTGAGGACGGAGATCGCTGCGAACTTGTGCAACACGACCCGAGTGCGCGAGATCGGGTTCGCCATCAACAGGTCGAAGGTGTGCCGTTGTTCCTCGCCCGCGATCGCGTCCGCCCCGCGGCTCACCGCGAATATGAGCAGAAGTAGGGGGCCGAGGTAGCCGAAGAATTGACTGTCGAGGTAACCCACGGGGGATGCGATGTCCTGCGCGCCGAACAGGGCGTTCAGCGACTCAGGGAGGTTCTCCGTCAGCTCGTTGAAACTCTCCTCGCCCGCGACCGCCGGATAGAACGCCATGAAGAACCCGATGAGCAGCCCCAAACTGATCGACCAGATCAGCCAGGACCGCCGGTTGTCGCGCAGCGTCTTGAAAAACACGCTACTGAGCACGGTCGGGCTCCCGGTAGTAGGAGAGGAAGATCTCCTCGAGGTCGGCCTCGTGGCTGATCACGTCGCGCACCTCGTATCGGGCAGCCTGCTTGATGACGGGATCGACCGAGCCCTGAACGGTGATGTAGGCAACCCCGTCGTCGACTCGGGCCTCCACGTTGTCGATGTTCGAGAACGTGTCGGGAGGCACCGGCTGCGCGAAGCGAATCTCGAGTGACCTCATCGCCTTCGACTTGAGCGAGCGGACGTCCTCGACGACCACCAGCTTGCCCTCCCGCACTATGCCGACGCGGTGAGCAACCTCCTCTACCTCGCTCAGCACGTGAGAGGAGAGAAAGACGGTCGCTCCCCCGGCGGTGGCCTCGTGGACGATGGCTTGAAACTCGAGCTGCACGAGCGGATCCAGCCCACTCGTGGGTTCATCGAGGATCAGGACTTGGGGCTCGTGCATGAACGCCTGCACGATGCCGACCTTCTGTTTGTTGCCTTTCGACAGGTTCTTGATATGACGGTCGAGATCAAGGTCGAGGCGACGAGCGAGCTCCTCGACGCGCGCGGGGTCAACGCCTCCTCGAAGATTTCCGAAGTAGGCGAGCAGCTCGCCTCCCGTCATCGTGGAGTAGAGGTCGAGCTCGCCGGGGAGATAGCCGACACGGCGCCGGATCTCGACGCTGTTGGCGCGCGAATCGAGGCCGAGCACCTCAGCCGAGCCGGAGGTCGGTCGGAGAAAATCGAGCAGCAGACGGATCGTGGTCGTCTTGCCGGCTCCGTTGGGACCGAGATAGCCGAAGACCTCACCGTGAGGAACCGCTAGGTCGAGGTCGACGATGCCCCGCGCTTTTCCGTAGCTCTTGGTAAGTCTGCGCGTCCGGATTGCGGGGGCCGGGCCGGCCGTGCTCTCTGTCGGGTTGTTGGCGTTCGGTGTCACTGAGGGAAGTCTGCACCCATCCAGTGCGGGGCTCAAGGACGTGGGATCGACAGGGGTTCCCGGAGGAACCCCTGAAAGTAGCGGCGGGTGGACTCGAACCACCGACTCAGCGATTATGAGCCGCTTGCTCTGCCCCTGAGCTACGCCGCCCCGGGTCTTCTGCGGCACGGATGGGCACCAAGGCTGCCATCGGGCCGCCCTCTGAAGCCTAACGTCGAGCGACCCCTACGTCTTCCGGAGCCCCGTCACAGAATCGAACTGTGGACCTTCTCCTTACCATGGAGACGCTCTGCCGACTGAGCTAACGGGGCAATGAACATGCGGCCACCGAGAATACATTGTCTCCACAAAGCCCCGACTGATGGACGTCCTCGAGAACTTATCGACGACGCCCAACTCGCCCGTCATGCCGCACCTCCTCACTCGACGGGGGTCGACGCGTCGGGCAGTTGACCGGCTTCCTCTAACCGAACAGTGTGGTGGGACTCAGCCCCGAGATCAGCGCCGAACACGACATCCCGACCCACCAGATGAACGGTGGGATTCCCCAGCTCAAGCCCCGAAGCCACATCGGAGATGCCCAAGTCACCAACCGCTTCGATTCCGCGACCCAGAACACTGGGCGCGATCGATACCACGAGCCGATCGGCCAGCCCGCGGGATGCCAGGAGCGAGGTGATTACTCTCGCTCCACCCTCGACCAGAACCGATTCGACCCCCCGCCTCCTGAGATAGTGAAGCGCCTCGCCGAGATCCACCCCGCCGTCACTCTGAGAAAGAGCGACGATCTCGGCTCCTTTCCTTGTCAACTCACGCCGTCTTTGCGCGTTTGAGCGCTCGGTGGTGAGAATCACGGTTGTGCCATCCTCGGTCAGCACCTTCGCCTCAGCCGGCATTCGCAGCTTGGAATCGAGGATGATCCTGATGGGGGATGAGCCGGACACGAGCCGGACGGTCAACTGGGGGTCGTCGTTGATGACAGTTCCTATGCCGGCCATGACGGCATCGCAATGCGCGCGCATCGAGTGAGACATCATTCGCTCCGCCTCGGAACTGATCCATCGAGAATCTCCCACGGAGGTCGCTATACGCCCGTCCAGGCTTTGCGCGTACTTGACAACGACGTAAGGCCGGTCGTGCCTGGGCCTTACAGATCCGAGAAGCTTCTGAATGTCAATCGGAGTCGTCTCGAGTGTCTTCGGAGAAACGAGCGAGCCGTTGTGCCCGAGCCGGTTCCGCTTGGTGTTCAGATAGGTGGAGTTACGGGTGTGAGGTGCAACGCTCAAGGGCTGAACCTCTTCGACGCGTATCCCATGGTGGCGGAGCGCCTCTATCTTCTTGGGGTTGTTGGTCATCAGCGTGATGCTGTTTACACCCAAAGCTTCCAGCACTTCAGCAGCATCTTCATAACTCCTGCGGTCAACGGGAAGTCCCAAGTGCAGATTCGCATCGACGGTATCCGAGCCTCGATCCTGCGCTACGTAGGCGCGCAGCTTGTTGACCAAGCCAATGCCGCGGCCTTCGTGGCCGGTCGCGTACACGAGCACACCCCTGCCTTCGGCGGCTATACGTTTCAGTGCTGTCCGGAGTTGAACCCCACAGTCGCACCGCAGAGAACCGAAGACATCCCCCGTTAGACATTCCGAATGGACGCGGGTGAGCACCGGTCCGGTGGCTTCCACAGATCCCTTCGTCATCGCCAGGTACACGTTTCCGGATGCACATTCAAAGGCGTGAGCTTCGAACGGCCCAAAGGGGGTCGGAAGGGGAACACGTGCTACCTCAGTGACCATCTCGCCTCGCTTTCCCGTCACCATGCCGCATGAAACCAGTTTGCGGTTCTTCGTCGGTTAGTTTCGTGACGTGCTAACAACTGCGGTCCAGTTCAGCGCACCCAGGGCTGTGGAACTGATCGATATCGAGCTGCCCGCCCCCGCAGAGGGGCAAGCGTTGGTGAGCTCACTCTATTCAGGAATCTCGGGAGGGACCGAGATGCTCGCCTATCGCGGCGAGATCGATCCTGCCTTGCCGCTGGACGAGAGCATCGGTGCCCTTTCGGGGACCTTTTCGTGGCCGTTTCGGTACGGGTACAGCGTCGTGGGGAGGATCCATGAATCGCGGTGCTCCCTGAAAGCAGGAGCGACGGTGTTCTGCTTCCACCCTCATCAAGCGCACCTCTTGGCCGTGCAAGAGGAGATGATCGATGTAAGTGGCG
>JBOGWS010000114.1:0-6902 GCA_050693895.1 Actinomycetota bacterium | reverse complement strand
TCGCTTACTGCCGCGGCTCCTTCTGTGCCTTCGCGCCCGAAGCGGCTCGCTATCTGGACAAGAAGGGATTCCGCACGTACATCTTGGACGCCGGACTTCCCGATTGGGAGGCCGCAGGGTTGCCCGTTGAGGGCTAGTGCCGCCGTGTTCAACTCCCTCAAACTCATCGCATTGCTAGCGAGGGCGAAGCCAACCATCGCAAAAGCAAACTACGGTCGCCGAGGATCACGGGAGGGTGTCCGACAGATGACCGCAAGTAAGGATGAGCAAGAAACCCGCGCGGATTTCCGCCGAGCGATACCAAATGCGCGCTTCCTCGCAGATCCTCGATGAGGTCGAGCGAGAAGTGATCGGTGAGGCGTGGGGAGCGAATGGGTTCACCACGGTCACGGAGGCTGAGGAGCTTGGCCGCCGCCTCGATCTCGGCACCGACAGCCGGTTGCTCGACGTAGGCTCCGGCTGCGGCTGGCCGGGACTATTCCTCGCACGACAGACCGGGTGTGAGGTGGTAGTCACGGACATGCCCACCGAGGGTCTCGAGATGGCCACCCGCCGGGCTGAGGCCGAAGGGCTGAATTCTCTAGGGGCAGTGGCGTCCTCCGCGCGGCACTTTCCCTTCGCCGAGAATTCGTTCGACGCCATCGTTCATGTGGACGTGATCTGCTGACTGCGTCCGAAGCTCTCCGTGCTGAGAGCCTGCAGACGGCTATTAAAGCTCGGAGGTCGCATCGCGTTTACGACGATCGTGGTGGCGGAAGACCTGTCGAAGTCGGATCACCGGCGGGCCTCGAGATTGGGACCCCGAGCAGTGAGCAGCACTCGCCCAATGGGAATTCTGATGGAGTCCGCGAGATTCACTGAGATCGAGGTCACCGACGTGACAGGGGACTTCCTCGAGACCGCGCAATCCTGGTTCGACGCGTTTGCGGCGTCCGAGCACGAGCTGAGGCCATTGTTCTGCGACCAATTCGACGACCGCCAGGAGGGAAGGCGGGACATGATCGTGGGGACCGGCGAAGGCCTGCTGCAGCGCCTACTCGTGAGCGCCACGGTCCCCTACGGCTAAACCGGACTCGTTCAGCTGAACGATAGTTCGACTCGCCCGATCTGCTCCCGACGAACCACCACGAGCCGGGACATCTCGCCGCCGAAAAGCTCCCGGATTGCCTTTTCTCCTCACACGCCGTTTCACACGTCGTCACACGAAGCTGCACCTGTCAGCACGGAAACGGACAAGGAGAGGAACATGGCTGCCAAGGTCGAGACCCTCAGGATCGCCGTCCGACCCAACACCAACAAGCGAGCAATCGTCGCCCGCTTCGCCACCGCTGCTCGGAATTGGGCGCGCAGGGGCCAGCTTGGGCCGACTTCGACCTCGGAGATGCGTGGTTACACCGGGGCTCGGTAACCGCATAATCGAACCCATGGCGCAACTTACGATCCAGCTGCTGGGGCGCCCAAGCCTCGAGCGAGACGGAGCGCCCGCACCTCCACCCAAGGGGAAGAAGGTGTGGGCGCTGCTCGCGTACCTGATCCGCTCCGAGGCCCCGGTGTCGCGTGGACGCCTTGCCTCGCTGTTGTTCGCGGATGCCGACGACCCTCTGGGGACGCTACGCTGGAACCTCGCGGAACTCAGGCGCCTGCTCGGCATCAAAGGCCTCCTGCGGGGGGAGCCGATCGAGCTCCACTTGCCCAGCGACACCCACGTCGACCTCGAGCGCGTGATCCACGGAACGTGGCGTCAGGCCATGTCGGTGACTTCGATCGGTGACGAGTTCCTCGAAGGACTGAACTTCCCGACCTGCCCCGCGTTCGAGACGTGGCTTCTCACAGAGCGGAGACATCTCGCGAATGCCTCGGCCGGGGTCATGCGTGAAGCCGCGCTCGGCCGCATCGCGGCGGGTGCCCCTGCCGATGCCGTGAAGCTTGCGCGCAAGCTGGTCGAAGTCGACCCGCTCGACGAGTCCTACCAAGCGCTTTTGATCCGCAGCCTCGCGGCCTCCGGGGATCGTGATGGCGCCAGAGCGCAGCTCGAGGCGTGCCGCGCTCTGTTGATGAAGGAGCTTGGTGTAGAGCCCGGACCCGATGTACGCAACGCTGTCGATGCTCCGGCGACCTCTCCGTCGCTCGGGGCGGTGGTTGGTTCCGCCTCGGCACGCGCACACATGGACGCCGGTGTAGCTGCCATCGCGGCGGGCGCGGTCGATGCAGGCATAGCCTCTCTGCGGTCGGCCGCCGACGAAGCGGAGGCCGTCGGTGATGCCTCACTCGAGGCGCAGGCATTGCTCGCACTCGGGTCATCGTTGATCCACGCGCCGCGCGGGCGTGACGAAGAGGGGTCGGTGGTTCTACACAAAGCGATCGATGTCGCGTCGGAAGCAGGTCTCGACCGGGTCGTAGCAGGGTCACGGCGCGAGCTCGGATACGTCGAGATGCTTGCCGCCCGTTACGACCGCAGCCGCACGTGGCTGGAACACGCTCTCGAGGCGGTGGGCGACGATGTCGGCGAGGAGGCGATGATCCGCGCCGTCTTGGGGGGCTGCTCGTCCGACACGGCTCACTACCCTGAAGCGATAACGGAGCTCGAGCGATCGCTCGAGCTCGCAGAGGAAGCCGGCGCCGGCAAGCAGATCGCGTTCACGTGTGCGTTCCTCGCGCGGGTCCGGCTTCTCACAGGCGACGTGGACGAGGCTCGAACCTCGGCCCTTCGGGCGAAGCTGGTGGCGGAACAGGAAGGTTGGACCTCGTTCGTCGCGTGGCCCGAGAGCTTCGTCGGCGATTGCTTCCTCGCCGAGGGAAATGTGGAGGAGGCCGCGGACGCCTACGAACATGCCTTTGCACTCGGTTGTCAGATCGGTGATCCGTGCTGGGAGGGCGTCGGCGCGCGGGGGATCGGGCTCGTGAAGGAACGGCGCGGTCTCGTGGACGAGGCGATCGACTGGCTCGACGATGCGCGCACGCGCTGCGTCAGGATCGCCGACTCGTACATGTGGGTCGAGGCTTACTGCCAGGACGCGTTGTGTCAGATCGCGATCGCTCACGCCGTGGAGGGCGCGCCGCGGTTCGTCCAGGATCTCGAAGCCGGTGCCGCGTCGAGGGGAATGCGGGAGTTCGTGGCGAGGGCCCATCTCCATCGCCACCGCATGGGTGATCAAAAAGCGCTCGATGCCGCCAAGGTGCTAGCGACGAACATCGCCAACCCTTCGTTGCACAAAGCACTGGATGAAGCACGCCGACTACCCGCGAGTCGCTGACCTGTCTGAGCTCATCACGCTCAACGGATCAAGTCTACGCATGCCGACTTCTGGATGTATTAGAGCCCTGCGGGAGCCAGCAACTGAGCTCAGAACTTTGCGGTTTCCGCTCGCCGATGACCTGCGAACTTTCCCGGTAGCACAGCGCTTAGCGCCTGAGTCCTTTTTATCCGGCGGGCAGGGTTCGAGTCCCCTGGGGGCCCACGAGTGGGTGTCGTGCTCCGGGGTGATGCTTGACACTCCGGCGCCACCTGATCGTTTACGCGGTTGCGGTTCATCCTTCACCTACATCGATGACTCACGTTTTACCGCATCACCTCAGCCGGGCAGTGAGATCGGCTCGAGCCCGGGAGGGACAGAATCGAGGAAGTCAGACCTTCCAAGCCGGAGGCACACGAGGGTCCGGGAGGTAGACGCAATAGGTTCCGGTGCGCACAGTGTTGTCGAGATGTGTCCCCAAATCCTGGTCGTACTCCCGTATGCGGGTCATCGCGTGTCGGATGGCTCGTGTCACGCTGGCTCTCGCGCGTTCCGCGGCGGAATCTGTGCGTCGATCGCGGCCACCGAGGCCGACCGCACGAGCCAACTCGCTCACCAAGAACTCGCGCTCGGCACCCGCTCGAGCGGCGCGTTCGACGTCACGGATCGCCTGCGCCTCCGCGATGTCCTCATCGATCTCTGCCAGGCGACGTCGATATGCCTCCTTCGCACGCGCGTCGAGCACCTCACCGGCGTCACCCGGAATCGAGGGCGTCAGCCCCGGTTCGCGAGAAGCGTTCCCGCTCACCGGTGCACTCCCCTCACCGATGACTAGGTCCAGGACGTGGAACTCTCGTCCGGGAGAGGCGAGAAGCCGGCTCAGGTACCGGAGACCCTTCAGATCCCGCAGACGGATCGTCCGGTCTCCGAATGCGACCGACCAATAGTCACCCTCGCGGCGAAACACGCTCAGAGCCGGATCAGCGTCGCCATCCCCTGCGGTCGCCTGATCCGCCTGCTGTGCCCGTAAGAGCTTGGCGACGGCCGCGGGATCGTCTCGTCTGGCATCCCCGCACGCTTCCGCGGCTAGGCCCGCTTGATGTATGGCTCCCACACGCTCGAAGGTTGACCGCGCGGCTCGGAACTCCAGGAGCGCGCGCTCTTCTTGCCCTTCGGCCCGGCTGGCGCGCGCAAGGCCCATGCGTGCGACGGCGGCCTCGAAGGGAGCCGCAATATCGTTCCACGTCTGCAGGGCCTCTTCGAACTCTCGGCGGGCTAGGGCCGAACGTCCCTCTGCCAGCCGTATTCTCCCCCGGGCGAGCGCGGCGCTCGCGCCGAGCGCTCTGCTCTCGAACGAATGGGCTATACGACCCAAGGCGTCGGCTGCCCAGCGTGCTCGCTCGAGATCACCGGCCGCGATCGCGATCTCGACCTGCGCCTCGAGAAGCGGCGCCCGACGGAGCTCGGTGTTCGGCGGCAGCTCCTTCGAAGGGACGTCCAGAGGGTGCTCGAGGGCGTCCCGAATGGATGCCCCTGCCGCAGCGACGTCGCCTTGGGCCAGATGCAACAGAGCGAGACCGGGTTGCGGATCCCATCCTTGCTCGTGAGCCGCGGTGAACGCCTCTTCGGCCCCCTCGAGATCTCCTCTTCTGAATCGGATGCGGCCGAGCTCAGTGAGCGGCCATCCGAATTCCCGCCGCAAGTAGGGGCGGAGCTCCTCGCATGCTAGAACGGCCTCGCGTTCGGCTTCGCGGCACGCTCCACGCAGCCGGAGGATCTCCGCGCGATGGACGCGGCAGCGTCCGTTGAGACTGCCGAAGCCTTGCTCATCGCGCCAGCGCTCCATCAGCTCGGTCCATTCTTCGGCGCGATCGAACTGAGCCAGCCCTTGCCACGCGCAAACGATCTCGCAGTACACGAATCCCGCAGAGAGGGGATCAAGCTCGCCGGAGACGGTCGCTACCGCTGCTTCGTCGAGCAGATTCAGACCCTCGTGAACCTCGCCCTCCAGGATGAAACTGCGAGCCTCGGCCACCCGGCCGATGGCGGCGGCACCCGGCTCGCCATATTTCGCGCCGACCTCGACCGCGCGGCGAGCCCATAACCGCGCGGCCTGAAAATCGCCCGACAGCAACCGTTCGTACGCGCGAATCACCGCAAGCCACGCGTGTATTGGCGTTTCTTCTTCCCCTTCGAGGAGCCCCTCCGCCCGCTTCACCCACCCTCGGACGGGGGCCAGCAAGGCGGTATCCGTTAGGAGATGGAAGGCAACGCGAACTGCAGCGCCCGCCGCTGCGATGTGATCACCGGCCCGCATCGCGTCGGCGTGAGCTCGCTCCCACACCTCGATCGTCACTTCGAGATGACCCGCCGCGTAGGCTACGTCGGCAAAAAGAGCAAGATCCTGGGCGGCCAGGGGCGCATCCGCCTCAGCTTTGACGAACAAATCGTACGCTCGGTACCAATCCCTCTGGGCCGCGGCGCCACGCGCCCGCTCGATCAGAGCTTCGGTGGTTCCCTCCCCGATCATCTGCTCATCGTGTGCCGAGTCTGCGGTCACGTCCAGTGGTCACGCCCTCGCATATCGCCAGGTCTGCGTAGTCCACCTGATTCGCGGAGCAGACCTCCCATAAGTGGCCATAAAGGAAGGCCGTAACCGCGGGGCTTCCCCTCGTGAGGGCGTTCGTTACGCAATGAAGGAGACGGGAGAGCTAGATCAAGGAGGTGTCTGATGACGGTCGCCAGCAAGCAGCGAACGGCAGAGGCCAGGACGCGCGAGGCCCCAAGCTCGGGCATGGTCCCGGTGAATGGGCAGGGGCTCTACTTCGAGGTTCACGGCGAGGGACCTCCTCTGGTCCTCGTGATGGGCATCGGCTACGACTCCTCGCTCTGGACGCTCCAGCAGGTTCCGAAGCTGTCCAAGAGGTTCCAGGTGGTCATCTTCGACAATCGGGACTCCGGTCGTAGCTCCAAGGCCTCCGGTCCTTACACGATCGCCGACATGGCGGACGACGTGGCCGGGCTCCTCGACGAGCTCCGGATCGAGAAGACCCATCTGCTCGGCCTATCGATGGGCGCCATGATCGGCCAGGAGTTCGCTCTGAGGCATGCGGAGCGCCTGGATCGGCTGGTGCTGTCGGGGTGCGGCGGCGCGCCTGCGCGCAGCGTGTTCGATCCGATCCGCACGTGGAGCTGGGTCAAGGCAAACGACGACAGCGGCGAGGTGTTCGCTGGCCAGCAGTTCACGGCACTGTTCTCATCCAGCTTCCTGCGGAACGCGGATGCTGTGCAGCAGACCATCGCCATGCTGGCGAGCAATCCCTATCCCATCAGGCCGGACGCGTACGACCGGCAGGCTCAGGCCTACCTGCAGCACGACGCCCTCGACCGGTTGAACGGCATCGAGGCGCCGACCCTGGTCGTCGTGGGTGAGCAGGACCTGCTCACACCGCCCTGGGTCGCCCGCGAGGTCGCCAGCGCAATCCCTGGGGCTCACCTCGAGGTCATCAAGGGCGAAGGCTCATCGCACGTGGTTCCACTCGAGCGCCCGGACGACTTCAACAAGCTGGTGGCAGCCTTCCTTACCTGCTGACCCGCAGCCGCGCACGCCAGCCCCACCCCATGTTTTCCTGCAGACCCTCCATGCCCGGTTCTGGGAAACGGCTGCGC
>JBOGWS010000113.1:0-10351 GCA_050693895.1 Actinomycetota bacterium | reverse complement strand
CCGGACATAAGTTCTGTCGCGAAGTTTGTCCGGTAATGCAGGTCACCCGCAACGAGAACCACACCCCCACCGCCTTCCACGCCAACATCGTCGCAATGGAAAAGGGACACCTCGCGGTCGAGGACGTTGCCGAGGACTACATCCATTGCGTGCAGTGCGGGGCGTGCGAACTCAGGTGCCCGAACACACTGTTCACCGGTGACTTCTACCGCCACCGCACGCGCACCGTTGACGTCGTCAAGGCGATGCGTGCCCTCGCCGTCGACTCCGGCGTGGAGCAGCCGAACTGGAAGCGCTGGGTCGAGGCCACCATGGAGGCCCGCAACGAGCCGGTCGTCGAGGGCGTGAGCCAGGAAAAGGTGCGTGACTGGGCGGAGGGCCTCGACATCCCGACGGGCGGCGAGACGATCCTGTTCGTCGATTGCGAGGCGGCCTTCTACCGCACGTCCGTCGCGCGCGCGACGGCCATGGTTCTGAGAGAGGCCGGGGTGGAGTTCGGCCTCATGCAAGAGCAATGGTGCTGTGGAGGCCCGGCCGCCGAGATGGGCTACGTCGAGCATGCCCGCACGCTTGCCGAGCACAACCTTGCCGACTGGAGGTCGGTGGGGGCGGCGCGCGTCATCACGCTCGACCCCCACGACTACATCTCCTTCACCGTCGACTACCCGAGCTACTTCGGAGATCAGTACGACATCGAAATCGTGCACATCACGGAGCTCATCGCAGAGCTTGTGCGCGAGGGGAAGCTCGCGCTGACCCAGCCCGTTGATCGGGTCGTGACGTATCACGACGCCTGCCGGCTGAACAAGCGAAAGGGTATCTACAAGTCGCCGCGTGAGGTTCTGCGTGCGATTCCCGGTCTCACCTTCAAAGACGTCGATCACGTTACGCAGTGGTCCTACTGTTCGGGAGCGGGCGGCGGGATGCGCATCGAACGCCCGGAGATCGCCGAAGAGATCGCTCGTAGACGAATGGAGAAGGCCGCCGATCTCGAGATCGATACCCTCGTAAGCGCCTGTGTGTGGTCCGAGCGCCCGCTGTCCGAGCGAGGTGCGGCTCGAAGCCCGTCGATCGAGGTGCGGGATCTTATGGAGTTGGTCGCGGATGCAGCGGGACTCGATTACGGGGGTGTGCAGAGATGAGCGTGGTCGCGCTGTCCGACGCGGTCGTCGATGAGCTGCGGGCAATCCTCGGCGCCGAATATGTGCTGACGAACAAGTCCAGCCTCTACAACCGGGCGCGCGTACCCGCCCCCTTCCCCGTGCACCGTTGGGACGAGCACATTCCGGACATCGCGGTTCTGCCCGAGACCGCCGAGCAGGTGGCCGAGGTCGTGAAGCTCGCCAACACCTACAAGATTCCGGTCGTTCCGCGTGCCGGTGGCACGGGCTTGTCGGACGGCGCGGTGCCGGTGGTCGGGGGAATCCTTGTCGACGTCAAACGGATGAACAAGATCCTCGACATCGACCTCGTCGACCGCACCGTCACGGTTCAACCCGGCATCAACATGCTGAAGCTAAACGAGGAACTGCGACGTTACGGAGTCATATATCCCGACGATCCCGCCTCGTATCCCTGCTCGCTCGTCGGCGGCCGCATAGGCACAGGAGGTTGGTCTCTGATCGGCGCGCGCTACGGACACACGCGCGATCTCGTCATAAGCATGCAGGTATGTCTGCCCACGGGAGAGCTAATCGAAGTGGGCGACGGTGGCGGTCGCAAGATCCGCAAGTCATCGACGGGCTTCCAGCTCAAGCAGCTCTTCATGGGTCATCAGGGAAGCCTCGGGATCACCACCGAGGCCACGCTCGAACTCGTGCCACGCCCGGAGGCTGAGTTTGCTGCGTTCTTCGGCTATCCCGATTACGAGACCGCCTACCAAAGCACGGGCGCGCTCGCGAAGTCGGGTTTGGCGAGTCTCGCCGGCGTTGTTCTGTTCGACGAGTGGAAAGTCAACTACCTTCGGCGCGACGACGAGGCTTATATTCCTCAGCCGCCCGATCTCAGGTGCGTCGTCGCCGTGGCGGCCTATGGGACCTTGGCCGAAACGAAGCCGGCGTCGAAGGTGATCTTGACGATCGGCAAGGACACCGGCGGCAGTTATCTCGGCGACGAGGTGTCTCAAGGCGACTGGGCCTCGCGTCACGACCGCTATGCCACCCCCCTTCACGGACGGACGCCCGAAGGGCAAGTCGTGCCGATGAGCTGGCACTGCGAGGACGCGGCCATCACCTACAGCGCCTTGCCAATGGTGCGCGAGGAGTGGCACGCGATCGCTAAGCGTTACATCGACGACTACGGGGTCTTCGACGACTGGGGCATGTTCGCCTACACGAACGGCGCCCATAAGCCGTGGGCGGACTACCTCGTCGAGATCGACATCGGGATCTGGGAGCAGCGCCTGGACGACGCCATGTGGGATGCATGGGTGCAATGCAAGCGGGAGATCACCGAGGTATCGCTGAAGTACGGCGGCTCTATCACCGCATGTCATGGATCGACGCGCGAGGGCGACGCCGAGTTCGTCCCGCGGGAGATGGGGGGCGGCTTCGACGTCATGAAGCGAATCAAACGGGCACTGGATCCCAACAACGTGCTGAACCCAGGCAAGAATCGTCTCGATGAGGCCTACGAGGATTAGGAGATCAAGTGTTTGGTTTCAGACTGCGAGCCGAGCGGCCACCCGATCCTCGGCCCGTTACGGATGGCGTCGTCATGCGGCTCGACGAGGTTTACGAGATCGACCCGGCCCGGATGCAGATCATCCGGCAGCAGAGCATCCCCGTATCCGACACGCTCCGCATCGTCGACAGTCGCTGGGAGCATCTCGCATGGATGCACGATCACTGGGCCGACCACGTCCTGTCCGCGGAAGAGGAACAGCGGAACGAATAGGGCGGTTGTATAGGACGTGGCATCCATAGGAGAAGCACGCGGCAACGAGGCGCCTGAAGCTCGCCCCGCCGGAATCCCCGGGTTTGCGCTCGTGGCAGGGGCCGCTGCACTGTGGGGGAGCGATGCACTCTTCCGGCGCGGTCTCGCACTTGAACTCCCTGCCGCGGCGGTCGTGTTCGTCGAGCACGCCATTCTCGTCGCGCTGACGGCGCACCTTCTCCTGCGAGGAGCGCGGGCGGCACGGTCGTTCACCGTTCGAGACTGGGTCGCGCTGCTGGTTATCGGCGTCGGGGCATCGGCCACCGCAACGGTGCTGTTCACACAGGCGTTCACCTACGGGAACCCAACGACGCCGCTGCTGCTCCAAAAGCTGCAGCCCTTGATAGCGGTTGTGGGGGCGCGCCTGCTGCTCGGAGAGCGGCTCATGCCGCGCTACGCCCTCTACTTCCTGGCTGCTCTCGCGGGCGCGTACCTCATCAGCTTTCCCGACCCTCTCGATGTGACCGTCGAGGCACTCACACCCGCGCTCCTCGCGATCGGCGCGGCGGCCTTGTGGGGGATGGGTACTGTGCTCGGCCGTCATCTCAGCATCAAGATCGATTTCGGATCGCTCACGGCCTTGCGCTTCGCGGTGGGTCTTCCCGCGGCTGCGATCATTCTGCAGGTGCAGGGCGAGTTTTCTTCGCTGGCCGCCATCGACGGGTCATCGTTTCTGGCATTAGTGCTTCTGGCCATTGTCCCCGGATTGCTAGCAATCCTGATCTACTACCGAGGTCTGCGTCAGACGCCAGCCTCGGCCGCCACCCTCGCGGAACTCGCCTTTCCACTGACCGCAGTCGCGGTGAACTACGTCGTATTCGGGACCCAACTCGCGGCGACGCAGTGGCTCGGGATGGGCATTCTCATGGCGACGATCACGATCATGGGCCTGCGCAGTGCCCGCGGCAACAGAGCTGTTGGCATCGAACTCCGCAGAGGAGCCGCCAGTCCGCAGGCCGCCGCCTCCTAGGAGGCGCAGGGGCCGACCGGGATCGGACTGCAAGGTGTCGGCGGTCTAGAGCTGGACGGAGACTACTTCCGCGGGCTCAGACACACCCTTCAGGCTGACCGAGCGGCGGTCGGAGACGGGAAAACGGTGGCGGGATCCGCTCTCGATAACCTGTGTCGTTGCGAGGATCTCTCCTCCTTGGGCGAGTGCCCCGATCCTGGCGGCGGTGTGGACGCCCTTGCCACCGTAGTCTTGCCCTTTGCGTGTCGCTTCCGCTCGATGAAGCCCTATCCGAACCTGAGGAGCGAAGCCATGTTCCTTACGGTGCTCGCCGAGCCGGCGCTGGATCTGCACCGCACACTCCATCGCATCCGTCGCGTCGTCGAACGCGACGAAGAATCCGTCGCCGATCTGCTTCACTTCTTCACCGCAATGGCTCGTGAACAGCTTCCGAAGCGTTTGATCGTGCCAGCTAAGCAGGCTTTCCCAGGCGTCGTCCCCCATGGCCTCGACAAGGTTCGTCGAGCTGACGATGTCCGTAAACATGAACGTCTTTTCGACCCGCACTCCCGGAACGGGTGCCTTCGGTAGGTTCTGCTGTACATGCTCGCCCAAAGACTCCACCGCTCTGCGGAGATCGATTATGGCTCCCAGCCGCTCGAAAGCCGACCTGGCTGCCTGGATCTCCATTACTGCGGCGTCCTCATCCCCGTCCGCCCGCAGCGCGACCCCCAACGACATGCGCGCCTGCGCCGCCTCATAAGGAAGGTCTGCCTCCTTCCACATCCGCCAGCCTCGTCGCAGAGTGGTCACGGCGGCGCGGGAATCACCTTCTGCAAGCTGAAGGGCACCCCGCGCGCACAGAGCGGAGGCCCTCAGCGGCGCACTGTTGAAGTCGTTAACGGTCGTCTCGAGCTCTTCGACGGCCTCGCGGGCCCGATCGACGTCCTCTACCGCAAGCGCTATCTCCACCTCTGCCGGCAGCAAACGGCAGCGGCCGAGTCGATCGAAGTGGGGATCCTCCAGACCCCTCTTTATAGAGGAGGCCGCGATATCGGCCTTGCCCTGGGTGAGTCGCAAGAGCGGGAGCCCCGGATAGGGAGGTCGCCCAAGCTCGTGCGCTTGTCTGAACGCGTCCTCGGCTTCTGGAAGGTCACCGATGCGGAGCCGGACTTCCCCCAGTTCGTAGAAACCCTCCGCCGCATAATCGAGGTTGAACTTCTCGAGTTCGGTGAGCGCTCGCCTAGCCTCCCGCTCGGCCTCCGCCCATGAGCCGCGTAGCCGCATTATCTCGGCGCGGTGAACACGACAGACCCCGGGAAACCCACTTATCGATTGTCTCTCGCACCAGCGCTTGGAGGCTTCGGTCCATTGGCTGGCGCGCGTGTAATCGGCCAGCGAGGCGGTGGTGGTGATCGCCATGCAATAGATGATTCCGGTCGCCAGCGGCCCGATTTCGCCACTTACCGCCGCGACGGTAGCTTCGTCCAGCAGGGCGAGACCTTCCTCGACGTGTCCCTTCAGGACGAGCATTCGTCCCCGCAAAAGCAAACCGTAGCCTTGGAGATCTCGATCCCCATAACGGGTTCCTATATCCAGAGTTCGCTCTGCATGGGAGAGCGCGAGGTCGAGATCACCGGCGGCTTCCGCTCCCAAACTGTTCATGAACGCAAGGAAACCGTGCGCGGGCGATTCCGGTTCTTTCTCGAGAAGTCGTTCCGCCCGGTTGAACCATCCGGCGCCGATTGAGGGGGCCAGCTTCGCCGAATAGTCCTGCGCGATCAACAACGCGCTGATTGCGGCCTCCGCACGGTCACCGCTCTCCGAATAGCCGGTGTAAGCGCGTTCCTTCGCCGCAATCGAGTCCTCCAGGTTGCCGAGCCACCACGCGGCTTCTCCCAGTCCCATCATGTCGTCGGAGGTCAGCCGTTCGGCTTTGTCCGCTTCGGTCAGGAGGTCAAACGCCTCGCGCCACGCATGCCTTTCGATCGCGTCTCGTCCAGCTTGCAGAGGAGCCTCTGCCATGACCTTGCTCAATCAGATTCCTTGCTCGTTCGTAGAGGTTGCAACTTGCACATTGATTCTCCATGCGACCAACGCATGCAGCAAGAGCCTCGTCGATGAAACGAATGCACAACATCGCACCAAACCCGGCCGATTCGGACACTGAGTTCTAGAGTCAGCGCTTCCCCCAAGGGTTTCCAGTCACAGTGACGGCAAGTGCTTCTCGGCGACGTGCAAACGGCTATGTCGGCTGCGGTTAGCCGTGCATCTGTATATCACTCGGGACGTCACCCACACGAATGTCCGGAAGGACCATCCTGCCAGCGTTCGTCCTCTTGCCACCTATCGCGGAAGAGTCCTAAATGTGGAGAGGCGGAGAAAAGGAGACGCCGTGTCGGCCCTTAGTGACAGCAACGTGAGCGCCACGATCCCCGCAAAGGACCTCCAGCGCGCCAAGCTCTTCTATGCCGAGAAGCTTGGCTTGAAACCGACCGAGGAGAGACCGGAGGGGCTCCGCTACCGATGCGCGAGTGGCGAGTTCCTGCTGTTCGAATCGAGCGGCGAGGCGTCGGGAGCCCACACCCAACTCGGTTGGGACGTCGATGATCTGGAGACGACCGTGTCTGAGCTGCGCGGCAACGGAGTGGTCTTCGAGGAATACGACCTGCCTGGATTCAAAACTGTGGACGGGATCGCGGAGATAGCGGGGGAGAGGGGTGCCTGGTTCAAGGACAGCGAAGGCAACCTCCTGGCGATCGGGGAGAGGATCGGCACCTGATTCGGCGGAGCGTCTCACTTGTGCGTTGGCAGTCACTTAACCGGAGGGAGCCGCTGCGCTTACCAGCAAGCGTCGCAAAAGGCCTTCATCGGCCGCCAAGATCATGTCCCGTCTCCCTTTCTGACGGTCATCGAACTCGTTTGACATCAGGGGCTTCAGCTCCCGCTCACGCGCGGCATACGCGTCGAACCAGGACCGAGCGGTCTTGATGAAGTACTTGGTCACGTCGGTGACCTCGATCTCCTTGAATCGGGCCGTCTCCATCAGAACCTCCACAGGGCGCGTGCTGCTCACTGCACGAGGTCCCATTGTCGCGGCGCGACGATGATCCGACTTTGACAGGTCTTCCGCCACCACGATGGTCGTAAACGCGATGTGGCCGCCGGGCTTCAAGAGCCGCCTGCATGCTCTCAGCACGGAGAGCTTCGGACGCAGTCAGCAGATGACGTCCACATGGACGATGGCATCGAACGACTTCTCGGCGAGGGGAAGGTGCCGAGCGGAGGATGCCACTGCCCCCAGGAAACTCAGCCCTTCCGCCTTCGCCCGTTGGGTGGCCACTTCGAGTCCCTCGGTAGGCATGTCCGTGACTACCACCTCGCACCCGCTCTGTCGTGCGAGGAATAGCCCCGGCCAACCGCAGCCGGAGCCTACGTCGAGCAAACGGCTATCGGCACGGACATCAAGACGGCGGCGAAGCTCCTCCGCCTCCGCGGCTGTGGTGAACCCATTCGCTCCCCACGACTCGCCGATCACCTCGCGCTCGACCTCATCGATGATCTCTAAGGAGGCGCGCGTTTGGTATCGCTCGGCGAAATCCGAACGCGCCTTGTGCTCATCCTTACTTGCAGCCATCGTGCATTTCCCTCCCATGATCTCTAGGCGACCTGCTGCATGCAGACCATCCCTCAGGCGCGAGGTCTCTCGCGGACACTGCACCGGCGACCCTCTATCTTGGCTCCAAGGCCGAAGTCGGTTTCTCATTCTCTCCTCTCAGCAGTAAAGGATCAGCCGGACCCGTGTAAAGCATCAGGTGACGCCGGAGTGTCAAGCATCACCCGGAGCACGACACTCGTTGGTGGGCCCCTAGGGACTCGAAGTGCTTGTCGCGCCTCTCAACGATCGCTAGAAATGGTTGTCTTGGGACAAGGCGCTAGTGAAGGACATCGAGTGTGTGATAACCGTTGGGCCATGACGCTGCTCGCAGATGTCGTCACCGCTTCAAGTGAGATTGCGGAGACGAACTCCCGATCCCGCAAAATCGCAGTCCTCGCGGAACTCCTGCGGAGGCTAGACACGGACGAGATACCGATCGCGGTCGGTTTTCTCTCCGGCATGCCGCACCAGGGTCGAGTCGGAGTCGGCTACTCGATCGCCTACGGCGTCGAGAGCGCGTCGGCGGCCGAGGCGTCTCTCACCGTCGACGATGTCGATCGGGCGATCACCGCCATCCAACGATCCATCGGGAGCGGCTCGTCCACGCGTCGCCGGCAGATCCTCGCTGACCTCTTCGGCCGCGCGACCGAGCGGGAATCCGACTTTGTCAGGCGACTCTTCACCGGAGAGCTGAGGCAGGGCGCGCTGGCCGGACTGATGCTCGACGCGATCTCGGGGGCGGCAGGGGTTCCCGGCGAGGTCGTCCGGCGCGCGGTGATGCTCTCGGGCGATCTCCCTCGCACGGCCGCGATCGCGATGACGTCGGGGGAGAAGGGGCTGCGGGACATCGGTTTCGAGATCTTCCGGCCGATCTTGCCGATGCTGGCCTCCAGCGCCGAGAGCGTGGCTGAGGCGGTGGCGGGTTTCGGCCGCGCCTCGATCGAGTGGAAGCTCGATGGGATCCGCATCCAGATCCACCGTCGCGACGAAGAGGTACGCATCTTCACGCGCAACCTCAACGACATCACTGACGCGCTCGGGGGGATCGCCGATGCGGTGCGCCGTCTTTCGGTTCGCCAAGCGGTCCTCGACGGAGAGGCGCTGTGGATGGGGGAGGACGGTCCGGGCGCGTTCCAGGAGACGGTCTCGCGCATCGATCGCGAGGCGCCACCGGAGGGAATCGTGACGTTCCTGTTCGATCTGTTGCACGTCGATGGTGACGACCTGCTCGACTCGCCGCTCGAGGAGCGCGCGACCAGGCTGGAGGCGACTGCGCCGCATCTCAAGATTCCGGCCGTGCTCACTTCGGACGCGGACGAGGCCCAGCAAGTCTTGGACGAGGCGCTGCACGCGGGACACGAGGGAGTGGTAGTGAAGGACGCGGCGTCGCCCTACAGGGCGGGCCGCCGCGGCAAGGCGTGGCGCAAGGTGAAGCCGGTGCGGACCTACGATCTTGTGGTGCTCGGCGCGGAGTGGGGCCACGGGCGCCGGCAAGGGTGGCTCTCGAACCTGCACCTCGGCGCGCGCGTGCCCCGCACGGAGGTTTTCGTGATGGTAGGCAAGTGCTTCAAGGGGCTAACCGACGACCTCCTCCGATGGCAGACGAGTGCTCTGCTCGAGCGCGCGACCGAGCGGCGGGGGATCGCGGTATTGGTGCGGCCAGAGCTGGTCGTCGAGATCGCGCTCGACGGGGTTCAGTCCTCGACTCGTTATCCGGGCGGCGTCGCGCTGCGGTTCGCGCGCGTAAAGCGCTACAGGCCGGACAAGAGGGCCGACGAAGCAGACACGATCGACGACCTACGCAGCCTGCTCAGGGCGCGCTCCTGACGCCGGGGGGCCGTCCGATCTCGCGGCACTCGTCGCGGGAATACTGCGTCGGATCACGCAGTTAGCCTCAATGAAAGGGCTTGCGCGATCGTTCGTGACCACACCGCGCAGTCACACAAGGAGTCGTCTATCAGGGACGCTGTCCCCATGGATACCGCGTTCGACTACCTCAACCATCCTCCCTCTCCAAATTCGGGAAGGTGACTTGATGAGCGGCAACGAGATGCGGGACGGAGTGACGCTGACCAACCTCGATCAAGCGCTGTTCGAAGGAGCCGAAGCCAACAAGCGTGATTTGGTGGACTATCTGGACGCCGTCGCCGACCGCATTATTCGGGAGCTTTCCGACCGACCCTTGTCGGTGATCCGCGCGATCCGTGGCCGGGCGCCGTTCATGCAGAAGAATGTTCCCAAGTACACCCCGCCGTGGGTACGGACTGTCCAGCAGTGGGCGGAAACCTCGAAGCGTGAGGTGTCCTACGCGTTGTGCAACGATCGTCGCACGCTGCTGTGGTGCTATCGGTTCTTGGTTATGAGGTACAAAATCGAATCCCGCACCGATCGCGTTTTGTGCAGGTCACGGGCCTGAGGGCTTCGTCGGTGTGACAGAGGGTCAGGGGCGGCCTTCCTTCTCCAGCTTGTTCTTTCTCTTTGAGTATGTATCGTAGGTGCCCGATTTCCGCCTCTGGTTTGCAGGAGGTTTGCAGCAGGCTAGCGGTACCTCCAGATGAAGTATCCCTTGATGCAAGAGTCCTGGTCAGGAAGTGGGTCGCCAGCAGCCGTGCCACAGGAGTTGAGGATTCGCTCTATGTCTTTTGCGGGGGCCGAGATCCTTGAGCCGCGGATGGTCGCGTCGCAGAGCCTTGGAGGATCGCAGGCTTGGTGGCATCCGTGAAGGTTGCTCCTCCAAGACGGCGAGACGGACTCGGCAAGCTGGACATCGTTCCCTGCGCGGCAACGATGTCGGAGAAGACGGCGACCCC
>JBOGWS010000112.1:0-19328 GCA_050693895.1 Actinomycetota bacterium | reverse complement strand
CGCATCATCGGACTCGTCGGCACACTGTCCGGCCCCCAGGCCTGGAGGGGCGAGGACGCTTTCGAGGGTGCGGACGTAAGTGTCGGCGACCTCAACCGGAGGCTGGATGGCGAGGAGATTCCCTTCGAGCTCGTCAGCCTCGACGACGAGGGCGATCCGGACTTAGCCGTCGAGCTCGTCGAGCAGCTTGCCGAGTCTCCGCGCACGGTCGGAATCGTCTATGCCGGCCCCCCCGAGGCGTTGCCCAGGGCCGAGGGCGCCCTCGCGGCGGCCGGGATTCCGGCGCTTCTCTGCTACGGCGACCTCTACGGCGCCCGGCGGCTGAGCGCCCATGTGTTTCAGCACTCTCCCTCCTATCTCTGGGAGGGCCGGACCCTCGGCCGCTACATCGCCGCCGACCGCGGTTACCGGACGGTGGGCGTGATGGCCGAGGCCTCGCCGGATGGCCGCACCGCCACGTCCGCACTGAGGCAGGAGGCGCGGCGGGCAGGACTCAGGGTGCGTGGGACGGTTGCCTACGACCCCACAGCCGAGGACTTCCGAGGAGACCTTCGTGTCTTTCGAGAGGCCCAGATCGAGGCCCTCGTCGTCCACGGGGGCCCGTCGGTCGTTGCGGCGATTCTGTCCGACTTGCGCTCCATGGGTGTTGGCTACACGGGGACGGCCGACGCCCGTGTCGCGAGCGCGCCGAGAGCGCAGCGGCGCCGGCGCTCGGGCACCAGGTACTGGCGACCCCAGGTGATGGCGCTCGACCTGGCAATCAGCGATGAAACCGATCAATTGATCCCCGTGGGGATGGTGGCGTCGGACACCTACGCGCGCGGGGTCCACTTCCTGCCGATCCCCAGCTTCGAGCGGTTCAGTGCGTCCTTCGAGGCCTGGTGGGCGGCGATTCCGACCGGGTGGGAACTAAGGGCCTACGACTCGGCTCAGGTGATCGGCTGGGCGACCAAGAAGGCATCCGAGGGTGACGACCTCGCCGAGGTGCTCGAGACGCTCGACGGAAAGCGTTTCGGGGGGCTCCCGGTTAGCTTCGGGCCCGACGATCACACGGCGGTCGACGAGGCGACCGTCGGCCTCTGGACCCTGCCCCCGATAGATCCAAGTGCTCCCGACTCCCCCCGTCTCGAGTGGGTGCCTCTGGCCAGGGGTTTCTCTATAAACGGGCAGCGCACGACCGTGCTACCCGAGGACTGGCGCTTTCTCTTCACGGACCCGCCCCCCAAGACCGCTCCGCCTCCCCGAATCTCGACCATGGCGTTCGGAGTCACGAGCTCGCGAAGAGATCCGATTCGCTGACCATGGGGTTTCTCAAGAGGGGGGTTGGTCCCGACGATGGCAAGAATGAGGGTTTAGAGGTTGCCCTTCCGACGTATTGAGAGATTGTGAAGGGTCGCGTTTGGTGCGTGGAAGGAACGTTTCCACGCCCGAGACGTTCATTATGTGGAAGGCTTTCGCCGGAGGGTAATCACACCTCATTCGTATAATGAGCCTCTACCCTTTCCGGCGGTCGGAATTAATACGGCCGGCGAACGACAAGCACCGAAGCGGCGGCCAGCACCATGGTCGCAAAGATCGTCCGGGGAACCGGCAGAACGGCGGATCCCACCATGAGTCGGTGGAGCAGCAGATCGGCGAAGCGACTCAGCGAAAACGAAAAGGAGGCGTGGCCCAGTGTTCGAACGGTTCACCGACAGGGCCCGCAGGGTGGTAGTCCTCGCCCAAGAAGAGGCGAGACTGCTCAACCACAACTACATCGGCACCGAGCACATTCTTCTCGGACTCATTCACGAGGGCGAGGGCGTCGCGGCCAAGGCACTTGAGTCTCTCGGCATCTCGCTCGAGAAGGTCCGTCAGCAGGTCGAGGAGATCATCGGCGCCGGGCAGTCGCCCCCCTCGGGTCACATCCCGTTCACCCCACGCGCAAAGAAGGTGCTCGAGCTGAGCCTTCGGGAGGCACTCCAGCTCGGTCACAACTACATCGGCACCGAGCACATCCTGCTCGGCCTTATCCGTGAGGGCGAGGGCGTTGCGGCTCAGGTGCTCGTCAAGCTGGGGGCCGACCTCGGTCGCGTCCGTCAGCAGGTCATCCAGCTGCTCTCCGGCTACTCGGGTGCCAAGGAGGGCGCAACTCAGGGTGGCGGCGGCGAGCAACCCAGCGGCTCACTCGTGCTCGACCAGTTCGGTCGCAACTTGACTCAGCTCGCGCGCGAAAACCAACTCGACCCGGTGATCGGCCGGGCGAACGAGATCGAGCGCGTCATGCAGGTTCTCTCTCGCCGCACCAAGAACAACCCGGTGCTCATCGGCGAGCCGGGCGTGGGTAAGACCGCGATCGTCGAGGGACTTGCGCAGAACATCGTCAAGGGCGAGGTGCCCGAGACCATCACCGGCAAGCAGCTTTACACGTTGGACCTTGGTGCTCTGGTCGCCGGCTCCCGTTACCGCGGTGACTTCGAGGAGCGTCTCAAGAAGGTGCTCAAAGAGATCAAGACGCGCGGCGACATCATCCTCTTCATCGACGAGCTGCACACACTCGTCGGTGCAGGTGCCGCCGAGGGCGCAATCGACGCGGCGAGCATCCTCAAGCCGATGTTGGCGCGCGGCGAGCTGCAGACCATCGGTGCGACGACGCTCGACGAGTACCGCAAGCATCTCGAGAAGGACGCGGCGCTCGAGCGACGCTTCCAGCCGATCAAGGTGCCCGAGCCGACCGTCGCGCACACAATCGACATCCTCAAGGGACTGCGTGACCGTTACGAGGCGCACCACCGGGTTCACATCACGGACCGCGGGCTCGTTGCTGCCGCGAACCTGGCGGACCGCTACATCTCCGACCGGTTCCTGCCCGACAAGGCCATCGACCTCATCGACGAGGCCGGGTCGCGGCTGCGCATCAAGCGCATGAGCGCGCCGCCTGACTACCGCGAGCTCGAGGAGAGGATCGCGGACGTCCGTCGTCAGAAGGAAGACTCGATCGAGGCTCAGGACTTCGAGCGCGCGGCAGGATATCGCGACGACGAGAAGCGGTTGATGGAGGAGCGCAAGGAGCGCGAATCCGAGTGGCGCGAGGCCGAGGATCAAAGTCTCGCCGAGGTCGACGAGGAGCAGATCGCAGAGGTGCTGTCGTCCTGGACGGGTATCCCGGTGACATCGCTGACCGAGGAAGAGACCGCAAAGCTTCTCCGTAT
Organism: Actinomycetota bacterium; assembly: GCA_050693895.1. Taxonomy (GTDB): domain Bacteria; phylum Actinomycetota; class CADDZG01; order CADDZG01; family WHSQ01; genus WHSV01. The sequence goes on along the minus strand of JBOGWS010000112.1, from coordinate 16,137 downwards.
GGAGGACGAGCTTCACAAGCGCATCGTCGGCCAACACGACGCGATCGCTGCGGTATCTCGTTCGATCCGCCGCACGCGAGCGGGCCTCAAGGATCCGAAGCGTCCGGCCGGCTCGTTCATCTTCCTGGGGCCGTCCGGTGTCGGTAAAACCGAGACGGCGAAGACGCTCGCCGACTTCCTCTTCGGTGACGAGAACGCGTTGATCCAGCTCGACATGTCGGAGTACATGGAGAAGCACACGGTCAGCCGACTTGTCGGTTCGCCACCGGGCTATGTCGGCTACGAGGAGGGCGGACAGCTCACCGAGGCGGTGCGCCGCCGTCCCTTCAGCGTGGTTCTGCTCGACGAGATCGAGAAGGCCCACCCCGACGTCTTCAACACACTGCTGCAGATCCTCGAGGACGGTCGCTTGACCGACGCCCAGGGACGCACCGTGGACTTTAAGAACACCGTCATCATCATGACCAGCAACCTCGGCACGCAGAACCTGCGTAAGCCCGCCATGGGCTTCGGTCAGGCCTCGGCCGAGCTGACCTACGAGAAGATGAAGGAGCGGGTCTCGGAGGAGCTCAAGCAAAACTTCCGGCCCGAGTTCATCAACCGAATCGACGAGATCATCGTGTTCCACGAGCTCACGGCCGAGGAGGTCAAGTCGATCGTGGATCTGATGATCAAGCGGATCGAGGACCAGCTTCACAGCCAGGACGTTGACATCGAGCTCACCGACGACGCCAAGACCCAATTGGCGAAGATCGGCTACGACCCCGCGCTGGGGGCCAGGCCGCTGCGCCGGGCGATTCAGCGCCACGTCGAGGATCCGCTGTCCGAGAAGATCCTGTGGAAGGAATTCGAGGCCGGCGACACGATAGTGGTCGACGTCGAGAAGAACGAGCACGGAGATGACGTGATCGGGTTCCGAAAGGGTGAGCGCGCTCCGGACATTCCGCCGCTCGAGATGGCGGGCTCTCCTGGAGAGGGCACCGAATCCGAAGGAGAGATCCCGAACAACTAGTCACAGACGCGCTGGACAATGAGAGATCAAGGCCAGAGGCCCGGCGGAGAGCCGGGCCTCTGCGCGCCCGGTCATAGGGGGGCCCCGGCTGGTTGCCGGGCCCCCGTGGATCTTGCTGCCTTGGTCGTCTAGCGGTTCGAGAACACCTGCAGCTCGGCGGCCCTAACGAAGGTGCCCTGCGTGCTGCCCTCGTCGCAGTCCGTGTTGTGCCGAGGATCGTCGTCCTGGTCGCCCTGATAGTCCGGTCCACCCGTGCACTGGTTGTGAACGACGCGCAGCCGCACGTGCGTGGCCTGGGACCGCTCGACCTCGAACTCGCGCAGGATGAGCTCAGGCGCACGTGGCCGAGGCGCAATCGACGGGAACGCATCTTCGGGACTCGTGAACACGAGTTGGAAGTCTGCGTCGTCGGTGCACTCGACCTGATCGACCCCCAGGCAGGTCAGAATCTCGAATTGGCGAAGAGCCGAGTAGCGGCTCTGGCCTCCGGGATCGGGGGGCTGTGGAGCGGGTGGTGGTGGGAACGGAGGACGGAGCATGGCGCTGACCTGTACGCGACGAACCTGTGTCTGCCTCTCGAGTTCCACCGTCACCTGCTTGCCCTGTACGGCACCCTCACGCGAGGCCCAATTGGTCGCCTCGGTGTCGTCGATGAGCTCCTCTAGGTTCACGCCGTCGCCCGTTGCGGTCGCTCCGTTGTGTATCGAGGCGAAGTTGCGCGACAGATCTGGCGACAGGGTCACGTCTCGCCCCGCCCTGATGGTTGCCGTGAAGCGCTCGAAACCGTAACCGTCGCTTCGGGCGACGAAGTCGTACGTTCCCGGCACCATCTCGAAACTGTCACCGAGCTCGGTGGTCGAATCTGTGTCGGCGATTGGCATCACGCGCGCCTGGTAGTGGCCGACGAAGAGCTGCACGTCTCTGCGGTTACCGCTTCCCTGCTTCTTGGGCCTGAATGTCACCGTCGAGTTGTCGCCGGTAAGTGACTCGAAGCTCGGAACAGGATTCGGATCCGCATTTGTGTTGCTCGAAGCTCCCGTACCGAGCCCTCGCGCTGCGAAAGCGTCCCAGAGAATGTCCTGGTTGGCGCCGTCGAAGCGCAGCAGGTCTGCCGCGAGCAGCGCGTTGCGCGCATCGACCATCGACGGACTGACGGGCATCAACAGATACGAGTCGAACATGAGCTGAGCCCAGCGGCGGTTGCCGGGGCACTCCTCCGCGTCGAGTTCGCCATCGGCGCAGCTCTCTTGCAGCGCCGTGTCGCTTGACGGGAATGACGAGTCATAGCGGTTGTTAAGCGCCTCGCGGATGTCGTAGTTCGTGGCGCTCCAGATCTCGCCGTCCGCGTGCACCTGCTGTCCGACGAGGTCGTACTCGATGTCCGAGTAGTTCAGCGGGCTGTCGTTCATGCCGAAGTTGCGGATGCCGGCATTTGGATCACCCGTGACGTAGGGACCCACGGCGAACGGGTTCTCGTCCGCTACCGGCACGAAGTCGTATTCGTGCAGGTACTCGATCGCATTGAGGTCCGACCAGCTTTCGCCCATTGCTCCTCCCTGCGGGCCGGTCAGGCCGATGTCGGGACCGGCGATCATACGGTTCGTGATCGCGTGGGCGTATTCGTGCCCGATGACGGACATGTCGTAGTCGCCGTCCACACAAGGCGAGTAGAAGGCTCCGGGGATCGGTTGCCAGAGATACATGTTCGTTATGGGAAGCGACCCATCCGGTGGGGTGATCTGGTTTGCGTTGTCGCGAGCGGCGTACATAGGAGGTCCACCGCTTACGCCTCCCGCTTGCGCGTTGCCGTGCTCGGGATCGAGCTCGCGGCCGCCCTCGCCGAAGTTAAAGTCCTGCAGGTTCGAGTTCTCTTCGGTGAAGCCGAGGAAGTAGGACCAGTCGTGCATTCGGTTGTGCATTGCGAAGAGGTTCGCGATCGCGGCATCGATGTCGTTGCGCTCCGGCGACGTAAAGGTTGTGTCCGGGTTACAGCGCTCCTCGAACCACTGGTTCGTCCACGGGTAGTCGTAGTTGCGGTCGGGGCGCGGCGTCGCGAAGTTCACCCCCACCGAGAATGGGTTGTTGTTGAACCAGTTCTCCGTCGTGCGAGCTTGGTTTCCGCGCGATGTAAACGTGGATGCGTTCGTGCGAGCGTCAACGTCCCATGGGACACGGGCTGCGTCGTTGGCCAGGATCCGATCGCAGTCGGGTGACGAAGCCGTCCAGCACCACACGACACGGCTGTCCGTCGACGAATAGTCCATAGGTGGTGTGTTCTCGAAAACTGTCCACCGAGACGGGTCGTCCTCCTGCAGGTGGTCGACCGCATGGCTGCGGATGAGGACGTCACCCGTCACGGCATCGATGAAGTGCGTATAGGCGACCGGCTCCGCAACGTTGTTGATGACGAACGTCTCGTAGGCGGCGCGCGTTCCGTCGGTTGGCGTGGGTACGGCGACCAATCGCGCGAGTTGAGTGTGCGTCAGCTTGTCGGACTTGAAACGCGTCCAGCCGCGGGCGCTTCCAGATCTTTCGACGTCGCTCGAGTCGACGTCGAGCTCTGCATCGCCGGCCGCGATCAGGAGGGCCTCCTCCGCGGTCAACTCGGCGGCGCTCAGGCCGCCCTGATTCGCGGCGAGTGAGGATGAAACGAAGGCCACACTGCCGCCCTTGACGCCCACCGTGACGAGCCCGTCCGGCGACGCGTCCAAGCCACCGAAGCTCTGCTGGAACGTGATCGACGATGCCTCGCCCATGCGGGCGTGCCTTCTCACGTCGAGGGCCGCGATCTCACTGTCGGAGAGCCCGAACAGCGTTTGGTTGACAACGAGAAAGCGCCGAGCGGCAGCCTCGGCATCTGCCGGCAAACCCGTGGCGAGAGAACCGCCGTGCTTGATCAAAGACTGCGGTGTGCCGAACCGGTTCCATACGACCTCGGCCCCCAGACTTGCGGCGGCGGACTTCTGAGCCGCACTCGGGCTGCGCCTGCCGGCACGATTGTCGATGTCGGCGTGGTCTTGGTCGTGAATCTCGCCCTGAAAATCGAAATCTGCCGACGAGGTCCGAGAGGCTTGCTGCCGCTTCCCCGTCGCCGGCAGATTCACTACGCTCAAAAGCATCACGATGGTGCCCGCCAGCGCGAGCATCACGTGAGTGCGCGAGAGTTTCCCAGAACGGATCAACTCTGACCCCTTTCGTCATGCCCCTTGGAGGCGCTCGCCGGTAGCCGCTACGCTGACCAGTAAGTTACTTGCCTTTAATAACTAGTCAATAGTGATCATCAGGATCGTGGCTAAGGGTTATCCCCGCCCCCAGCCCATCCTCAGGTAGGACGGGAAGCGGATCACTTTAAGACCTGCGGGCGATGCCTAAGCGGGGGGCGGTTCCTATCATGCTCACGGGGGACAGGCAGGTTCCCGACCGAAGGAGTTGATGGTGCAAGAGAAGTATGACGACATCCTGGTCGCCGAAGGCGTGCAGAAGATATACCGGACGGGCGCCGGCAGTGTGGCGGCCCTGGTCGACCTCGACCTGCGGATCCAACCGGGCGAGTTCCTCGCAGTCATGGGCCCCTCGGGCTCCGGTAAGACGACGCTTTTGAACTGTTTGTCGGGATTGGACAACCTCGACGACGGTCGTGTGATCGTTGAGGGTCTCGACATCCACGCTCTCTCCGACGCGAAGCGGACGCGCCACCGCGCCGAGCGCATGGGATTCATCTTTCAAGCCTTCAACCTGATTCCCGTTTTCACCGCGGCCGAGAACGTCGAGCTTCCCCTGCTCCTGGCGGGCAACTCGCCCGTCGACGCCCGGCGCAGGGCCGAGGAGACGCTTGATCGAGTCGGGCTCGGACGGCGAAAGGGGCACCGACCCAACGAGCTCTCCGGGGGAGAGCAACAGCGCGTGACGATCGCTCGCGCCCTTGCAGGTCGGCCGGCCATCGTGTGGGCCGACGAGCCGACGGGGAACCTCGACTCGGAAACCGCCGAGTCCGTCATCGATCTGCTCAAGGAGCTGAACGCCGAGGGCCTCACGCTGGTTCTCGTCACCCACGATCCCGCCATCGGAGCGAGCGCCGAAAAGCTCATCCGTATGCGGGATGGGGCGATCGAGTCCACCGAATCAGCAGTTCCGGTGCGTTAGGTCGAGATCATGAACCCGGCCCTTATCCCATTTGTTCTGATCGGCTTAGCACTCTTGGTGCTGCTTCTCGGCGGTGCCATCCTGCTGGTGGACGGTTGGATCTCCGCTCTGAGGCGACCATTTCTGCGCAGGCTCGCGGTTCGAGATGCAACCAGGCGACCCAGCGAAACCCTGCTCGTGATCGCGGGGTCATTGCTCGGCACCGCCCTGATTACCGGAAGCTTCATAGTTGGCGACACGCTCGACTCTTCGATCCGGGCGTCGGCGACGACCCAGCTCGGACCCGTAGACGAAGTCGTTGTGACGTCCGACACCGATGAGGCCCCCGAGATCGAGTCGACAATTTCCGGAATAGAGGACGACCGCATCGATGGCGTTCTATCGATAACGAGCGCGTCGGCCACCGTTGCCACCGCGGATGGCGATCCGGTAGCCGAACCCGGTGCACAGCTCATCGAGGTCGACTTCGACGACGCCCGCAGCTTCGGGGGCGACGCAGCCGCCACCGGGATAAGCGGCTCGACTCCGGGTGAGGGCGAGGTCGCGCTGACCGAGGACCTGGCGGGGACACTCGAGGTCGAAACCGGTGACGAGGTCGTCGGTTACCTCTACGGGCAGGAAATTGATCTCGAGGTAGCGACGATATTGCCGAGACTCGGCGTGGCCGGGTACTGGCGAGGATTCGAGACCGCGTCGCCGAACGCGTTCGTCGCGCCGGGAACCTTCGAGGAGGTGATCGGCGACGAGTTGTTTGATGACGCGGCGCCTCCCCAGACCTCGGTCCTGATCTCGAACGAAGGGGGAGTCGAGGACGGCGCCAATCTGACTGCGGGAGTGACCACGCTGATCGAGGACGAGCTCGGCAGCGGACTCCGCGTGGAGCCGGTCAAGCTGGACATGCTCGACGAAGCTGAAGCGGCCGGCGATGAGTTCTCTGAGTTGTTCCTTGCCATCGGATCGTTTGCGATCGTTGCAGGCATCCTGCTGCTGGTGAACATCTTTGTCATGCTGGCAGAGGAGCGGAAGTCCCAGCTTGGGATGTTGCGCGCCGTGGGCATGCGACGCAGTGATCTCGTGCGTGCGTTCATTATCGAGGGATCGCTCTACTCGTTCATAGCTAGCATCGTTGGCGCCATCCTTGGCATCGGCGTGGGATGGGCGATCGTGATGCTGGCGGCTCCCATCTTTAGCGGCGCCGGGGACTTTGCCCTCAACCTTCAGTTCGCCGCGGAACCCGCAAGCATCGTCGTCGGCCTGTTCGTGGGGCTGCTCATTGCACTCTATACAGTCGTATTTACAAGCGTCCGCATCAGCAGACTCAACATCATTGCCGCCATTCGTGATCTGCAAGAGCCCAAGGTTAGGAAGGCGCGTAAGCGTACGGTCGCCATCGGCATTGTGTTGGCGGCAATGGGTGGCGCCTTGTTCGCCTCTGCCCTCGGTAGCGAGACCGCATGGTTACCTGCCATAGTCGGCGTACCGATGATCGCCTTCGGTGTGATGCCGCTTCTCGGTCGCATCATCGGACGCCGCACGGCCCTGCTTGCTTCCGCGGTCGTTTCGCTGCTTTGGGGCATCTTCGGCAACACCATCACCGACGGCCGTTTCTACGAGAACGGCGACATCTTCGCGTTCGTCGTCTCGGGTGTTCTCCTCGTCTTCTCGGCCGTCATCCTGCTGAGCCAGAGCCACGAGACGTTCGGAAGCACGCTGCGGAAGATCGCAGCGTCTCGTCTTCCGCTTCGGCTCGGCCTCGCCTATCCGCTCGCCCGCAAGTTCCGCACGGGTCTGACGCTCGGAATGTACTCATTGGTGATCTTCACGATGGTTTTCCTGTCGGCGATGTCGACTTCGTTCAACGGTCAGGTCGAGAACTTCACAGACGACGAGCGCGGCGGCTTTGATCTCGCCGTCAGCGCGAGCCGGTCGAATCCTCCGACGATCGACGAACTCGAATCGGTGGACGGAGTCGACTCCGTGGCTCCGCTGTTCCCCGGCCAGGCGTTGTTCCAACCGGATGGCCTCGACGAACCACAGGCCTGGCCCATAACCGGAGCAAGCGACCAACTCGTCGAACAGGGTCCGCCTACACTCGAGGAACGCGCCGAAGAGTTCGATGACGATGCCGCCGTTTGGAACGAGATGCTGAGCAATCCGGACAGCATCATCATCAGCGAGTTCTTTCTCCAGGGAGAAGGTGGGCCCCCGGCCAGCATTATCGATGTCGGCGACACGATGGCGGTCGTCGATCCGGTAACGGGAAACGAGACCGAACGCAGGGTCATTGGAACTCTTTCCTCGGATAGCACTTTCGCCGGTGGTTTCATTTCGGAGGAATCGGCCCGTGACCTCTTCGGTGAACGAGCCGTCGCGTCGCGCTTCTACATTGATGCCTCCGGCTCCGAGGCCGATGCGCGCCAGCTTGGAAGAGCCCTCCAAGGAGACTTTCTTGCGAACGGCGTCGAGGCCGACACCTTCCGGGAGCTCGTCGACGAACAGTTCAGTATCCAGTTGCAGTTCTTCAACCTCATGCAGGCATATCTGGCCCTCGGACTCGTCGTGGGCATCGCGGGGCTCGGTGTCGTCATGGTTCGCTCGGTGCGCGAGCGCCGTCGTGAGATCGGTGTCCTGCGATCTTTGGGCTTCGTGGCGCCAAAGGTGCGGGTTGCGTTCTTGCTCGAGTCAGGATTCGTGGCCCTCGAGGGGATCGTGGTTGGAACCGCACTCGCTATCGTCACCGCGTCACAGTTGTTCAGCAACGGTGACTTCGGCGAGGGGATCAGCTTCCAGGTTCCATGGGGCAACGTGTTCCTCTTGACCGGTGCCGCCCTGATTGCATCTCTCATTGCGACCGCGTGGCCCGCGCAGCAGGCCTCGCGCATTGCGCCCGCCGTGGCGTTGCGTACCGCTGAGTAACCTTCCCGAGTGGGTCTGGTTCCCAACGACAGTTCGTGGTGTCGAGTATGCCCGGCTCCTCTCCCACGGTGCGAGCTTGTCTGCACAGGTCTAACGAACGACCGCGAATTGGTTGTCACAGGGTCTCTCTATCGTGAGGGCATGGCTACCAAAATGCGCCGCACCGACGTCCATTCCTGCACGGGATGCGGGTTCAGCTCGCCTCGATGGTTCGGGCGGTGTCCCGACTGCGGGGAGTGGAACTCGGCCGCCGAAGTGAACCAGGGGGGAAGCTCATCTGCCGTCGAGGTGACGACTCTGGCTGACGGCCGTTCCGATGTCGAGCGCTTCTCCACGGGCCTCGCGGAAGTCGATCGAGTCATCGGCGGGGGTCTTGTCCTGGGTGGAGTGTCGCTGCTGGCCGGGGAACCTGGAATAGGGAAGTCGACCCTCGTGCTTCAGCTGATCGACGGCCTGCTTCGCTCGGACAGGCGGGCGCTACTGATCACCGGCGAGGAGTCGATAGGTCAGGTGTCGCTTCGAGCTGCCCGGCTCAGCGTCGAGCGCGAGCGGTTGCGCGCCGCAGCGACGGCCTCATTGGTGAATGTCCTCGCGCTAGCCGCGGCCGAGCAGCCCGACGTCCTGGTGGTGGACTCGGTGCAGACGCTTGAGAACCCGGAGCTCGACCAGTCGCCGGGCTCAGTCGTGCAGGTCCGCGAATGCGCTTCCGCACTCGTGCGCTACGCCAAGTCATCGGGGACGTGCGTCATTCTGGTCGGGCACGTCACCAAGGAGGGCACGGTCGCCGGACCCAAGACCCTCGAGCACATCGTTGATTCGGTTCTCTCGCTCGAGGGCGAGCGCACCGGCACGGTTCGACTGCTCAGAGCGACCAAGAACCGATTCGGGTCGTGTGACGAGACTGGGGTCTTCACCATGGGCGAGCGAGGTCTCGAGGCAGTCGGAGATCCTTCGGCGATGCTGCTGGCCGACCGGCGCACGGGTGTCTCCGGGTCGATGGTCTTCTGCGGGCTCGAGGGAACCCGTCCGGTGCTCGTCGAGATCCAGTCCCTTGTGGCCGACGGATCGCCGCCCAACGTCCGGCGTGTCCCCATCGGTGTCGATGCCAAGCGGCTGGCTCTGCTGGTGGGCATCCTTCACAGTCGAGTCGAGCTGGATCTATGCAAGAAGGATCTGTTCGTTGCTGCCGCCGGAGGGTTCGTGATCAGGGAGCCCGCGGCCGATCTTCCGCTGTGCCTTGCGATTCATTCGGCGGCACGAGGCCATGCGGTGGCAGAGGATTTGGTCGCGATGGGGGAGGTAGGGCTCGGCGGTGAAATCCGCCGAGTGCCGGGTCTCCCTCGACGACTGGCGGAGGCCGCGCGCTTGGGATTCCGCCGTGCTCTGGTTCCGCGGGGGACCGTGTTCGCCGGGCCGGAAATCGAGGTCGTCGAGGTTGCCGACGTGGGCGACGCGCTGCGCTTCGAAGCATCTCTTCGTGGCAAAACTCGTAACTGAGTGTCGGCTTAGAATCCGAACGTGAGCAAGGACGATGCAGTATCCGCCCTCAAGCGCTGGTGTGAACACGGCGCCGACTACCGCGTCCTTCATCTATCGGACGAGCTTGCCGTCGTTGAGCTTTGCACCTGCTTCGGTGAACCCGTCGACCAACTCGAGTCGAGCGACCCGCGGCTATTGCGCTATTTGGGAGAGAGGTTCAAGACCCCGCGCTGAGGAAGACGCCGAGGATCACACCGAAGATGATGTGTGCGCCGAGCGCTACGAGAGGCGTCTCTCTCCCGTAGTTCAAGGCGAGGAGGCCGGGCGGTTCCAATACCTGATCCAGATCGGGACCCCCTCGTTCCGAGGCCATGCGTGCGTGTATCCCGGGAAGCAGCGGCACTATCAGCGTCAGGGCGGTGAGTCCGTGGAAGGCGCCAAAGATCGCCCCCAGCCACCAATTCGCGCTCTCGAGCAGAGTGAAGCCGACAGCGTAAAACAGGGCAAAGACCTGTCCGTTGAGAAGATGAACCAGGAACCCGATGACCCGCGCTCGATCGGAGTCCTCTACGAAAATCGTGCCGAGCATCATCGGTATGTCCATGCGCGTCAGGCCCGCAAGCTGGGCCCCCACCATCAGCGCGGTGAGCGCGACGGTCGCCACGAAACCGAACGTGGCCCAGCCGGCCCAGTCCATCACTCCGCCCTTACTCCGATTGGATCTCCTTGGACCCCATAGTCCGCCGCGCGCAACGCGAGGGCGGCCTGAACGAGCGTCGCGTGAGTGAACGCTTGGGGATGATTGCCTAGGAACAGTTTGGTCGATGGGTCGATTTCCTCGCTGAGTAGGCCAACATCGTTCGCAAATCTCAATAGACGTTCGAAGAGCAGCTTGGCTTCCTCGAGTCTGCCTAACCGCGCGAGAGCTTGGACGAGCCAGAAAGAGCAAGGGAGGAAGGCGCCCTCTGTTCCCTCGAGACCGTCCGCTCCGGGCGCGTAGCGATAGAGCAAGCCATCACCGGCATCCAGCTCGCGCCGGATGGCCGCCACCGTCCCGGTGACACGCGACGATGAATTGTCTTCGAACTCCACTATCGGCAAGAGCAGAAGGGCGGCGTCCATCTGCTCTGAGCCGTACTTCCATACGTAGCTGTTGTGCTTGGCGCTGAACCCATTCGCTTGGATGTCGGACGCGAGAGTGTCTCTTTCGGTTATCCAACGGCTGTGGCGGCGGGGCCGCACCCGATGACTTCTGCCGATGCGTATGGCGCGGTCCAATGCGAGCCACGCCATCAGCTTGGAGTGAACGTAGTGATGAGGATCCCCACGCACCTCCCAGATCCCGGCGTCCGGTTCCCTCCACGTTCGCGACACGAAGTCGGCGAAGCCCGCCACCGTGCGCCGCGTCTCCGAGTGGAGCCGATGTCTCGATCGGGACAACAGCCACGCGGCGTCCACTACCCACCCGTAGACGTCGAGCTGGTGCTGGGAGCTCGCAGCGTTACCGGTTCTCACGGGCCGGCTGCCTTCGTACCCGGGCACCTCGTAAAGGCTCCCTTCCCTCGGCCCGGGTTTTCCGTAGATCGTGTAGAGCACCTCGAGGCGAGGGCGCGTCAGGCGGCTTGCGTGCAACAGCCAGTGCATGAACGAGTGAGCCTCTTCGGTCTTTCCCACACCCAGGAACGCACCGATCCCGATGCTCGCGTCGCGCGGCCACGACAAGCGGTAGTCCCAATTCCTGGTGCCACCCAAGACTTCGGGGAGCGACGTGGTCGGTGCCGCAACCGGCGCTCCGGAAGGCGAAAAGGTCAGTAGCCGCAGCGTAATCAGGCTGCGCGCGACCGCATCGCGGAACTCGCCCTCGTACTGCAAGCCCCCGGACCATTGTTGCCACCACACCTCCGTGCGTTGTAGTTCCGAAAACGCCGCCTCGGGACCAATGAGTACGAGCGGTGCACGATCCGCCATCGTCATGACGAGAGTCAACTGTTCCCCCTCGCGCATCTCGAGGACTCGGTCTCGTCCAGGTTCAAGGGCGAGATCCGGTTGGGACCGAAGCGCGACAGCCAGTGAACCCCACGTACAGACGAGTTCGCCGTTACGTCTCTCCGCGCGCGGGCTTGCGCCTGGAAGGCCCAGCTTGGGGTCGAAGTTGATCCGCACGGTTACCGTTCCATTCGTGCACCCGACTCGCCGCACCAGTAGAGCTTGGGGGAGGAGCCTGGTTTGGACGTCAAGGACCATTCCATCGATGAGATTGAGCTCTCCCGTTTCCGTGCGCCAGGTCGTTTCTAGAACCGCGGACTCGCGGCGGTAGGCACGGGATGTGGATATCACTCTCTCCGGCGTGATGGTGAAACGGCCGCCACGCTCGCCTCCGATGAGGCGGCCGAACACCGGATCGGAGTCGAAGCGCGGGACGCACAGCCAATCGATCGATCCCGACGAAGAGCAGAGCGCGGCCGTCCGTGTGTCCCCGATGAGGGCGTAGTCGGCAATGGGTTGGTCCATCAGTTTCAGCCCGAGGGTGTTACGCGGCGCCGGTCATCGGCAGCCACGCCCCCTGTAAGTGTCCCGCCTCCTCCGAGCACAGGAACTCGATCGCCGCCGCGACGTCATCCGGAGGGACCCAGGCTGAATGGTCCGCCTCGGGCATCGCCGCCCGATTGGCCGGCGTGTCGAGGATGGAAGGAGCGATCGCATTCGCCGTCACACCGAATGATCGGTTCTCCTCCGAGATCACCTCGGCCAGTAGTCCGACGCCGGCCTTTGCGATCGCGTAGGCCGCCTGCCCGGTTCGGTCGAACCGGGCCGTTCGAGCCGAAACGAGCACTATCCTTCCCCACCCACCCTTCCGCATCCAGGGCAGCGCGGCCCGGCAACAAAGGAAGCCCGAGGTGAGGTTGATCTCGATCATCCTTTTCCAGGTCTCGAATGAATGCTCGTGTACCTCCTCGCCGCCTTTCCAACTTCCGACGAGGTGAACCAGAGCGTCAATTCCTCCGAGTTGGGCTGCTACCTCGTCGATGGCCGAGTCCACGGACGCAGGATCGGTAGCATCGGCGGCTACGAACAGGAGCTGGTCATCGCGCGGATCGAGGTCCGAAATCAGATGCTCCCGTTCATGTTCGACTCGCCATGTCGTCGCAACTTTGTGGCCCGCTTGCAACAGACGTTTGGTTACGACGTGGCCGAGGGCTCCCGTTCCTCCGGTGAGCAGGATTCTGCGAGGAGTGAAGGAACTCGTGGCCTCGAGGTGGTGGTTTTGTGACATAGGGACTCCTTGCCTATGCGATCTTGGGCTCGTGCTGGACATCGAAGGGCTGGTCGTATGACGCCGGCAGGTCGCCGATGTCCGGCCTCGCCTGGTTCCAGTCCGCGAGAAATTTCTTGAAGCCGAGGTCGGTGAGCGCGTGATGCACCAGCTTCTCGAAGACCGAGAAGGGCATCGTCGCGATGTCTGCGCCCAGGCGTGCAGCCTCGACCACGTGCACGGGGTTGCGCAGGCTCGCGGCGAGGATCTGAGTCGCATAGCCCTGGACGTCGTAGGTCGCCGAGATCTCGGCCAGTGTTTCGAGGCCTCGCACGGAGATGTCGTCGAGCCGCCCGATGAACGGAGAGACGATATAGGCGCCTGCTTCGGCGGCGAGAAGAGCCTGAGCGGAGGTGAAGACGAGGGTCATGTTGACTCTTATCTCCTCGTCGGCGAGCCTCCGCGTTGCGGCTAGCCCGTTGGGGGTGCACACGATCTTAACTATTGTGTTTTCCGCGATCCGCCGGATGTCGTGGGCCTGCCGTATCAACACCTCGGTGTCATCGGATGCAGTCTCCACCGAGACTTCGCCCTCGACCAGCGAGCAGATCTCCTTGACGAGTGGAAGGAAGTCTCGATTTTCCTTCGTCACGAGAGTTGGATTCGTCGTTATGCCGCGGAGGACTCCCCAGCGATTGGCTTCTCGGATCTCATCGAGGTTCGCGGTGTCCAGGAACAGTTTCATTCGGTACTCCTTTAGGTAAGGCCGGCGAGATCGAGGAACTCCTGGCGTGATGCGGGCTTGTCTCTCAGCAGTCCATACATCGTCGAGGTGACGGTCTTGGTTCCCACCGCTTGAACCCCCCGGATGGTCATGCACTGGTGTTCGGCAACGAGCACGACTCCAACACCCTTTGGCCCCAGCGCATCTCGTAGCCAGTCCGCCACCTGTTTGGTCAGACGTTCCTGCACCTGAAGGGAACGGGCGAAGTAATGGACGAGCCGCGCCAGCTTGGAGAGGCCGATGATGCGGGTTCCCGGCAGGTAACCGACGTGAGCCGTCCCGTGGAAAGGCAGCATGTGGTGCTCGCACAGAGACACGAAGGGGATGTCCCGTACCAGGACGAGTTCGTCGTAGCCGTCTTCGTTAGGAAAGGTCGTCGGATTGAACGGGCGCGGGGTCAACAGCTCTGCGAGCATGTGGGCGACGCGTCGCGGCGTGTCCGCGGTGCCCTGATTGCTGATGTCTACCCCCAGTGCGACGAGGAGATCCGCCGCTGCCGACTCGACGCGTGCGAGATCGGGCCCCGGGTCGAGCTCATCCAGGGCCAGGTTGGGGAGAGTCAGCATGGTCTCGTCCCGAGCTGCATATGCGCCGGTGAGCGTCATCGAGCGATCCTTAGATTGACGCAGCACTGACCGGGAGTGGGCTCGAGCGATGCTTCGACGGACTCGTTTCCCAAGCCGCGCAGGAGCCCATCGATAAAAGCCTGGTTGATCCCACACACGAGCTCGGGCGCTTGGCGAGCGAGCCTGTGGAACGGGCAGTTGTGCAGGGAGACCGTTTTCTTATCGGCCCGGTAAGGCTCGTAGCCGAGCTCCGCGAGACGGTCTTCGGCCACGCGCAACGCTCGTTCGCGTCCGGGACGACGCAGTCCTAGCTCATTTCGAATCTCCTTGCCGAGTTCACGTCCGCGCTGGTCGGCGATTCCAAGGGCCGCCTCATGCGACTTCAGCCCTTTCTTTTCCGACGCGATCGCGGCCACCAGGATCTCGCCCACGAAGTCGTAGCTTCGTTCGGGGATGCTGACGTCGATCTCGACGTCGGAGGTGACATAGAACTTCGAGCTTCGTCCCGCCCCCGGTCCCGAGCGACCAGGTTTCCGGGCGTAGTGGGTGCTCAGAAGTCCGGCTTTCGCCAGCTTGTCGAGGTGAAACGCAGCGAGCTTGACGGACATGCCCACATCGGCAGCCGCCTCGTCGCGCGTAATGGGACGGGTCTGCTTGCGAACATAGAGGTAGAGGCTCCTGCGAAGGTCGTCATCGAGGATCCCCAGAGTGTCTATCGACCGGCGCAGTTTCTTCAGCATCGAGACCTCCTCCATTTTTACGCTTGCTTATCCGGTTCCTTTGTGTATTCTAACAGAAATATTCATTAGTGTTAGAACCAGGAGGTGGTTCGATGACGACGATGCAGGCAAGGCGGGGCTCGCTCCGGGACCCGGCGTTCCAGGCATTCTCGCTTCTGCGGCTCGGATTCACGGTGGCGCCGATACTCTTCGGCCTCGACAAGTTCTTCAACTTCATGGTGGATTGGCCGGAGTACCTGGCCCCTTGGCTCAACGACATCGTGCCCGGCACCGCGCAGCAGTTCATGTACGCGGTGGGTGTTGTGGAGATCGTTGCAGGGATCGTCGTGGCCCTGGCGCCGTGGTTCGGTGGGTATCTCGTCGCCGCGTGGCTCGGAGGAATAGTCGCCAACCTCCTTACGGTGGATCCTCCCGAGTACTACGACATTGCTCTACGCGATTTCGGGTTGCTACTGGGCGCGCTGACCTTGGCACGACTTGCCTCCGCGTTCCGCGAAGCTTCGGTCAAGGTGGATGAGCGTCAGGATCACAAGATGGCGGCCTAGATCTAGTTTCAATCCCGCCGATCTTTGATCGTTCCCATGCGCTTCGTCGCTGCGACCGGAAGCTCAGCAAGCCGGAGTAGGAACCGATCGTGGTACCCTGGAGAGCCCAAGACTTCGGCTTTCAGGCCCTCAAGACCTCGCGCAACACGCGCTCTTCGCACGCCTGAGAGCCTCTATCAACAGGAATCGCAGGAGGTAGTCGCGTGAGTTTCGCAGTCGGCGACAAGGTCGTCTATCCGCACCACGGTGCAGCCATCATCGAGAAGCGCGAGAAGCGTGAATTGATGGGCGAGAAGAGGGATTACTTCATCCTGAAGCTCGCGTACGGAGAACTGACACTGATGGTGCCGATCGACTCGACCGAGGAAGTTGGACTGCGAGCCATTACTCCGGCAAAAGAGATGCCCAAGGTCTTCAAGGTTCTCAAGAAGAACGAGCCCACCACCAACACAACGAACTGGTCTCGCCGGTTCAAGGCAAACGTCGAGAAGCTCAAGTCAGGCGACATCTATCAGGTGGCAGACGTGGTTCGGAGCCTCCACCAGCGCGATCAGGAGAAGGGCCTGTCGGCTGGCGAGAAACGCATGCTGACCAAGGCCCGCCAGATTCTCGTGTCCGAGCTGACCTTCTCGAAGAACTGCAACGAGGAGGAGGCCGAGAAAATGCTCGACGAGGTGCTGGGATAGCCGACGCGGGGCG
>JBOGWS010000111.1:0-8089 GCA_050693895.1 Actinomycetota bacterium | reverse complement strand
GTGCTCCTCGGATTCCACAAGAAGGCCTCTGGCCTCCCCTCCATGACCTGGTCCGAGTCGGTGGACCAGGCACTGTGCTTCGGCTGGATCGACGGCGTGAGGATCAATCATTCTCGTACTTGGTGGCCGCCATCAAGTGGCACAATCGAAGCAAAGCGAGAATGGTCCGTTTGAATGATGCGAAGGGTCGAGGCTATGCCCGACCATGAGCGTATGGTCTCGGTCGCCGACCGTCTCCAGCCGGTCATCACAGCATTTCTCGGCGGGGAGCCTCCGATCTCGTTTCGCTTCTGGGACGGGAGTTCACTCGGGGCTTCGCATGCCGGCACGGCCCTCGTACTGAAGTCACCGAGGGCTCTGACGCGCCTTTTGTACGCCCCCGGGGAACTGGGTTTCGTTCGGGGATACGTGGGCGACGACCTTGACATCGAGGGGAACATCTTCGAGGTCCTTGCACTAAGGGACATGCTCGAGGCGCGCACTGTCGACACCGACCTGAGACTGAGCCTCAGTGCCGGCCTTCGCCTGCTTCGAGCAACGGCCGGGCTCGGCGCGCTCGCGGCTCCCCTCCCGGCTCCACCCGAGGAGATCCGCCTGCACGGAAGAGTTCATTCCAAACATCGCGACGCGGTCGCGATCTCTCATCACTACGACGTCAGCAACGACTTCTACCGTCTCGTGCTCGGAGAGACGATGACGTACTCCTGCGCCTACTTCGAACGTGACGACATGTCTCTCGACGAAGCTCAGGCCACGAAGTACGACCTCGTGTGCAGGAAGCTCGGACTCCAGCCCGGAATGCGTTTGCTCGATGTGGGGTGTGGCTGGGGCGGCATGGTGCTGCACGCAGTTCGCAACTACGGCGTGTCGGCGGTCGGCATTACTCTCTCGCGCGAACAAGCGAGCTTCGCGGCCCAGCGGGCAGCGGAAAGCGACGTCGGACATCTTGTCGACATTCGCTATCAGGACTACAGGGATGTAGACGACGGGCCTTTCGACGCGATCTCGTCGATCGGAATGTTCGAGCATGTCGGGCTGGTGCAGCTCGGGGAATATTTCGCGGTGCTCGAGCGTCTGCTGGTGCCGCGAGGGCGCCTTCTCAATCACGCGATCTCGCGGCGCTCCGGACAGCCGGGGTTTGGGGCCCGTTCCTTCGTCTCTCGCTACGTCTTCCCCGATGGCGAGTTGCAGGAGGTCGGCGGAGTCGTTAGCGCGATGCAGAAACTCGGTCTCGAAGCGCGCGATGTCGAGTCACTGCGGGAGAATTACGGCCGGACGCTTCGCTCGTGGGTGAAAAACCTGGAGCGCAATTGGGCGGAGGCGGTCGAACTCGTCGGTCTCGGACGAGCCAAGGTGTGGAAGCTCTACATGGCAGGCTCCGCGCTCAGCTTCGAGGCGTCACGGATAAACGTCCACCAGGTTCTGGGGGTCAAGTCCGATGAAAAGGGACGCTCGGGCATGCCGTCGACGCGCGGGGACTGGATGAAGGCGCCAAGCGACGCAGTGGATGGGTACGCATAAGGCGCCACACGTAGACCGGTGACCATCCCAAGTTTGTGCCCGGCGGCCTGATGCTACGGTTGCGTCATGCCTCGTCTGGACCTCATTGGTGTGGTCGTGTCCGACTTGAAGAGGTCCGTCGACTTCTACCGACGGCTCGGTTTCCAGTTTCCGGAGGATCCCGACCCGGAGGGCCACGGGCATGTCGAGGCGACCCTTCCTGGAGGATTCCGCTTCGCACTCGACACCGAGAAGACGGTCAGGTCATTCGATCCGGACTGGAAGCCACCGGGTGACGGCCACCGAATGGCGATCGCCTTCCTCTGCGAATCGCCCACCGACGTCGACCGTGTCTATCGCGAGCTACTTGACGCCGGCGCCAAGAGCTACAAAGAGCCGTGGGATGCATTCTGGGGCCAGCGCTATGCGCAAGTGACGGATCCCGATGGAAACTTCCTCGACCTCTTCGCTCCCCTGCCGACCTAGATCGTTTCCGTTCTAGTCGTTCGTGCTCGCCGGGGGGCGGCGAGACCGCAACCCGGCCACCTATTATGGTTTGGAACCGCCGGCATCGAAGGAATAGGAGACACCGATGACTGAACTCGCGGCCGCGGATCGAACGGCATCGAACACGACGACGATCGAGTCCGGGAATCTCGAGCTCGAGCTGGAGCGGTATCGAAAAGAGCTGACCGGTTACTGCTACCGGATGCTCGGATCGGCGTTCGAGGCGGAGGACGCCGTGCAGGAGACGATGGTGCGGGCATGGCGGAGCTTCGATCGGTTCGAAGGTCGTTCGTCGGTGCGATCGTGGATCTATCGAATCGCAACGAATGTTTGTCTCGACATGCTTGGCGGGTCGCAGCGGCGCGCACGTCCCATGGACCTCGCAGAGCCTAAGACGGCCGACGGACCGCTCGGCAACACGCTCCCCGAGGCAACATGGATTCTGCCGATGCCTGACAGCAGCATCATGCCGGAGAGCAACGACCCGGCCGAGTTGGCCGAGGAGCGAGAGACGATCCGGCTCGCGTTCGTAGCAGCATTGCAGCACCTTCCACCCCGGCAGCGCGCGGTGTTGATCCTGCGAGAGGTCCTGCGCTGGAAAGCGACCGAGGTCGCGGAGTTGCTCGATACCTCGGTTGTCTCGGTTAACAGCGCGCTCCAACGAGCTCGGTCAACGCTCGGAGATAGCGACCTCACCTCTTCAGACGCGCTCCAGCCCGAGGACGAACAGCAACGCGAGCTTCTTGCTCGCTACGTCGATGCCTTCGAGCGCTACGACGTCGACGCTCTCACCGCGATCCTTCACGAGGACGCGACGCTGTCGATGCCGCCCTACGCACTGTGGCTACGAGGACATGCCGACATCAGCGGGTGGCTTCTGGGGACCGGCATCGGTTGTCGTGGATCGCGTCTGGTTCCGATCGAGGCCAACGGTTCTCCGGCATTCGGACAGTACCGTCCGAGCGCATCTGGTGATGGGCACGATCCCTGGGCGCTCCAGGTGATCGAGGTCTCGAACGGTCAGGTCGTTGGGATCAACTCGTTCCTCGACACCGCGAACCTCTTTCCGCTCTTCGGTTTACCGAACCACCTCGAAGCGTAGCTTCGCGCGTAGGGCCGACCGGAGGGTCTGGGAAAGTCGCGCGTCTGATCACCGGCAGCCGCAAGATCATAACGAACAAAGGAAGACATCATGGATTGGAAGATCGAGTTGGTGGCGATTCCCGTCTCGGACGTGGACCGCGCCAAAGCCTTCTACGTAGAGAAGGCCGGCTTCAATGCCGACCACGACCACAGGGTCAGCGATGACATTCGGTTCGTTCAGCTGACCCCTCCCGGTTCGGCTTGCTCCATCGTCCTGGGCCAGGGGATAACCGAAGAGCTGCCGGGCTCGGTCAAGGGCATGCAGATGGTGGTCTCGGACATAGGCGCGGCGCGGGCGGAACTCGTCGAGCGAGGAGTTGAGGTCGGCGACGTCCAGGAGTTCCCGTGGGGATCGTTCCTGTTCTTCAACGATCCGGACGGCAACGGCTGGGCGGTCCAGCAACTACCCGCCCGCGACTAAAGCTGCGTTCAACGCGGTGGCGGAGCCCCGGCGGCGGCAGATCTTGGACGCTCTCGCCGGCGGGGAGCGGCCGGTGAACGACCTCGTCGTGCAGCTCGGCCTGGCGCAGCCGCTTGTGTCCAAGCACCTGCGAGTGCTAAGGGAGGTGGGGCTGGTGGAGGTGCGCGATGAAGGGCGGCGCCGGATGTACCGGCTCAACGGTCTCCCGCTCAAGCCAATCCACGACTGGGTGAAGGACTACAAGGAGTCGTGGGCACAACGCTTCGATCGGCTGGATGTCGTGTTGGAGGAACTCAAGGAAAAGGAGGAAGGAGATGGTGGCAGTGACGAGTAGTGGCACGGCCGTGGTGACGCTCCCGACGGACACGCAGATCCTGATCACACGGGAGTTCGCCGCACCCAAGCACCTGGTCTACAAGGCCCACACCATCCCCGAGCTCATCAAGCGCTGGTGGAGCGGGAAGCGGGGCGAGGTCACCATCGCAGAGGTCGATCTCCGGGTCGGTGGCACGTGGCGCTACGTGATGGTGACGGGCGATGGATTCGAAGTAGCGTTCCACGGCGAGTACCGGGAGATCGTACCGAACGAGCGCATCGTCTCGACCGAGGTCTACGAGGGCGCGCCCGAAACGGACGGGGACGTCGTGTGCACTTACACGTTCACCGAAAACGATGGGCGCACAACCCTTACGCTCCTCGCGGATCACCCGAACAAGGAGGTCCGTGACATAGTCATAAACTCCGGCATGGAGGCCGGCATGCAGGAGGGGATGGACTTGCTCGAGCAGGTCGCGATCTCGCTTCGGCTGAGCCCGCGATGAAGTTTCAGTTCATTCATGAGTCAGCGAGGCTCCGTCGGAATCTGGGATGCGCCGCATGCCTCGGCCTGACACATTTCGGGACGATGAGTGCTTCGAACGATTTACCCTCCGGCTATCAACTCCGCCCGCCGGAGGTCGATGAGCCGGCGGACATCGCCCTGCTCGCGGCAACATGCGATGCGGCACTCGGCGCTCCTCCTTCGCTCTCTGAGGATCTGATCCGTCAATTCTGGACTCGGCCCCGGTTCGTCCTCGAAACCGACGCGTGGGTAGTCGAGCTCGAGCGAAGTGTCGTCGGGTATGCGGAGGTCTGGGACATGGATCCCACGCGCCTCTCAGCTTTCGCCGTCGTTCACCCGGATCACACGGGCCAGGGGATTGGCAGTGCCCTGGCCGCACTCGTCGAGGGCCGAGCCGAAGAGAAGGCCCCTGGGGACGCTCGCCTGTTCACCGCCGCACTAACTCTGGACGAAGCGGCAACGCGGCTGCTGGCGGCTCGCGGGTACGACTGGGCTCGGCGGTTCTGGCACATGGAAGTCACGCTCGAGAAAGGGTTGAAGGCATCCACTCCACCGTCGGGGATCGAACTGCGGCGCCTCGATCCAAAGAAGGACCTTCCAGCCGCACACCGGATCCTGGAGGAGGCGTTCGAGGACCACTGGGACTACTCCTCCACGTCCTTCGAAGAGTTCCTCGCCACCAGTGTCCGGCAGGATGACTTCGATCCCACCCTGTGGATCATCGCCGTCGATGCGGACGACCCGGTCGGCGTGCTCTACGGAGGTGCACATACCGACCGAGGTTGGGTTTACGAACTCGGCATCCTCCGGTCGCATCGAGGTCGAGGCATTGCGACGGCCTTGCTGCGGGAATCCTTTGCCGAGTTTGAGCGCCGGAACTTGCCACGTGTGCGTCTGAACGTTGATTCGGACAACTTGACCGGCGCCGTGTCCTTGTACGAAAGAGTTGGTATGGGAGTTGTGACCTCCTACGACCTATGGGCTCGTGCCATCGCGGGCGCTCGCAAGTCCCAGGACGGCATGTAGAGGAGTGCGTACCAAGGCGAGCGCGGCCCTTGCCCTCGAAGCATGGAGATTCCAGCGCGGAGCTTGCTCGGTCAGCCGGTCGCCGGCCGGTAGCGCAGCCACAGTACGCCCGAGCGGTACGGTGTCGACGCCACCAGCTCCAGCCGAACCGGGCCGACGCCGTCGAAGATCCGAGGGCCTGTCGCCCAGAGGTGGGGGTGGACCCAGAACCAGAACTCATCGACGAAACCCTGTCGCGTAAGAGAGTGCGCGAGCTCTCCGCACCCAGAGACGATCAGGTTTCCGGCGTGCTCGGCCTTCAGCGCGGGGCACCGCCTGGTCGAGGTCGCCTTTGATCAGGGTGGCATTCCATTCCAGCGGCCCGGTCAGCGTTCGCGATGCGACGTACTTCGGCATGCCGTTTATCCGGTCCGCGAAGCGGCCCATTGCCGGATCGCTGGCGAGCTGGGGCCAGACGGCCGCGAGGCCCTCGTACGTCTTACGTCCGAGCACCAGCGCGTCCGCCAACAAGAGTTGTTCGAGCGAGGCGTCTCCGCTGTCGTTGTCCAGAACGAACCAGGCATCTGGAGCCGGCGACTCGAAGGCGCCGTTGACGGTGATGGCATTGTGGATGATGAGCTTTCCCATTAATGGACCCTTTCGACTCTTTCCGCACCCGGTAGTGCAGATGTGATTGCTGGGTCAGGAAGCGGCCTCTGGTGTGTCGAGGAAGGTAGTCACGACTTCCTGAACCAGCGCGGTGCGGGCCAGCCCGAAGAAGTGCGTGGTGCCTGGAAACACCGCCAACTGCGAGGACGGGACACCGACTAAGTCGCCGTTGACGTCGCCGCCACGCAGCTGCAGGAACCGTACGGCGTGCCCCAGGATGACCGCGTCGCAGTCGCCCACGGTGATCAATGTCGGCGCGACGATCCCCTTGATCTCATCGTCCGACCAGCCGGGAAAGTCATTGTCGAACGCCCCCAGCTTGTCGAGCAGATCCTGCAACTTGTTCGGGTTCGGCGACTTGGCCAGGTACTCCTGCTCCATCGGGGTGTCGGCGATCATGTCGACCGTCATCTCGCCCACCGCCTCGGAGTTCTCGGGTCGGTCACCGTCTGGATGGAACGACACAGACGACACAATCAGCTTGCGGAGCAGCTCGGGGTGCTTGATCGCCAGGTACAGCCCCACCCCGCCGCCAACACTGAACCCGAATACGTCGACCTGCGAGACCCCCAGGTGCTGAAGCAATCCCACCACGTCAGATGCCAGGTCGGCACTGGTCAGAGGGCGGTCGATGTCGCCGGTCCGTCCATGTGCCTGGAAGTCCACAGCGATGACCTGACGCGTCTTCGCCAGGGCGGGTAGGACTTGACCAAACTGCAGGTCGATGTTGAACAGACCGCCGTGCAGCAGGAGCAGCGGAACCGCACCCGAGCCGTGGATCTCGTAATACATCTGCAGGCCGTTCACCGGTGCGTATCCTGTCTCGGGCTCAGCGATTGTGGGCTGCATGTCCCTCACCTGCTCAGTCAAGCGCTCCTCCCCCCTTGTGGCTGTGTCCGATGTTCTCGTCCGTTTCCGCGCCTCAGGCGGCTGACCTGGAGGACCTGACCGAACCGAGCCAGTCACCGATGGGCATCATCTTGCTTTCGGCGGGACAGCGTACCGGAAAAGAGTGGCATCGAGCCGTTCGGTTCCTTCGCCGACTCGAAGCTCGCGATTACTCAACCAAGGAACACGTGACCGAGGAAAGAATCACAGCGATGAGGCCTTCTTAGAGGCATTCAGTCGTCACGATGTACGACGCGTGACAACCGTCGCAGCTCCCCTCCGATCACACAACTAATGCTGGGGGGAGCCGACACGAAGACAATCGGAATGCCCAGTCCGGAATCGGTCCGAAGCAGATCGTCTTCTGATTTCGGACGCGCAGGACTCACGGTTGACCGAAGAAGCGACTGCCCTAACGTGCCGGGCTACGAGAACGTCCGCCGAGGACACGAGGGAGTCCGAACCCGCTGATCGGAGACGCCTACCAGCGCCTTCCCGGGGTCAGTCCCGAATGTCGCGGCGGACCGCGATTAGTTTCCACTCATGATCCGGTCTCAGTAATGAGAGCGAGGAGGCAATGGTGAGATACAACGACACTGCGATCGCAACGGATTGGAGGTCAGAGCAGTGAGTGAGCTTGTGGGTATCGCTCGGTTCAAGTTTCACGAGGGCAATGTCGACGAGTTCAAGCGCTTGTCCGCTCAAGCGATGGAGATCGTGCGGACCAAGGACACCGGCACGCTGCAATACGACATCTACTTCAACGACGATCAGTCCGAGTGCATCGTCCTCGAGCGGTACCGGGACTCCGAGGCGCTCATCGAGCACGCGGAGCACCTTGGCGATCTAATGGAAGCGATCCCTGCGACGGGATCGGTCTCCGGCGAACTCCTGGGTGAGCCGAGCGCAGAGCTCAGAGCGAACATGCCCGATAGCGGGGTCGTCCGTCTCTTCACGCCCTACCAGTCGATGTAGACACTCCCAAGACTACTGAAAGAGGAAACCATGACCACGCCAGCCCCGGCCGTCACCGACCACGACGACTTCGAGCGACAGCTCCTCGAGCTGCGCAAGCGCGAGAAGGCACACACCCGCGAGGGCGACGCGATCGCCGC
>JBOGWS010000110.1:0-6730 GCA_050693895.1 Actinomycetota bacterium | reverse complement strand
CGGGTCAGCTCGATCGTCAGGAGTCGACGCCGATCCGGATCCTCCAACGGGGTGGCCCAGCCGGCTGGCAATGCCCGCATCGGCGCGCCGTTGGTGGTCCCGCCGCTGGTCGGGAGCTCACCGGTCGCCCGGAAATGCTCGATCGCGCCGGTGGTGGAGGGCCCGATCCCGCGAATCGATCCAGCCGCAGCGGCCAGCGTCTGCAAGAACACCCGCGCATCTGCGGCGCCGCCGCGGTCGGCGAGGTGCTGGGCGACCAGCAACGTCAGTGCGGTGTCGTCAGAGGTCGCGCCGCGCTCCCATCCGGCGCGGGCAGGTAATGCCTCGATCTCTGCCTTGCTGGCGCCTGCGGGCGGAAACCTCTCCCACGGTAAGCCGAGCGCGTCCCCACAGGCATAGGCGGTCACCGCGCCCGCGATCCGGTCCGCCAACGGGTAGGCGACCACCGGAATGTCCATTTGCCGGCTCCCCCTCCCTCTACGGAGTCTGCCGCCCGACCTGCCCGGAGTCACCGGCAGGGCGGACTCATCACCGTTGCGGGGTGGGTGGGCCCTGACCTCTGCTGATAGCTCGATCCTCGCTTCGCAAGCTGGTGCGGGATCTCCTGATCGAAAAGCTCCTTGGTGTCATGAGAGGCGATAGCACATCCACTGGTCGGCCATCACGGCAAGGTTCTTCTTCCAGGGCTGCGGGTCGGCTTGGGCGATCTCGGCCCACACCCTGGCGCTTGCTGCCGAGAAGGCGTCGATGTCCTTTTCAGGCGTCAGGTCCCACGAAGAGGCTTGCTGTGCCCATGCTTCGGCTTCCTCCGGGGTGTGGCCTGCAGCCATCAACCTGAGGACGAAGCAGGCGGGTTCGATCCACGCGGCTCCACGTGTCGGCCACGCCCAGTCGATAATGCGTGCGGTGCCGTTGATCAGGACGTTGAGCGGGTTGACGTCGGTGTGTAGCAGAGCATCGCCCCGCAGAGCCGATGTGTCGTCCATGTAAGGAGCCCAGCGTTGTTCGGCCCGTTTCAACGGTAGGTTCGGGCACCTTATCTCACCGAGCAGCCGGATGGCTTCAACGACCTTCGGAAGATCTTCCGATTCAGGTGAGTAATCTGCGTGTCTACCCGCGATGTGCTCGAAGGCAAGGACATTCCACCCATCGGTCTCAATGTGCCACAACAGTCGAGGAGAGACCTGCGCAACATACGGGCTGATCATCGCCTCCATCTGCTGCGTCCAGACTCGTGGATGATCACTGCGCAGGCCCTTGATGAAGACCTTGCCCGTGGATGTGTGCTGGAACACGGCAATCTCAGAGTTGAGACCTTCCGGCACCGTCTGTGCTTTCAGTACGGGACCGGCCTGGTCCTGGATGGCGCCGCGAAGACTCTCGGAGAGATCTTCCCAATGGATCCGCTGCAGTGACACGGGTGTTCCTCGTTCTCGATGGGTGAAGGGCCGCCCTGAGCCGGAGCATAGAGCACGGGACGGCCCTTCGTCAGCGATGTCAGTACGGCTGGTCGTCGCCAGCATTGCAGCTGCACTTGGACGACTCGACGAGTTTATCCATGTCCTCGACGAACACGATCTCGTCAGTCTCGACAGGGCGCGACTCGATCTCCACCGGGACGGGCGCCATGCTTCCCACATCCTTTCTCAGTGTTGGCAGTACACGGACAGCGGTGCCTTCGCCTTGCGGTACAGCATCACGAGCGGCATGCACGTGCCACATGTGCCGCTCAGGGTGCAGCCGGTGCAGCCACCCTGACGAAGCAGCAGGGAGTCGGCGATCGCGCCGAGGCGGCTCAGACCCTCAACCCCTTCCTCCATCAGCGGGATTTGGGGATCCCGGCCCACCTTGCAGATGCTGGCCAGGCCGTGCGGGTCCACATGGAAGAACGTGTGGCCGGCGTTGCAACCGGTGAACGGTTTGCGCTTGCGCAGGTGCTCGACGGACTGGGCGGGCAGGCTCTCTGGACCTCCGTAAATCGTCGGCGCCATATTGGAGAAGACGTGGTGGGGCAGTCCGTAGTTCTCGGCCAGAGCGATCATCAGATCGACCTCGTGAGCGTTGCACCGCGTGACGATCAGGTTGAGGTTGATCGGAAGCGCAGCCTCGTGCGCAGCGGCCAGGCCCTTGGTGAACGCCGCGAATGATCCGCGTCGCCGGGTGAGACCGTCGTAACTTTCGGCGGTCGCACCGTACACGCTGAGGGTCAGACGATACGGCCGGCGTGCGGTGAGCAGGTCGAGGATCTTCCTGTTCGACAGACGCGAACCATTCGAGGAGATACTGATCATCATCCCGAGTTCGTACGCCAGCGCGTAGACCTCGGCGAAGAGCTTGTCGATCAGTGGTTCACCGCCAGTGAGCTGGAGCCATAGCACTCCCGCCTCGCGCATGACGTGGAGTAACCGCTCTCGTTGTGGCCACGAGAGACCGGAGAACGTCTTCAGGCCAAGGTAGCAGTGTTCGCAGTCATAATTGCAGCCGAGATTGAGCTCGTAGGAGGCGCGGCCATAACCGTAAGGGGACTGCGTTCGGACAATGACCGCATCGTTGACCGCTCGCCCGAAGATCTCGAGGCTCCAGGCCTGGCGGGCTGCGTCGACCAACCATGCCGGGCAGACGCCACCAACGGCTTTAATCTGCCCAAGCTGTAGGTACTTACTGAGAGGGATCTTCAGCCCGTTGGAGCTTCCTGGGCGAATCACGAGGTACTCACCCATGAATGGGCTGGCGACGAGTTCGTGCACGGTCACCTCCTTCACGTCAACCATTCAGGAATTCTCGCGGCTGCTGCAGGTACAGGCTCATCACCGGGACTACCGTGCACCGACACGATCGTCCCCGCCACCAGTCACGGGGTATTCGGCAATACCGGCACCGACCTTTTCCATTCATCTTGTGTCGCGCAAGCAGCGTCAGGCACAGCAGGGCTAGCCGCAGGCACTCGTCGTGTGGTGCCCGTTTGGCCGTGGCGACCGTCTGTTCCAGTCGCTCCCGCAGCACCCGGTGCCGCAGCTCGTACACGTTGCTCACAGATCCCGGTGATGGATCGTGCCCGCACTGCCGTGCACGTTCTGCTCAGCGGCGATCGCAACCTCTCCGGCAATCACGAAGCCCACGCGTGCTGCCCGCGCCTGCAACCGCCGTGCCATCGCGGCGAGCCGCTCAGCGAACGCGTAATGCTCCTTAGCAGTCGCGCTCTCGTCCATGATGCGCATGGCCAGCGGCACCACATCGGTGTTGAGGCGCCCCAGCTCGGCCAGCAGCAGCCGGTCCTCCCGGATCACGACCGCGCCTCGCCTACTGGCTTCTCGCTCCGATAGACCGCATCGAGCACTCCCCACGAGGGCACGGCGTCCTCCCGCGTCCAGCCATCAGCAACGGCCGGGGATGGGGGTCTGCCGGTATCCGTCATCCTTGTCTGGTGCATGGGTGCCTTCCTGTCGATGCATTCTGCAGACGGTGCCGAGCACACCGTGAAGCGAGGTGTTCCCATAGGCTGATGCCGGCTCACGGTGCACTCACGCACACGCACGCGCAGCAGTGGAGGGGCCGATGACACCGATGACGGACGGGCAGCCAGGTGCGAGCACCGTGCCCGATCAGGACGTCTTCATGGCGGAGTTCCGCCGCTGGCGTGACGTAAGAGGGCTCTCCCGGTCGGCGCTGGCACGGCAGATGGGATATAGCCGCTCGTATGTGTCGAAGGTCGAAAGTGGCAGCGAGCACGCGTCGCGGGACTTCGCTACAGCAGCCGACACAACCCTGAACGCGGGCGGCGCGATCCGCCGCGCCTGGCGGGATCAGGAGGCGGCCAACCGCCCGGCGGCCGGTCGGGCGCCAGAGCTGATCGTGCCGGGATCTGGCGCAGAACGGGTCGGCAGCCTGCTGGTCGAACACGACCACGCCGAGTTGTGCTACGACGGCGGGACCTACCGGGCAACGATGCGGCGCAAGCTCGTCAACAACGGCGAGCATCCGATCACCCGGTACATGATCAGGGTTTCCGTGGACCGGTTCCCGGGCGATCCAGAACGTTCGAATCAGCTCTACCGGGACAACCCGCTCACCTGGGAGGAGATCGGCCTGCAGGCATGGTGCGGTGAGGACCGCGCCGAACCGATGCACTGGACCGTCCAGCACGACCGGGATGCGTTCAAGGAGGTGTGGCTGCTCTTCGCCAACGAGTCCGGCCGGTTCCCGCTGTACCCCGGCGACAGCACCTGGATCGACTACACCTACACCGTCGGTGATGACAAGTGGGGACACTGGTTTCGCCGCGCGGTTCGCCTCCCGACGCGGCGGCTGTCGGTGATGCTGGACTTCCCGACCCGGCTCGACCCCGCCGTGTGGGGGCTGCACACCTCCATGACCGCCGAGTCGATGCCGTTCGCTACCGCCATCCAGGTGCACCGAAGCGACGACCGCACCATTTACTCTTGGTCCACCGAGGACCCGCCGCTGCACGCTCGATACCGGCTGGAATGGCATTTTCGCGACAGCGAGCACGCCAGCCCCGAGGCACCACCCAAACCCAGCGAGACCATGAGCGCGCTCGGTATCGTCCAGGAGGGCGACCTCCTCCTTCGCCGACCCGCCCGGCTCTTCTCTTTACCTATCGAAGCCGAAGACGCCCGTCGCGTCATCTCCGAGCTGCACTCCGCCACCCAACGGGTGGTGACGGTCCACACGTTCGGCAAGGGCATCGGCATCGCCGCGCCCCAGATCGGCATCGAACGCGCGGCGGCCATCGTGCGCCCGCCCGGGACTAACGATGTGCTCACGCTGCTCAACCCGCGCATCATCGAGACCAGCGACGAGACCGACGAGCAGTACGAGGGATGCCTCAGCTTCTTCGACGTCCGCTGCCTCGTCGGGCGCCCGCTCACCATCCACGTCGAGCATCAGGACATCAAGGGCGACCGCCGCATCACCATCTTCGAGCGGGGCGCTGCGCGGCTCGTGGCCCACGAGATCGACCACCTCCACGGGATCCTGTGCCGAGACCATCTCCCCGCTGGCGTACAACCCATTCCTGTCGAGCAATACCGCGGTACCGGCACCGGTTGGCATTACCACGAGCGTGAGGCGATCCGCTGAACCCGAGCTCGGATACCAGGGGGAGACCGCAGTCCTCCGTGCAGCGCTAGGGCAATCAGCAGATCAAGTCGATCGGCCGCCCGACCAACCAGGTCTACAGCTTAGCCCGCAAGATCGACTGCGCTTGCCGGCTGATATCACACATGACGTGGTGAGAAGCATGCTGGTCTACCGTCTGCCCTACCTGCCGCAGCGAGCGTTGCCCGATGAGGGCGCCCCGAACCGGGACCTCTTAAGGAGACAGATCTTCATGGCTATTCTGCCTGCACGCTTCTACCAGTTTGGCGACAGGGTAACCGCGCGATGGACGTCCGGGCTGTGGACGCCGGGGCGTGTCGTCAGGGTGGGGGATCCATACGTCACCCTCGCGGTCAGTGCTCCCTACAGGCTTGAAACCGAGTCCGGCCAGCGCGTACTGCCGCTGGGAACGCCAATTTTCAAAGCCTTCGTTTTTGATGATCTTCGTCTGGATGACCACGACCACGACTGGGATCCGTTCGTTGTGGAACCATTCATGACACCAGCGCAATATACGGTGCTCGGCGGCTTTCGGGGATTTGCAAGTTCCGGCATGCCTGGACTGACACACGTTGGTGCCTACATACCAGGGATTTGGTACGAAGCCGGCGACCCGGCGTGGGCGTGGGAGGATGGTTGGCGGCGGGTTACTGTCATCGCTGGCAAACGATCATGGGTAAGTGTGAGGTATGTTGGGACCTACCGCGCTCCCAACGGACGCCCTTCCAAGAGCTACCGGCCTGCCCAGGTATGGCCCGTGTTGTGCGATCATCCCGAGCCAGTTCGAAAGATCGTCGTTGATGCAGAGTGGGCTTCTCTCTCCAATGTCGAGTGATCAAACTGCTCCCGCCGCGTTGCGCGCGAGATCCTGGCCGCGGCATCGCGCGGCACGGCCATGCCGTTGAGCGTCGAGGTTCTCGGGTTCTGCCTGATCGAGCTATCCGGTAGGCCGAGGGTCGCTAGCGCCGGCGCTGCGGGCCTGGCCCAACACGACTTGCCGAAGCACTTCGAGCGCCTCGGCAGCGGTGGTGATGGTCGGTTCCACCGGCTGATCGTCGAGAAATGCCACGACGAGCTCGCGGATCAACGCTGACGGTGCCGATCCGCGCGCCGCCGCTGCGCGCCGTAGCTGCTCCAGCCGATCCGCGGGGATCCGCACCGAGTAGACCTGGCTGGGATCCTTCGCTCGCCGTGTCTTCCTGCGAGCAGAGGCAGGGACCGTGTCCTCCTGTATCAGCTCGGCTTCCTCGGCGAGAGCACGCAAGGTCTGGTCGAGGTCCGTGTCACTCATCGGGTTCCTACCAGTGGATCCGTCGTTGTTGCCGTCCGGCCAGCGATGCAGTCACCATCAGCCAGCGTCCGTCGGGTGGTACCGCAGCAGGCACCAGGTATACGACGAGCACAGCGCCGCGTGGGTCGCCGTCCACCGCCGGGCAGGAGGAGGCCCAGCCCGATGACCCGAATCGACAGACCGGTGCGGCTTCTGCCGTCATCCACCAGGGCCTTGGAGTCGAGGGCGGCCTCGACCGCCCAGGACGGCTCGATGTCGACCTCATGGGACGCCCCCGTCCGCTGCCTCCGCGCGAGGTGCTGTTCTTGGTCCGGACGCACC
>JBOGWS010000109.1:0-24295 GCA_050693895.1 Actinomycetota bacterium | reverse complement strand
CGTTGCCTCCTTGGGAAAGCCACGACGAGGCGAACGTGTGACGGAGCTGGTGCGGATGGAGGCCTTGGATTCCGGCGCGCCGGCCTCGCTTCTCGACGATCTGTTGAACTCCGTTCGGCTTGATTGCGCCGCGCTGACCGAGCCACAGTGCCTCGAGATCGCCCTGTGGGTGGTGCACGCGCTCTCGCAGGTAGCGATCGAGCGCCACGGCGGTCTTCTTACCAAACGGGCAAGCGCGCGGTCTGCTGCCCTTGCCGACTACCAGGGCGACGTCCAACTCGAAGTCGACGTCGACAATCGTCATACCCGCGAGCTCCCCGCGGCGCATCCCGGTATCGAGCAGGAGTCGAATCATCGCCATATCGCGCCGGTCCTCGAACGTCTTCCCTTCACACGACTTAAGCAACGTGCGGAGCTGATCATCGCTCAGAACCGGGACGGGCGTCTCGGGAACCGAGGGCGGTCGCATCGTCTCCATGGGCGACCGTTCCACTTCGCCCTCGCGCACGCACCAGCCGAAGAACGCTTGCAGCGCGCGATAGCGATTGCTCGCCGTCGCGGGCTTCCGCGTCGCCAGCAGGTCCGCGATGAACTCCTCGACCTCGGCTTTCTTGATTTCGTCCACGGTCTTCGCGCCGTGGTTAGTCTCGACGTACGCGGAGAGCAGATCCACTGCGGAGGTGTAGACGGCGATCGTTGACGCGCTCTTGTTCTCTGCGAGAAGGGTTCGTTTCCAGCTCTCGCGTAGGTCGAGAATCTTGGCGGAGGGCCTCGCAGCACGCCTTGGCATGAGCAGAACTTATCGGGTGAGTTAGCGCTGTGCTCGGCTTTCCGCCGAGAAAATCGAGTGGACTTAAGACCAGAGAACCCCTGTCTAGCAGGGGGTTTTAGGAATCTCTGGTGGGGCGTGCTGGGATTGAACCAGCGACCCCTTGCTTGTCGAGCAAGTGCTCTCCCGCTGAGCTAACGCCCCAGAGGTTCGACAGTCTACCCAAGGGTCGCGGGATGTTCGAATTCGTTCGAGATGTCACGACCCCGTTATCTGTGTTGGGTAGGGAAAGTCGATGCTAAAGGGAGGCGGCGAGCGGAATCGAACCGCTGTACAGGGCTTTGCAGGCCCTTGCCTAAACCACTCGGCCACGCCGCCGGGACGACTCACAACTGTAGCCGCTCGGCCGGAGCACGATACTCCCGGCTCACCCACGGAGCACTAGAACTCGATCTTGTTCGTCGGCACGCTTGAGGTTTAGCGTGGGCGAACCGGACCATCGGGAACGACCAAGGGAGGTTCCGATATGTGTCTTCCAGGTACCGTCGAGAAGGTCGCAGAGCGGGCGCGCACAGAGGGCTTCAGCCGCCGCTCTTTCATCGCTTCCGCGGGTGCCGCGGGTGCCGCCGGCGTCACCGCAACGCTCCTACCGGCACCGGCCGAAGCGCGCGGGAAGGGCCGAAACCACCGCAAGCGAGCCGTCGATCTGACCCACACGTTCTCGGCTGGGTTTCCCATGTACATCGGCGACGAGCCGAGTCGCAGCACGCTCACGACGATTCCTGCCAACGGCTTCTACGGGCAGGCGTGGGCTTTCGGTGAGCACTCTTGCACCCACATGGACGCTCCCGGGCACTTCGTGGACGGTGGACGCCTGACTCCCGAGATCGCGCTGAACGAGCTAATGCTCCGTGTTGCGGTGATCGACATCTCGAAGAAGGCGGGCAGGGATCCTGACGCTCAGGTCACGCCCGAAGACCTCGAAGCTTACGAGCGGCGACACGGGCGCATCCCGAGAAACTCCGCCGTCTTCATGGATTCGGGTTGGGCGAAGAAGCTTCCGGACGAGGACGCTTACAAGAACGCCGACTCGTCCGGCACCTATCACTTCCCCGGCTTCGGGATCGAGGCTATCGAGTGGCTCCTCGACAGACGCTCCGTTCGTGCGATCGGAGTTGACACGCTGAGCCTCGACCCAGGGAACTCGACGACCTTCGCCACTCACGTGACCTGGCTGGGGGCGGACCGCTTCGGTATTGAGAATCTCGCCAACCTGGGTCGGTTGAGGCGACGCGGGGCCACAGCTTTCATCGGCGTCATCCCGTGGGAGGAGGGCTCGGGCGGGCCCTGCCGCGTCATCGCGTACTCGTAGGACTCGGTTGGTCGTCGCGCCCGTCAACCTCGGCCCCCGTTCGCCTCGGCTCCCTCATAGCCCACGCGATCTCGGTGACGACACCTGCGAGAGCGAGCCATAGCAACCCCAGTGCCCAACCACCGACGACGTCGGTTAGCCAGTGCACGCCCAGATAGAGCCTGGAGAACCCGATCAGGAACGACGCGACCCCGGCGCCGGCCCAGATCCAGACATCCGTTCTCCAACTCAACCGGCGAGTGAGAACGAATGCGAGAGCTCCGAACACGATCATTGACGTCGTCGCGTGTCCGCTCGGGAAGGCGAATCCACCCACATCCATTACCGGAGATAACTCGGGCCGTGGTCGCTGCACGATCAGCTTGATCACAGGTGCGAGCCCAAGCGCGCCGACGAGACAGAACGCGAGAAAGGCGGGTTGACGAACGTCTCTCGTCTTCACATAACCCGCGACAATGGCCGCGGTCATCAAAACCAGGCCGGCGATCGCACCGCCGAAGAAGGTGATGCCCCTCATGACGGTTGTCACCTCGGGCGATCGATGCTCCGTCAGGAACCGCAGCACCGGCCCGTCGACGAAGCCTGTGTCCCGCTCGACGACCTCCTCGAAGATCTCGCCGAACAAGAAGCCGAAGATCAACACGATCGCAAGACCCACCGTGAGCGAGAGCCCCAAGCGTGCGCCCGGGTCGAAACGGCGGGCCAGGAACGCTATCTCGCTGTGGTACCGCTCACGCACAGACCGGATACGCGGTCGCTCGAGGAGATGCTCGATCCCGTCGTGGAGACGGAGATGGTTGGCCGCGATCCAGCGCGCCCCGACAACGACTGCGACCAACACGGCGATGATGATGACGATAACGAGGCTCGCTTGCCCCACGTAGTCCTCGACGAGATGCCAGCTCGAGCCCGCGAGGTAACCGGCCATCACCAACCCGGCGGCGAACATCATTGCGGCCGGCACATTCCAAACGAGGAAACGTCTATAGGGCATGTGGGCAGAGCCCGCCACCGGCGGCGCGAGCGTCCGGAAAATGCTGACGAAGCGGCCGAGAAACACTGCCCTGCCTCCCCGTTCGCGCACATAGACTCGTGCCCTCTCCCACCGGTGCTGTCCGATCTTCTGTCCGAGCTTCGTCGTCTCGAGCCTGCGTCCGTAGTGCCGCCCCAGCCAGTAACCGATCGAGTCTCCCAGGACGGCCCCCAGACACGCCACCAGGAGCATGACAGCCAGGGAAACCCGGCCCTGGTATGCGAGCACGCCGGCGATGATCAGCGGCGCCTCACCTGGCAGGAAGAGGCCGACGAGCAGACCACCCTCGGCCACCGCAAAGGCGAACACGAGAATGACTGCTACGGAACCGGCAATGTCGAACAAGAAGTCCATTGGCTAACGGCTGAGCTCTCGTGTCGGGACGGGACTGCAATCCCGGTGTCTTAGGGTCTCGGTCATATATGAGCAGTTGGATCGAGCGTGACGAAGCGGTTGTGTGGCATGGGTTCACCCAAATGGCCACCTACGCCGACAACGCGCCGGTAATCGTCGAGCGCGGCGAAGGACGCGAGCTCATAGACGTCGACGGTCGCCGCTATCTCGATGCCATCTCCTCTCTATGGGTGACCACACTCGGGCACCGGGTGCCCGAGTTGGACCGGGCGCTCACGGATCAGTCCGCGCGCATAGCCCATTCCACCATGCTCGGGAACGGAAATCGCGTGACCATCGAGCTTGCAGAGGCGCTCGCCGAGATAGTCCCCGTCGACGAACCGCACTTCCTCTTCGCGTCCGACGGAGCCGCCGCCGTCGAGCAGGCGCTCAAGATCTCGTTCCAATACTGG
The DNA here is from genome assembly GCA_050693895.1 of Actinomycetota bacterium. Classification (GTDB taxonomy): domain Bacteria; phylum Actinomycetota; class CADDZG01; order CADDZG01; family WHSQ01; genus WHSV01. Next base: position 20,315 of record JBOGWS010000109.1, on the reverse strand, counting down.
GTCAACATCGGAGAGACCGGCCGCAAGTCCTACCTTGCTTTCGGTGACGCGTACCACGGCGACACTGTTGGAAGCCTTTCCGTCGGAGGCGGGGGGTTCGGTACCGACCTTTTCGACGCCCTGCGTTTCCCTGTGCTGCGGGCCCCCGGCTTTGACGATCCAGCCTGTCTGACGACGGCTACCAAGATGATCTTCGAGCACTCTCACCAACTCGCGGCCGTCGTCGTCGAGCCACTTGTCCAGGGGGCCGCCGGCATGAAGATGGCTCCGGCACAGGACTTCGGCATGCTCGCCGATGCGTGCAACGAGGCGGGTGTGTTGTTGATCTGTGACGAGGTCGCGACCGGCTTCGGGCGAACCGGCACGCTCTTCGCCAGCGAGCAGTGCGGCCTCTCTCCGGATCTCATGGCGATGGGCAAGGGGCTCACCGGCGGGTATCTCCCCATGGCTGCTACCGCCTCGAACCGGCGCGTCTACGACGCGTTCCTTGGGGAGGACCTCGGCTACAAGACGCTGTATCACGGTCACTCATACTCGGGCAATGCGCTTGCGTCGGCGGTGGCACTGAAACACATCGACCTGTTGAGGTCGTGGAACGTCCTCAACAATGTGCGGGCTCGCTCGGCTCAGCTCGGTTCACTTCTCAGCGAGAGAGTTGCACCGCTTGCAGCGGTAAGGGACGTTCGCCTTAAGGGCCTGATGTGCGGGATCGAGCTCGAACCGGGTCACCGCAATGGCCGGCGCGTCTGCGCCGCTGCCGTGGAGCGGGGCGTGCTCCTCAGGCCGCTGGGCGACGTAGTCGTGATCATGCCTCCCCTAACCATCACCGAGGACGAGATTGAGCGAATCGTGCACGCGCTCTGCGCCGCCATCGACCAGGTCGCGCCGACGTGAACTGGTCCCAGTGGGTGACGTCCCAGAACGATGCCGTGCGAGCCGAGGGTCGCTGGCGCGCGATCAAAGACCTGGATCTCAGGGGTCCGAGCGGAGTAATCGAGTCGAACTCGGTGGTTTCGTTCGCGTCCAACGACTACCTCGGCCTGACCGCGCACCCGGCGGTGATGGCCGGAGCGCGCGACGCCCTCGATCGTTGGGGAGCGGGCTCGGGTTCCGCTCGGTTGATCGTCGGCTCTCGTCCGATCCACTCCCAGCTCGAACTGGCTCTCGCCCGGTGGAAGGGCACCGAGGCCGCCGTCCTCTTCCCCAACGGGTTCGCAGCGAATCTGGGGGTGCTCGCAACTCTGGGCACATCCGACGTAACGATCTTCTCGGACGAGCGAAACCACGCGAGCATCATCGACGGCTGCAGAGCGGCCAGGGCCAGCGTCGTGATCTTCGATCATCTCGACTACGACTCATTGGGAGAGGAACTCGCACGCGCACCCAGGAGCATCGTCGTCACCGACACGGTGTTTTCGATGGACGGAGATGTCGCGGACGTGGCACGTCTCGCCGAGTTGTGCCGCACTCATGGCGCTCTGTTGGTCGTTGACGAGGCCCATGCCGTGCTCGGCCCCCACGTTGATCTCACCGACATGAATGTCATGCGTATCGGCACGCTAAGCAAGTTTCTCGGAGCGATGGGAGGTTTCGTTGCCGGCGATCGCGAGTTCATCGACCTACTGATCAACCGCGCCCGCACGTTCATCTTTACGACTGCAAGCTCGCCCGCGGATGCGGGAGCCGCGCTCGCTGCGGTAAACATCTACTGCTCAGATGAGGGCGCTCGGCTCAGGAGTCGCTTGCGGTCTCTCGTCGACCTCATCGCGCCGGGACACCCGTCGCCCATCGTGCCGATCATCGTCGGCGGCGAACACGAGACCGTGAAGGCATCTGCCGCGCTGCTGGAACGAGGCATGGTCGTCCCTGCGATTCGACCCCCCTCGGTGGCTCCGGGAACGTCGCGACTGCGCGTCACGCTCAGCGCTGCTCATACCGACGACCAGGTCGAATCGCTGAGGATCGCACTCGATGAGGTCGTCGGCCGTGCCTGACCTGACGATCGTGGTTACAGGAACCGACACCGAGGTCGGCAAGACGTGGCTGACGATCGAGTTGGCACTCGCGCTCCAGCAACTCGGAGCGCCGGTCGTTATTCGCAAGCCGGTTCAGTCTTTCGACCCCGGGGATCGAACCACCGACGCCGACGTCCTGGCCGAGGCGAGTGGTGAGGACCCGATCGTCGTCTGTCCCGGCCACCGCCGATACCCTCTTGCGATGGCGCCGCCGATGGCGGCCGACGCACTCGGGGGTCCGGCGTTCAAGCTCGAGGAACTCATCGTCGAGATGGATCTTCCGACCGGCGGTGTTGCGCTCGTCGAGGGGGTCGGTGGCGCGCGCTCACCCCTCGCTCACGATGGTGACTCGGTCGACCTCGCTCACTCGCTGGCGGCCGACCTGGTGGTACTCGTCGTTCCCGCTGGACTCGGCGCGATCAACGCGGTGCGGCTTGCATCCGGGGCCTTCGACGGACTCCGCACGGTGGTGTTTCTCAATCGCTTCAATGCGGCGGATACGCTGCACGCTGCTAACAGGACCTGGCTCACCGACGTCGACGCGTTCGACGTCGCGACGAGTCCGCTGGAACTGCTATCTCGCCTAAACCTGGAGGATCGATGACGCGCAGCATCCTGGCCGCCGCCGAACACGCGCTGCTCGACGAGGGCCGTGACCTCACACATGAAGAACTGTCTGTGCTCAGTGGGCTCGACGAGAGCAGCACGCCGTCGCTCGCCGCACTGGCCCACGAGGTACGGCTCGACCGGTGCGGTCCGACGGTCGAAGTCGAGGGCATTCTGTCGGCCAAGACCGGTGGCTGCCCGGAGGACTGCCACTTCTGCTCGCAGTCTTCACGCTTCTCGGACTCTCCCGTGCGGTCGAGCCCCATCTTGAACCTCGGCGAGATTCTCGCCGCGGCGCGCGAGACCAAGGAACTGGGCGCCAGCGAATTCTGCATCGTGTGCGCAGTACGGGGGCCGGATCAGCGGCTCCTCGACCGAGTTCTCGAAGCGACCGAGCTGGTCATGCGCGAGACGGGCCTGAACGTCGCAGCCAGTCTCGGGATCCTGACGCGTGACCAAGCGCGCACTCTGGCCGAGGGCGGCATCCACCGCTACAACCACAATCTCGAGACCGCCCGCTCGTTCTTTCCGAGCATCGTGTCGACTCATACCTGGGAGGAGCGCTTCGAGACCTGCCGGTACATCCACGAGTTCGGCATGGAGTTGTGCTGCGGCGCGCTGCTCGGAATGGGCGAGAGCAACGAGCAACGCATCGAACTGCTCATGCAGTTGCGCCAGGCCGGGCCGGCGGAGGTGCCGATCAACTTCCTGAACCCGCGCCCTGGAACTCCGCTTGGCGACCGCAACCTCGTCGAGCCACTCGAGGCCATCAGGTGGATCGCGCTCTTCAGGCTGGCGCTGCCCGAGGTGATCCTGCGCTACGCGGGAGGACGGGAGGTCACGCTGCGAGAGCTCCAGGCGATGGGCATGACGTCCGGCATCAACGCGCTGATCATCGGCAACTACCTCACTACGCTCGGACGTCAGCCGCAGTCCGACCTTCAGATGATCGACGACCTGCGCATGCCGATCGGTGCGCTGAGCAAGGTCATCTAGTTGTGTTTTGTGTCGGGTGCGGCCGCGAGTTACCCGACTGCGACGGCACCTGTCGCGATCCGCTCGACCCCCCGCGTTTCTGTCCCACCTGTGGCAAGAAGCTGTTCGTTCAGGTGACGCCGACGGGTTACCGAGCGCACTGTCGCAAGCACGGCGAAACCAAGGAGACGAGCTAGCCCATAAGGACCGCGAGCTGGCGAGCCTGCGCGATGAGCGTCCCCTTCGACGACCAGATCTCGCCGTCTTCGACAAAGAACCCATCGGCCGCGGTCTCCGAGCGAAAAATCACGAGCACGTAGTCCTCCGGGTCGATACCGGCAGGAGGGAACGCGGTCCGGAAGTGAACGGTCAGGTCGACGGTGGGCACAGCCATCGGCCGATCGAGCTTCGTGAAGACACTCGGCATCCACGCATCAGCGAAGGCGGCGACCGCAAGATCGTCCACCGGGCGGGGTTCGGCAAGACGAATCCATCCGCCCGAAAGCGCCCTCTTGGCTCCGCTGAAGGGCCAGTCGCCGATCGCCGGACGAGCGTCGAAGTTATCGAAGAAACGCGGAGTGATGCCGTTGCCCACCGGCAATGCGTCGAGATCACCGAACGGAGCCACGCCGGGCATCTTGGTCTCGGCCCAGTCGACCGACTCCCATGCTGACGAGAAAGCGGCGAGAGCGATCGCCCTTGTCTCCCCGTCCTGCTCGAGGCGCGCCGATGCCGAGCTGCGCGACTTGCCCACGCGCTCGATCGAGGTCTTTACCTCGACCGGACCGTCGGTCGGCGGCGCGATGTAGTGAACCGTCAGAGAGCGGACCGGACGGGACGGGTCACCGATCGTTATCTTCAGCGCACGCAGCACCAACGCGGCAAGAAATCCACCGTGCGGCCCTCGTTCAACCCACCAGTCGCGGTTCGTCGCGCCGACAAAGGTTGACTCGTCCTTCCGCTCCAGAGCCGTATCCAGATCGAACTTATGCGTCACGTGACCTCCTCGAGTGCCGACCTGCAGGATAAGGTCGCCCATCGTGAAACGAACCCTCATCGCCTGCCCGAACCTGTCGCTCGACCGCACGATCCGGGTCGAGCGCGCCGCCCTCGGCTGGGTGCATCGGTCGATAGAGGCTGATGTCAGGGGCGGGGGCAAGGGCGTGAACGTCGCGCGGGCGTTGAAGTGCATGGGCCGCGATGCCGTGGTCGTCGGCTTCTCGGCGGGGCGGACCGGCCAAGCGGTGTTGGGGCTGCTCGAGGACGAGGGCATCGCTTCGGTCGCGATCGGAGCAACAGGAGAAACGCGCTCCTGTCTAACCGTCCTGTCCGCGACGTCTCCGACCGTGTTCAACGAGTCGGGGCATCACATCGACGAGACCGCGTGGGATCGCTTCGAGGAAACTGTCACCCCCCAGCTCGCCGAGACCGGTGTCTTTGTGTTTTCGGGAAGCCTCCCGCCCGGATCGCCGCCGACCTCCGCAGCCGGTTTGATCCAACGAGCGCGCGCTGCCGGCTGCATCACGATCTGCGACACCTCACGCATCTATCTCGAGGCCGCCCTGAGTGCCGGCCCCGACATCGTCAAGCCGAATCTGTCGGAGGCGCTGGCTGTTCTGGGCCATGACGATCTCGAGTCCATGGACGTTCCCGGGAATGCTCTCGAACGTGCGAGCGACGCCGCGATCGAGCTCCGCGCGCGCGGGCCGAAGACGGTCATCGTCACGGTCGGCTCGGCTGGAGTCGTCTACGCGACCGAGGGCGAGACCAGCGCCATAAGGGCGCCGAAGGTCAAGGTCGTGAACCCGGTCGGCGCGGGCGATTGCTTCGTCGCGGGTCTGATCGTCGAGCTGGCATCGGGGGCGCCGTTGCGCGAGGCGGTCCTCACCGGAGCGGCGATGGGGGCCGCTGGGTGCGAGACCTTTCCCGCCGGCCTGGTCGATCCCGACCGGGTCACCGAGCTCCGCACCCAGTTGGCGGTGTGACAACCTAACCGCGCTTGAGCTTGCGGAGCCTTCGGTCGCGCCGGATCTGCTGGACGACGTTGAGCCCTGGGATGCCGGTGACCCCTCCCCCGCCATGGGTCGCGGAGCTCGCCTGATAGAGGTTTTTGATCGGGGTCCTGTAGTCGGCGTAGCCGGGAGCCGGTCGCAGGTGAAAGAGCTGCTCGGGGCTGAGCTCGCCGTGGAAGATGTTGCCCCCCATCAAGCCGTAGCCCTCCTGCATCTCATGGGGGCCGATCACCTGGCGGTGAAGGATCGAGCCCTTGAGATTCGGGGACAGCTCGTCCACCGCATCTATCATCCGGTCGGCGTAGGCGTCGAGCGCGCTCTGGTCCGGGTCATCCGCCCACGTGTGTGGAACCCACTGCGTGAACATCGACATCACGTGCTTGCCCTCCGGAGCAAGGCTCGAGTCGAAGAAGCTCGGAATGCACATATCTGCGAAGGGAAGCTCTGCCGCGCGGCCCGCGCGCGCGTCCTGGAAGGCCCTTTCGATGTGCTCGACGTCCTGGGCGAACGCGATCGTGCCGCCCTGGATGTGGGGCGCGGCCCCGGGGGCCGAGATGAACTCCGGAAGCTCTGCCAGCGCCAGGTTGACCTTGACCACGCCGCTACGGCTGTTCCATCGTTCGATGTCGGTTACGAAGGCGTCGGGAAGTTCGGAACGGTCGAGTTGCTGCAGGAAAGCGATCTTCGGGTGGGTCGCGGTCACCACCGTGTCCGCGCCTATCTCCTCGCCGTCATTCAGCGCAACGCCCGTGGCCCGGCCGCCTCGGGTGAGGATCTTCGCCACCGGAGAGCCGGTTCGTATCTCGGCACCGAACGACCGAGCCGACGACGCGATGGCGTTCGCCACGCCACCCATACCCCCCCGAGCGAAGCCCCACTGACCAACGTGCCCGTCGCCGAGGTCGCCGATGTGGTGATGGAGCATGACGTAGGCGGTGCCGGGCTCGGCCGGTCCGGCCCACGTTCCGATCACGCCGCTGACCGCGAGCATGGCCTTGACGTGCGTCGACTCGAACCAGTCGTCGAGCAAGTCCGAGATGCTCATCGTCATGAGGCGAGTCAGATCCGCAACACCGCGCACGCCGAGCTTGCGGAAACGCCAACCGACCCGCGCAGTAGAGAGCAGATCGGTGGGACGCTTGGAACCCACGGCGGGTGCGGGTTGCATCAACAGCGGCGCGAGCATCGCCCCGAGCGCGCCGATCCAGTCGTTCCACTTGTCCAGGGCCTCGGCGTCGCGCTTCGAGTAACGCGATATCTCAGCGCGCTTCTCTGCCGGGTTCTTTCCTCCCATGACGAGCGCATCGCCGTCGGATCGGGGCATGAAGTACGACTCTTGCGGATAGACCTTGTAGCCGAACTGATGCAGCTTGAGCTCGTTGACGAGTCGCGGCGGCATGAGACTCACGACGTACGACAGGGCGCTGACGTTGAACTTGGGCCCCCAGGGTTGTTCCGTCGTCGACGCGCCGCCGACGTTGTCGCGCGCTTCCAACAGAAGGGTTTTCGCTCCGCCGCGCGCGAGGTAGGCCGCGGCGACCAGGCCATTGTGGCCCCCACCGATGACGACGGCGTCGTATCGATTCATCAAGCTCTCCATTCCACACTTGCCTCGTGGCCTCCGCAAGTTAAGGATAGATCGATCGTGACCACCGAGAAGCGGCACTTCATCGAGATGAGCGACGGGGTGCGCCTCGCCGCCGATCTCTATCTTCCCGATCAACCGGCCCCCGTCATTCTCGAAGCTCTCCCCTATCGCAAGGACGACATCACCTCGAGCTACATACCCGAGTACCGCAGGCTGCGCGATGAGGGCGGCTACGCCGTCGCGCGCGTCGATTTGCGCGGGACGGGCTCGAGCGAGGGTCTCGCAACCGACGAGTACCCCCGAAGCGAGCAGCGCGATCTGTGTGAGGTCATTGCATGGCTCGCCGAGCAGGATTTCTGCACGGGAAACATCGGTATGTACGGAACCTCGTACTCAGGCTTCAACTCGATACAGGTCGCAATGGAGCGACCCGAGGCCCTCAAGGCCATCGTTGCGATCTATGCCACCGACGACCGTTACACCGACGACGTTCACTACGAAGGTGGCGCGCTGCGCGGGCTCGATCAGATCGACTACTGCCTCTACATGACGCCGATGAACGCGCTTCCGCCCGTGCCCTCGATTGCGGGTGAGTCGTGGCTCGACCAATGGAAGCAGCGCGTGGACGAGATCGAACCCTGGATCATCAAGTGGCTCGAGCAGCCCAACGACGGCGACTACTGGCGCCACGGGTCGCTGCGGGCGAGTTACGACTCCATCCAGGCCGCCACGATGATCGTGGCCGGGTGGGCGGACGGGTATCGAAACGCGACCTTTCGCGCGTTCGAAAGCTTGACCTGCCCGAAGCGAATGCTGATCGGCCCATGGGCGCACGCGTCCACCGAGTCGTCTCTGCCGGGTCCCCACATCGACCTCGTTCCCGAGTTGATCAAGTGGTGGGACCTGTGGCTGCAACAGGAAGCGGGCGACCCCGACGAGGAACCGCCCATTACCCTGTTCGTTCGCACATCGACGAAGCCCGAGCCCGACCTCATGGAGGTGCGCGGCGAATGGCGCCACGAAGCGACCTGGCCTCCCGAACGGCTCGCGGACGAGACCTTTCCGCTCGATCGGGCCGCGCGATCCGGCCACGACGCAGACCGGCTCGAGGTGCGCGGAGACGTCGGGTGGACCGCCCACCTCTCGTGCGCGGGAGTGCTGCCCTGGGGACAGCCACAGGACCAGCGACCCGACGAGGCGTACTCGTTGCTCTATGAATGGGGACCGTTCGGCGAAGATGTCGAGATCCTCGGCTACCCGCACGTCGACCTCGCGGTCGGTGCCGACAAACCGGTCGCGTTCGTGTCGGCGAAACTGTGCGATGTCTTCGATGACGGCACCTCGGCTCTCGTGAGCAGGGGTTTCCTCAACCTGACGCACAGGGAGTCCCACACCCAGCCTTCACCGCTCGAACCGGGACGTTTCTACAACGTCGGCATCGACCTCAGCGCGACGTCGTGGGTTCTCGAGCGCGGTCACCGACTTCGTCTGACCCTCGCGGGCACGGACTGGCCCAACGTGTGGTCGCCACCCGAGCGGGTCACGCTGACCTTCGATCCGTCCGGCTCTCGTTTGGTCCTTCCCGTGGCGCGTGGGGACAACGGTCTCCCCAGGCCCCAACTGAGGCCGCCACCGGCGGAGCGTGGTGACAGCGAGGGGGCGACGAAGTCCCTTCAGAGCGACAGCCGGGTCGAGTGGCGGATCGAGCAGGACATACTCGAACGAGAGACGCACTACGTGGTCGACCACGGCTCCACCTACGAGACCGAGATCGGCTCGAAGATGACTGAGTCCTACTACGGACGCCTCTCGGTCTCCACCACCCAACCGGGACGCGCCCGGGCCGAGGGCAGGGTTCGCTACGAAATCGTCTGGCCGGAGGGAACAGCGACGACCGAGGTGCGCTCCCTTCTCCGCTCGAGCCCCGGGGCCTACACGCTCGAGCTCGACCTGGAGGTGGCTCACGACGGGGCACCTCTGCGCCGCCGCCGCTGGGAACACACCTTCAACCGGCACCTTCAATAGCCTCCATAGGGCCGGACGTTAGGCCCGACGTTAAGTGGGTAGGGGCAACAGTTCGTACGGCAAGCGACCGAAGGAGTTGGTCGATCGTGCTCACGATCACCACGGATGCAGCCACAGCAATCAAGGGCATTGTGGAAACTGCAGATGTCGAGGGCGGCGGGCTGCGTATCTACGCCGAACCTCAGAACGACAGCCAGGCGAGCCTCGAGATCGCCCTCACACCCGAACCCGGGCAGGGCGACCAGATCGTCGATGCCGAGGGGGCGACAATCTACCTCGAGCAGAACGCGGCGGATTTCCTCCAGGACAAGCAGTTGGATGCCGACGTCGAGGGCGACCAGGTCCGCTTCAGCGTCACCGAGCAGCCCCCCGCCGTCTAACAATCCGGGCCCTTGACGCGGGCCCGGAGGGATTGTTCTTCTGGGCTATGGCCTCATTGCCGGAGCCCGCAAGGGAGTTCCTAAAGAGCGGACGCATTGGACATCTGGCGACACTGTCGCGCGACGGACGCCCTCATGTGACGTGCGCGTGGGTAGGTCTCGACGGCGATCAACTGACGATCGGCACGCTGTTCGACCAACGCAAACTTCGAAACATGCGGCGGGACGCGCGCGTGACCCTGTCCCTTCGAGGGCGACGAACCGAACGAGATGGGTCTCGTCCCTTACCTCATCGTCGACGGCACGGCCGAGGTGACTGAGGGCGGGGCCCCCGAACTGCTGCAGGAACTCGCCTACGTCTACCTCGGACCCGACACCGGTACCTTCCCGCCCATGCCCGATCCCCCACCCGGCTTCGTCACGCGCATCACGCCGGAGCGAATCGGCGGTGTCGGCCCCTGGGCCGGCTGACCGGATCTCACCGGTTCAGGCGTCGATGAACTCCTCTTTAGCAGGTCCATCAGCAGTCCGTCGTGCCAGATGCCGTCCGGCCCCCGTTCGTACCTTCGCATGATCCCCACGGCCGGAAGCCGACCTTCTCGTAGGTGCGGATCGCGGCCGCGTTGGCGGCCGCGGGGTCGATCGTGATCCGGTGATGGTGACGCTCGAAGAGGAGATAACGAGCGAGGACCCGCACGGCCTATATCCGAGCTTCGAGCCGATGAACTGATCGCGTATCTCCTTGTCGCTGAGTGTGCCCCACCACCCGGCAACCTCGGGCTCCAGCAATATCGAGCGCAGGCGAGCTAGATCGGACTCCATTCCGGTCCGCAGCAGGACACGACCGCCCTGAAATCTCATGTGTCTTCCAACCTCATGCAACGACACTAAGGTCAGTGGGGCTTAGCCATCCGAAAGCCAGCAGGCGGTCACATGGTCGCGACCCACGTCGATCAGTGACGGATCCTCGCCCGTGCAGCGCGCCAGGATACCGACACGCTCCGCCCGACCCGAAGCGACCACGGGGCACCGCGGGTGGAAACGACACCCCTGCGGGATCCTGGTCGGGTCTGGAGGCTCACCCGACAGGATCGGTCTCTGGGTCTGGCGCTCCGCTTCGGGTGATTCTTCTACAACCGCAAGCAAAGCCTTCGTGTACGGATGTTGGGGATCGGTAAGGACCTCCCCCGCGGGCCCGTCCTCGACGATCCGACCGAGATACATGACCGTGACACGATCCGCGACCGTCCAGGCGAGGCCGAGGTCATGTGTCACGATGAGAATCGTGAGACCGAGTTCGTCGCGCAATTTGAGTAACAAGCGCAGTATCTCTCCGCGTACCGATGCGTCGAGCATCGATACCGGCTCGTCGGCGATGATCACCTCGGGTTCGAGGACCAGGGCCCCTGCGATCACCACGCGCTGACGCTGACCTCCCGACACCTCGTGCGGGTACAACAGGAAGAAGCGCTCGGGCGGACGCAGGCCCGCCTGTGACAGGGCTGCGGCGACACGCTCTTCCTCGCTTCCGTGAACCTTATGGATTCTCAGGCCCTCGGCGACCGACTCGTAGATCGTCTGGCGGGGATTCAACGAGCCGGTTGGATCTTGAAAGATCATCTGAACTCGCCGGCGATAGGCACGCAGATCACGTATAGGTTCCCCGTCGAACAGGACGCGCCCACGGGTCGGTTTCTGGAGCCCCATGATCGTGCGAGCCAGCGTGGTCTTGCCACATCCCGATTCCCCCGCCAGCGCGGTGATCTCACCGCGCTTGATGTCGAGCGAGACGCCGTCAACCGCTCGCGACCCCGCGGCCTGACGACCAAACAGCCCCGAGATGAGACTCGATCGTCCGCTGTAAGTGACCCTGAGGTCCTCGACTTTGAGAACCGATCCAGCCGAGTCGATTGGGGATGCAGCTTGGCTCATGAGACCGCGTCCTTCGAACGAACGAGCAAGCAGGCAGCGCGACGGCCCGGCCCCGCGTGGTAGAGCGACGGGTCGACCTTGGAGCACTCGGCGAACGCTTCGGAACAGCGGGGGTGGAAGCTGCATCCCGAGGGAAGGCGCGCGGGATCGGGTGGGTCTCCCCCCAGACCCAGCGGCGCCCCCCTAAAGCGCTCCTCTCCTACGCGCGGAAACGCGCCTGACAAAGCCTTCGAGTAGGGATGAACGGGTGAATCGAAGACGGCTCGAGCAGGTCCCTCCTCGATGATCTCACCCGCGTACATCACCGCGATCCGATCGCACACGTCCACCATCACCGAGAGATCGTGGGTGATGAACAGCATGGACAGTCCGAGGTCGACCTGGAGAGTTTGGATGAGGTTCAACACCTGAGCTTGAATCATGACGTCGAGGGCCGTGGTCGGTTCGTCCGCGATGACGAGGTCCGGTTTACACGCCAGGGCCATGGCCACCATGATCCGCTGGCGCTGGCCCCCCGACAGCTCGTGTGGAAAATCGCGAGCGCTCCGCGGTGGGAGTCCGACCTGCTCGATGAGTTCCTTCACCCTCCATTCACTCTTCTTGGGCGGCAACCTGTCGTGAAGTTGAATCGCTTCGGCAATCTGGTCTCCAACTCGGCGAACCGGATTGAGAGCGTGCATCGCTCCCTGAAACACGATCGACGCTCGATCCCAGCGCACGGCCCTGAGCGCGCCCCAGTTCATCGTCAGGACGTCCTCACCGTCGAGGAGCACCTCGCCGCTCGTCTTGGTGCCCTCCGGCAGCAATCGCAGCAGCGCATGCGCGATCGTCGACTTGCCGCACCCCGACTCGCCCGCCAGGCCCAAGACCTCACCGCGGTCGATCGAGAGGTTGACGTTCCGAGCTGCGGGCACCTCACCAGCCTGCGTTCGATAGGTCACCGATAGGTCACGCACTTCCAGGACGGTCATCTCTTCCTCAGTTTCGGATTGAGAATCTCGTCCAGCGCGTAACCACACATCGTGAATGCCAGAACCACCATGAGAATTGCGACTCCGGGTGGCCCGAGCCACCACCAAGCCCCGCGCGTCGCCGCTCCAGCTCCGAAGGCGAGTTCCAGGATGGTCCCCCAGGAAACGCTGAGTGGATCACCCAGCCCCAGGAATGACAGCGTGGTCTCGCTGAGAATGGCCACAGCCACCACGAGAATCGTGTTGGCAAAGATAAGCGGGAAGACGTTCGGAAGGATGTGGCGAGAAACAAGATGCCAGTTACCTGCGCCCAGAGCGCGCGCCCGCTCGACATAAGGGCGCGTCTTGACTGACAGTGTCTGAGCTCTCACGAGCCGCGCCGTTCCGGGCCAAGATGTAATGCCGATAACGAACGCGATGTTCCAGATTGAAGCACCAAGCAGACTCGCCAGAACAATGGCCAGAGGTAAGAAAGGAATCGCCAGGAACCAGTCGGTCACACGCATCAAGAAGCTGTCGCGCCATGACCCCATGTGTCCGGCCGCTATCCCCACCAACGCACCGATGAACATCGAGATAATGGTTGCAACGAGCCCGACGAACAACGAGATGCGAGAACCCCAGATCGTCAACGCCAGCACCGATCGGCCGAGGTTGTCGGTTCCTAGAGGGAACTCGGCGCTCGGCGACTCCCAGGCCATTCCCTCGGCCCCCGTTGCGGTTATCGAATCCCGACTCGCGAGTAGCGGCGCGCCCAGAGCCACGAGCGTGAAAACGATGAGGATGACGAGGCCGGCCATCCCCATCTTCGATTTGCGATATGCGGCCCAGGTTCGTGCCATCGCACGGCGGCGTCGCGTCCACGCGATCTGCCTCGGGTTCTGGAACTGCCCCGGCGGGGGAAGCTTGGCGTCGGGTTTGGAAACGAGGGGGGTGGGCGCCAACCCATCACCTGGTGACTGAGGAAGCCCGGTGGTCATGCGTATCTCACGCGGGGGTCGAGGTATCCATAGATCAGATCGGCAGCCAGGTTGGCAAAGATGATGGCGGCCGTGAACAGCAGGAACAGACCCTGCATGAGCGGATAATCGGGGGCCTGGATTGCGTCGTACGTCAACAAGCCAAGCCCAGGCCACGAAAAGACTGTCTCGACGGTGATGGCACCCGAGACGATGAACCCGAGGTTAAGCGCAACGAGAGTCACGGTTGGCAGAAGAGCATTCGGGACCGCGTGGCGGCGAAGCACCAGCGACTCCCGCAATCCCTTCGCCCGCGCGGTCGTCAGATAGTCCTCACCCATGACGTCGAGCAACGACGACCGCATGACCAGCGCGTACTCCCCGATTAGGCCCAGTGTGAGCGTGAGCGCCGGAAGGAACAGGTGATTGGCCACGTCCGCGGCGGCTGATAGACCCGTGAAGTTGGCTCCCGGCGTGACGATCCCACTGATCGGGAACCATCCCAGGGTCGCCCCGAAAAAAATGAGCAAGAGGATGCCGAGCCAGAACTCCGGCATCGCATAAAAGACGAGAGAACCCCCCAGGGACGTAAGGTCGAAACCGCTTCCGCGTCGCCAGGCACCGTAGATGCCGATGAGAAGCCCCAGGACCATCGAACCGATCGTCGACACTCCGATGAGAAGGACCGTGGGCCAAACCCTCTCGGCAATGAGTCCGGACACCGGTTCGCGAAAGGTGTAGGAAATCCCCAGGTTGCCTTGAAACGTCGTCTTTAGGTATTTGACGAACTGCGACCCCATCGATTCGTTCAGCCCGAAATCGTCCTCGAGTTGTGCGACCGCGTCCGGAGGCAGCAGTTTGTTACGAGCGAGAATCTGGGCGGGATTGCCGGGCAGGACGCGGAATAGCACAAAGTTGAATGCCAGCACGAAAAGCAGAGTCGCGAGAGTCCCGGCGACCTTCCGTAGGACGTACCGGCGAGTCATCAGGTCCTCTTGCCTGCCCGACTAATGAGCTTGCCTCTATGCACGATCCTCTTGGCTCGTCCGACGTCGAAGCAACAACGCCCCTCCAATGAGCACGAGGAGTCCCGCCCCCATGGCGACCCATGCTGCGGCCGGCAGTCCGCCCGCGGACTCACGTGCGGCGGCCTGTTGCGACTCACTCGAAACCGGCTCGATCGCAACGAAGCCAAACGGTCCGTAGGAGGCAAGCAAGTCACCGCCATCAGTGGGTTGCGGAGTAAACCCCGTCCAGCGGTCCTCTCGATATGCCTGCAGGGTCGTGTCGTAGTAGAGGACGGCGTAGGGCGCCTCTTCGTAGACCATCCGCTGCATCTCCTTGATTACCTCGGCACGCTCCTCGACATCGATGAGCGTCTTCTGCTCTTCGTACATGCGGTCGTATTCCTCGTCGCAGTAGAAGCTGTCGCTCCAGACTCCGCCCGGTGGACGCTGCTCACAGGACATCACCGAAAGGATGAAGTCGGGGTCTGGATCGGGGAACCAACCCCAGTGGAACATGTCGTACTTGCCTTCGTAGATGACGTCCGTGAGTTTGGTATCGGTCAAGGATCTCACCTCGGTCCCAATGCCGATCTCGGCAAGCCATTCGCTTACGAACTCGCTGGTCGTGACGGTCGAGTTCTCCTCACTTCGGACGAAATAGCGAAACTCGAGCGGCTCACCTCCGCCCGGCATCTCTCGGATCCCGTCTCCGTCCGTGTCCTCGTACCCGGCCTCATCGAGCAGGTCGTTGGCCGCGTCGAGGTCAAAGGTTTGGAGCTCCTCTTCGGTGGGCTCGTAGTGGTAGAAGGAGATCGCCGGTGGGACGATCGTCGATCCGGGCACGCCATGGCCCTTCAGCACCCGATCGATCAACGTCTCGCGGTCGATCGCTCTCGAGATCGCAATGCGAACCTGGGCATCCTCGAGGGCCGGGTGTCCGTCGGCGTCGGGCTGGGTCGCGCTCGCGCCCGAATTGAAACCGATCTCCTCGAAGCTCGGAATCTTGGCCTCGTTGAGACCGATTCCCTCCTCACCCTCGAGTGAATCGAAGAAGTCCGCCCCAAGAGTGTCCGCGAAGTCGATGTCACCAGACTTCAGCGCTTGGATGAGAGCGTCCTCGTTGTTGAAGACGCGGTAGATGACCTCATCGATCTTCGGAGCTCCGCCCCAGTAATCCTCGTTCGCTTCCATCCGGAAGAACTGTCCCCTGCGCCACTCCACGACGTGGAACGGGCCGCTGGTCACTGGATCAGGGTAGTTCTCGAACGTCTTCAATTCCTGCTTATCGATCTCCGAGAAAACATGCTCGGGCAGGATGTAGACGTATGCCGACAGCAGACTGGGTGTCTCGTTCTTGGTGGTGATCTCGACCGTGTAGTCGTCAACGACGTTTATCTCATCAATTTGGTTGAGGTAGGACTTCCAGTTTCCGATCGGATCGTCGATCGTCCGCTGGTAGGTGTAGGCGACGTCCTCGGCCGTGATGTCCTCGCCGTCGGACCACTTCATGCCCTCGCGAATGTGAAAGGTCCAGGTAAGTCCGTCCTCGCTGGTCTCCCATGACTCGGCAAGGCCCGGCGTCGGTGAGAAATCCTCGAGCGAGAAGTTCACCAAAAGGTCGTAGTTGAGCGCGTACATGAAATAGGCGGGGGCTTCGAGACCCACAGCGGGATTCATCGAGTCGATGTCGTTGTCGTCCCCGAGGGTGAAGACGACCTTCTCGTCTCCGCTTTCGGAGGATTCGGCCTCATCGCCGTCGTTCTGAGCGATCGCGGTTCCGCCTAATGCCAGCGCGAACAGCAACATGACGGCAACCAACTGCACCGTCGTTCGAATCGAGAACCTCATGTGGAGATCTCCCTCCCTACCGCCTGACAACCGCCTCCCGGGCCGGGAGCCGAGGTTGTCCCCCATGGCCTTTGCCTAGCTATACCTGAATCACGGTTCAACGTCATCCAACTTTCGTTCTTGATTGGCGATGCCCGTGTAACCGTGCACCACCATGGTGACAAAGCGATACAAATCCCAACGTCCGATCTCCGCCGCGAAGGCATCCGAAAGGCGGCGGACGGAATTCCTCGGCGTCGGAGTTCTGGGGGTCGGACGGACAAGACGGCCGCGTCCATTTACAACTCGAAGTCTGTCTCGCTCTCGAGCGTATCCTCGACCTCGTTCCGAGGAGTGAAGTCGAGGGCGCTCCGCGCCTGCGCATAGAGCGCCCCTTTTCCCTCGCCTCGAAGGTCGAACGAGTACGTCACACAGCCACCGGCGAACTTGTAATAGTCCGTGCCGATCAAGGATTCATCCACACGTGACGTGATTTCGACGAAGAGACGCGCGTCCTCATTTCCGCTGAACTCCTCCGTCGCGCCCTTCGTGTCGCAATCTTCGGTGAGAACTGCGCGAGCCGTGCCACCAGCCACTGAGTGTGAGGTCAAAGCGATCGTCGTTTCGCCGTCGCGTATTCGGAACTCGGTAACACTCCAGTTCGGGGGAATCTCAGTCAAGCACGGGAGCAGGAGTGCGCTGGGCACGGATTGAGCTTCGAGAACGAGTTCGTCCGAAAGTTCGTCGCCGGCCGGGCAGCGCGGAGCGGCTCCTTGCACAACAGAAGATGTGCAGGCACCGAGTGTTGTCAACACGATGGCGGCGAACACCATTCGGGCTCTCACAACAGCCCCGCACCCTGGAGATTCTCAATGATAATCGCCAGCAAGATGATCGACAACAGAGTCACCCACGCAAACAGACCAACCCGCCGCATGCTCCACGTCTGGACGGAGATCGGCCTGCGTCGGGGCGCAAGTTTACGGAACTCAGCCAGAAGGTCGCGGCGGTCCCGACGCAGCATGTGACGCACCTGGGACGGCATGGTCACGCCGTGGGTTGCGGCAAACGACTCCGCTATTTCCTCTTCTGTGAAGAGAAGTAGCGCTCGGTCGTAGACGCGCTTTGCATCCGTGCGGAGTGCGAGCACGAGCATCATGTTCGCGAGATCGACCGCCTGTCGCCAGGGCGTGGGCCGTACCTCAGCAAAGGCGACGTCAATGAGATGAACTCTGTCTTTTCGCACCATGAGATTCGAGGGCTTGATATCTCGGTGTGCGAGTCCGCTTTCCCACATCGTGCTGATGGTCGACAGGGCCTCATCGATCTCGGCATCACCGATATCGGCCTCTGTGAACTCCACCGCACCTTCGAGAAACTCGGTCACTATCAGGTACTCGCGCTCGGGCGTTATCTCGACGAAGCCATAGGGAACCGCCGTGGGCAGTCCGGCGTCAGACATCACCCGAAGCATGTAGTCCTCGTACTGCACCAGGCGACGAACGGTGTTGAACGCGTGCTCGTCCTCGAGTCGGCCATAGAGCAACGCCCGTCCGAGCTTGTAGGAGCGATCCGAGCGAAGATGTTGTGCTGCGTAGAGTTTTGCGAAGAGATACTCCACGTCTTCGCCCGCCACGCGCAACCGAAGCGGTGTCGATCCGCCCGATCCCTCTGGATTGAACAGCTTCATCTCGAGCAGATTGAGACCGAGCTGCTCCTCCAGAGCTCGTTTGATCGCCTCGCCGCGGGCTCCTCCTACGTCCAGGTGAGCCGCCGACTTTCGCCCATAGCTGACCGGAAAGACTTCGTTCGGTGTAAATGAACGAAAGGCGATCAGCGGTACGACTACACCGATGATGGTGCCGACCACGACGTCACCGGGCCAATCGACGGCGAGGTAGAGACGAGCGAATCCCAGGAGAAGAATGGCGACCCCAGAAACGATCTTGGCGAAAGTGCGGAGGCCCCCAGGTGGCACAAGCGAGTAGGAAATGCCGACGAGAGTCACCGCTAGGAATGCCATCGGTTGCGATGGGTGCGAAAACCCCTCCCAGTGCCCCAGGATCTCGATCCCAAGTGGCCGAGGTCGCGCTATGAGATAGGCCATCGTGTTGGTGATGAAACCCACGATGAAGATCGAACCGAGGAACACGAAGAAGTGCCGGAATCGCTTGAGGAAAAGAAGCGCGATCAGGGCCGACCATCTGAGAATTCGAATCGTCCAGTCGGACCCAATGGCATCGAGGCCTCTCATCACCTCGGTAAGACCGTCCCATCTGATGTTCGAGATCGCCTCCAAAAGGGTGAAATCCCGGTGGGCCATCCAGACGCCGGAGTCTTCGACTGTGAACAGAATCATCCAGCACAGCGCCACGATCGAAGCAGCGATCAGCCAGATCCTCCCGCTGGCACGGATGTTCCGTGGGAGCGGAGGGGGAGATCCCGAGGGTCTGCGTCTCTTCCGCGACCGCGATACACCCGCAAGCTCGCGCGGGCGCCTCACATCGCGCTCGGCAAGCGACCTGCGCGCGGTCGACATGTCCATACTCAGCCTCTCGAATGGGTGTTTCGGTGCCCTCGCGAATGTACCTATCGCCCGGCGCTTAGCAACAGTAACTTTGACCAAAACGTTCTACTGATCAGGTCTCATGTGGCAAAACGCACAAATCGAATGAAGCATGTCGAGTCCCTGGCTCTACTCGCCGCTCTCGTTGTCAGCGCGGCGGCGTGCTCGAACTCGCCACCTCCAGCCAGCGCGCGTGATGACTCGGCAATCGGCGTCGCAACCTTCGACTTTCCCGAGAGCATGGTCCTGGGCGAGATCTACTCGCAGGCTCTCGAAGGGGCCGGGTACAGGGTCAAGCGTCACATCGCGCTCGGTCCGCGCGAACTGGTCATGCCCGCGTTGGCGCAGCAGTTCGTCGACCTCGTTCCGGAGTACATCGGCACTGCCCTGCAGTTCGCCAGCCTCGGTGAAGAGGAGCCAACCGCCGATCAACGCGAAACTCGTGCACTTCTGAGGCGTGCCATGGAAAAACGGGGTGCAACGTTGCTGGCCAGCGCGCCCGGCCAGAATCAGAACGGTTTCGCGATCACCAACGACCTCGCCGATCGGTTCGATCTCGACGAGATAAGCGACCTGGCGGACGTCGACGAGAGCCTGATGTTCGGCGGGCCACCCGAATGCCCTCAGCGTCTTTACTGCCTGATGGGGCTCGAGTCCGTCTACGGGCTGCAGTTCGACGACTTCCTCGCCACGGACTCGGGCGGGCCGGTCACCCTCTCCACGCTCATCGCGGGTGAGGTGGACGTCGCCCTGCTGTTCACAACCGATCCGGCGATCAAACGCTACAACCTCGTGTTGCTGAAAGACGACCGACAGCTACAACCGGCGGAAAACGTGACCCCGGTGATTCGCTCGGAGCTAATCGAGGAGCACGGGCCGGAGCTCGTCTCGACCATCAATGCCGTGACCAGGCATCTATCCACCGCAGCACTCCGGCGGCTCAACGGAGACCTCGACAGCGACGCATCGAATCTTCGCTCGGTTGCGGCCGAGTGGCTTGCCCGTGTGGGTCAACGTTGACGTTCCCTTGCGCCGCTTCCCCGCGCGCAACTCTGTGTTCTAAGTATCTTTCGAGAGTCACGTAGCAGCTCCAGGAGACCGACTTGTCAAGGATTGCATCCATCCCGAGCTTCTTTCGATTCGCCCCCCTGCGGAGCCTCTTCACCTACCTGATCATCGTGCTCGTGCTGTTCGCCTTTACCACGGCACTCATCGATCCGGGCGAGGTCGGCAGCGCCGAAGCGGGGGTCTTCGAAGCCATCAACGGTCTTCCCGGCGCGGTGTTTCCTCCACTGTGGATGCCAATGCAGTTCGGAAACGTCTTGGCCGTCCCCGCCCTCGCCATGGCGGCCTTGATGTTCAGGCATCTGCGACTGTCGGTCGGAATTCTGCTCGCCGGTCTTTCGTGCTGGTATCTCGCGCGAGAGATAAAGGAAGTCGTGGGTCGCGCGC
>JBOGWS010000108.1:0-5908 GCA_050693895.1 Actinomycetota bacterium | reverse complement strand
CAACGGCGGCTCTTACCAACGTCGAATCCATTTGGTAGTGCTCGGCGAGGCCTCCACAGACGCCTGCAATGATCTTGTTGTTTCTGCTTCTATAGAACTTGCGCGGTTCCGACATTTCCTCTCCTAGGCTTGAATTCCACCATCCTGGTGCAGCACGGAGCAAACCACAGGACACTCTAGGAAGGACATTGCCGTCGATCGAGGTCCTTCGATCGGAGCGCTTGCCATCCCTAACTTCCATCTGCAGGAACGTCTCGATCGGTGTTTTCCACGGCACCCCCGCCGGACTCTTTGTGAGGCTCACCGGCTCCCGTTCCCCTAGGTCGCGCCTCGGCCATTCTGACGCGACCCGCGTGGTGACGCCAGGGTGCCCTCATGCCCGCCGGTTGGCCCCCGGTGTTTCCGCTCACGCCTTCGCGCTGTACGCGGGTGCCAAGGACTACCTCAAATGGCACGGAGTAGAGCGTCCCTGCAGGTGCAAAGGGCCTCTAGAGCGGATCACAGGCTTGTCCGACTCAGAAAAGACGCCGACTGCCTTGATTGGCGGATAGGGCTGGGTCATCCTGGAAACAGGAGGTGGGGGGTGCTCCTTGATTCAACGCGCTAGCATTGCCGATGAATAGGGAGCCGTATTGCAGTTGTCGCCAGAATTCGCTATGGCCAGCGCCGAACAGGCGCCTACCATCCGTGATTACCTCGAGGTCCTTCGGCGACGCAAGTGGCTCATTTTGCTCTTCACTTGCCTCGTGGTGGCGGCGGCGATTGCCTATACCTTCACGCGCACCCCCATCTATCAGTCCGAGGCGCAGGTGCTGGTTCAGCCATTCTCGCTCGAGGCGGAGAATGCCGCCACTCCCGATGACGTGAGTCTGGAGACAGAGGCTCTCATAGCGACGTCGGCGGCGGTAGCCCAGGTCGCGGCCAAGAAGATCGGTAGCGACGATGCGGCGGCGCTTCTCGACAACCTGACGGTTTCTGTGACTCCGGATACTTCCGTTCTCGTCTTTCTCTACGCCCACAGAGATCCCCAGGAGGCGGCGCGCCGGGCTCAGGCCTTCGCCGATGCTTACGTTGAACACCGAACCGATCAGTCGCAGGGTCGCATCGAAACCCTCGCCTCTTCGATTCAGCGCCAGATCGACGCGTTGCAGGGGCGTCTCGACGAAATTCAGGCCGAGATCGCCGCGTCGGAGGATCAGACCGCGACCGCGGTTCTCGCGGACCAGGCCAATACCATCACTCAGCAGATCGCCTTTGAGCAAACCAAGCTGTTCTTGCTGGCGTATCCGAGCACCATTGATGTGGGACAGGTGTTGTTCGTGGCCGAGACGCCGACCAAACCGTCGAGCCCCACTCCGGTGACCAATATGTTGCTTGCCCTGCTCGTCGGGCTGGCCGGCGGAGTCGGGCTGGCCTTCCTCAGAGAGCTTCTGGATGAGCGACTCAGGGGAAGATCTGATCTCGAGAGCGCGTCAGGAGTTCCCGTACTCACGCTAGTGCCGCACGTTGCGAACTGGAAGGACGCTGAAAAGGCATATCTCGTGACCCATGAGGAACCTCAATCGGTTGCTTCGGAGTCATACCGGACGCTCCGCACCGCAGTGTTGTTCACCTCATCCCAGAGTGAGATCAAGACGCTAATGATTGCGAGCGCGAACGAGCGAGAGGGCAAGACCTCGACCAGCGCCAATCTTGCAATGGTCCTTGGCCAGGCCGGGAAGCGGGTCGTGGTCGTGTCGGGAGATCTGAGGAGACCACGTCTGCAGGCGTTCTTCGGCGTCAACCCTCGCAGGGGCATGACAAACGTCCTTGCTGGGGAGGTCAAGGTAAGCGAGGTACTTCAGCCCGTGGGCAATTTGCCCGGCAATGTGCGCCTGCTCTCCAGCGGCCGCATTCCGGGCAACCCTGCGGAATTGCTCGGTTCCGACGCAATGGTTGACCTGCTCCATGAACTCCGCGCAAACGCTGATTTCGTGATCATTGATTCCCCGCCCGTCCTGGTTGTGGCCGACGCGATGATCATTGCCAAAGCGTGTGACGCCGTGGTTCTTGTTGCCGATGGGTCCAAGACAAGAAGGGGAGCGGTACAGCAAGCCTGCGTACAGTTGTTGCAGGTCGATGCCAATGTCATCGGTTCCGTGCTGCACAACTTCGATCCGTCGAAGGCGCATGCTTACGGTTCTCACGCGCCGACCTCGTATTCATACGAGCTCGACGAGCCACCGAAGCGATTCAGACTTTCGGCATTTCCGTGGAGCCGGGAGAAGGGCTAGCTCTCGTTGTCTATGTGTGTCGTCGTGGGTCGTTCGGACTCGTCCCGTGGCAAGCTCACCAGACCATTGAATGTGGCTACGGCCGCCACCCATGAGGATGAGGTTTACATGAGGATCGTGCGTTACTACCCCAGGGCCCTGGTGGGGGGACGGCGGCATGACGAGTGCAGTCAGGAACTGGTCGCAAGCCATGGCGCGCTGCGAGCCGAGGCCGTAATCGCATACGACGAAGGAGTGTCCCCACCCGACGAGGAGTCGGTGGAGTGGGTCCAGGTCCGGCACGCGGGGCGTCGAGGGCTCAAGTTTCCACTCGGACTCGAAGACGTCCTCAAAGGGACCGACCTCCTCGTTCTTCACTCCGGATGGACGCTTTCATTGTCGCCGGCGTCGCCTACGTGGGCATCCTCAGGGTGCTGGGCCTCGATCCGGAGGAAGAGCTTGTGATTGGCACGGTCAAGAAGAGATTCACCGGCATGCTCAAAAGAAGCGGAAAGTGATGTCCGCTGGGCGACGGAATGTCATACGAAGGGAAGCTTGCTCGCCATGAGACCTGTCGGCGAGGCGCTGAAGAGTCCTCGACAGCTCGCGGGGTCGATCCTTGCCCTTCTGGCTCTTGCCCTCGTGGCCGCGGCGGCCGGAGTCGCCTCATCGCTCGAAGGACCGCTTTCCGGAGGAGTGGCCTCCTTCTCGCTCGTCTTCGCGGGGGCCGCGGTGGTCGTCTACGGCCTCGAGCGATCTCGGCCCGCATATCTCGCCGTCGAGATACCGGTACTACTCATTCTCTTTGCGACGCTGACTTTGAGGTACTCGTTCACCGGTGGTCCCCAAAGCGCAGCCGAGCTAACCGAGAATCCGTTCGACATCTTCTCGCTGTTCCAACTGGGTTGCACCATCGTAGCGGCCGCACTCGGACTACTTGCACTGACCGCACCCAAACGCCTGGACGGGAGGGTGACCTCGAGACCGGTGCGTCTTTACGTGATCTACACAGGGGTCGTGTTCTTGGGGCTCGTGCCCTCGGTGAATCCTCTCCTTACGGGATACCGAGCCATCGAGGTGGTGGCCGCTCTCGTGGCGGTGACCGGCGCCTATCGGGCGGGTGGCGCAGACGCCTTGAAACGAATTGAAGCCATGGTGTTCTGGTACTACGTTGCGATGATGACCTCCGCTTGGATCGGAGCGCTCATCTTTCCCGGCGTCGCCTTGGAGCATCTCAACAGCCCCATTCCTATTCGGCTCACCGGTGTGCTGCCGCGCATCTCCTCCAACTCGGTAGGAACCTTCGGGTGCGTGGTCGCACTATGGTCGCTTGCGCGATTGCTGGGCAGGGACCGAGAGTGGGGACCGCGGCCTGCTGTATCCGCCGGCTTGATCGGTTACGGTCTCGTGACGCTGATCGTCGCACAATATCGCACCGGGTATGCAATGTTTGCCGCCGGCGTTGCCCTCCTGTTGCTTCTCGCCGGACGCAAGATGCTGGGGGTGCTGGCCATTACCTGCGGACTGGGGATCGCGCTCTTCGGCGGAGGGATATTCCAGGCGGCGCAACCTTATGTCTTGAGGGGGCAGGACACAGAACGGGCAAGCCGCCTGTCGGGAAGGGTTACCTACTGGACGGCGGCGATACCGGTATGGCAACAGTCTCCTGTCATTGGCGGCGGGCTGGAAACTGCGAGCAGGCTGCTGGTGCTGAACGATCTCCCCACCAAGAAGGGCTCCGCCTCCAACCTGCACAGCACTTGGGTTGAGGCCCTGGTTGGCACGGGTACAGTGGGCTTACTAGCGCTTGCGCTTTCGTTTCTGACCGCGTGGGGACGGTCGCTTAAACGAGCGTTCAACGGTGCTAGTCGCATAGTCCCTGCCGTCCTGCTGACTATCCTTCTCATCCGATCGCTTACCGGCGGAACCATCCAGGGGGGAGGGGATCTGGCTCTGCTGTTCTTGGCGCTCGCCATCGGACTGAGTGATCGCCTCGTTTCAAACACGCACAACCCCGCTGGGCTGCCGGTCTTGAAAGCTGGGTTCCCAAGAACTAGTGCGAGACGAACGGGTAACCGTAGCTCTTGAGAAGAGGCAGAGTCAGGGCGGCGGTGGTCTTTCGATCGCCGGGCTTCTGACGTGCAACCCACTCCTTGTCCAAGCGCGCGATCCGTCCCGTCTCGAAGCGGCTCGGATTACCCCCGGCGGTGTGATTGGGAGTCAATGTGACCTCGACCGAGCCCTCGCGCTTCATCTCTCGGTCGACCGTCTTCCTGGTGCGTTTGTAGGAGTACGCCACCGCCCGCGGATCCCTTACGAGGTGGACGACGTAGTGAGACACCCCCGGTAGGGCTCGAAGCAAGGTCCCGATTGCCGGTCTCTTCGAAGAGTCGACGATCACTCGTGCGCCGGTCAGCTTAGCCAGCGATTGGTATACGCGCGAGAGGACACCGGCGTGGCCGCTGAGAGCAGGCCAATCGGAGTAACCCTCCGAGGCCTTTCTCAATCTCCTTGTGTACCGAAGGCGAACGACTTCTGCCTGCCAAGCGACAACTGGTGACGGATCGATTGCACCCGTCACCGGATCGTTCAGAGATGTGAGCTTTGGTCTGCCTTCGACGCGTCAAATGGCAGACGGCCGGCTCTTTTTACAAACGACTCCGGCCAGCTCGCAGCCCTCCAACGAGTCTCCACCCATCTGGTTCCCTGCCGCGGTTCCCGACGCGTTACCCCGACCTTCTGTACTTCGGAAGACGATTCCGCTGCCCTTCCTCGGGTGGGGCGGTACTGGCTCCGACCTTGTTATTCCTGACCTGGGCGTTCTGGGCAGATATTATTCCGATGTCCGCCTTGGTGGGGAGCTTGCCCCAGTTGTTGCCTCGCACTACGTTGCCTTTGATGATTGCACGCGCCGGGGTGGAGGACTTCATGGTGGTGTGCTCGTAGCGGGAGCGAGAGAGTCCGGCGTCGGCCATCTTCCCGAGGAAGCGCTGAATATCCAAAGGCCTGATGCGCGACATGCCCGTCCGTCCGAAGGCAGGAAGTAGGCCCTGACGTCCTCGCCGGCCTCGAGGAGCCGTCTGACGAGCCCCGCCCCATAGCTGCCGGATCCCTCGATGCCGACCACGCGCTCCGAACCATGCTGCTGGATCCAAGTCAGCACCGACTCGTGTCCGCGCCGGTCGTTGGTGAACTCACGTACCTCCTCCAGATGCCCCACCTCATTCAAGGCTCCCACGGCAAGCGAGCTCTTGTGTGAGTCGACGCCGATCGCCACACCCATCCTGGCCTCCTTCCGCCGGCCGACATACGATGTGACCAGCGGGAGGACATGCAGGCGTTGGGTCAGAGCACCCTTCTATCAAGTCACTACCGCTAGTCCGGTCCCGGTCGGAGGGACGGTCAGGTCAGAAGTCAGCGGCAGGCGTCTTTCGCCACGACATGGCTTTCGGAGTCACCTCCGGCCGGTTACCGAAACTCTCCTGGAGTCGGAGAGTCCACCGCCGGATTGTTACGCCTGGGCTTTGGGGTGGGTCGCCAGGTGTGTGATTCCACCGGATGGTGGACACGGCTGAGTAAGCATGTCGCGGGCCATGGTGGACACCCCTAGCCTGGAGGTGTCGCTTGGATGTGGCCCGCTACGTGGTCGACGCGGT
>JBOGWS010000107.1:0-18125 GCA_050693895.1 Actinomycetota bacterium | reverse complement strand
ATACAGGTGAGACACACCCCCCAGGACGCACCCCAGATACTCGGCCTTGCCTCCCCACCGAACGGCGGTTTTCATTTCCGCGCGGCGGGGGGCGTGGGCAACTTAAGAACCATCGCCATTGCCTTCTCCCTTCTCCTCGGTTTGAGGCCTGTAAGAAAAGTAGATTTTCTTGTTGCGTCTCCGCATGATGACCTCGGGGTCTCTGTTGGCGAGTCGCTTGGCCGATTCCAGCACGACCCCATATGGTTGTTTCAGATCGGGATTGAGCTTGCCCTCATCCCCCAGAATCTCCTGAATGCGGGTCGCAGTCATTCGGCGTCCTTGGTGGTCCCGCAGCACCTCATAGACGGCGTCTGCGGTCCTGGGGAAGCCGTTGGCGGAGGGCCTTGGCGAGCGGGGAGTGGGGAACTTCATCTGGTTCTGAGGAACCGTGGCCGCGCCGAGAAGGCGGCTAATCGAATCTTCGGCGTGTCGAAGGCCCTCCAGTTCGCCGAAGAGCGCGGTGGCCTCCTCTTCCAGTTCCTCCAGACGCGCTTCCCGTGCGGCGCGAACTGCTCGAATCTCCTCAAGGGCAGACGTAAGAGCTTCCTTTTTCATTTCCACATCATGACTCAAGCCTGGCTTGAGGTCAAACGCGGGCCCTCGGGACTCAAATCACTTGCGTGTAGTTCGGAGTGCTATAGGAGCGTGAGTGGAGCTTGAGACCTTATATGTGCAAGTCACCGACTTTTTGTGCAGAGGCCGTTTTCTGTGCAAAGCCTAGTCAATGCGAGGAGCCCGCCCGGCATCGTCGACCATTGTCACCTCAGCCCCCTCTGGGGGGTCCCAGATGAACATGGTCGGCAGCGGAGCTGGCCTTCTAGCTCTCAGGTAGGGGCCGAGAGGCGCTGAAATAGGTGGCCAGCTCGACGAACAGGATCGCTCCCAGGATCAGCACGGCCCCCGTTAGGTCGTACGCGGTGAAGCGCTCTCCCGCCAGCAGCCAGGCGAACAAGCCTGCGAACGCCGGCTCGCTGGCCAGGATGACCGCAGTGCGCGCGGGGGCCGCATGTTGCTGCGCGTAGGTCTGCACAAAGAAACCGAGAGCGCTCGCGACGAGCGATGTCACGAGCAGAGCGCTCCATACCGTCGCTCCGCGCGGGACCGAGAGGTCGCCCGCGGCAGAGGCGACCACGAGAGGCACGAACCCGGCGACTCCGAGTTGAACCGCAAGCAGAGCACCAATGTGATGCCTTTTGATAGCCCTATCGGTTGCGAGGATGTGGAACGCAAAGGAGCAGGCGCAGCCGAACACCAAGGCGTCACCCGAACGAACTCCGCCGACGCCCGACAGCAGGTAGAGGCCGAACGCGGAGATGGCCGCAGCGACCCATGCGTACCAGCCCGCACGCTGTTTGAGAAAGATCATTCCGAAAAGCGGCGTTAGCACGACGAACATCCCGGTGATGAATCCGGCGTTGGACGCGCTCGTGTACTTGAGACCCACCGTCTGAAAGATGTACCCCGCGGTTAGAAACCCGCCCATGATGCAACCGGCCATCCACCCCGCCCGATCTAGAGATCGCAGCTCTCTGCGGAAAATCAGTGCCACGATCAATGAGGCGGGGATGAAGCGGTAGGCGAGGAACGTCATGACGGCGATCTCGTCGACCGCGTCCTGCACCATCGTGAACGTCAGCCCCCAGATGGCAGCGATCCCGACCAGCGCAAGCTCGGGCAGTGGCACCCGCTTGCCGGCGCGAATGGAAGGTTGAGAGGGCGTCGTCACGCCGGATTGAGCTCGTTCACCCGTGGGCAATTCGGGCCGCGTCCTCAGGAGAGAGCCAGCGCGCAAGGGTCGCGAGCGCCTGCGTGTCATCGATCCGCAGGATCAGCCTGAGGGTCCGATCGAGCTCGTCGGGGAGATTGCCGGCGTCCCTGACCTCCAAGGCCTGCTCGACAGTCAGGCGCAGGGCGTTGGATGACTTCACGTTGGTCTCGGGCGCTCGCCAACGAGTCGGCTCCCGCTCCAGATCCGCGGTGCTCATGAGGTACCAGCCGTCGATCAGTTCTTCGGTCACGGACCGCTAACGATTGCAGTCACGAGAGGGAACACCCATGCAAACTCCTGCGCATCTCGGGATCCGTCACCGCGAGACAGAATACTTGCCGGTTACTCCTTGGATCGCAGAGCTCTTGCGAGGATCCAGGCGAAAGCTGCCGCGCCAACCGCCAGACCGCCCCCGAGCAAGAGCGTCACCCACCCAGGAACATCTCCTACCGCCCACACGATGACGGCCAAGACGCTCACAACCCCGATCAGCGCGGCGCAAGCCAGCAAGGCCGCAACTGCCCACGAAACGACCTCGCGTGAGTCTGGACCTGTGGAGTCGTTCTTCGCCTCCACCTGCAACTCCCTTCGCATCCGCTTCCTCTACCCTAAAGACTCTCGGCACTCGGAGAAAGTTGTTCCCGAATCTTTCATTCACTGTCCATATGGAAGGATCGGGTTCCTCCTATCCAAGCACGGCTGAGGAAATGTTGGACGTCGTATGCGAAGAATCCGGATTTGTCCACTCTCGCTTGAGGTTCGAATGAGCATTCAGGATGACGTGCGCCGTAGGGTTGATCCGTGAGATCTCTGAAAGTAAGCACGACGGACTACCACACCGGCGGTGAGCCCTTCCGCATCGTGAGCGGAGGAGTAAAGCCCCTCCCCGGCGCTACCATCCTGGACAAGCGCCGCTACGCATCGGAGCATCTCGATGAAATCCGCAGACTTCTTATCTTCGAGCCGCGGGGTCACGCCGACATGTACGGGTGCTTCGTGACCGAGCCGGTCGACGATGGCGCAGATATAGGAGTCGTGTTCTTCCACAACGCGGGGTACAGCACGGCCTGCGGTCACGGCACGATCGCTCTCGTAACGTGGGCGATCGAGAGCGGCGTCATCGCGATCGCCGGCGACGAAACGAGCGTCGTGGTGGACGCACCCTCCGGAAGGCTCGAGACGGTTGCCCGCATCGACGACGGCCTCGTTCGCTCGGTGCGGTTTACGAACGTCCCTTCATTCGTCCATTCCGAGGGCCTCGTCGTGCCCACGAGCGCGGGCGAGCTCACTCTCGACATCTCGTACGGCGGCGCTTTCTATGCTTCCGTCTACGCACCCGGTGTCGGACTGAGCGTTAAACCGTCGGACCTGCCGGCTCTGATCGAACTTGGTCGCGAGATCAAGGTCGCGATCGAAAAGGAGCACGAGGTCGTTCACCCAGTCGAGCCAGAGTTGCGTGGCATCTACGGAGTGATCTTCTACGAGAACGACGACGCGCCGGGTGACCTAAGTCAGAGGAACGTGACGATCTTTGCCGATGGCGAGGTCGACAGGTCTCCCTGCGGGAGTGGCACTTCAGCCCGCCTCGCCCTATTGGACAAGTCGGGCGAGCTCGAGCGTGGCCGAACGCTCGTCCATCGTGGCATCGTGGACAGCGTTTTTCATGCGCGTGTCAGCGACGACGCTCGGGTTGGGGGGATCCCAGCCGTGATTACCGAGGTCAAGGGGAGCGCCCACATCAGCGGGTTTCATCACTTCGTTCTGAATCCGGCGGACCCGCTCGGCACCGGATTCCTCCTGCGCTGATGCCCCCGCCCTACCTGGGTCCGAAGGAACTTCGCAACGCCCTTTCGATGAAGGTCGCGATCGACGTCCTCGATGACGCCTTCTCGGGCGAGCTCCCGACCGCACCAGCACGTTCCCACCTGGACGTCGGTAGGGGCGACCTGCTGCTGATGCCCGCCTGGAGCGCCGATCTCGGAGCGGGCGTGAAGCTCGTCACCGTGACACCGGACAACCCATCGGTCCGGCTCCCGCTGATCCATGGTGTCTACGTCCTCTTCGACGCGCAGTCTCTGCGCCCGTCGGCTCTGCTTGACGGGGCTGCCCTCACGGGAATTCGCACCGCCGCGGTCAGCGCCGTGGCCACTCGCCACCTGGCCCACCTCGAGTCACGGACTCTGCTCGTTTTCGGTGGGGGCACTCAGGGTCTCGCACACATCGAGGGCATGGCCGAGGTGCTGCCGGAGCTCGAACGAGTCCTGTGCGTGTCCCGCAGCGACTCCTCGGCGAAGCGCCTGGTCGAGCGGGCCACGCAGCTCGGCTATCGCGCCGAGGTCGCCTCGCCAAACGCCGTCGAAGTGGCTGACGTCGTCTGCACCTGCACGACGAGTTCTTCGCCCCTCTTCGACGGCGCCCACCTGCGAGCTGGAGCGCACGTAAACGCGGTCGGTGCTTACAAACCGGACGCGCGCGAGCTCGACGATGCCGCCATCGCCCGGTCGAAGATCTTCGTCGAGGTCAAGGAGCCTGCCCTGCAAGAGGCGGGGGACCTTCGTCTCCCAGTCGAGTTCGGCGTGCTGGCCCCCGGAGACGTCACGGAGTTGAGCGACGTGGCCGGGGGCCGGGCAGCGGGGCGCACCAGTGTCGACGACATCACAGTCTTCAAGTCGGTTGGGGTCGCGTTCGAGGATCTGGTGGTGGCCGCAGCCGCGGTCAGGTAAGGAGCTGCGCTCGTCCGGGTAAAGGCTCGGGAAACAGGTTGGGGTGAATCGCCCACGCAAGGATCTCTAGTCCGTCGACCAAGCGGGGGCCAGGGCGGGAGAAATACGACGAGCCGTCGACCGCCACCCCACGTCCTTTGAGCACAGCCGGGAGGGCCGCGAACTCGGGTACCGCATAGAGATCACTCGCCTGCTCCAGGGCCTCTTCGAGCCCGAACCCGCAAGGCATGAAGACGACGACGTCAGGCTCGGCCTGGGCGATCTCGGTCCAAGTTGTCTTCCGCGAGGGTGCGCCGGCCACCCCCAGCACCTCTCGGCCGCCGGCGAGGCCCACCATCTCAGGAATCCAGTGGCCTCCGGTGAAGGGCGGATCCGCCCACTCCAGTGCAAGCACGTCGACCGGTTCGAGCAAAGCCGTGTCCGAGCGCACCGCCTCGATCCGATCCCGAAGAGATCGGACCAGCTTCTCGCCGCGAAGTTCCGAGGACGTAACGCGGGCGACCTTTTCGATGTCGCCGATGACATCGACCAATCCGTGCGGGTCGAGTGACACCACGGTCGAGGAGCACCCGATGGTCGCGAGGGCCTCGGTGACCTTCCCAGAAGGAACCGCGCACACGCGGCACAGATCCTGAGCGAGGATCAAATCGGGCTGTAGCTCACGAACGAGATCCCGATCGAGTCTGTAGAGGGGTTCGGACGCGGACATGCCCGCCCGCACATCTTCATCGATGCTCGCTGGGGTGCTTTTGTCGTCGGTCGTCAGCGCAGAATGCGAGACGACGGGCTTGCTCGATGCGTCCAGGGGATGGTCGCAGTCGCAGCTGACACCGACGAGTTGGTCTTCGAGTTCGAGCGCGTAGACGATCTCGGTGGCGGACGGTAGAAGCGAAACGATCCTCATTGCCCCCCTCCCACACCCGCTCAGGTGAGCACGCGCTTCTTGAAGCCTTCGATCCCGAGCCAGCTCAAGAAGGCGACGAACCCGATCAGGCCCGCATAGATGACGGGAACCGGCATGTGCGGGAACTGGGGTGTGAGAGCGGTGCGGAACGCCTCGCCCATGTACACAAGCGGGTTCAGAAGTACCAGCCACTTGAGCCACGGAATCGGATCGAGGCTCGCCCACGGATAGTAGGTGGCTCCGAGAAACGTAACTGGAATGACGATGACGCTGAAGATGAGCGGTACTTGCTGCGGTTTGGCGCGCGTTCCGATGGCCAGTCCAAGAGAGGAACCAACGAGCGCGGCGAGGGGAAGGAAGGTAACCAATTCGAACCACTGAACCTCGAGACTCACATCCGTCGCGGGAACGACGGTTGCGAGAGGAAACACAACCAGTCCGGCAAGAATCCCCTGCATGGCGCCCGACACGATCTTTGCGATGGCAACTCCCGCCACTGGGAGAGGTGCCATGACGCGATCCTCGATCTCGCGCGTGTAGCTGAACTCGGTAACCAACGGAAGGGCAACCGCCTGAATACCTTGAAAGATGCACGCGATCGCGACGACTCCAGGCACCAGGAGACTCGAGAAATCCTCCTGGCCGCGAACGCCTCCGACTCCTTGCCCGATCTTCGGAAACACATAGGTGAAGACGAAGACGAACAGCAAGGGCTGCATGATGGTGCGCACGACGAAGAGGGCTACGTTCTTCCGCAACACCGTCACGTCGCGAACCAACAGCGCCTTGAAAGCTGCAAGGGAGGATGATCGGGAAGCGCGGATCTGGCTCAACGAGTGCGGCTGCGCTTTCATTCTCGAAGATCCTTGCCGGTCAGCGTGATGAAGACCGTCTCCAAGGTCGGCTCGGCGATCGAGAGATCCTTCACGTGAAAGCCGCCGTCCTCGGCGTGACCGAGGATGCGCGGTAGCACTCCATTCGAACCGCGCAATCCGACACGCACGGTCCCGTCCACAACGTGCACACGCGTCACTCCATTCATGACCTCGATGTGACGCGCGAGCTCGTCGAGCATCCCATCGGATGTAATAGTCACGACCGTGTCGGCGCCGAGTGAACGTTTGAGCGCGACCGGTGTGTCCAGCGCCAGCAGTTTGCCGTGGTCCATGATCGCTACCCGACGGCAGAGTTGCTCGGCCTCCTCCATGTAGTGCGTCGTCAAGAGAATCGTCTGCCCTGCGTCGTTGAGCTCTCCAAGGATGTCCCACAACGCGAGCCGGCTCTGAGGATCGAGGCCGGCCGTTGGCTCGTCCAGGAAGAGCACCTGCGGACGATGCATGATCGCGCGCGCCATCATCAGTCGCTGTGCCATTCCACCGGACAGAGTCGACACGTCCATGCGTGCGCGATCGCTTAGACGGAAGAGTTCGAGGCTCTCATCGGCTCGTCTGTGGGCGTCGCGCGAGCTCATCCCGAAGTAGCGACCGTGGAAATAGAGGTTCTCCCAGACGTTCACGCTTCGATCCAAAGTGTTCGATTGAGATACGACCCCGATCAGTTGCTTGGCGATGGTAGGGCGAGTCACGACGTCTACGCCTCTCACGGTGGCCGAGCCCTCGGTCGGAACCACCCGAGTGGTGAGCATGCCGACGGTAGTCGTCTTGCCCGCCCCGTTCGGGCCGAGTAGGCCGAAGATCTCTCCCTCCGAGACCGCCAGATCGAGACCGTCTACCGCCTTCAGCCCGCCGGGGTACACCTTGGTGAGGCCATTCGTCTCGATGACGGGCGCCGTCTCGTCGGGGCCGAATGTCGTCGAATCGGTGTACGTACCCATGACCCATAGCTTGATCCATCTTGGCCATCACCGGGTTCGTCTACTGTTGTCGAGACCTCTCAGATGTTCGACGACCGTTTCTGAGATGTCGCCCAGAACCTTGATCTGGTCGTCCGAAAGCAGGTCGATGAAATGCTCGCGCACCGACTCGACGTGGCCGGGCGCAGCGGACACGATCGCTTCCCAACCAGCATCGGTGAGCACAACGTCCGCGCCTCGTGCGTCCGACTCACTCTCCCGCCGGGTCACCAGGCCGCGCTGCACCATCCGGGTCACCTGGTGCGAGAGGCGGCTCTTGGACCACAGCATCAGCGCGGCCAGCTCGGAAAGGCGCAATTTCCGTCCCTCCGCCTCAGAGAGGTTGGACAGGACGTCGTAGTCGGCCTCGGAGAACCCGCTGTCGTGCGCCAGATCGCGGCCGAGCTGCAGGTCGAGCAGGGCCCGCATTCTTCGATATGCCCGCCAGGTACGGGACTCCGAGTCGTCGAGCCATCGAGGTTCTGCCATTTCGCAAACCCTACTTCCTGTTTGTTGACATGTCATCTATTACCTTGATACGGTGTCAGTTGACACATCAACTATTGCGGAGAGGGACGTGACGAACGAGAGGGGTGGCGTTGGAATGGGTCGGCGGCTGCTCGCGCTCTACCTCGGGCTCGTCCTCTTCGGTGTGAGCATCGCCCTGCTCGTCGTCTCCGGGCTGGGTCTGGATTCGTGGGACGTGTTCCATCAGGGACTGGCTCAGAGAACGGGTCTGGGGCTCGGTTCGATCGTCATCCTGGTGGGTGCGATCGTTCTCGCCCTGTGGATCCCGCTGAGAGAACGCCCCGGCATCGGCACCGTGAGCAACGTCATCTTGGTCGGGCTTGCGATCGATGGTGCGCTCGCGTTCCTACCCGAGCCATCCATCGTCGCCTGGCAGGTCGTGTTCATGGTGGCGGGAATCGTCTTGAATGCCGTCGCCACGGCCCTCTACATCGGTGCCGGGCTCGGTCCCGGCCCCCGTGACGGGCTCATGACAGGTCTGGCGAAGCGCGGCTATTCGATCCGGCTCGTGCGCACCTCGATCGAGGTCGTCGTGCTCGTCGCCGGCTGGCTTCTCGGGGGCACGGTCGGGATCGGAACGGTGCTCTACGCGGTGAGTATCGGACCGCTCGTGCACTTTCTTCTCCCACTACTGACGATCGTCGCCGGTTCTCATCCGGAGCCCCGTGAGACCTCCACCGCGCAAGCGGCAACAACCGCGCATCGCGAACGACCGGTTCATGACTGAGGTTCTCTTCGGTTTGGACGTGACCACTTCAGCGGCGCCCGATGCCGATCCGGTTGGCGTCGCGCTGAGGGCCGAGAGCCTCGAGTTCGACTTCGTTTCGGCGTCCGACCATCCGAGCAGCGCTCATCCAACCCTCGAGACGTGGACGCTGCTCACTTGGATCGCGGCCACAACGTCGAAGATCCGCGTGGCGACGCGCGTCCTCGGAGTTCCAAACCGACCGCCGGCGGTCCTCGCCAAGATGGCCGCGACCCTCGACCGGATGTCGGGAGGAAGGCTGATCCTCGGGCTGGGTGGCGGCTACGCTGACGAGGAGTTCCGAGCCTTCGGATTGGGAGTGCCCAGTGCGCGCGACAAGATCGAGGGCCTCGAGGAGGCGATTCACATCGCCCACGGACTGTGGACCGAACGCTCCTTTTCATTCGACGGGAAGCACTACCGAACGGACGTGGCCGAGCTCGAGCCCAAGCCGAACCGGCGCATCCCCATCTGGCTCGGCACATTCGGCCCCCGTGCCCTCGCCGTCACCGGAAGGCTGGCGGACGGGTGGATCCCTTCGCTCGAGCAGGCCCCGCCCGAACGAGTTCCGGCGATGCGCGAGCGGGTCTTCAGAAGCGCGCGGGAAGCGGGCCGGGACCCCGAGCACATCACGCTGGCCTACAACCTTGAGATCAGGATCGGCGAACGGAACGGCGCTTCGCCGCACATAGTGATGGGATCCCCAAGAGAAGTGGCCGAGCAGTTGGTCAAGTTCACGGGACTCGGCTTCAGTGCGATGAACTTCCAACCCCTAGGACCGGACAGAGACGAGCAGATCGAACGGCTGGCGACCGAGGTAATCCCCGCGGTCAGAGAGGCCGTCGCGTGAGCCTTTGCCTCAAGGCTCCTGGTGCTCACACCGCGTTCTCCCACAGGCCGAGCGTGTTGCCCTCCGTGTCTTTGAAGTAGGCAAACGCGCCCATACCAGGGATCTCCTGTCTGGGTGCGACGACGTTGCCGCCGCTCGCCTCAACCTGCTGGAGTGCGTCGTTGATGGAGTCGACTTGCACCGTGATCACTGGTGACGGCGTGTCCGAGGCCCGCTTCATCATGCCGCCGTTGATCGCACCCCGTTCGGTCGGCAGTTGTTGATCGTCGACGGGCACCGTCCGCACGATCGTGTAGTCGGCGCCCTGCATATCCTCCAGTTCCCAGCCGAAGATGGACCCATAGAACTCCTTGGCTCTGGCGATATCGTCCGCCGGGATCTCGAAATGCACGATCTTGTCCATCTCGCTCTCCTTCTTCTCCGACCCAGTCCAAATTGCGTCTCTGGATACGTACGGATCTCATTCTGTCAAGGGAAGGGCGCCGGCGCCAGGTCGGGGCGGGCGGCCCATGCGTCGGCGGACGGACCTCGATGATCAAGTCCGGCCGTGCCGGAATCAGAGAGTCGGCTTCGTCACCATGAGGAAGATGATTATCACGACCA
Source organism: Actinomycetota bacterium (assembly GCA_050693895.1). Classification (GTDB taxonomy): domain Bacteria; phylum Actinomycetota; class CADDZG01; order CADDZG01; family WHSQ01; genus WHSV01. Next base: position 8,110 of record JBOGWS010000107.1, on the reverse strand, counting down.
TCACGGCAAGGGTCCCGCCGATGATCCCACCGCGCTTCGCCACCTGCCGATACTCATCCGAACCTACGTGACCGGCTTCGGCGAGGGCGACCTGTTGGCGCAACGCCGGCGAGTACCCCACGACCGCCAGGCCGACGAGAACGACGTACAGGACGAGGGACGCGGCGATCCAAAACGTGCTGAACGGAATCCCGGACTCCCACACCATGGCTAGCCCCAGCACCAGAAGCAGCGCGTAGGCGGGGTTCGCGAACCGATCGTCGAGGATCTTGATCCCCCGCAGGACATGCGCTGCGTGCTCCGGCTCCTTGGCCGCACGCGCTAGCCAGATCCCGTAGGAGGCGTTGAAGCCCACCGCTACCACCGCTAGCAGGACGTGCAAGAACTTCATGAACGAGTACAGAGTCAGGTTCACCGCAGGTCCTCTCAGGAGTCGGACAGCCGTTTGTCGGAAGGCCGTTCACAACGAGGCTAGATCAAAGCGCTCGTGGCCGCCGTCCTCTTGGGGAGGCGGTGCCCGCATGGGACATTTTGGCGGAGGCGGACGGGAATCGAACCCGCCGGGGAGCGGCGCAGGCGCGAGGCGGGTGAGATAAGGCTCGGGCCTCGGGCGGGGACGCCTCCGCCCTTAGCCGAAGGCTTGGTCAGGCCTCTGGCGGAGGCGGACGGGAATCGAACCCGCCGGCCGGGGATCGCCCGACCCACCGGTTTTGAAGACCGGGAGGGACACCAGCCCCCATTCGCCTCCAGGAACCTTGCATAGTAGGGCCTGAGGAGGGAATAAACCCCGACAGCTAGAAGGGTTCCTTCCGAATGAGCGGATCGGCCTGGTTCCGGGGGATCGGTGGGACCCGCAGTCAATCCAGAGACGTCTCACACTCGAAGCAAGGGGAGTGCTTGAACAACTTAAGGGCTCTCGGGGGAGCGATATGAGCGGGACATCAGAGCTGATCACTCCATCACTAGAGCTCGACCGGCTCGAAGACACCGAGTTGGTCGAGCAAGCCCGAGGCGGCGAGGAGCGAGCGATCGAGGTCCTGCTCACCCGTTACCGGAACTTCGCCCGCTCCAAGGCGCGCAGCTACTTCCTTGCGGGGTCTGAACGAGAAGACGTCGTCCAGGAGGGCATGATCGGCCTCTTTAAGGCCATCAGAGACTTCGACCTCAAACAAACGACCCCGTTCCGGGCGTTTGCAGAGCTCTGTATCTCAAGGCAGATACTGACTGCCATAAAAACCGCCAACCGGCACAAGCATCACCCTCTGAACTCGTCCGTGTCACTCGACGCCCCCGCATACGGGGATGACGATGCGACATCGGTTGCCGACCATCTCATGTCGCCAACGCGCACGAGCGATCCGGCTGAGCTGGTCATCTCGTCCGAAGAGATCGAAGCGCTGCGGGCGTCCATGAGTCGCAACCTCACCGAACTCGAGGGCGAGGTCCTGACCCTGTACATGGACGGCAAGTCCTACGAGGAGATAGCCGGAACGCTTGGCAACCACGTCAAGTCGATCGACAACGCCCTTCAGCGCATCAAGCGGAAGCTCGAGCGCCATATCTCGCAACGAAACACGATCGACTGACCTTACTCAGCTCGACTTCGACCTCTTGCGATATCCCATGATGCCTGCGTATACGAAGCCGCCCGCCACCCCGATGAGCAGCGACAGGGCTACGGCGACGATCACGCCTTCGATAGGCAGGTCGAGCATCCTCTTTCCTGAGGTAGACAACTACCGAGAGTAGGTTAGAGCCATGGACGACAGAATCACACAACACGCCGACATCGAACTACGCTCGCCCGTTCTCCTCGCCGCTTTTCGCGGATGGAACGATGCCGGTGACGCGGCCAGCTTCGCGGCGTCGCATCTCGGACGAGTGTGGTCGGCAACCGAGCTCGCGTCGATCGACCCCGAGGACTTCTATGACTTTCAAGCCGTCCGACCGCAGGTCGAGCTGGTCGACGGAACGACTCGCAAGATCACTTGGCCTGCCAATGAATTCATGGCAGCGAAGCTCAAAGGGACGAGCAATGACGTGATCGTCCTGGTAGGAACGGAACCCAGCACGAAGTGGCGCACGTTCTCGAACCTGATCGTCGAGATCGCTAAGGCCCACGGGGTCAAGTTGGTAATCACGCTCGGAGCGCTACTTGCCGACGTGCCTCACTCCCGTCCGGTCCAGATCACCGGAACCGCCGTCGATCCCGAGTTGATCAGGCGACTGGATCTCCATCGATCGCGCTATGAGGGACCAACCGGCATCGTCGGTGTGATGCATGAAGCATTCTCGAAGGCGGGAATCGACTCGGCGAGCCTTTGGGCCGCGGTTCCCCACTACCTTGCGGTGACGCCAAACCCAAAGGCAGCGCTCGCGTTGGTCGAGCGAGCAACCCAGCTCGTGGGGGCGGCGGCGGAAATCGACGATCTGCTCCGCGCGACGAAGGTTTACGAGGAACGGGTAACCGAGATGGTGGCCGGAGACGAGGACGTGCAGGCGTACGTCCACATGCTTGAAGAGCGCACGGACGAGCAGGAGGACATCGAGGAGATGGACCCATCTCGCATGCCCTCGGGTGAGGACATCGCGGCCGAGCTGGAACGATTCCTCAGGGACAAGGGAGAAGGCAACTAGCCACAACTCAGAGGCCTGGCCAGTCTTTCTTCTGCTCCTCGATCTCGGGCCAATCGGATGACTTCTTCTTCTCGCTCGCGCCCAGGGCATCGCCGAGGTCCCTCTTTCCAGAGATGTCGCCGGTAGCGGTTAGTAGGTCGTCAAGGGAAGCACGCTTCCTGCCCTCGAGGCGAATCCGCAGCGCCGCAAGCACGTCGGCAAGGTGGTCATCGAGACCGTGATTTCGATCAATCTCCGCCAGGGCGTCGGCCGCCTTCTGGAAGAGCTTGCGGTCTTCGCGCGCCTGCTGCCTCAGCTTCTTGATCTCGTCGGCGTCGGTCATGGCCCCAGCCTAACTATTTGAACATCAGGGGGGAGCGAAGACCGGCTCTTGGACCCGTCGCCGTTTCTTACGCACGAAGACCACGAGCCATGACGCGGCCCCCGCGATTCCAACGGGAATGATGATGTCGGCCCCGACAGTGATGGTGATCCAGTACCAAAGCGCAGCGGTCAGTGCGGCACACGGAATGGTCAGCACCCAGGCCCACACGACTCGGCCCGTGAGCCCCCACCGGACGGCCGAGAAGCGGTTGGTCGCCCCCACGCCGACGACGGCACCCGTGATGGTATGAGTCGTCGAAACAGGGATGCCGAGAGCTGCCGTTCCGAACAGGGTGATCGCAGCCCCAGTCTCGGCGGAGAATCCGCCGACGGGTTGCAGTTTCGTGATCTTCGATCCAAGGGTGTGGACGATCCTCCATCCACCGGTGAGCGTTCCGAGCGCAATAGCCGCGTGGGCAGCAAGAACGATTGGGAGGGACACATCGAACTCGCCGATCGGCGCACTCTGGTCGATCAGTATCACCGCAGCGATGATGCCCATGGTCTTCTGGGCATCGTTGGCTCCGTGACCGAGCGAGTACGCCGCAGCGGAAACGAGCTGGAGCTTCCGAAAAGCCCAGTTCGCGCCGCGTAGGGTGGCCCAACCTTTGCCCATGAGAGTCTGTGTGAGGAACATGACCAGGTTCATGATTAACACCGCCAGCAACATGCCGAGAAGTGGCGAGATGACGATGAAGGCCGCGATCTTCCAAATCCCTGAAGCAACGAGAGCATCAAAACCATCTGCGGCAATCGCGGCTCCTGCAAGTCCTCCGACGAGTGCGTGCGAAGAGGATGCTGGGAGACCGTAGTACCAAGTCAGCAGGTCAAAGAAGATGGCGCCTATCAGCGCCGCGAGAATCACTTCGAGGCTTGCGACCTGGTCGATCTTGATTGTCCCGGTGCCAATGGTTTCGGCGACCGCGGTGGAAAAGACTAGAAACGCAATGAAGTTCCAGAACGCAGCCCAGGCCACAGCGTAGCGAGGCGACAAGACGCGGGTAGCGACGGCGGTTGCAATGGAATTTGCTGCGTCGTGAAAGCCGTTTACGAAGTCGAACGCCAAAGCGACAGCAATGATCACCCAGGCTTCGAAACTCAGACCAGAGAACTGCTCCATTAACTCTGCTTGAGAAAGATCGTCTCGATGGTGTTGGCGACATCTTCAAGACGATCGATGGCTTGTTCGATCTCTTCGATGATGTCTTTGAACTTCAACACATCCATAGCGTTGTGATCACCGGAAAACAGCTCGGCGATAGTGCGGCGGTAGGAGCGGTCTCCTTCGTTCTCGAGTCGGTTGATCTCGACCCAGTACTCCTCCATGTTCTTCATCTTCCGCAGTCGCGGCATCGACTCGGCCGTCTTTGTCGCTGCCTCGCCGAGTGTCTCGGCAAGAGTGATCATTTGTGGCAGTGGTTCCACGATTTTGTGAAGCTGCAGATACTCTGCTGCGGCCTCTATGTGATCGAGAACATCGTCGAGGCTCGACGCCAGCTGGTGAATGTCCTCGCGGTCGAAGGGGGTCACGAAGGTGGTGTTAAGCCGCTTGATGATCTCGTGGGTGAGCTCATCCCCCTCGTGTTCGATATCGAGCAGGCGTCCGGCCTTCCTGTCGACGTCCGTGTAGGACTTGAGCAAGTCGACCAAGCCGACGGCTCCCTGCTCCACCTTGGAAGCCATGGCTTCGAACAGCTCATAGAACGACCCCTGGGCAGGCACGATCCTCAAGCGCATCCGGCTGTTTCCCCTTAGGTGGACGGAAAGTGAACGACGGCCAGCAGGATAGCCCCCACCGGTGCATGGTCGCGAACCCACCCGGGGCTGGGCCACAGAGAATCCGGACGAGAAAATCATCGAAATGTGTTTCAGGGCTCGGTTCCGGGACATACCAAAACCAGGCCAGCAGTACTCAAGAAGCCCCGGGGTCTTCCTTCCCGCCCCGGGGCTTCTTCGCGCCCTCATTACCCCTGGCGGGTCGCGAATTAACCCCGAACGGGGGACTGACTTCCGGCCCCCCGTCTCGCAGAGTAGGGGTTCGACAACAAACAGGGTTCGCAGCCTGGCCTTCTGATTCGTGGCCCGGTCAGGGGGATTGCGGGCTGGGAAACAAGGGGGCGGACGATCAAGGTCGTCCGCCCCTTTTCTGTTGTGGATCGGAGCGAGCCGTGCACTAGTGTCCCGGCCATGCCCGATGCCCTGATGGTTACGTCGTCGTTCCTTCCGGGCCGCGGCGGCATCGAGAGCTACCTGGCGGAGCTGTGTTCGCAGGTCGCCCCGCGCATCGCGGTGCTCGGCCCCCGACGGCGCGACGGGATCCCCATCCCACACGATCTCGGCTATCCGACTCACGGCCTCGAGGACGGCTCGATGCTGGTCCCCGGCAAGAAGGTCGTCAGGGCAATCTCGGGTCTGGTCGCTCACCACCGGACCACCAAGGTGATCTTCGGGACCCCCTGGCCCCTCGGGCTGCTGGGCCCCGATCTCGACCGGCGAGGGCTGCGGTACGCGGTGATCGTTCACGGAGCGGAGATGCTCGTCCCCGCCGCGGTTCCCGGACTGAGTAAGAGATTCGCCCGAGCGATGGCCGGAGCCGAGCTGCTCCTGCCGGTGAGCGGATATACGGACAATGCCCTTCGAAAGCTCATACAGAGCCACGGCCTGCCGGTTCCGACCATAGAGCGACTTCACGCCCGAGTGGATCTCGACCGCTTCCATCCCGGGGTGGACACCACCTCCGTCAGATCAAGGCTCGGATTGTCACCAACGGACAGGGTGGTGCTGTGTTTCGGACGCCTGGTGAAACGGAAGGGCATCGACCGGCTGATCGCCGCCCTCCCCGCAATCAACGAGCGCGTTGCGGGGGCGGTCGTTGTCATCGCCGGGACGGGGCCCGAGCGGGCTCGGCTGGGAAAACTCGCGCGGGTGGGCGAGGGTCGTGTCCTTTTTGCCGGTCGCGTCGAAGACACCGAAGCGCCGGCCTTCTACGCTCTTGCGGACGTATTCGCGCTTCCCGTAGCGGATCGCTACTTCGGTCTCGAGATCGAGGGCCTCGGCGTCGTACTGCTCGAAGCAGCGGCGAGCGGCACACCTTGTGTGACGGGCCGGTCGGGTGGGACTCCAGAAGCGGTAATCGATGGCTCGACTGGTTTCGTCGTGGACGCCACCGACGTTGGTCTGCTGGCCGATCGAATTGCGTGGTTGCTCCAACACCCCGAGCGCTCGGCCGAGATGGGCTCGGCGGGCCGGGCTCACGTCCGAAAGGAATTCTCGACACTCGAATTGCCCGCTTCGCTTCTCGGCTGGCTGAGCGACGGTCTACCATGAATCATCGTGCCCTCCTCTAGAAGGGGTGATCCATGGAGCTTCGTGTGATTGCGCCGGATGACGATCTGAAGGAACAAGACATAGATCGGATCGAGAAAGATCTCGAGAAGCTCGACCGGCGGCTGGGTACCTACGACTTGGTTCGAGCCGACCTTCGCATCGCCAAGAACGGCGGGCCCGGAAGAGAGGTAACTCTCGACCTTCACTACGGTCGCCGGCACCTCATTGCGAAGGCCCAGCACGACAAGATCGGTCAAGCGGTCCGATTGGTCCGCGACGACATTCTCCGGCAAGTCAACGATCGCTCCCGGGGGGGCCACAGCTCGTTTACCAAGGGCATGTGATGAGGTGAGCGCCCGTGAGCCTCAACACGTCCGACGCGATCGGCGAGAGGACATCCTCAAGGCCAGCCTCCACCTGTTCGCAACCAAGGGCTTTCACGGGACATCGATGCGCGACATCGCGCGCGAAGCCGACCTAACGGAAGGACTCATCTACCACTACTTCGCGGGCAAACGCGATCTCTTTCGCGCCATCATCGAGGAGTACTCATTCCTGCCCGTGCTGCGACAGCTTCCCGAGCTTGCGGGACAACTCGATCTACGCGGCCTATTGCTGGTTCTCGCGCGGGGCTTCTTCGACGTTCTCCACCAAAACACCGAGCTCACACGACTTCTGTTGCAGGAGGTTCAGATCTTTCCCGAGGAGAAGGAGGCTTTCTTCTCGGACGCTGTCGGTCAGTCCATCGGAGAGCTTGCCGACATCCTCGACGCACGCATGAACGAAAAAGCGCGCGGCCAAGTGGATCCACAGGTAGCCGCAAGGCTGTTCTTCAATTCCCTACTCGCATTCTTTGTCGAGCAGGAGATACTCGGCGGGAAGCACATGCTGCCGGCGGACGAGAACGTCTACATCGAACACCTCGTCGACATGTTCACGAAAAGGTTGGGGCCCGGAAAACCAAAGCCTTCCGGGCCCTCGTTGGTCTCCTAGATCACCTGACTACGGAAGAGGCGAGTTGTCACCTGTCTTTCGGTTCGGCCGAGCCGCGGTCGTCTTGTGTGTGGTCTTGGTCGTCTTCTTGGCGCGCTTGGTAGTTTTCTTGGGCGTCTTCTTCGCGCCCTGGGGCGTCTTCTTGGCCTCGCCCGCTGCCTCGGTGATCTCGGCCCGGACGTTGCGACTCTCGCGCTTTAGTCGTCGCTCGAAAGGCTGGATGCGGTCCTGGCCTCGGTCGATGAAGTCCTCGAGAAGTCCCTCGAAGGTCTTGCGAACGCGCTTCGCCTCGACGTCGCCGAGCTGCTGACGCGTGCGATCGTAGATGCCGAGCGGCAGGTGCACGGTCGCGTCGACGGCACCGTTGATGAGCTTGTCGACACCACCCCTGAGGCGCTCGACGGTGGCGGTACTCCTGGCCATGACAATTCCTCCTCTGGAAAGGCTTTGCTAGCAGATGTATCACGAGTGCTTGCAAGAGTTTATCCCAGGTAGGGGTATGGACACAAGGGCGGTCTCACAACCGCCCAGCGGGACTCAGACCCAAAAGGCGCCCAAGCTCGTGGATCCGCGACCGCTCACCTGTCGGGCATCCCAAACTTGGCCGAAACCCGGTTCTCGGACCCAGAACCCACCCGAGAAGCGCAGATATCTCGACCCGCACCCCATCTTCCGCCCTTGAATGCCGGTTCTTGGGTTTCTGGATCCTTGCCCGGCCCTCAGTCCCCCGGCAGCTCCGGGATCTGGGCCAGCACGCCGTCAATAAGGCCCTCGAGCGAATCTCGCCAGG
>JBOGWS010000106.1:0-21344 GCA_050693895.1 Actinomycetota bacterium | reverse complement strand
ACTACCGAGAAACAGGCAGTCGACCCGAGGAACATCTATGCAGCGACCAAGCTCCATCAGGAACACCTTGCTCTCTTGTTCGGACGCGAGACCGGTGCGTCGGTCGCCGCGCTGCGCTACCACAACGTGTACGGACCCCGGATGCCGCGGAACACGCCCTATGCCGGCGTTGCGAGCATCTTTCGGTCGACCCTCGAGAACGGTTGCCCCCCCAAGGTCTTTGAAGATGGACGGCAGCTACGCGATTTCGTCCACGTGGAGGACGTGGCCCGGGCCAACGTAATCGCCCTGAATAACAACGCATCGCGTGGTTGCTACAACATCGCCTCCGGTGAGCCCCGTACAATCGGTGAGATGGCGGGCGTCCTAAGCCGGTCGTTCGGCTCGGTCCTCGGTCCCGAGGTCACCGGCGCCTACCGGCTCGGCGATGTGCGCCACGTCATGGGCTCGCCCGACCGGGCCCGAAGAGAACTCGGCTGGGTCCCCGAGATCGACTTCGAGGAGGGCATGAGAGTCTTCGCCCGTCAACCGCTGCGAGCCGGATTCGCGAGGAGTGCCTCCGAGCGGAGCATGTGAGCCATGCGCGGGAGGTCACCGCAAAGGGGGCCTCCGAGACGGTGAGACGCGGCTCCATCTCGTTCACGAACGAACGAACCATCCACCTAGCCGACGCCCTGTGCGTGATAGTTTTCGGCTTGTGAACAGCGGCTTTCCTGCGTGTCTGTGGGCTTTGAGAACCCATTGCAAAAGCCGGGGAGGCCACTGGATTCCCAACACTCAGTGCCGCAGGGTCGAGCGTTTTCGACGGACGCGCACGGAGATGACGTTATCGATGCGAATGGGAGCGAGACGGGTAAGTGCCTGAGGGTTATTTCGGGAGCTACGTAACTATCGGCGTTTTCGCTCTAGTCGGGCTCGTCCTGGTATTCGGCACGCTTGCCCTCACGCGCCTGCTGAGACCGAATGTTCCGAGTCGGGCCAAGTCCCTGACTTACGAATCCGGCATCGACCCGATTGGCACCGGCTGGGCTCAGGCGAACGTCCGTTACTACGTCTTCGCCCTCCTGTTCGTGATCTTCGACGTCGAAGCCGTCTTCCTCTTTCCGTGGGCGACGGTTTTCGAGGATCTCGGGACCCAGGCGTTCATCGAGATGGTCATCTTCATCGGAATCCTGGCCCTCGCCCTCCTCTACGCCATCAAGAAGAAGGTGCTCGATTGGCTGTAATCGAAAAGGTCAAGCTTCCCAAGCCCGTCTCCTGGGCCCTCAACTGGAGTCGCCAGTACTCGCTCTGGATGCTGCAGTTTGGACTCGCCTGCTGCGCCATCGAGATGGGTGCGGCGATCGCGACGAAATTCGACCTCATTCGTTTCGGGGTAATCCCCTTCCCGGCATCGCCTCGTCAGGCGGACCTCATGGTCGTCGCGGGGACGGTCACGGACAAGATGGCGGCGCCGATCAGGCGGGTCTACGACCAGATGCCCGAGCCGAAGTACGTGATCTCGATGGGAGCGTGCGCAAACTGCGGAGGGCCTTACTGGGACAGCTACTCGGTCACCAAGGGGGTCGACCAGATCGTTCCCGTCGACGTCTACGTTCCCGGTTGCCCACCCAGGCCCGAGGCTCTTCTGCAGGGGATCATCAGGCTTCAGCAGAAGATCGCGACCGAGGACGTCAGCACTCGGTGGGCCGGGCACGACACCGAGATTCCACACATCCCCGAGCCTGGTCTGGCCGGAGGGGTCTAGTGAGGCTGGAGGCAACCGACGCACTCGACCGCGTCAAGGGAGCATTGGGCGAGCGCGTCAACGACGTCCACCTGAACCACGGACAGGTGGACGTGACAGTCGAGGCAGGCAACCTCGTGGAGGTCGTAAGGATCCTGCGCGACGACATCGCGCTGGGTTGCCGTTTCTTCACCTTTCTCTCCGCGGTCGATCGCTCGACTTACGACTATGACGACGAGGAGAAGCGCGAGACTGGCTCGGCGGGATCGCAGAACAATAGGGGCGGGATCGAGGTGCTCGTCCACCTCTACAGCCCCGAGAAGATCTGGCACGTGAACCTTCACATCCCGCTCGACTTCGGTACTCCCGTCTGCCCCTCGATCACGGGCGTGTTCAAGGGGGCGGAGTGGCACGAGCGCGAGACGGGGGAGATGTTCGGTATCCACTTCACCGATCACCCCAACCTCGTGACCCTCTACCTCCCGGAGGACTTCGAGGGTCACCCGATGCTCAAGTCCTTCAAGCTCCCGGCGCGCAGCTACGTCAAGGACTGGCCGGGAGCGAAGGACCCCGACGAAGCCGCGGCGGGGGGCCGGTAATGGCCATACGCGGGGCGGGCTCGGCCGGACCGCCGGACCTGCGCGGGGCGGGCTCGGCCGAACCGCCGGGAACGATGGATCCGGAGCTACAGAACCTGCAGGATTCGAGCGCGTTCGCCTCAGAGGTGTCGGAGGGCAGGCTCGTAACCGAGCAGATGCTGCTCAACGTCGGACCACAGCACCCCGCGACTCACGGAGTCTTTCGGTTGCTTGCGACCATCGACGGCGAGCGGATCGTGCGGGCCGAGCCGGTGGTCGGCTACATGCACCGTGGTTACGAAAAACTCGTCGAGCAGCGTGATTATCGGCAGATCACGAACCTCATCAGCCGCATGGACTGGCTTTCGGGGATCAACAACGAATTACCGCTGGCCCTCGCGCTAGAGGAGCTCATGGAGATCGAGGTGCCGCCGCGCGCTCAGTTCCTCCGCGTGGCACTGGCGGAGATGAATCGCATCCTCAACCATCTGATGTTCTTCCAGTCTTTCTCCGCCGAACTCGGCGCCATCACTCCGACGTTCTATGCCTTCCGCGAACGCGAGGACATCCAGTACGCCATGGAGACCGTCACCGGCGGACGCATGCACTTCGGTTTCTTCCGCCCGGGCGGCCTTAAGGAAGACGTGCCCAAGGGTTTCATCGCCATGGCCCTGGCCTCGGTTCGCAAGGTCATCGAGCGGCTTCCCGACTACGAGGACCTGCTGACGGGCAACGAGATCTTCAAGCAACGAACCATTAACGTGGGAGTGCTGGATAAAGAGGTCGCATACTCGTACGGAGTCTCCGGACCCATCGGGCGCGGCTCGGCGATCGACATGGACGTGCGACGCGACGAGCCTTATCTCGTGTACGACCAGTTCGACTTTGACGTCTGCACCGGGCGTCACGGGGACTGCTTCGACCGCTTCTGGGTTCTGCTGCACGAGGTCATCGAGTCGGCCAAGATCGTCGAGCAGGCTCTCGCCGGATTGCCCCCCGGTCCAATCATGGGCAAGGTGCCGCGCGTCGTACAGGCACCCAAGGGCGAGGTCTACGTTCGCACCGAGAACCCGCTGGGCGAGCTCGGCTTCTACCTCGTCTCCGATGGAGGCAAGAGGCCGTACCGGATCAAGATTCGAACGCCCTCGTTCTCGAACGTGTCGGCGTTGCCCTACGTCCTCGAGAACACGCTCGTCGCCGACATGATCGCGATTCTCGGCTCCTTCTTCTTCGTCCTGGGGGACGTCGACCGTTGATCGAAATCGCCTTGACGGCCTGGCAGATACTTTTGGTCAAGCTTTTGATCATCCTTATCATCGTGCCAGTGGGTGCCCTGGTCGGTGGCTATGTCCTTCACAAAGAGATGGCTCACATGCAGCATCGACTGGGGCCCATGTATGCCGGCGGATGGCACGGCTGGGCCCAGACGCTGGCCGACGGAATCAAGTTCGCTTACAAGGAAGACATCATTCCCGCGAGCGCGGACAAGCGCGTGTTCTCCCTGGCCCCCGCCGTCATCTTCGTCCCCGTCCTCTTGCTCTATTTGGTGATCCCGGTCGACCGAAACCTCATCGTGGAGGATCTCGACGTCGGTTTGTTCTTCCTGCTGGCGATCGGTTCTGTGGGTTCGATCGGTGTGCTCATGGCGGGATGGTCGAGCGCGAACAAGTACGCGTTGATCGGAGCACTGCGCTCGGCGGGTCAGCTCATCGCTTACGAGTTGCCGATCGTGCTCAGCGCGGCCGCCATCGCCATGCTGGCCGGAACGCTGTCGCTGGTCGGCATCGTCGAAGCTCAGGACTGGCCCTTCATCCTGTGGCCGCCGGGTATCGGTCTCGCGCTCTTTCTCCTTTTCACGGTTGGGGCAATAGCGGAGATGGCACTTCCGCCATTCGACATGCCCGTGGCCGAGTCCGAGCTCATCACCGGACCGTTCACCGAGTACACCGGCATGCGCTTCATCTTCGGATTCTTCTTCGCCGAGACGGCGCACATGATTGCGTTCGCTGCGATCGGCACCACGTTGTTCCTCGGCGGGTACAAACCGATCTTTCCCTGGGGACCGCTCGAGGTGATCCCCGGCGTGCTGTGGTTCTTCGCAAAGACCTCGTTCATGGTCTTTCTGTTGTTGTGGATTCGATTCTCCTTTCCCCGCCTGCGCGAGGACCAATTGCAGAAGTTCGCGTGGAAATTCCTCATCCCAATGTCACTCGTGCTGATCCTGGTGACCGGCGCATGGATTCTCTACGGCCCATGATTCGAGGAATCGAATGGCTCTAGACGTCGACGAGAGACTCGAGAGGGCGCGCAGGCCCGGTTTCGGCATAGGGCTGCTCAAGGGAATGGCGGTGCTGCTCAAGCACCTCTTCAAGCGCAACAGCGTCATCCAGTACCCCGAGGTGAAACAGGATCTCTCGCCACGTACGCGCGGAGTGATCGCGCTCAAGGAAGAGAACTGCACGGTGTGCATGCTGTGCGCCCGCGAGTGTCCCGACTGGTGCATCTATATCGATTCGCACAAGGAGACCCTGCCCCCGAAGCGCGAGGGCGGCCGCCCGCGCAAGCGCAACGTGCTCGACCGCTTTGCCATCGATTACGCGCTGTGCATGTACTGCGGGATCTGCGTCGAGGTCTGTCCCTACGACGCGCTGTTCTGGAGCCGTGAGTTCGAGTACGCCGAGTACGACATCCGCCAGTTGACCCACGAGAAAGAGAAGCTGTCCGATTGGATGGCGACGGTCCTGCCCCCGACAGAGCTCGAAGACGGCGCGGACATCCCGGGTCAGCCGAGCAAGGCCGCTCCAGCGGCGGCCGCCGCGACCGCGACTCCTACCGCTGCCGCCACGGCCGCCACCCCGGCGAACGTCACTTCGTCGGCGGCCGAGGCTCGTCCCGAACAGGCGCAGACCGCACCCCAGGAGGGCACGGCGGCCACGGCGGCCGCTCGTCCCGCCGCCAGTGCGCCGGACGCCGCGACCGGCCCGGCCCCAGAGACCGCGAAGCCGGCCCCCGAATTGCCCGAGGAGGTCAAGGAGCAGCAGATGGACTCGACCGCCGAGCCTCAGGCCGAGCCCGAGGTGAAGCGGGACGCCGCCGGAGCGGCCGAAGCGGAGGGGACCCAGGCGGAGGTAGAGGCCAAGGCCGAGGCCGAGATGCCCCGCACGCCGGAGTCGACGGCGGTCACCCAGACGCCACCTCCGACCGCGACCCCCGCCCCATCCCGGCCGGCTACACCAGCCCCATCCCGCCCCGCGCCCAAGATCGAGGATCTCGAGCCGCCCGAGGACGCCTACAAGCGCGTGCTCGACGAGCAGAGCAAAGCGGGTTCGTCCCCACAGGTCGCCGAGGCGCGCGCCAAGGTCGCTCGCGTGAAGGCCGAGCGAGCGTTGACACAGGCGAGAGCCGCCGCTCCGCAAGAAGCTGCTCCAGAACAAGAGCCGTCCGGCGCGCCGGAAGCCGCCGAGCCCGAACCCGAACAGGGTCCGGTTGCGCCGACGAACGAGGAGGAGGCGGAGTCACCAGCCCCCCAGGCCGAGGCACCCCCTACGGGCGAGGACCCCGAGGCGGCCTTCGAGCGAGTGCTCGAAGAAGAGCGTGCAAAGGGATCGAGTGACGCGGTCGCAACCGCGCGCGCCAAAGCCGCACGAATGCGTGCAAAGAAGGGCACGAGGGGACCGGGCGACTGATGGCCGATCTCTACCTGCAGATCATCTTCTGGGCTTTCTTCGTGTTGATGGCTATCGCCGGAATCCGGGTTGTTACCACGCGCAACGTCGTTCATGCGGCCCTCTATCTGGTCGCCACGCTCCTCGGCGCGGCCTCCATGTACGTTCTGCTCTACGCCGAGTTCGTCGCGTGGGTTCAGGTTCTCGTCTACGTGGGCGCCGTAGTGGTGTTGATGCTGTTCGGGCTCATGCTCACGAGAGCCCCCATCGGCAGCGCGAACTTCGACAACAACCAGCGGCTCATCGCGGCCGTCTGCGCGGGTCTGCTCTTTGCCGTGACGAGTTTCATATTGGTGAGGGCGTTCGAGGGTCAGGAGATTGACTTCACCGGCACCGAGGGCACGAAGGTTCAGAGCATCGGGGAGGCAATTTTCTCGATCTACGTGCTGCCCTTCGAGATCGTGTCCGTGCTGCTCCTCGCAGCGTTGGTCGGCGCGATCGTGATCTCCCGAAGAGACGAAGGGCCGGTGGAAGACTGATGCCGGTGGCCTACTTTCTTGTGTTGTCCGCCCTCCTCTTCAGCATCGGCGTCTACGGAGTACTCGCTCGCCAGCATGCGGTTCTGGTGCTGCTGAGTGTCGAGTTGATGTTGAACGCAGCGAACATCAACCTGGTCGCCTTCTCTGCGATGCTCGGCGAGGCCGGGGTTCCCGGCCAGGTGTTCGCTCTCTTCGTGATCGCGGTGGCAGCAGCCGAGGTCGGGGTGGGCCTTGCGATCGTGATCCTGATCTACCGAAACCGTCGGAGCGTGGACATCGATGAGATGTCATTGATGAAGTGGTGATGGTGTGAACGCGCTGTTCCTTGCAGCCGAGCAGATAGAGGGAGTCGAGGTCACCCGGACGGGTCTGTTCCCCGACCTCATGTGGCTCGTGCCTCTGCTGCCGGCGTTGTCCTTTCTCGTCATCCTCTTCTTCGGCAAGAAGCTCCCCGGCAAGGGGCACAGTGCCGGCATCCTCGCGATCGTGGTGGCCTTTCTCCTCTCGCTCGCGGGGTTCATCGACCTCGTAACGGGAGCCGCGACGATCGAGAAACACTGGGTCTGGTACGAGCTCGAGACCCTCGAGCTGACTTTCGGAATGAACTACGACTTCCTCACGGGAGTGATGTTCGTCGTAGTGACCTTTATTTCCCTGCTGGTTCAGATCTACTCGACCGGCTACATGCACGAAGACGAGCGTTACAGCTGGTTCTACGCGGCGCTGTCGTTGTTCACCGCGTCGATGTTGCTTCTCGTCACCGCCGACAACCTCATAATGATGCTGGTTGGCTGGGAGGGCGTCGGCGTCTGCTCCTACTTCCTCATCGGCCATTACTGGGAGGAGAAACCCAACTCGTCGGCCGCCATCAAGGCCTTCATCACGACGCGCATCGGTGACGTGGGCTTCATGTTCGGCATCTTCGCCCTGTTCATCATCGCCGGGACGTTCAACATCACCGAGATCAACCACCTCGCAGAGGAAGGCGAGATCGGGGGAACCAGCCTTACGATCGCGGCTCTGCTTTTGTTCTGCGGTGCGATCGGAAAATCGGCGCAGTTTCCGCTTCACGTGTGGCTTCCGGACGCGATGGCCGGCCCCACCCCTGTCAGCGCACTGATACACGCCGCCACCATGGTCGTGGCGGGGATATATCTCGTGGCTCGGATGTTCCCCGTCTTCGAGTTTGCGAACGGAGGTGCGCCCCTCGAGGTGGTTGGAGTGATCGCGGCGATCACGATGCTCATCGCGGCCTTCCTTGCGCTCATTCAGGACGACATCAAGAGAGTGCTCGCGTATTCGACCATCAGTCAGCTCGCCTACATGTTTGCCGGACTGGCGGTCGGCGTTTTCACCGCCGGCATCTTCCACCTCCTCACACACGCTGTCTTCAAGGCGCTCCTGTTCCTCGGGGCCGGATCGGTGATTCACGCAGTGCACTCCAACAACATGAGCGACATGGGCGGTCTGCGAAAGTACATGCCTGCCACGTTCAAGACCTACATCATCGGGTCCCTCGCTCTGGCCGGCATCTTCCCCCTCGCCGGATTCTTCTCCAAGGACGAGATCATCGGAGGAGCGCTGAGAGCGGGGATCGACGGAACGCGTGCAACCGCTTGGATCGTCTTCGCATCCGCCCTCATCACCGCGTTCATCACCGCGCTCTACACCGCCCGCATGTGCATCAAGACCTTCTGGGGCGAGTACCGCGGTCACGGTGAGCCACACGAGAGCCCCGGCTCGATGACGAGCCCACTGTGGGTGCTTGGAGGCCTCACCTTGGTGGTGGGCTTCATCGGTTTCCCGGTGATCGGAGTGTTCAAGAACTGGATATTCGCCGAGGGCGAGGTCGCTCACGAGTTCGAGCTTCTATACAACATCGAGCTTCCCGTCCTCACGGTGGGGGCCGCGCTGGTCGCGTTCTTCCTTGCCTACAAGTGGTTCTACAAAAACGAGTGGAGGTTCGACTTCCACAAGTCGTCGTTCGGGTGGATGTATGGATTCGCCGAACGCAAATACTACCTCGACGATCTCTACCTAGGCGGCATCGTGAAGCCGATTCAGTATCCTCTGGCCATCGCGACGTACTGGGCGAACCAGCACGTCATCGATGGGATCGTCAACGGCGCCGCGCGCGGCACGATTGGGGCCGCCTCGGGCACGTACAGGGCGGACCAGGGTGTCGTCGATTTCGGAGTCAACGGCGCGGCCGGCCTGACGAACTTCTCAGGTGGTTTGCTTCGCTACATCCAGTCGGGAAACGTCCAGCGCTATGCGGCCGTCTTGTTCGCCTCCATAGCGATCTTCGTAGCTGTCTTCGCATTCGCCTAGAAAGGGGTTCGAGAGAATGTCATGGGTTGACGATTGGGGGCTGACCCTCGCGACGTTCCTGCCCGCTCTGGGTGTGGTCGCGTTGATGTTCCTGCCCAACCGGGAATCTCTCGTCAAGATCACAGGAACGGTCTTCGCCGGCCTCGCGCTGATCGCCGGCATTCTCTGCGCCGTCCGTTTCGACTACTCGAGGGGCGACCAGATTCAGCTCGAGGTCGACGCCACGTGGATCGAATCAATTGGCGCTCGCTATCACGTTGGAGCGGACGGCATGTCTTTGCCCCTGCTTCTGTTGAGCGTCCTCGTTTGTTTCCTCTGCATGGTCTATATGTGGTGGCACATACCCGAGCCGGGCAAACCGAAAGCGCTGTTCGCCCTCGTTCTTCTGCTCGAAACCGGAATGAACGGAACCTTCGTCGCCCTCGACCTCATTCTGTTCTTCATCTTCTTCGAGCTCGTGCTCGTGCCGATGTACTTCATGATCGGAATTTGGGGCGGTCCCGATCGCGCCTACGCGAGCGTCAAGTTTTTTCTCTATACGTTGTTCGGTTCGATCTTCATGCTGCTCGGCTTTCTGGCGCTATGGATCAACTCGGGGGCCGAGACCTTCGACATGATCGCCCTACGTGAGACCACCGGAAACGCGAGCGAGCTGTTCCAGAACCTCGTATTCCTCGGCCTATTCCTCGGTTTCGCCATCAAGGTGCCGATGTGGCCGTTCCATACCTGGTTGCCCGACGCCCACACGGAGGCCCCGACCGTGGGCTCGGTGCTCCTTGCGGCCGTGCTCCTGAAGATGGGGACCTACGGCTTCATTCGGATCGCATTGCCGATCCTTCCCGACGCGGCGGTGACGTTTGCACCGGTGATCGGAATCCTTGCAGTGATCGGCATCATCTGGGGTTCGCTGTGCTGCTTCGCCCAGACCGACCTCAAACGACTCATCGCCTTCTCCTCGGTTGGTCACATGGGCTTCGTGATGCTCGGCATCGCGACGCTCACGGATCGGGGAATCAACGGAGCCATCTTCGGGATGGTGGCTCACGGACTCATCACGGGGATGCTCTTCTTCCTGGCGGGTTCGATACACGAGCGCTACCACACGCGCGAGATAGCCGATCTCGGGGGTGTGCTCAAGCAGATTCCGCGCTTCGGGTCGGTCTTCTCGTTCGCGGCCATTGCCTCGCTGGGCCTTCCGGGTCTCGCTGGGTTCTGGGGCGAGATGCTCGCCCTTCTGGGCGCCTATCAACCGGCTCCGGGACTCAACGTCGAGTTGTTCCGAGTGCTCATGGTCATCGGCGGCATAGGGACCGTGCTCACGGCTGGCTACCTTCTGTGGATGATTCAGCGAGTCAATCTCGGCACGGTGCCCGACAGGTTCGCGTCCGGCAAGGGGGTCTTCGATGTCGAGCGCCTCGAGTGGGTCTCCTGGGTGCCTCTTCTCCTGCTTATCGTCGTGGCCGGTTTCTACCCGGCCGTGCTGACGAACGTGACGGCCGATGCCGTCGGCGGCCTGGCCGGGATCTTCGGAGCGTAGGTGGATCCGCTTCTCGCCCAGTCCGTGACTCAGCCGAGCGTCGACTGGCACGCGCTCGCCCCCGAGCTCGTGATGGCGACCGCGGCCTGCCTCGTGCTGGTCGCGGATCTGTTCCTTCCGCGCAACGCGAAATGGATTGCGATGCCACTGTCGGCGGCCGGCATCATCGGCACACTCGCAGCGGTCGTATCACTGATCGATACGGAGACGACGACTCTAGCGGGGACCTTCGAGGTAGACGCGTTCTCGCTGTTGTTCAAGGCCCTTTTCTGCATCCTCGGCCTGATCATTCTCGCGATCAGCTTTCACTACTTCCGTGCGGGTACGTATTACCAGGGCGAGTACTACTTCCTGTTGCTCTGCTCGCTGTTCGGAGGACTCGTCATTGCGAGCGCGCGCGATCTGATCTCGTTGTTCATCGCGCTCGAACTCATCAGCATCCCCGGAATCATCATGGTCGCCCTCAGAAAGGGTGATGCGAAGTCCAATGAGGGCGCGCTGAAGTTCTTCCTCTTCAGTGTGTTGTCCTCAGCGGTGATGCTCTACGGAATGTCTCTCGTGTACGGCGTGGCCGGGTCGACGATTCTTTCCGACATCCGCTCGTCGATCGGCTCGGCTGACGAACCGCTGGTCGTGCTGAGTGTGTTCTTCGTCGTTGTCGGATTCGCCTTCAAGATCTCGGCGGTCCCGTTCCACTTCTGGGCCCCGGACACGTACGAGGGTGCGCCCTCTCCGGTCGCCGCGTTTCTGTCGACCGCTTCCAAGATCGGGGGGTTTGTCGGGCTGCTCGTGCTCATGTTCAAGGCGTTCCCCGAAGTCGCCGATACGTGGGCACCCGCGTTCGCCGTTCTCGCTGCGTTGACGATGACGGTCGGGAACCTCATCGCGCTCAGACAGCAGCACGTTATTCGGCTCCTCGCCTACTCGGGGATCGCGCAGTCCGGATACATCCTCGTGTGCCTGGCCCTGATCAACCCCGAGAACCCGGCGGCGAACGAGCAGGCTTTCGCCGCGGCCGTCATCTACCTGGCCATATACGGGATCATGGATCTCGGAGCTTTCGCCGCCGCAATCGCGTTCGCCCGGCGAGGCGGCACATACTTCATCAGCGACTACGCGGGTCTGTGGCAACGCAGCCCTGCATTGGCACTGCTTTTCGGCGGTTTTCTTATCTCGCTGGCAGGTGCGCCACCGATGGCCGGGCTCATCGCCAAGCTGTTCGTTTTCGCGGCGACGATCGAGGCCGAGGTCTACTGGCTGGCGATCGTCATGGGCGTCAACACCGTGATCGCCGCGTGGTACTACCTGGCGGTCATCAAGAAGATGTTCTTCGAGACGCCAGAGCTGGACGAACCGGTCGAGGTCCCTTACCTGCTGACGGCCGCAATGGGCCTGGCTGCCGCGCTGTTGGTGGCACTGCTCGTGTACCCGCCGCTGCTGACGACCCTGGCGGACGGCTCGATCTTCTGAGGCCAAAGGCAAACCGGGCATCAAGGCGGAATGTACTTTCCGTGCCCTGGTAGGGGCGGAGTCGCTCGAGGTTCAACCCGGAAAGCACGTGATTCACGTGCTATTTGGGCCAGGCTTCGCCACAGACCCGAACTTCGTTCTAGGACACGAACCGGCCCCCGGCCCAAACTCCGTCCACCACCCGTGTCCCAGCAGGAACCTCTTCGTCGGGCCAGACGATCGCGTTCGAGACGTACGACCCCTCGTGCAGCCGAGCCCCGGCGAGGACCATCGCGCCCGGGCCGATCGCTTCCTCGTCCGCCGCGACGTCGAGGCCGAGATAGGCGCGCCCACCCTCGACTTCCACGAATTCGCCGGGAGGCGGACGCGGACCGATTGGGCCGCAACCCTCTAGAAGATCGAGTGATGCTTGGATGTAGCGTGCCATCGTCCCGACATCGAGCGCGTACCTCTCACTCGAGAACGTGGCGACCTCGCCGTTCTCCGCGAGAGGACGCAGCAACGATTCGGCGAGGCCCAATGGACGGGTGTCCGGCAGTAACTCGAGGGTCTGAGCCTCGAAGGCTGCGATCCCCAGGTACCTTGCCCCGGGGGCGTCTGGATCCGATCGTCGATCTATGAATTCCGTCACTCTGCCGGAGGCGACCGCCAGGTCCGCCTTCGAATCCACGCGGCTCACCGCGACGGTTGCGGCTGCGCCCGCCCGACGGTGTTCGGCTAGTAGGTGCGCGACCGACACGTCGGTCAACGCGTCCCCGTTGCAGACGAGCGCGGTGCTCGAGATTCTGTCTCGGAGTGCCGCGAGCGTTCCACCCGTTCCCCAGGGCAGGGCCCCCTCATCGAGCGTCTCGAAATCGCCGTAGGGGGCCAAGGCGCCGAACACGACGCCGCTCGCGTAACTCGCGTTGACGACGACGTCATCCGCTGCCTCCATCAGATTGCATAGGCCCCAGGCACCAAGCGGTGTATCGAGTAGGGGAAGAGCAGGCTTGGGTATCGTCGCGGTCAGGGGGCGCAGTCTCTCGCCCAGGCCGGCGGCGAGCAGAATCCCGGTCGTGGACACGTGCCCGACGCTAGCGCATCACGCAACCGGGCGATCGAGCCACGGGGAGAGGACGGAGGCTCCAGAGGGGTGTCGACTCCGACCACACCACCTCCGCCTGCCAAGCGTCGTCCGGGGGCGAGAAAGGTGAAGGGTTTTTGCGTCGCAGGGAGAAACTTGGGAAAGGATGCGCCTTAGGGTGAGTCTAGGCTGCCAGAGCCGACGCCGGGCGACGCCCAGCGCAAAACGGTGACAAGTGGGGTTAATGGGGCAGTGAAGGCAAGCGCACGAATAGTTGCAGGGATCGTGATCCTGATGTTCGGCTCGATTCTTTTGCCGCGTCCGGCATCGCGGGTCGTCGCGCCGGACGCGCGGGCCGGGCAGATCAAACTGGGGCAGATCAAACTCGGACAGATCGACCCGCTCCCCACACCGACCGTCCCTCCTCTTCCCGTCCCCGAACCGACGACCGATCCCGATCCCGAACCGGATCCAGACCCCGACCCCGACCCACTTCCCGATCCAGGTGGTGGCGGTGGCGGTGGTGGTGGCGGTGGTGGTGGTGGAACCGACCCAGGTGGTGGCGGCGGAGGCGGGTCCGCACCTCCCACGTCCAAGCCCAACAAGCAGGGTGCGGGCAACGGAGCCGGCGGGCGATCCAACACTCCCGTTCCGACTCCGACCAAGGGCACGTACGTTCCCGCCGGCGGGTCCTACACAACCGACAACCTGGTGCGTGTGGCGAACGAGCTTCGAGCGCTCGGGGTTCCTCTCGAGAAGATCGTTCGAGACGTCTACGCGCCTTTCATCATCGGAGGGAAGGCCGCGTGGACCGACACGTGGGGTGCGCCTCGGTACGGCCCCGGCCCAATAGTGCGTACACACGAGGGCCAGGACGTCTTCTGCAGCTACGGTGACCCCGTGCTTGCAACCGAGACGGGCACGGTCAACTACGGGGATGCCGGGCTCGGCGGAAAGGTCGCTCGACTCTTCCGCTCCGACGGCAGCTACTGGTATTTCGCCCACCTGAGTGACTTCAACAACGAGGAGTTTCCCTCAGGCAGCACCGTGCAGGCCGGCGACATCATCGGCTACTGCGGCAACACGGGAAACGCCATCAGCACGCCGAGTCACGTCCATTTCGGTTTCTACGACACGAGTGGCGACGCTCGTAACCCGCACAGGACTCTTATCGAGTGGCTGAATCAGGCCGAGCGACGAGCTGGAAGCTCTATTACGAAGGTGCAGGACGAGCGAGTCAGGCAGATCGACAGCCTGACTCTCGCCAGACGCTTTGGCGACTCGTTCATGCCCGACCTCTCTACTCTCGAGGATGGTTCGGAGGCCCTGCTCGGGTCGACCGGATCGCCGTCGACGGGCGCGTTCGGGGTGGCGCAGAGCGCTCTGATGGCGGCTCTGTCGAGCAACCTCTATGAGGGAGGCTTCGACCCGTACGCAGCGGACCTCGCGTCGAGCGAGGAAGAGTTCGACGATCCCTCGGATGCGAGCGACCAACTCGATGCCATCCTCGAGGAAGCAGGCGCGGCCAAGGACGCTCAGGCCAACAAGTAAGGAAACTCCTCACCGAACAGTCCGTTATTCTCTTTTGGCGCAGCGTAACGATGCTGCGCGCTTTCATCGGCGGGATGCCCGAGCGGCCAAAGGGAGCGGCCTGTAAAGTCGTCGGCTCAGCCTACGGAGGTTCGAATCCTCCTCCCGCCACCACACCGAGGCCCCGGACTCCGGGGTCTTTCTCTCCTCGCCTCCCGCGCCCTTTCGTGTGGGATGCTCACTTCCGAACGCGATAAAGGACTTCGATGCACGGATCTGAGTTGCTGTTTTTGGTGTTGATGGTCGCGGTTGCCGGGCTCAGTGTCCTCGCCCGCGCCGTGCGTGTTCCCTACCCGATTCTGCTCGTCCTCGGGGGCCTGGCATTGGGATTCGTGCCCGGACTTCCCGACATCGAATTGCCGCCCGACATCGTTCTCGTCCTCTTCCTGCCACCTCTGCTGTATCACGCGGCTTTCTTTTCCTCGCCCCGAGACCTGAGAGCAGACGCGCGCGCGATCTCGATGCTCGCCGTCGGACTCGTGTTGACAACGATGGTCGCGGTCGCAGCCATCGGGCATCTCGCCGCCGGGCTCACGTGGGCTGCGGCCTTCGCTCTGGGAGCGATCGTGTCGCCCACCGACCCCCTGGCTGCAACAACCATCGCAAGAAGGGCCGGGGTGCCACGCCGGCTGGTCACAGTGCTCGAGGGGGAGAGCCTCGTCAACGATGCAACCGCGCTCGTTGCCTACCGGATCGCGGTAGCGGTCGCGACCGGTGGCGCCTTCATTCTGTGGCAGGCGGGCTTGCGGTTCGTGGCCAGTGCGGTCGGGGGCGTGGCGGTGGGGCTGGTCGTTGGGCGGGCCATCACCTGGATCCGCAGACAACTGGACGATCCGCCCGTCGAGATCGTCGTCACGCTCGTGACCGGTTACGTCGCGTACGTACCCGCCGAGGAACTCGGTGTCTCTGGAGTTCTAGCCGCGGTGACCGCCGGACTCTATGTGGGCTGGCACGCTCCGGAGGTGGCCTCCGCGGAGACGCGGCTTCTCGGATTCTCGTTCTGGGAGGTGTTCGTCTATCTCCTCAATGCGGCTCTGTTCATTCTGATCGGCTTGCAGCTCCCACCCATACTCAGCGCGGTGACGGACGATCATGGGGTCGGCACGCTGATTGCTCTGGCAGCACTCGTCAGCGTTGCCGTCATCGCGACTCGAATCGTTTGGATGTTCACCCTTCCTTACGTCATCAGAGCTCTGGATCGCAGACCCGCCCAGATCGTTCGACGCGTCGATCCCGGCGAGCGATTTGTCGTCGGCTGGAGTGGTATGCGCGGGGCGGTATCACTGGCGGCGGCCCTAGCGTTGCCGATCGAGAGCGCAGAGGGCCAGGGCCTTCCCGACCGCGACCTGATCATCTTTCTGACCTTCGTCGTGATCCTCGTTACCCTGGTTCTTCAGGGGCTCTCCCTCCCCGCGGTCATCCGCCGGTTCGTGAAGCGCGAGGACGACGCGCATGTTCGGGAGGAGCTCAGGGCGCGCCTCGGGGCGACGAAAGCGGCGCTTGGCAGGCTCGAGGAACTCGCGGAGGAGGACTGGACCCGGTCGGACACTATCGAGCGACTGCAAGGCTTCTACGAATACCGCAAGAAGCGACTTGCGGCTCAGGGTGGCTTGGTTGAGGACGACGGCTACGAGGACCGCTCGCTTGCGTACCAACGACTGACGCGAGAGCTAATCGATGCTCAACGGGGTGCCATCGTCCGGCTGAGAAACCAAGGTGACATCAGCAGCGAGGTCATGCGACGCGTGGAGCGCGACCTCGACCTGGAGGAGTCCCGGCTTGAAACCTAAATTAGTCGAACGAACTCCGGCAAGACCTCGGCCAGTGGCGCGTTGATGACGGCCGCGGCCTGCCGGTCGAAGGGAGTGGGCTCCGCGTTGACGATTACGAGCCGGCCCCCGTTTTCCAGAGTTCGATTCGGGAGGTAGGCGACGGGATACACCCCGAGCGACGTACCGAGCGCCAGGAACAGATCGCTTCGCCCGGCCTCGTCGGACGCTCGTTCCAGGTCGAACGGATCGAGGCTCTGCCCGAACGAGACGGTCGCGGATTTGAGTATCCCCCCACACGTGCGGCATGGGGGATCGATCTCTCCAGCGCGCACCCGGTCGAGTGCGAGCTCCATAGGAGCCCGATCGTCGCATTCCATGCATTGGACTTCCCTGATGGTTCCGTGGATCTCGATGAGGATGTCCTCGGACGTTCCGGCGAGCTGATGCAGTCCGTCGATGTTCTGCGTGACGAGGGTGTGCAGGCACCCCTTCCGCTCGAGGTCCGCCAGCGCTCGATGCGCGGGATTCGGTTGAGCGTGCCACGCGGGATGGTTGAGACGACCCTGCCAGGCGAGCACGCGCACCTCGGGATCATCCATGTAATGGCGGATATGGGACAGACGTTCGGCTTTCGGATCCTTCGTCCACACACCGTCGGGCCCCCGAAAGTCGGGGATCCCGGAGTCGGTCGAAATGCCCGCCCCGGTCAGAGCGGTTACCCGACGCGCCTGCCTGAGCCAGGTGGCCACCTTGGCCGGCTCCACGGTTGCCTTCGTGCGTTCCTTCATGCCCCGGCCCTCATGCCCCCTCTCTACCCCAAAGCGGCGCCAATGACGTGATCCGTGAGAAGGGGCAAGATGAAGGGATGCCACCGATCGAGCAGGGCGCCGAATTCGATCAGAGACAGCGCGCGTTCGTAGAACGCATGCGAGGGCGAGGGCTGGAGGCCCTCGAGAGCGGCACCATCGTTGTGATCCCGTCGATCAGCTTTGACGAGTCGGAGCTACGAAAGATCGTTGGGATTACCCACTACGAGGAACGCTTGCTTTTCGCGCTCCTCTGGTTGCGCAATCCCGGTCTGCGCCTCGTCTTCGTGACCTCGACGCCCGTCGATGAGACGATCGTGAACTATTATCTCTCCTTCCTCGACGACCCTGGATCGGCTCGAGAGCGGCTGCACCTGATACACGTTGACGACCCGCGACCGTGCGCGCTGTCCGCGAAGTTACTGGAGCACGACACGATGCTGGACACGCTCAAGGACATCGTCGAGGACCGCGACGATGCTTACATCCTTACGTTCAACGTAAGTCCCTGGGAGCGGGCGATCGCAGAACATCTTCAGACGCCGCTCTACGGACCAACTCCCGAAGCCGTCGCGCTCGGATCGAAGAGTGGATCGAGGCGCGTTGCGCGTGAGGCGGGAGTGCCCGTCCTGCCAGGGCGGGAGGATCTGTTCTCCGTGATCGAGCTCGAGGAGGCGATCGATCAGCTGCGCGCCGAGACGCCCGGGCTCGAAACCGTCGTCTTGAAACTGAACAATGGCTTCTCGGGCCAGGGGAACGCGGTGCTCGAGTTGCGGGACGTCCGTTTTCCGCTGGCGGACTCGGCGACAGTGTTCTGCGCCTCCGATGAAAGCTGGCACACGTACGAGAGTAAGATCGCCGCCGAGGGAGCGATCGTCGAGCAACTCGCTCGAGACGAGCAACTCATTTCACCAAGCGTGCAGCTTCGTGTCGTTCCCGGAGGGGATGTCGAGGTCGTTTCAACACACGATCAGATTCTCGGTGGTCCGGACGACCAGGTCTATTTGGGATGCCGCTTCCCGGCGCGACCCGAATATCGCACAGCGATCATGGAGCATGGACGATCCGTGGCCAGGGTGCTGGCGTCGGCTGGCGTTATCGGATCCTTCGGCATCGACTTCGTGGGTCTGCCTACAGACGATGGCTACGATCTCAACCTCGGAGAGATCAACCTTCGAATGGGGGGCACCACACATCCTTTTCTCATGGCCCGCATGGTCACGGGCGGCCGACTCGACGACGTCACCGGAGAGCTGATGGCCGGGGGGCGATCGAAGTACTACGTTGCGTCGGACAATCTCAAGTCAGAGAGCTACCGGTCTCTCTCACCGGAGCGCGCGGTCAAGGCTCTCGAGCGAAACGGGCTTGCCTTCAACCGCCGGGAGGGAACCGGATCCACGTTGCATCTTCTCGGAGCGCTCCATCCCTTCGGGAAGCTCGGCACCGTGTGCATCGCAAACTCACCAGATGACGCGGCCGTCCTTTACGAAAATGTGACGGCGGCGCTGGACGAGGAGGCGGGTCAACCCTTCAGACGAAACTGATGTTCGATTCGCGCGATCTCCGCTTCCACGAACTTCTGGTCGATCGAAGGGTTGGTTCCCCGCGTCAGACCTCGGCCGTTTGTCCAGTTGCGGCCATCGCGTGAGTCCGCTCCCCACCTGAGTGCGGCCACATCGAGGATGATCAGGCCCACGATTAGCAGGGCGAAACCGCCCCATCCGCCGGCGTCCGTGATCGCCCAGATGAACAACAGGCCCAACGCCAGAACGGCAAGGAAGCGGGATCTGGAGAGCTGGGTCACACCTACCTCCTGACGTGGTCACGTCGTGTTTCAAGTCTGCTCCCGGACCTTCTTTTCGGCAACCTGCGCTAACCGAGTCGCCGACCTGGGTAGCGCGCGATCTGGACAAGGCCGACATGTTCCCGTGAACGGGACCGAACCCGTCCTCGCTCACGGGCCCGCTCCCTAACCGGTCCTTCCGCTGCGGCGGGCCGCCCCGCTCCGTCGCGCCCACTTCGCTACGCTGCGCTTCGCTCCGATCCTTCCGGCTCGCGGCGCCTTCGGCGGCGCATCGCCTCCAGAGCGCTCCTCCGGGGACGCCCCCGTCCTCGCTCACGGGCCTACCTTTTTTCTTGCGCGTTCTCGGCGAATCCGTCCTCGCTCATGAGCTTTCGTTGTCGCGCGTCCCGGCGAACTTGTTCTGGCTCTCGGGTTAGTAGCGCAGGATTGCGGCGGCGGTGTCGTCGGTCATGGTTTCCGAGTCGAGCATCAGAACCGTTCCGTGGTTCGTCAGGGTTCGCCGCGCTGCGAGATCCATCAGGTCGTTCGACTCCGAGTTCCGTGTGGCACTAGCCAGCGTCACTGCGCGCGATGTCGCATCGAAGTGTCCCCAGACCGAAGCACCCTTCTTTACCAGCAGTGTGTCCACGCGGCCGGCGTCGGCGGCATCGACGACCTCTGAAAACTTCGACGTCGCGAGGCCGTGGGCGGCACGCTCCTGGAATCGAGATCTGGCATCGGCGACCTTGGCTCTCCATTGCGCTTCGAGGATCGGTCGAGCTCGCCCGTGAAGTTCTTCGGGCCGCATCTCATCCGGACTTCCTTCCACGGTCGCGCCCAATAGGGCGCGGTACTTACTGACTCTTCGATAGATGGCCGAGACGTAGTCGACGGCGGCAAGGATCAGTGGCGGTGAACCGAGTTCGTAAAGGCGTGTCTGCAGGGCTGCGTCTATCTGGTGCAAGTACGCAGCGACGTAGGTTTTCTCTTGTACCTCGCTCTCCCCATGACCGTGGAATCCGTGCCGCCGATCCCCCCGTCCTCCGGTCGCCCCCGAGACGGCTCGTCCCGGACCGGTCGTCGGATGGTTGGACGACTCTGGTTTCTGAAGATCGTCGTAGCGCATGGACTCGGACAGACTGCGAGGCATCCTCAGATCACCGGTATCGATTTCCTCGACGGCGTCCCTCGTGCAAGAGAACAACCGAACCATGTTCCTGCTGACCGCGAGAAGTGCATGGCGTTCGCCGTTCTCGAGTCCCTCAAGAAGCGGGACCACGTAAGGGGCGTCTGCCACCCTGACACTCTCGGCCGGTTCGAAGGGCAATTTGATTGTCTCGAGGCCGGAGCCCGATCGAAAAAGAGCGAGGCCGTTGGTTTGGTGGAGCCAGAACTGTTCGTCGTCGAGAAGGTCACGCAAGGGCGAGGTCATGGAACAAACGTCGGTACGACGAAGTCCGCGTTCTTCGAGTTGCTTCGTCAAGTCATTGAGAGCGGAGCGAAATCGGAGGGAGTTTCGTTCTGATTGATAGGCCTTGGGCTCGGTCGAGATGTATATGGAAACGACCGTGCTGTGATCCTCGGTGAGGAAGGCCCGCACATCCTCGCGAGTCAGGTGCATGAGTCTCGACGCCTCCTTCTATCATCGGCTTGCGTCTCGCTCGGCGATCCAGATCAGCGTGTCGCTCGTCTACCCAAGGCTATGCGCGTCGAGACAGCACGTCACGGGAGGAACCATCGGTTAGATCCGTTGCGACGGGGAACTGTGCACTTAACCCAAGGAACCTGCCTCAAAGGAAGGAGGCCGATCATGCCTCCAGCAGCCATTCTGGATGTCGACGGCACTCTTGTGGATACCAACTATCAGCACGTCATCGCGTGGCACCGGGCGATGCGGAGCCATGGGGTGATCCGGCCGCTGTGGCGCATCCACCGCCACATCGGCATGGGCGGAGACAACCTAGTGCGAGCTGTGGCTGGAGACGAAGTGGAAACCAGGCTCGGAGACGATGTTCGCGCGGCGGAGAAGGAGCTCTACGCGGAGCTGATCGACGAGGTCGAGCCCATGGACGGGGCCCGCGATCTACTCGAGTTCCTCAAGGGACGTGGCCACAAGATCGTTCTCGCCAGCTCGGCGAAGCAGGAGGAACTGGATGGCTACTTGGACATGCTCCAAGCGCGCGAGATCGCCGACGCTTGGACGAGCTCCGCAGATGTCGAGACCACGAAACCGGCGCCCGACCTCGTCGAAGCGGCGATGAAGAAAGTCGATGCCGACGGCGCGGTGATGGTGGGCGACTCGACGTTCGACTGTGAGGCAGCCGGGCGCGCCGGTATCCCCACGATAGGCGTCTTGACTGGGGGATTCTCCGAGAGCGAGCTACGAGAAGCGGGCGCGGTGGCGGTCTTCGAGTCGCTCGGCGGATTGAAAAGCAACGTGGACGAGACTCCACTCAAGCTGTCGAGCTGACCTCGTACTCTTCT
>JBOGWS010000105.1:0-13759 GCA_050693895.1 Actinomycetota bacterium | reverse complement strand
ATCGTCGATAGAGGGACCGTGTCGATGGTGAGGTCGGGCCGAGTCGGGTTGAAGTGGAAGATCGCGTCGACGTGCGTGGAAACGTGCTCGCACAGCGACATGCCGCGGACTCCGTAACCCCAGAAGTCGGTGTCGCCCATCCTCATGAGGGACTCCTCATGGGTGAGGTGCCACCAGGTCGCCACCTTCATGTGGCCGGGATACACGGGAATGTCGTCCGACAACTCGTGTCCCAGGTCGAGGACGCGCAGCCTCCGGCCGAAGACCTCCAGCGTCTCCGTGGAAGCGTAGGTCTTGGTTCCCGTTTTCCCGCTCATGAGCCCCCCGGACCGTCGCAGTTAGGTGGTCAGTTGTTGCGTCTATATATTATGCATGATATCGTCCGTCCGAGATAAGCGTCCTCGCGGAGGACGAAACCGGACTCGGGGGGAACCCATGTCTGAGGTGCAGGTGCACACACGTCGTGAGGCCATCGGCAGGTTGCTCGCCGGAGGGGTGAGCTTCTCCGTGCTCGGACTCCTGGCCGCGGCCTGCGGTGGCGGCGACGACGCCGGCTCCGGCGACGGGGAGCGCAGCGTCATCCGGTTCGCTTTCGCTCCCGACCCGGTCTGGGACTACATGAACGACAACGGCATGATCGTCGAGTGGGAGGAGAAGTTCAACACACGCATCGTTACCTCGTCGACCTGGGACGAGTTTGCGTTCTTTGCCGGAGGTCACGGTGACATCGTGTCGACCGCCACCTACGAGCTGCCTCTCCTCGAGAAGGAGACGGACATCAAGACGGTGACGTTCGGTCAGTACAACCACCTTCGCGTCCCGATGATGGCGCGGCCCGAATCCAACTACGAGACGCTCGAGGACATCCCCCTGGGTTCGAAGATCGCCGCGATCGGTCCGGTGTCCTCGACCCTCGTCTGGGGCTTGTATGCCGAAAAGCTCCACGGGCTCAACTACCGCGTCGGTGAGGGTGACTTCGAGCTCGTGGTCGAGGACTACTTCGTCATGCCGGAGCTGCTCGTACGCGGGGATGTCGAGGCCATCGTGTGCATCCCCGAAGCGGCGGCCCCGTACCTTCGCAGGGGCGAGATCGAGGTCATGTACGGAGGAGAGACCCCCTGGGAGCTGTACCAGGAGATCGGTCCCGACCCCGACCACAAGGGCGTGATGGGAAACATGTTCACCTCGACCGAGGAATGGTTCGAGGAGAACGAGGACCTTGCGGCCGCGTTCCTCGAGCTCTGGGAGAGCGGCATCGAAAAGTGGCATGAGAACCAGGCCGAGATCATCGCCACCTATCCTCAGCACTTCGCGGTCGAGGAAGAGGAAGACGTCGAATACATCCAGCAGTACATCGAGGACCACGACTGGTTCGTCGACACCGTGTACCTCGACGAGGACTGGATCGAGGCAGAAATGTCTATCTACGACCTCATGAAGGAAACGGGCTTCATGGAGGAGAGCGACCCGACGCCTCGCTTCGAGGTCGTCGAACCTCCGAGTAGCTGAGCGTCACCTCCGGCATGTAGTGGAGATCGTCCCCCGTTTCCACTGCATGCCGGGGGCGCAACCTCCGGCGGGAACGACAGTCCACTCCAAAGGGAGACATGGCAACGACATCTGCGGCAAAGGGCGAGCTGAAGCCCGGCCGGGCACCGGCCAACGATCAGGAACAGAAGGCCCGAGACAAGAAGCGGGCTGACAGGCACAGTCGCTGGATATGGCGCGCCGCCGGATACGTATTCTTCATCGGGATTTGGCAGTTCTCCTCTTCCTACCTGGTCGAGGACTTCATCCTTCCGCCCCCGCTGACGATTCTCGAGACCATGCAGGAGATCGTGACGTCGGGACTCCTCCTGAAGCACTTCGGTGCCACCCTCGAGAAGATCGCCATCGGGTTCTCCCTGGCGTTCATCATGGGGGCGTTCGTCGGCATTCTCATGGGGATGAACCGGTGGTGGGAGGCGTTCTTCTCGGACTGGGTTCTCATGCTGATGACGACGCCGGGGCTCATCTTCGTGCTGGTCTCCACCATGATCTTCGGGCTCAGCTACATCGGTCCCGTTCTCGCGGTCGTCGTCACCGGATTCCCATACGTCGCAGTCAACCTCGTCGAGGGTGTCAAGGCGGCACCCAAGGACCTGACAGACATGGCGCGCTCCTACAACGTCTCGCGCGCCCGGCTGATCCGCGACGTGATAATTCCCTTCCTTGCACCATTCATCTTTACCGCGATCCGATATGGGTTCTCCGTTAGCTGGAAGGTCGCAACCCTGGCCGAGGTAATCGGCGGGAACGAGGGAATCGGGTTCATGATGCGCCGAGAGTTCCAGCTCTTCTCGATGGCAGGCCTTCTCTCATGGATCTTGCTGTTCTTCGTCCTGGCACTGTTCCTCGAACGGGTCGTCCTGCAGCGTCAGATCGACCGCTTCTTCCGGTGGCGTCCCGAGGTGACCACATGACGGCCCGAGCGATTGGCGTGGATCGAGGTGATCGCCATGAGTAGCACCGCCACCGTCGCTCGAAAGCCGATCGGTGTGCCTCGGGGCCTTTCGAGGTTCTGGCGGAGCCCGAGAACGGCCCGGGCAATCTCATTCGTGTCCTTCCTCGTCGGATGGCAGCTGATCATTCCCCTCCTTCCCACGGCTCTGATTCCAACGCCGATCGAGGTCGGCGAGTTCATGTGGGCCGAGCTTCGCGCCGACACTCTCGCCCCGGAGACCGTGTACCAGGCGTTCGCCACGAGTCTGCGTCGTCTGGTGACCGGTTTCGGCATCGCACTGCTGATCGGCATCCCAATCGGCCTGCTGATGGGCCTGTTCAAGCGCGTCGAGAACTTCCTTCATGACTTCGTAGTTGTGGGACTTGCGATGCCATCGCTCGTGTGGGCGCTTATCGCGGCGATGTGGTTCGGTTTCGTCGAACGTTCCTCGATCATCACCGTGGTGTTGGCGTCGGTCACCTTCGTGATAATCAACGTGTCCGAGGGGGTAAGGGCGGTTCCCAAGGACCTGCTCGATATGGGCAAGGCCTACGGCACCTCGGACCTCGATCGGGTGCGACACGTGGTGTTTCCATCGCTCATGCCGTTCTTGTTCGCCTCCATGCGATACGGACTGGCGAACGGCTGGAAGGGTCTTGTTCTGGCGGAGATCTACGCATCGACCAGCGGGGCTGGATGGACCATTCGCTTCTGGTACGACGCCAGGCGAGCACAGGGTGTCATTGGATACGCGCTCTTCTTCATGATCTTTGCCCTGTTCGCGGAACGGCTCGTCTTCAAGAAGCTCTACAACAGGGTGTTCCGGTGGAGACCTTCGGTTGGTCATCAGACTCCGGCCGAGACGGAGGGCAGCGAGGAGGCTCACACGGCCAATGTTTGATTGTGGCCTCAAAGGCAGCGCAATAGAGGACATGGTTGAAGGGGAGACCGCCGAAAACGACTTCGAGAGGGAAGCCAGTGGCAACCATTAAGGTTCAGAACCTTCGCAAGGAATTCGTTACCTCGGACTCGACCGTCGTGGCTCTCGAGAACGCCTCCTTCGAGGCCTCAGGACACGTATTCGTCAGTGTCGTCGGGCCCTCGGGCTGCGGCAAGTCCACACTTCTCAACATCCTGTCGGGGATCGAGACCCCGACGTCTGGTATCGCGGAGATCACCGAGAACGGCAAGAAGGCGCGCAACGGGTACGTGTTTCAAGCGGCGCGACTGCTTCCCTGGAGAACGGTCATGGACAACCTGCTGTTCGTCCAGAAGGACCGGGACACCAAAACGCGTGAGCGATGCCAGAGCTATCTCGAGATGGTCGACCTCGGCCATACCGCCAACCAGTACCCGGGACAACTGTCTGGAGGCATGCAGCAGCGGGTCGGCATCGCGCGGGCGTTCTCGATCGAGCCCGACGTGCTCTTGATGGACGAGCCCTTCAGCCACTTGGATGCGATCACCGGCCGCTCGCTTCGCAAGGAGCTTCACCAGATTTGGATGGAAACGAAGAAGACCGTGCTGTTCGTCACGCACGATGTGGGCGAGGCGGTCGAACTCTCCAATCGCATGATTATCTTTGGCAAGGGCGGAAGGCTCAGGGAGGACCTGAGCATCGACCTTCCCTTCCCGCGCGATCCGGCGGACGACGCGGTCGCGCTCACCAAGGCCAACGTGCTGCGCAAGTTCGAAGAACTCGATCTGGTGGCCAGTTGATCGGCTGTTTTCGATGACCGGAAACATTGGGCAGAAGTGGAGGTGACCCAGAGATGGGCAAGGTGACGTGGGACGAAAACTCCGACAACGTGGTGTCGGGGGGCTACTCGACCGCCCGCGGCCCGGTGCTGCGAAGTGAAAAGCAAGAAGTGACCAAGGTGTTCTTCAAGGCGGGTGAGGGAGCGCACAAGCACCACCACCCGGAGGAGCAGACCTTTTACATCCTGAGCGGCCGTCTGCGCGTCACGCTCGGCGACGACGAGATGTACGAGGTCGGGCCGGACGAAGGCAGCTTCCATCCCTCGAACGTGCCGCACAAGGTCGAGGCGCTCGAGGATACCTACGCGGTCAGCTTCAAGAACGTCGTCGATCCGACCGGCTACGAGCCGACCGGCGCACTCAAGTAAGAACGGCCGACAAAGGAGAGAGCCATGCCATTTCATCACTTTGACGAGATCGAGAAGGAGTACGCGACGCCGAAGTACTCGACGGCGTTTGGGGAGATGGTGACCGGCGAGAAGCTCGAGCTCGGTCGCTTCACCTTCGACAAGGGCGAGGGTGCCGTCGAGCACGCTCACCCCCACGAGCAGATCATGTACGTCATCTCGGGGCGTCTAAAGGTCGAGTTCCCGGACGAGACCGGCGAGATCGGTCCCGGATCCGCGTTCCACGCACCCTCCATGGTCAAGCATCGAGTCACGGCACTGGAGAACACAGTCGTGCTCAGCGTCAAGAACACGATCGACGGGGTGGGGCACAAGATCAACCCCGGCGAGACCGACCGTCTCCAAGAGCTCGGAAAGGCCTGACCATAGGAGCAGAGATCCGGCGCATCGATGTCCACAGGCACTACATCCCCCAGTTCCTCATCGAGGAGGCACGTGCCGGGCGCGCCATAGATAACCTCAAGGTTGATGGCGACACGGTGATGCACCGTCAGGGGTATCACTATCCGCTCGATCCAGACTTCCATCTGCTCGACGGGATAGTCGCGAACCTCGACGAGACAAACGTTGATCACGCCGTGCTCGGACCCACACCCACGCTGTTCTTCTACGACGTCGATGCCGTGGCGGGCTCGGAGTTTTGCGAGCGCTCGAACGACTGGATCAGCAAGCAGTCGGCGGAGAGCGGAGGTCGAATCAGCGGGATGGCCACCGTGCCCATGCAGGACCCGGATGCTGCGATTCGTGAGCTTCGACGCTGTGTTGAGGAACTCGGCATGCGGAGCGTCGAGATCGGCACCGACATCGAAGGTGTCCCCCTCGATGATCCTCGCTACGGGGACTTCTTCGCCCTTGCCGACGAGCTCGACGTGCTCGTGCTACTGCACCCATACTTCGTTGGTCCGCGGCCGGGCCTCGAGGACTTCTACATGACGAATCTCGTGGGACTCCCTTTCCTCACGGCCCTGGCAGCGACCAGGCTGCTGTTCTCGGGATTCTTCTCGCGACACGACGTCCGTTTCCTGCTCGTGCACGGCGGGGGTTTTATGCCGTATCAACTCGGGCGACTGGACAGGGGGTACCTCGTTAGAGAGGAGAGTTCGGCCTTCGCCGATCACAAACCGAGTGCGTCGATCGATAACCTCTACTACGACACCTTGACGCATAGCCCCGCGGCGCTGGAGTTCCTGGTCGATCTCGTGGGGGCGGATCACGTTCTGTTCGGAACCGACCTTCCTTTCGACATGACCGATCCGACACAAGCTCCCGCCATTGATGCACTCGCAGACGAGCGCGCGCTGCAGGTCTGGGGTGGGAATGCGATGCGGCTGTTGGGCGACGGTCGAGGCGGCGCGCTCGACTAGGAGTACACGGCGCGCCCGCCCGCCGCGAGGTCTTCTGAATCCGAGAAAGGAGCTTCCATGGCTACCGATCACCTCGAGAAGCACTGGGGGGAGGTTGCGCGCCGGTTCGGCCAAGAGGTGGTCGCTCCCCGCGCGCGGGACCTGGATGCCCAGGTAGACCCCGAGGAGTCCTTCTCGTGGGACATCGTCGAGGAGGCGTCTCGACGCGGTTTGCGAACACTGACGTTGTCGGAGGAATGGGGAGGCGGCGGCGCGGGTTGCCTCGTCACGGCCAAGGCCGTCGAGGAGATCGCTCGCTTCGACCTGGGTGTGTCCGTGATCATGGCGCAGACGTGGAAGCTCATCCAGACGCTCGAGGCCGCGACCACCGAGGACCAGCGACAGCGTTACCTGCCGATCGTCCGTGACGATCCGCGGTGCCTGTTGGCGATCGGTTTTACCGAGCCGGAGGTCGCCTCCGATTACATTGCGCCCTACGAGGGCGCGTCTTACCGGACGCGAGCGGATCGAGTCGAAGGTGGTTGGAAGCTCACCGGCAGGAAACACTTCGTTTCCAACGCGAACCGGGCCACGGTGTACATCATCTTCGCGCAAACGGATCATTCGAAGAGCCTGCTCGAGGGCTCCACGGCCTTCCTGGTGCGGCGCGGCATCCCCGGCTTCTCGACGGGGCGCGTGCACAACAAACTTGGGGAACGGCTGGCCAACAACGCGGAGCTGTTGTTCGACGACTGCTTCGTCGAGGATTGCGACGTTGTGGGCGAGGTCAACAGCGGCTTCGGCGTGCAGAGCCGTTTCTTCCCGGCCAGCAACGCCTACGCGGCGGCCAGCATCCTGGGCGTCGGACAGGCCGCTTACGAGAGAGCGCTGGCCTGGGCACAAACGCGCGTTCAGGGAGGCGGCCCGCTGTTGGGTCACGACAGCGTGGCCATCGACCTCGCTCAGATGCGCATGGAGTTGGAGGCGGCGAGGACCTACGTCCACCGAGCGGCGCGCGGCGCGGACGGAACCATGGCATGGGTGCCAACGCACGGCTCACTGCCCAAGGTTTTCGCCAGCCAGGTGGTGTGGCGAGTGGTGACCCAGGCCCTGGAGTTGCACGGCGGCCGAGGCTACATGAAGGACGAGGACAACGGGATGGAGAAGTTGGTCAGGGACGCGGCCGCGTTCCTCCACTCCGACGGCGCCAACCGAACCCTGCTTCTAAAGGCTGCCAAGGTGATCCGCGCCGAGGTCGCCGAGCGATAGGTAGCGCTAGGCTTCGGGCCGGTCCCGCGGCTCCGAATCCTCAGCGGGGGACTCGCGATCGGCAATAAGCGATTCGACGGCCGCCATGATCTGGGGATACGTGCCGCAGCGGCAGAGGTTACCGGCGAGCTGCTCTCGAATTGAGCCGGCATCCAGGCCGGCTTGCTGATCGAGCAGCGACCGGACCGTGAGCACCATTGCCGGGATGCAGTAGGAGCACTGATAAGCACCCTCATCGAGGAAGGCCTGTTGCACCGCGTCGAGTTCGCCGTCGTCTGCGAGACCCTCCGAGGTCGTGATGCTTGTCCCCGAGTGCATCACGGTCAATGCGTTGCACGAGCTGACCGGTAGTCCGTTCACCAGCACGGTGCAGGTGCCGCAAATGCCGATTCCACAAGTGCCTCGCACGCTCTTGAGTCCGAGTCCTTCACGCAGAGTGTGAAGGAGCGTGTCGTCGGTGCGCACCGACACGTTCGTGGGACGTTCGTTTACGACCAACTTGACGCTGTGCTCGGTCATGCTGACTCCTCCGCCGGCGCGCCCTCGATCGCTCGCAGAACGCGCTCGGGGGTCATGGGGAGATCTTTAATCCGTGCCCCCGTTGCCCTGAAGACCGCGTTTGCAATGGCCGGCGCGAGGGGGGGAACCGTCATCTCCCCGACCCCGTGGACATCGGCGTTCTCGTCGTCGCTTTCGACGGCACTGCTCGTCAGCCGCTCGGGTATGTCGAGGATCGAGGGAATCATGTAGTCCGACAGGTTCGGGTTGACCACTTGGCCCGAGTCATAGACGAGCTCCTCGAAAAGCGCCGGGCCGAGACCGAAGATCATGTTCCCCTCGTTCTGCTGTTTCACTCGCAGCGGGTTGATGACCCGTCCGGCAAATGCTGCGCCGTGGCAACGCAGCACGCGTATGAGTCCGGTCTCGAGATCGACCTCGACCTCGACGCCGACCGCTCCTTCGTGCCAGTGCACCGAGGCCCGGCCCTGGCCCGTCTCTCGATCGAGCGTAGTCATGCCCTCGGTGCTCTGAAAGACACCCTCGCCGGTCAGCTCATCGAGTTCGGCTCGTTGCAGGACCTCGCCGTAGCCGATCATCGACGCAGTGCCCTTGATGCCCGCGCCACCGCCTTCGTGATGGAGGTCGGCTCGATCCACCTCGAGCTGTTTTACGAGTAAGTCGTCGAGCTGTGCGCGGAGATCGGCCGCCGCGTCCCTGACTGCAACTCCCATCGAGAAGGTCGTGCGGCTCGATGCGGTGACCATGTCGAAAGGAGTGATCGAGGTATCGGGGAAGGGAGCGTCTATCGACTCGGCGGGGATCCCGGTCGCATCCGCCGCGATCTGCAACAGGGTCGAGGCCGCGCCCTGGCCCATCTCGACGCTGCTGGACAGAAGGGAGAGGCGGCCATCCGTCGCGAGCCGAAGACGGGCCTCCGAGCGTGACGGAGTGAGCGTGCTCTTGATCATCAAGGCCACGCCCTTCCCCCGCACCACGGTGCCGTTTGTCGGCGCGGGCTTTTCATCCCACTCGATCGCGTTGGCGACTTCATCGAGGAGCTCGGTGAAGTGGACGTCGTGCAGCGCCTCGCCGGTCGCGTAGACGTCTCCCTCGCGCAGAAGGTTCCTTCTTCGGAGCTCGACCGGATCGATGCCGAGGTCCGCCGCGATGTCATCGAGCTGCGACTCGTAGGCCCAACAGACCTGCGATGTCATTGCGCCTCGGAACGGGCCGGTTGGAACACTGTTGGTGTAACGAGCGGTCGAGTCGATCCAAACGTGCGGGATGCGATAGGGCCCCGGTGCTCTGGTCATCGCCTGGCCCGCGCCCATCGGGCTGGACGCGGCGTAGGCGCCGGCGTTGAAGACGGCCTGAACCCGACGAGCCACGATGGTGCCGTCGTTGGTGACGCCGGTCTTGATGGTGATGTGAGCTGAATGCTTTCCCGCGGTCAGAAAGACCTCGGGGCGCGTCAGCGTCATCTTGACCGGGCGCCTCGTTACCCAGGCCGCGTAAGCGACGAGCGGTTCGAGCTTGACGCCGCCCTTGGCCCCGTACGCACCTCCGAGGTTCTTCGTGCGCACGCGCACCTGTTCGCCGGGAAGGTCGAAGATGCGCGTGAGCGCCTTGTGCACCATGTAGGGGGCCTGACTCGCGGTGAGGACGTCGAGGCCAGTCTCCTCATCGAAGGTCGCCAGCGCGACATGCGGCTCCATCGGGACATGGCTCGCTGGGGGCGAGACGTAAGTGTCCTCGTAGACATGGTCGGACTGTGCCCATCCCGTTTCGATGTCGCCGTACCGGAGCTTCCATGTGCCGCAGTCGTTGTCGGGCCACTCGTCGTGAACCACTGGAGCGCCTTCGGCCATCGCCTCGACGGGATCGACGACGAACGGCAGCTCGTCATAGTCGACGTCCACCCACATGACTGCCTCGGCCGCGATCTCGGGACTCTCGGCGATTACAAGAGCCACGATCTCGCCGGCGTATCTCACCTTGCCGATGGCGACGATGGGTTGATCGTCTCGCTGGCCGCCGTAGAGAGGATTTAGCGCGGCGTGACCTGTCAAATCCTCTCCGGTGATCACCGCGACTACTCCGGGCATCTCGAGCGCGGGCTGGGCGTCGATCGATCGTATGAGCGCATGTGGAACCGGACTACGAACCGCCGCCGCGAACGCCATGTCAGGTACCGACTCGTTAAGGACCAGCGGCAGGGAACCGACGACCCGCTCTCGAGCGTCTCGCATCGGGAAGTTCGTGCCGGTCAGTTGGTTCACGAGCCCTCAGCTCCGTTCGAGGCGAGACCGGTGAGGGCCCGCTTGACAAATACGCGGATCATTCGTTTGCGATACCAAGCAGACCCGCGCGCGTCCTCGAGCGGTGATATCCCCTGCGAATAGGCATCGGCCAGGCGCTCGATCATGTCCGTTTCGAGCCGGGCACCGACCGCCTGATCCTCTACGTCATCGAGACGCTGGGGACTCGATGCGACGGCTCCCACGACGATAGAGAGTTCGTCGACGAGCTCATCCGAGAACTTTGCGCGCGCAGCGACTCCAACACAGGGACGATCCTCTGACGAGCGACTCACATACTTGAGATACAGAGCGCGTTCGTCGGGCCCCATCGGGCGCACCTCGACGCGCGTGATGATCTCGTCGCGCTCGAGAGCCGTCTCGTAGAAGCCGGTCACGAGATCGCGAGCCGCGATGCGTCGTTCCCCGCGAGCACTGTCGGCGACCACCGTTGCGTCCAGACCTGCAAGCACCGTGGGAGGATCGGAGGCGTAATCCCCCTCTGCGAGGTTGCCTCCCAAGGTTGCCGCGTTTCGAACTCTGATGTTGCCGACGAGCTCGCAAGATTTGGCGAGACTCGGAGTGCGCTCCCGCAGCACGGGGGAGGTGGCGATCTCCTGCAGCGTGACGGCACTGCCGATAGTGATGGAGTCGGCGCCCTCGGTGATTCCCGAGAGACCGTCGATGTCGCGCAGGGAGATGAGCACCTCGGGAATCAGCAGTCCCTGCTGCATCATCAGCACGACGGCCGTTCCACCGGCCACGGCCTTTCCTCCCTCGTGCAGATTGAGGAGCTCGCTGGCCTCCGAGACGGTCGTGGGCTCCAGGTAGTCGATCTCCACCTCAGTGCCCCGGGTCGTTTTGTCGATGGTTTCGCCGGAGCGAGCGCACGAACGCGACCACGCGAGCCCACAGCGAAAGCGCGACGACGCGGCCCACCCTGAGGGTCCGCTCGGGGGCCGGAGGGGACTCTGCTCCTTCGTCTTCGGCCGCTCCGAGGGAGGTGTTAACGCAGGTCGCGAAGTCGTTCAACATCTGAGTTGCGGTCGCCTGAATGACGCCGGTCCCGAACTGGCCCAATCGACCTCGAATCGAGACGTCCGCTTCGGCGTCGACGCGCGTAGTACCGTCCCCGATCTCCTCGAGGGTCGCGGAGAAACCGACCTTCGCCATGCTCTGGGTTGAGCGGTCCTTGCCCTGGGCCTTAGCCGCCAGGCGGGCCGGGGCGCCGGACGGATCGACTTGAACCGAGCCGGAGAACGAGGACTTGATGGGTCCTACCTGCATTCTCAGCACCGCTTCGTAGGTGTTCGGCTCCGTCATGGTGACGTTCTCCACGCCCGGCACGCAGGCGGCGACTCGCTCGATATCGGTGAGAAGGGCGGCTACGCGCTCGCGCTCGGCCTGCAGTATGAACGACTCGGTGATGATCACGTCGTTCTGGCGCCTGAACTCAGAGTCTTTTCGCTCCGGGCTGCCCAGGGCGCGACCATCGAAATCATAGATTATGCATTATACAAGATATGAGCGCTCCCCCATCTACCGCTCCCAGGGGCTAGGGAATGACGGGTAGCAGTAGAAACGAAGAGTGACGCTCGCCGGCGTGCAGCGTGACCGTGCCTCCGAAGATCT
Source organism: Actinomycetota bacterium (assembly GCA_050693895.1). Classification (GTDB taxonomy): domain Bacteria; phylum Actinomycetota; class CADDZG01; order CADDZG01; family WHSQ01; genus WHSV01. The sequence goes on along the minus strand of JBOGWS010000105.1, from coordinate 2,070 downwards.
CCGCCGGTCGATCGCGGGGATCGTCGTGCAGAAAGGGCCCGCATCCCTTCATCTCGTTCTTGAAGGAAGCGAGGCGTGCGCCTGGGCCTGGATACTCGTAGTCCCTGCCCCGCACCGTGAGTGCGATCCGATAGCCCGCGGGGACGACGATCGACGTGGGCCAGATCTCGATGTCGCATTCGTAGATCTCTCCCGGAGCAAGCGGCTGCCGGCCATCGTGTGTGTGGTACGGCCTGTACTCCGTCGAGAGATCCGGATCGAGTTTGCGATGGGAGGCTCGCAGCCATCCCTGAGCGATCGGAGTGTGCGGGTCCAACGCACCCTGAAAGACCACTTCCTCATTCGTCGGAGAGAACAAGCGGACGACGAGAAAGAGGTCGGCGTCGGTCGTGGACGAAGAGATGAAGAGCTTGGCAGCTACCGGTCCGGTGATCTCGACATCCTCAACCTGTGGTGACGTGCTAAAGGTCACTCCGTCACCCAGCGTCTCGTAGGACACCTCACTCGAAGGGACCGGCTCGGTACTGAGGCCCGATGTCGCGGGATCGAGATGCATGCGCGTCCAACGGGTGCGCTCCAGCGGCCATTTACTCTCGGCTCGCTCAATAAGACCCTTGGTTGTCCTTACCTGCAACTGAACCGGCGGCTGGTTCTCCCATCCGTTGTCCTCGTCCTTGAGGAAGTGGCCGAAGAATCGTTTCTGGAGATTGACTCCGTAGTCGGTGTAGAACTCGGTCCAATGCTCGAGCCCGTGCACCTCTAGCCATTTCTGTTCTGAGGCCGCCCGGACGAAACCCTCGAAGTTGCCGCGCGCGTGGAGTCCCTGGCCGCCCCAATTGGCGGAGGAGAGTAGCGGCACGGTGATGTTCGACCAGTCTGGGGAGCGACCGCGGTGGTACTCGTCGTCGAAGGGGTGGTCGAATATGACGTCACCGAAGTCGGTTCGTGCCTTCGCGAGCTCGTCGTCCGGCAGCGTCTCCGGCCCCGCCGCGAGCTCGCCGGTGATCTGACTCGCGGGACCCTTCGTTCCGAGGCCGTGCTGCACGACCATCACCTGCTTGTCGTACCAGTTGGCCCAGAAGGTGCAGAGGATTCCGCCGTGATGCGTCATGTCCCGGTACCAGTCGGCGGCGCCCTCCCAGGGACAGATCGCAGCGAGGTGAGGCGGGTTGAGGGACGCGACGTGCCACTGGTTGATGGCGTAGTAGGAGATCCCGTTCAACCCGACCTTGCCGCTGCTCCAGGGCTGTGCGGCCGCCCACTCGATGCACTGATAGAGGTCGCGAGCCTCGCGCGCCGACCAGATGTCGAGGTGTCCCGGCGAGCGCCCGGCTCCGCGCGAGTCGACGCGCACGCAGGCATACCCATCCGGCACCCACTTCTCGGGATCGACGACCTCCCAGTTCTGATACTTGTTCGTGGAGCCGGCCGGAACGTCCGGATGCTGATCGACCATGCGACGCCACTGGTCGGTGTAGAGATCTTCGAAGTGGAGCCACTTGCCGTACGGGCCGTAGGTCAGGATGATCGGTTACTTGCCCTCCGGCAGCGGGCGATAGACGTCGGCGCGAAGGACGAGGCCGTCGTCCGCACGGATGGCAACGTCCCAGTCGATGCGCATTCCGTCGCGAGTCTCGCTGATGAGCTCGGTCATCGTTCCCCCGCTGTCTTTCGACTCGCACCATTCAGGCGCACCGCGCGCCCGGTCTGGGCCGACTCGACGATGGCCTCCAGCACGGCGATGTTCTCGGTCGCCTCCTCGCCGCCGACCTCGGGCTTCGCCCCGTCCCGCACGCAGCGCGCGAACTCGGCGAGCTCCTCGACCAGCGGATCCGCGGGGGTCAGCGGCACCGCCGCCCGCTCGGGCTGGCCGCGGCGCGCGAGGAAGAGCTGTGTGCCGTCCGCTTCGTGCCAGGCGTGCGCCTCGGTGCCGTGCACCGTGATGACCGCCGTCCGGTTCGCGTGCACCCAGGACGTACCGAGGTAGCCCAGGCTGCCCGACGCGAACTCGAAGAGGATCGACGTGGCGTCGTCGATCTCCACGCCCGTGAGCGCCACGCGCCGCACGAA
>JBOGWS010000104.1:0-77993 GCA_050693895.1 Actinomycetota bacterium | reverse complement strand
ACCTAGAACAGCACTACCTCTGACCCAACACGCCCGGGACAACGAAGGACCACAGGCGGGGGGTCCGGGGGGCGAAGCCCCCTGGGATCGGGGGGAATGGGGGGTCGCCCCCCCAAGCAACATCGAGCGATTGCCCAGGAACCGTGCCGGGAGCGGGATTCGAACCCGCACGCCCTTGCGGACAATGGATTTTGAATCCATCGCGTCTCCCATTTCGCCATCCCGGCCGGGCAGAAAGGCCCACGAAACGAAGTGAGTGTATCGAGTAACGTGGGGTGACCAACGGTCGCGGGTCCGGTTGCGCACCTTACGTATGGCGTTCGCGCGGCAATTTGGGCATTTTGCTCGAACAGCACAAGTGGGGACCTCGTGACAAGGAGAAAAATCGGTTGAGCGTGATCCAGTGCTACTGCCCTGCCTGCCGGCGCACGGTTTACGCCGAGGACACCGAATCTCCTGAGTGCCCCGTCTGCCTGACCCCGGTGTTCGTCTCGTCGGAGAAGTTGCGCAGCGCGAGCGCCGACAAGAACGGATCCTCGACCAAGAGCTGAGCCGGTCGGTCAGGAGGGGCCGAGGACGGCTACGGCCTCGGCCTGCGACCCTTGCGAATCTGGATCTGACGCATCTCTAAATCCCCTGTCGCTAGCGCTACCCGAACTCTGTCACGCCCTCCGCGGGTGGCCCCGGATTTCGAGCCACAACCGCCCCCTCAGACATTCGACTGTTTGACGCTCGACTGAAGAGAAGAATTACCACCAGAGCGAGCAAAATAAACGGCCAGATCTGGAAAATTCGGGCACAACTACGGCGAGTCCAGGCTTCCCCGCACCTCGGCGAGGAACGCGCGCGCCGCCTGGGCCCCCTCCTCGAGCACCACACGCACCACCGCGCTGCCGACCACGACCCCGTCGGCGGTCGCGGCCGCGTGGCGCGCCTGCTCCGCGTTGCTGATGCCGATACCCACCAGAATGGGGAGGTCGGTGGCCGCCCGACAGGCTGCAACGACCGGCTGAGTGCTCGCCGCAAGCGCGTCGCGGGTTCCGGTTACCCCGAGGGTGGAAACGGCATAGACGAATCCGGTGGTCGCCCCGGCTATCGCCGCGATGCGCTCCGGCGGCGAGGTGGGCGCGACGAGCCCCACCCAGGCGAGCCCGTACTCGGCGGCTACCGAACGCAGCGATTCACTCTCCTCGAGAGGCAGGTCGGGGACGACCAGTCCCGAAAAACCTGCCTCCGCCGCCCGTCGGCAGAACTCGGTCTCACCCGTGCGGTGAATGGGGTTGTAGTAGGTCATGACGATGCGCGGCACCCGTATCTCGATTGAGGCTGTGAGATCGAGCACCCGGGCCGGGCCGACGCCGTCCCTGATGACGCGCTCCCCCGCCGACGCGATCACAGGGCCGTCCATGAGGGGATCGGAGTATGGGAGTCCGACCTCGACCGCGTCGGCGTGTTCGGCGACGGCCGAAAGCGCCTCCGGATAGGCGTCGGCCTGAGGAAACCCGCCCATCAGATATGGAACGAGGAGCTTTCGGCCACCGGACCGAAGCGATTCGAGACGCGTGAGCAGCTCGGTCACGGAGAATGGTCTTCGAGGTACTCGGCCAGGGTCGCGACGTCCTTGTCGCCGCGCCCCGATAGCCCCACCAGGACGGGGCCACCGTAGTGTCCGGCCGCGAGCACGTGCGCGAGTGCGTGAGCGGGCTCGAGGGCACAGACGATCCCCTCGCTCGCCGCGAGAGCCCTGAATGCGGCGACAGCGTCGGCGTCGGTGACCGCCGCATAGCTCGCTCGTCCGGATTCGGCGAGCCAGGCATGCTCCGGTCCGACACCCGGATAGTCGAGTCCCGCAGAGATCGAATGCGCGTGCGCGATCAGTCCTTCGGCGTCCTGCAGGACAAGGCTGCGAGCGCCATGAAGGACGCCAGCGTCGCCTGCCGTGATGGATGCCCCGTGCCGCCGGTCGAGACCCTCGCCCGCTGCCTCGACTCCGACGAGCCGCACGTCGGGATCGTCGTAGAACGCGCGAAAGAGGCCGACGGCGTTCGATCCTCCTCCTACACATGCGACAACTTCATTCGGAAGACGACCGGTGGTTGTTAGAAACTGGGCGCGCGCCTCGTCGCCGATGATCCTCTGAAGGCTGGCCACGATCTCGGGATACGGGTGCGGGCCCACGACCGACCCGATGATGTAGTGGGTCTCGGCGACGTTGGTTACCCAGTCGCGCAGAGCCTCGTTGATCGCGTCCTTCAACGTCGCCGAACCGGACTCGACCGGAACGACCTCGGCCCCCAGCATTTCCATGCGAACGACGTTTAAGTGCTGACGAGCGACGTCGGTCGCCCCCATGTAGACCACACAGGGCAAGCCGAAGTAGGCCGCAGCGGTGGCCGTGGCGACTCCGTGCTGGCCGGCTCCGGTCTCCGCGATGATTCGGGTCTTGCCCATGCGCCGGGCGAGCAGGATCTGCCCGACCGTGTTGTTGATCTTGTGGGCGCCGGTATGCGCGAGGTCCTCGCGCTTGAGCCACACCTCGCACCCGGCCCGCTCCGAGAAGCGCTGGGCGAAATACAGGGGAGTTGGACGACCGACGACGTTTACCAGAAGCCCGTCGAGGTCGCGGGCGAAGGCCGGGTCGTTGCGCGCCGAGGACCACTCCCTCTCGAGCTCGATGAGGGCCGCCATGAGAGCCTCGGGGACATAGCGGCCGCCGAACCGGCCGAACCGTCCGCTCTCGGCGACCTCGGGCCACCTGGAGCTCACGACTCGCCCCTCAGCGCGCGCAGCTCCGCCGCGGGGTCGGAGGCCCGCACGAGCGACTCACCCACGAGGACCGCCTGCGCGCCCGCTGCTCCAAGCTCCTCGACGTCGGATCGTGTACTGACCCCCGAGAGACCGACGAGGATCACTCCCTCCGGCACCCGTGGAGCGAGCTTCAAGGTGCGCTCGCGATCCACTTCGAAGGACTCGAGGTCTCGGTTGTTGACCCCGACGATCGTGGCTCCGGCCTCCAGCGCAGTGGTCATCTCGGGTTCGTCGTAGACCTCGACCAGCGCATCCATGCGAAGGGTCCTGCACGCTGCCAGCAGCGTCTCGAGCTCGCGCCGTTCGAGAGCTCGCACGATCAGCAGGAGAGCGTCCGAACCTGCGGCGCGAGACTCGAGCACCTGCCAGGGGTCGAGAATGAAGTCCTTTCGCAAAATCGGAAGTCCCGCCGTCCGAGCAGACGTCAGGTCGTCGAGACTTCCCTTGAAGAACTCCGGCTCGGTCAACACCGAGATGGCCGCCGCGCCGCCGCGAGCGTAAGCGGCCGCGGTCTCGGTCGCGCTGAGGTTGGCGTCGAAGACGCCCGCGCTCGGCGATGCCCGTTTGATCTCGGCGATCACTGCAACGCCCGGACCCTCGAGAGCCGCACTGAGCGAGCTCGGCTCATCGATTCCCGCGAGGCGCTGCTCGAGCGCCTCGACCGTCACCCGCTGCTTGGACTCGGCAAGGCGCGTGCGGGTCGACTCGAGCATTTTCGCCAGGTAGGACATCGCGCGCGAGGTTAACCGTCGCTAACGGAAGTGCTCGGACAGGAACTCGATCAAGGTGTCCGCCGCCTCTGCCGCGTTCCCGTCGACGATCGTGACGTCGAATCCCTCGGTCCGGTAGACGTCCGCCGCCGCGCGGGCGACCCGGTCCGGAGCGGGTTCGTTGGCCACCTCGTCCGGTTCGAACTCACCCGCGAGAGGTCCCTGCGCGTACAAGACGTCGCCCGACAGGACCGGGGACAGGTAGATGATCTGCGGCTCGAACGACTCCTCGTGCAGCAACGACGCCATGGCGACCGAGCCGAGTGTTCCCCTCTCCTGTTCGGCGAACTCGGCGCCGAGCGCCACGAACTCCACCGGATGGTCAAGCCCGCGCACGCTGAGCGCGCGAGCGACCTCCAGAAAAACGCCGATCGAACGGGCGTCGAGCGCCTGGTTCGGGGGTGTCCCGTAGGGAACCGCAACGAGGTACTCCGGGGTGGCACCCTCAGGAGGGGTTCCGATGACGTTGGTCGAACGCACGAGATCCGCAACCGGGACCCCGTCGAGCCGTCCCGGGTAGCCCGCCTGCTGAAGGAAGCCGAGGATGTAGCTCGCCGCGACCTGCTCCTCGTTGCTGCCGGGCGGGCGCTCGGGAAGCTCGTCCGCAAACTGGGTCGCGTGTCGTTCGATGACCTCCGGCCGGGGGTCGGGGGGGCCGGGCGCGTCGGGCCGCGCGACCTCGGACGAGGGGCTCGCGGAGCAACCGAGCACGACGATCGATGCGCCGGCGAGGAGCGCGCTAAGTTTCACGCCGCCCGGGTCGTCAGCTCGCCCGGGCGCTCTTGGTCACATCGAGGAAGGCGGCGACGACGGAGGGGTCGAACTGCCTCCCCGACTGCGACTCGATCTCGGCCACGGCGTCGGTGACCGACCACGCTCTCTTGTAGGGACGGTCGTGAGTCAGGGCGTCGAAGACGTCCGCGACCGTCACGATGCGGCCCGCGATCGGAATGCTCTCGCCCGATAGACCCTTCGGATAGCCCGAGCCGTTCCAGCGCTCGTGGTGCGTCCGCGCGATCTCCTCCGCCCATCTGAGAGGGGGCACCTCGCTGCCACCAAGGATCTGGGATCCGATAACGGTGTGCGTCTTGATGGTGGTGAATTCGTCCGCGGTTAGCTTCCCCGGCTTCAGAAGGATGGCGTCCGGTATTCCGATCTTCCCGATGTCGTGCAAGGTCGACGATCGACGTATCAGCTCCACTTCCTCGGGTCGCAGTCCCAGACGGCCGGCGACGAGCGCCGAGTTGTGGGCGACACGGTGGACGTGCTCACCTGTGTCGTCATCCCGGAATTCGGCTGCGATGGCGAGGCGCTCGAGGATCTCGAGCCGAGCGCTTTCCAGCTGCTCGGTGCGCTCGGAAACCCTGATCTCGAGATCACGGTTTCGGTCGGACAACCGCTGATGTAGCCGGCGCGTCTCCAACAGGTTGTGTATTCGAAGAACGACCTCCGCCGCGTCGAAGGGTTTGATGAGAAAGTCCTTCGCCCCCGTCGCGAGGGCCCTTCGCCGGGCCTCCGGCGTTATGTCTGCGGTGAGCACGACAATCGGTAGGTAGGCCTCCCCCTCAGTAATGGCCTGAAGCCGCTCCAGTACCTCGAAGCCGTCCATCACAGGCATGTGCAGGTCCAGCAAGATGAGGTCCGGCCTGTACGTCCTGTAGATCTGGGGGACCTCTGAGGATTCCGTGGTCGTGAGTACCTCCGGGTATCCGTTCGACTTCAGAATCCTTTCGAGAAGCCTCGCGTTCGCCGGTTGATCGTCGACGACGAGAACGCGCGGGCCGATCATGAGTTCTTGGGCTGCACGGGCTGCGCGAGCAGGCCGTCGACGACCTCGAGCAACTCGGCGACGTTGAACGGCTTCGTGATGTAGGCGTCGGCTCCGGCTTGCATCGCCTGCTGTACCACCGTGGCATCGTCTTCGGCGCTCACGACCACCGCCGGCAGCGCCGCCGTTGACTCGTGCGAACGCAATTGCCGCAGAACCTCGTCGCCGCGAGCATCGGGAAGGTACAGGTCTACGAGAACGAGATCGAACGGCTCGCTGCGAGCTCTGGCCAGACCGCGAGCCCCGTCGGCTGCAACCGTCAGCACCGTATCGCCTCGCATCGACATGACCATCCGCATCAACTTGACGTTGGACGGATTGTCATCCAGATATAGAACCCTAGCCGTCACTGATCAGTCCTTTGGCACGTTAACGCCTGTCATCGGCCTCGGTGCGCGATCCGTTGAGCGTGTCGTCCTCGAGCGATTCATCCACGACATCCAGAAAACGCTTCACGTCGAGAGGCTTGGTCATGTATGCCCGGGCACCTGCCTCCATCAGGCGGTCGATCTGGTGCCTCGTCGCATCAGCGCTGATGATAACGACAGGGATATCCCGAGTCGACACATCGTCCCTCATCGTAGAGAGAACCTCGGCCCCCGAGATATCCGGCAGGTTGAGATCGAGCAGGACGAGATCGGGGTGATGCTCCCGTATCAGCTCCAGCCCCAGCCGGCCCTGCATCGCGGCGTGGAGCCTCACCTCGGGACGCCGCGCGAGGATGTGCTCGACGAGCTTGAGATTGGAGAGGTTGTCCTCGATATAGAGGAGCGTTCGCGAGGGCCTCGCGCTCGCGTCCGCCTCGGTGGGCAGCGCGACGACATTCAAGCGGTCCGTGGGTTCCTCGACAAGCAGCAGGCTGACGGTGAACTTGCTCCCGCGTTCCGGCGAGCTCTCGACATGAATCGCCCCACCCATCGCCTCGATGAGCACCTTCGTCAACGCAAGGCCGAGTCCCGTTCCCTCGATCCCCGTGTGTTCGGCACCCAACCGTTCAAATGGACTGAAGAGAAGATCCATTCGCTCGGGAGGGATTCCGGGCCCCGTGTCGGCAACCTTGATGTGCATGTGACCCTGCTCCGTCGGCTCGCACGTCAACTCGACGTGCCCGCCCGAGCGGTTGTACTTCACCGCGTTCGACAGCAGGTTCAAGAGCACCTGTTTGACGCGCTGCCTGTCCGCCATGACATACCAGCTGCTCGGGATGTCTGTGGGGCCTTTCAGAACGATCCCGCGCGGAGCGGCTAGCGGGCGCACGAGTCCCATGCTCTCGTGAACGACCGCGTTGAGCTGTACCGGTTCGAGAGAAAGTCCGAGCTTCCCCGTCTCGATCCGCGCGATGTCGAGCACCTCGTTGATCAGGTCGAGTAGATGGCGTCCTCCTTTGAGGATCTCCTCCACGCTGTCCTTAGAGAAGTCGTCAAGCCCCTCCATCTGGAGTATCTGCGCGAAACCCAGTATTGCGTTCAGCGGCGTCCTCAACTCGTGACTCATGCGCGACAGGAACTCGCTCTTCGCGCGCGACGAGCTCTCGGCTTCATCTCGCGCGCGTCTCAGTTCGTCCTCCAGTTCAACCTGTGCAGTGACCTCGCGCGCGTACAGGATGATCTCGTCTCGCTTCTTGCGATCGCCTGTGTCCTGCATGACCAAACGCTGAGCGCGCACGTCCAACCACACCCACCGTCCGTCCTTGTGCCGCATCCGATAGCGCGCCCTCACGGCCGTCTCCCCGGCCGAGGCGCGCCGGACCTGCTCTACCGCCAGCCGTCGATCCTCCGGATGCACGGCCTCGGGCCCGCCGCCGAGTGCCTCCTCGACCGTGTAACCGAGCGTATCTGTGATCGACGGACTCACGTAGCGACGGCTCCCGAGCTCGTCGGTGATGACGATCACATCGGGAGACGTGTCGAGGATGGTGCTGAGCGTCAGCTCCCTCTCGGCCAGTTCCTCCTCGATCATGTGACGGTTCGTTACGTCCATTGCGTAACCGAGCATGTCTTTGGCCACGCCGTCCGCGTAATCGATTCGCAAGACCGATTCGAGCCACACCCAATCCCCGTCCTTTCGCTTGAAGCGAAAGCGCGGACGAGTCAGGCTCGTGGCGCCGCTCTGCAACGCCTCTCGCGTCTGCCCATCGACTCGGTCGATGTCGTCCCGGTGGACACTCTCGGACCACAGGTCCTCGTCCTCGATCATCTCCTTGGGGGTGTAACCGAGGATTCGCTCGATGTTCGAGCTGATGAACGTCGTTCTCAGGTTCTTGGGATCGCGCCGAAAGATGATGACGGGGCTGCGCTCTATCAGTTGCTCGAGAAACGTCCGCGCCTCATGAAGCTCGGATTGACGTGCGTCCAGCAGACTTCCCGAGGCTTCGATCTGCTTGCCGAGCCGGCCTATCTCGTCGTTCGCCCGCGCCATGGGGAGCAGGTCCCGGCCCTCGTCGATACGGCGCGCGTTATCCTCGAGCCGCTGTACGCGCTTCACCACTCCACTCGTGAACATCGCCATCGCGGCAAGTCCTCCAAGCAGACCCAGAAGGCCTCCACCGGCGATGGCGAGCAGTGCAGCATCCTGTATCCGGTCGACGTTGCGAATGCGGATCGCCAGGAGTCGGTTCTCCTCTTGCCGCATCGCGCTCAACTCTGCCAGCAGCCGGTCCTGGACGGCCTTGGACTCGGTCAGCAGATCGTCTCTCCGGGCGGCGGTCATCGCTCCATCCGCCGACCCGACCAGTTGGCCCATGAGGGCCAATCGTTCGTCCGCGAGGTCCTCGATACGCGCGGCTCGCTGATTCTGGTCGGGGTTGTCTTCGACGAGGTCACTCAACCTCTCTAGTCCGGACGGCAACTCATCTACGGCGCGCTCGTAGGGACCCAGGAAGGATTCATCCATCGTCAGAACAAAGCCGCGCGCACCGGTCTCCGCGGTGAGCAATAGCCGGGCCACCTGCTGGATCTCGTCTCGCACGTCGAAGGTGCGCGCAACACCCTCCTGCAACCGTTCCTCTTCGCGTTCGACCCACAGATAGGTCAAAGTGCTGACGACCAACGCCACCAGGGGGAGGGCGACAACAACGACGCCCTTGCGGCCGAGCGAGAGATCGGCCCAACCGCTTCGTCTCATCCCGATCTGCGCATCGTCTTCGTAGAGTCCTGACCCGGCCACAGAAGCGAGTCGAGCACGGCTAGAAAGCGCCCGACGTCGAGCGGCTTGGTGAGGTATTCGCGCGCGCCGGCGTCGATTAGCTCTTGAACGCGCCTCTCCGTCGCGTCGGCGCTGATGACGACCACGGGAATGCCCGCCGTTTGCGGGTTCTCCATGAGGCTCTTGAGCACATCGGCGCCGTCGATGTCCGCCAGGTTCAAGTCCAGAAGAACGAGTTCGGGGTGGTGTTGGCGAATGAGATCGAGCCCCATGCGGCCCTGCAGAGCCGCATGAAGCTTGACCCGGGGCCGTCGCTCGAGGATGTGCTCGACGAGCTTGAGGTTGCTGAGGTTGTCCTCGACGTAGATGATCGTTCGCTCGGGCAGCAGGTCGAACTCGACCTCTCCGGGGCCCTTTACGTCCGTGGGCGCGGCCAGGGGCTCCGGTACATCCGCGCAGGCGAGGTGCACCGAGAAGACCGACCCCTCGCCCGGCTTCGAGGACACCGTGATGCGACCGTCCATGGCCTCGACCAGCCGCCGTGAGAGTGCAAGGCCGAGACCGGTTCCCTCGATCAGGGTCTGCTCGGCCCCCAAACGGTCGAACGGTTTGAACAATGCTTCCATCTTGTTGCGGGGGATTCCCATCCCCGTGTCGCGCACGCTCACGGCCACCTGCTCGCCCTTGGCCTGAATCCGCAGCGACACCGACCCCTGGGGGCGGTTGTACTTGATGGCGTTGCTCAGCAGGTTAAGAAGCACCTGCTTGACCCTCTGCCTGTCGGCCATCACGAAGTGACCGTCGACGAAGTCCGGATCGTCGAGGGTCACATCGTTCGTTGATGCCAGTGGCCGCACCAGGGCGATGCATTCCTGGCAGACCTCGTCGAGTAGCACCGGCTCGATGCTCAGCGAGAGATTGCCGGCCTCGATTCTGGCAATGTCCAGCACCTCGTCTACGAGGCTCAAAAGGTGCCGACCCCCCTTGAGGATCTCGTCCACGCCCTCCCGCTCGTCCTCGCCCAGCCGCGCCATGCCTAGGAGCTGGGCGAAGCCGAGGATCGCGTTGAGCGGGGTCCTGATCTCGTGGCTCATGCCCGAGAGAAACTCGCTCTTGGCGCGGTTCGCGGATTCGGCTGAGTCGCGGGCCTGCGCCAGGTCGTCATTCAGGGTCTGCATCTCGGCGTGTGCACCCCGGAGCACTGCGAGCACCGTCATTCGCTCGGTCACGTCGGTCGCGTAGCCGAGTGTGCCCACCAATTCGCCTGTATCATCCCGGTCCGGGTACTCGATGCAGTGGAGCCAGATGGGGGTCCCATCCGGTCGCAACCAGCGATACTCCGCCTCGCTCTGGCCGCTGCTGACGACGCTCTCGAGACCCCGGCGGTACCACCGGCGATCCTCGTCGTGGATGCGCGCGTCCCAGACCCCCGGCCGTCCGACGAGCTCGGCGGGATCGTAGCCCAGCACCTTGGCCGAGTTGGCGCTCACGTAGGTGACGAGGTCCAGATCCGAGGTGCGACGGAAGAAGACCACCGGGGCTCGCTCGACCAGCGACTCGGTGAATCCAACTCCCTCAGTCATCGACGAAGCTCCCCCTCGGAGGCCCATGGTGGTTTTCATCGGAACGGTTGAACGATGAGGTTAGGCCTCGGGCCCGAAAAATGCCTTGCGTAAGCCTAAGGGACGAGTTCAACCCGAAGCCGGGTAATCCCTTCCGGGGGGGTCAATGGGAACCAGGCTCGAGGCTCCGGCGACCGCGCGCAGGGCCGCCTCGGCCTTGTTCGTGGTCTCCTCCGTCTCGGCGACGGGGTCCGAGTCTGCCACCACCCCGGCCCCCGCTTGGACGTAGGCACGGCCACCGGTGGCAACGATTGTGCGGATCGTGATGCAGGTGTCGAGGTTTCCCGAGAAGTCGAAGTAACCGACCACACCCGAGTAGGGGCCCCGCCGGGTTAGCTCGAGTGAGTCGATGATCTCCATGGCTCGAACTTTGGGCGCTCCGGACATCGTGCCCGCGGGAAAACAGGCCGCCAGGGCGTCGAAGGCGTCGCAATCCGGTTTCAGTCGCCCGCTGACCGAGGAAACGATGTGCATCACGTGGCTGTAGCGCTCGATTGTCATCAGCTCGTCCACCGTCACGGTTCCGTAGCGGCTCACGCGTCCGAGGTCGTTTCGGGACAGATCGACGAGCATCACGTGCTCGGCCCTCTCCTTGGGGTCCGCCAGAAGGTCGTCGGCGAGGGCATCGTCCTCCGCCTCCGAAGCCCCGCGCCGCCGCGTGCCGGCGATGGGCCGGGACACCGCGAGGTCTCCGGTCACACGTACGAGCGGCTCCGGCGAGGCGCCCGCGATGTCGAAGGCGTCGTGCTGCTCGGTTGCGGCCCACCGCAGGTAGTACATGTAGGGGCTGGGGTTGAGCGTCCTCAGCACCCGGTAGGCGTCGAACGCGGAGCCCGCGAGCGGCACCGAGAAGCGACGCGAGGGCACCACCTGAAAGACGTCGCCCGCACGGATGTGCTCTATCGAGCGTTCGACCCACCCCGCGTACTCATCGTCGCCCGCACTCACCACATAGGGCGGTAGTTCGGCCGGGAGGCCCAGGTCGAGCGGTGGAACGACCACGGGGGCGGCCAGTCTCTCGACCGTCTCGTCGCAGCGCTGAGTCGCCTCGTCGTAGGCGTCGCCGGGGTCGCCCCCACTGACTACGTTCGTGATCACGAAGGCCCGTTGCAAGAGATGATCGAAGACGACGAGGGTCCTGGTCAGCATGAGGGCCAGGTCGGGCAGCCCTAGATCGTCTTCAGGGGCGTCCGGCAGATGCTCGAGCTCGCGCACGCAGTCGTAACCGAGATACCCGACGGCTCCGCCGTGGAGCGGAGGGAGGCCCTCGATGGAGGGTGCCCGGCACTCCGCCGCCAGTCGCTTGAGATAGGCGAAGGCGGGCTCGTCACTCTGGGGCCGCACGGGCGGCGCACCCTCCACCGTCAGCCTCCCCCCGGCGGCCTTTACGGTCGCGAAGGCGTCTCCGCCGAGAAACGAGTAGCGCGCCCACCGCTCGCCTCCCTCCACGCTCTCGAGCAGGAACCCGTTCGGCAGGCCACCGGCCAACTTCAGCCAGGCGGCCACCGGCGTGACCGCATCGGCCAGCACCTCGCGCCATACGGGCACGATCCGGTGATGCGCGGCGAGATTCCTGAAGGTGATCCGGTCGGGCCGGTGACTGCTCAAGGTCTAGTCCCGGCGTTCGGCTGTCTTTTTCGACTCGAGACCCCGGAAGAAGCACGATCGTTCGCCCGTGTGACAAGCGGGACCGGCGGGGTCGACGAGCACGAGAAGGGTGTCGGCGTCACAGTCGTAGCGAATCTCGACGACCGTCTGGAGGTTGCCGGAACTCGCTCCCTTGTTCCAGTACTCACGACGCGACCGGCTCCAGAACCAGGTCGTCTTGGTGTCGATGGTCCGGCGCACCGCCTCGGCGTCCGCGTAGGCGAGCATGAGCACTTCTTTGGTCGAGGCGTCCTGCACGACGACGGGCAGGAGCCCGTCCGGGCCATAGCTCAGGTCGTCGGCCGACTGGACTGGGTTCGCATCGTCGCTCACGGCTCGAGATCGTAGGGATAGGGGTCCGTGAAGAACTCGAACCCGTCGTCGGTGATCAGAACCGTGTCCTCGAGCCGCACTCCCCCAACGCCCTCGTAGTAAAGACCCGGCTCCAACGCGATGACGTCGCCCGGCACCAGTGCCTCGCAACGCCGGCCCAAGAACGGGCGTTCGTGTACCTCGAGCCCCACGCCGTGGCCGAGAGCGTGGAAGAAGCCCTGATTAGTCTGCGGTCCGGCCGAGCCCGCCCCGGCCGAGCCCGCCCCGCGCGGGTGCAGCTGGCTCGGGTGCCCGTGCGAGTTCATGAAGTCCGCCACACGCCCGTAGAGGTCGTCGGTGCCCGGCCGGCAGGCATCGAGCGCCAAGCTCAGAGCCTCCCTGCAGTGGTGGTGGAGCTTGACGAGGTCGTCGGAGGGACGGCCGGGAACGAAGGTGCGGGTCATGTCAGAGAACGTCCCGGTACGGCGGTCGTGAGGGAATACGTCGATGATGCACGACTCGTTGGGCAGTATGGGGCCCGATCCGGGGTCGTGACCCTTCAGGCACGCGTCGCCCGACTGCACGATGATCTCGTCTGAGTCGGTCCCCTGCTGCACCAACACCGCGGTCATAGCCTCGCGCACCCACTCGGCGGTGAGGATCTCACCCTCGAACCTAAGGCGACCCTCCGTCGTGGGCTCGGCTTCGCGCAGCATGCGAGCGGCGCTGAGCATGGCGACTTCCGCGGAGCGCTGGGCCCGCTCGCAGCCCTCGAGCTCGGCGGGCGTCTTGCGGCGACGACGGGCGGCCCACGAGTCGGAGTCGACGATCACCTGCACTCCGCGCGCTCGAAGGAGGTCGGCGACCTGGACGCGGAACGTGGGCGGCACGATGACCTCGTCGACCCCGAGTCTTTGAACGGCCCGAACAACGAGCTCGGCGCCGATGGCGGTGGCCGGGACACCGTCGTCGGCCCTCAGGGCCTCGAGGCCAAGATCGATGTAGCTCCAGAACTCATCGACGACGTCCTCCCTTTTGGCGAAAACCTCCGCTTCGAGACTGGGCCCCGCGACTATTCGATGACCGTCGTGATCCAGGAAGGCGACTTCGTCGCCGATATTTTCCGAGATCTCGTGGCGGACCTCTGGACTCCGCGTGGCGCTGTCGTACAACAGATGGGTGGTCATCGATCGTCTGCCTTCCGTTCGTACGCCGGCATCCTAACTGGGAGGTTGCGGCGCTCTAGTGCCCGTTTCGCATCTGTTACCGAGAAGGTTCCGAAATGAAACACGGATGCGGCGAGAGCAGCTTCTGCATCGCCGCGCGCGGGGTCCACGGCATCCGCGAGGTGGTCCGGCGTCCCCGCGCCCCCGGAGGCGATCACCGGGATGCCGACGGCGCCACTTACCGACCGCGTGAGTTCGAGGTCGAATCCCTCGCTCGTACCATCCCGGTCCATCGAGGTAAGCAGGATCTCGCCCGCCCCCAGCTCCTCGGCTCTGCGCGCCCATCGCACCGCGTCCAGGCCCGTGGGGGTGCGTCCGCCGTCGACGAAGACCTCCCAGGTCCCCTCGCCCGAGTTCCGCGCGTCGATGGCGACAACGATCGCCTGCGAGCCGAACTCGTCCGCCGACTCGGTAATCGCCTCCGGCCGCCGCACCGCCGCCGAGTTCATCGCCGCCTTGTCCGCGCCGCTTTCGAGCAGCCGCCTCACGTCGCCCACGGTCCTGACGCCGCCGCCCACCGTCAGAGGGATGAACACGGTCTCGGCCGTCCGGGCGACCACCTCGTAGATGAGCTCTCGACTCTCGTGGCTCGCCGTGATGTCGAGAAAGACGAGCTCGTCCGCGGATTCAGCATCGTAGCGAGCCGCCAACTCCACGGGGTCGCCCGCATCCCGCAGCTCGACGAACCTCACGCCCTTCACGACGCGGCCCTTGTCTACATCGAGGCAGGGAATGATTCGTTTAGCAACCATCGGGGACGATCCGCGGCTCGTATTTCCCCGACGCGACCTCGTCCGCAGCACGCACCGCCTCGATGACGCTGAACTTTCCCTCGTAGAGAGCGCGGCCCACGATCGCCCCGCGCACCCCGATGTCGTGGAGCTGGGCGACCTTGCGCAACTCGTCGAGCGTTCCGACGCCACCCGAGGCAACCACGGGCAGGGACGTCTCTTGTGCGAGGCGCGACACCCCGGCGAGATTGGGACCGGACATCGTCCCGTCGCGCGACACGTCCGTGTAGATGAACATCGACACACCCGCCTCGGAGAAGACTCGCACCGCGTCGAGCAAAGGCATTCCGGATCCCACCGTCCAGCCATGGCTGGTGAGCTCGTCCCCGCGCGCGTCCAGGGAGACCGCGACGCGCTCTCCGAAGCGTTTGCACACTCGTCTTAGCTCGGCCGGGTCCTCGAGGGCGACGGTCCCGAGCACGGCCCGGCTGGCACCCGCGGCCAGCACCTCGACGACGTCGTCCATGCCCCGGAGCCCGCCGCCCGCCTGCACAGGACACGCGGCATTTCGGACGACCTCGAGCACGAGGTCGCGGTTCGCGCCCACACCGGTTCTGGCGCCGTCGAGGTCGACGATGTGGAGCCACCGGGCCCCCGCCTTGGCGAGACCGAGCGCGACCTCGGCCGGATCGTCGCTATAGACGGTCTCCGTGCCGAAGCGCCCCTGCAGGAGGCGAATGCACTTGCCCTCGGAGATGTCCACCGCCGGATACACGGTGAAGTTCATGCGGTGCCGGCCCCTATGGCTGCGGTGGCGAGCCACCCTCCCAGCAGCGCGATCCCCGCAGCGCCGCTCTTCTCGGGATGGAACTGAACCGCCGTCATGGAGCCGCGCATGACCATCGCGGCGAACCTCCGGCCGTGGGTGCACCACCCGGTGACGAACGAGTCGTCCGCGGGGAAGACCGCGTAGGAGTGATCGAAGTAGAAGTGCTCCCCGTTCACCTCGCTCCACCCCATGTGGGGCACCCTCACGTCGCCGCGCAGTCGTTTCACCTCACCCGGGAGAACCGACAACCCCGTAATGGGGCCGCGTTGTTCCTGCGGTCCCGCCGAGCCGGCCCCGCGTTGTTCCTGCGGTCCCGCCGAGCCGGCCCCGCGTTGTTCCTGCGGTCCCGCCGAGCCGGCCCCGCGTTCCTCGCTCGATTCGAACAGAATCTGCATGCCGAGGCAGATGCCCAGGTAGGGCCGCCCGTCTTCGATCCATCCCCTAACGAGGTCGTCCTGCCCGGCCGACGTGAGGTTGGCCATGCAGCGGCCGAAGATGCCTTGTCCAGGAACGCACAGGGCCTCGCTCTTGAGAACCTCCGACGTGTCCGACGTAACCAGGGCGTTCGCCCCCGCGGCCTCGAGGGCCTTGGCGACGCTGCGAAGGTTGCCCATGCCGTAATCGAGGACGGCGACCGATGGTTTCACAGAACTCCTTTTGTGGACGGCACCGAGTCCCCGGACCGCTCGTCGAGTCTCACAGCATCCCCGAGCGCCCGCGCCAGGGCCTTGTATGTGGCTTCGACCATATGGTGGGCGTTACGTCCCGCGAGCAACCTGACGTGCAGGGTCAAGCCGGCGGAACGTACGAGGGCCTGAAGGAACTCCTCGGTCAACGCAGTGTCGTACTGGCCAACGGCCTCGAAGGGTATCGCCGCGTCGTAGACGAGCAGCGGGCGACCGGAGATGTCGAGCGCAACTTGCGCGAGCGCCTCCTCCATCGGCACGAGCGCGTCGCCGTAGCGACGGATGCCGCGCTTTTCCCCGAGCGCTTCGGTCAGCGCTTCCCCCAGTACGACCCCCGTGTCCTCGACGGTGTGGTGCGCATCTATATCGAGATCACCCGTGGCCTTGACGCGGAGACCAAGGTTCGCGTGACGGCCCAACTGATCCAGCATGTGATCGAAGAACGGCACGCCCGTAGCCGCGCTTACTTCGCCGCCGTCGAGCGAGAGCTCGATGGAGATCTGGGTCTCGTTCGTCGAACGCGAGAGGCTCGACCGCCGCGGACTAGGACTCGTCAAGGATCGCCCCCATCGCCTCGAGAAAAGCATCCGTCTCCTCGCTAAGGCCCGCGGTCACTCGCAGGCAGCCCCTGAGGGCGGGGTTCGACGAGTAGTTGCGGACCAGCACATCGCGTTCGAGCAACCGGTTGAAAACCGCGTCTGCATCATCGGTTTGAAACAACACGAAGTTGGCGCGCGAGGGGAAGGTCTTGATTCCCATTGCCTGGAGCTCGACCGACAGGAGATCTCGCTGCTCGGTGATCGATTCCACCAACCCCAGGGTCTCGTCCGAGTAACGGAGTGCCAGCTCTCCCACCGCCTGCGTCAGCGTCGACAGATGATAGGGGAGCCGGACGCGCCCTATTCCATCCAGCAGCGCGGGATCGGCGACCATGAAGCCAAGCCGAGCCCCGGCGAGTCTCCAAGCCTTGCTGAACGTCTTCACGAGCACCAGGTTGCGGTGCTCGTCGAGCAACGGGCGCACAGACTCGTCGGGATCGGCAAACTCACCGTAGGCCTCGTCGACCACGACGAGTCCCGGAGCGGCCTCAAGCAGGGCCCTCACCGTGGTCAGTGGTTCGCAATTCCCCGTGGGGTTGTTCGGTGAGCATACGACGACGATGTCGGGGGCGTTGCGTTCGATCTCATCGAGGGCGGCCTCGAGGTCGATGCCATAGTCCTCATCACGCCACAGGTTGCGAATGCGCGTGCCGGCGATGCGCGGTATCAGCGAGTGGAGAGAGTAGGTGGGCTCGAACGTCAGCACCGTACGCGCGGGCCCCCCGTACGCGAGGAACAGGTGCATTAAGACCTCGTTCGACCCATTCGCCGCCCACAGCCCGTCGACCGACCAACCCGCGTAATCGGCGAGTGCCTGAAAGAGCCCATGAGCGTCCTTGTCGGGATAGCGATTCAGCGCCAGCGCGACCATTCGCTCGGACAGCTCGTCAATGAGACCGGGGGGCGGCGGGTAGGGCGACTCGTTCGTGTTCATTCGCCAGCGCGCCGGCCGTTGAGGAGAGACGTAGGGTTCGAGGTCGGCGAGGTCGGGGCGCGGGCTTAGTGGGGGCCGCGTCATCGAAGGCTCCCACCGCCCTCCAACCGGAGGGCCACGGCGCGCTTGTGGGCGGGAAGGCCTTCGGCTTCGCTCAGTGCCCCTATGTAGGGGAGCATTCGCCGGAGCGCGCTCGGCTCGTACCCGGAAACGTAGATCCGCTTCACGAAGTCGTTAACCCCGAGCCCGGAGGCCCACCGAGCGGTGCCGCCGCTCGGAAGGATGTGGTTGGTTCCGCCGACGTAGTCCCCCACTGGAACCGGCGAATAGTTGCCGACGAACACCGAACCGGCGTTGCGAATCCCCTCGAGCCAATCGAGCGCGCCCGAGAAGCACAACTCGAGGTGTTCCGGGGCGAACGCGTTGACGGTCTCGAGCGCCTGGCGAGGGTCGCGCACCAGCACTCCGCGACCACCTTCGATCAGCGCGTTCTCGACTTCGTCGGATCGCTCGTGCATGAGAACGACCCGATCGAGGTGCTCGGTTACGGCCTCCAGCAGCTCGGGGACCCATGTGATGAGGACGTGAGTTCCATGGGGGCCGTGCTCCGCCTGCGCGATCAGGTCGGTCGCGAGCACGGCCGCGTCCATCGAGATGTCGGCCACGATCGCGATCTCGGTCGGGCCCGCCTCGGCGTCTATCCCGACCCACCCGTGGACCGCGCGCTTCGCGTAGGTGACGTACAGGTTGCCGGGACCGACAACCTTCTCGACCGGTCGCACCGACTCGGTCCCGTAGGCGAGCGCTCCGATCGCCTGAGCCCCTCCGACCCGGTAGACCTCGTCAATTCCTGCGACGGCACACGCCGCGAGAACGGTTTCGGCGATCTCGTTGTCGTTTCTCGGCGGCGAACAGACGGCGATGCCCTCCACTCCGGCGACCTGAGCCGGCACCGCGGCCATGATGACGCTCGACGGATAGGTGGCACGCCCTCCGGGCGCGTAGATGCCGGCGCGCCGAAGTGGGCGGATCAACTCCCCTGTGAACTCGTCGTCGCGTTGATCGGTCCACTCCTCGGGCCTCTGCCTCTCGCACGTGGAGCGCAGGCGGTCGGCCATCACCTGCAACGCCTCGAGCAGTTCCGGTGGCACGAGATTGCGGGCCTTCAGGATTTCGTTTGGATCCACCCTGATGCGGTCGGGTGTGAGGGTCGCTTGGTCCCACCGCTCGGTGTACTCGACCAGCGCCGCGTCGCCGCGTAGCCTGACGTCCGCAACGACCTCGCGGGCGACGCGCTCCGCCTGCGCGGTCGAGCCGACTGCGCTCGGTCGCCGGATGTGGACCGGTGTGGCCTGTTGCCGGCCGTCGATTAGCTCGAGCATCCAGTGAGACTAATGGCGGGGTCGGCTCGGCGAGACCGCAGAACGAAGGGGTCGGCTCGGCGAGACCGGTTGCCCTTCCTGCCTACCCTCCGGTCCAGTCGGCATTACACGATCGGCACACGATGGAGCCCATCACGATGGACAGCCGGGTTCCGCCGCAGCGCGGGCATGCGTCGAGAGATCTCGGCCACTCCGGGTCACTCGTCTGACACTCGGGGCAGATCAGGATCTGCGAACCCTCGACCACCCCTCGCCCCCACGGTGACGCGCCCTTGACCGGATCGGTTTGAATCCGACCGCAGCGGTAGCACGGCATCGCCCAAGCATCGCGTACAGGGCGCGAGAGCGCAGCGGCCGCATGGTCACCGAAGCCGGCCGGTATTACGCTGATAAGCAAAGCGACCCCGGAGACCCCCAGAGGAGCGCTGCGTGGCCCAGGAGATGGTGGACATCGATCGGGCGCGCGACGCGGTTCGTCGTGCGTCGTGGCCCGAGGCCTTCGCGGCCCTGACTGCCATCGACCCCGCAGCGCTCGGTCCCGACGATCTCGATGCCCTCGCCGACGCCGCATGGTGGATGTGCCGCGTCGAGGACTCGATTGCGGCGCGACGGCGCGCGTACACCGCGCACGCCGACGCGGGGGACGATCGCAGGGCGGCGATGGGGGCCTGGGCGCTGTTCTACGAGTATGTAATCGGCGGCGACGAAGCCGTTGCCGCGGGTTGGTTGAGGCGGGCTCACCGTCACCTCGAGGGCGAGCCCGATTGTATCGAACGCGGTTGGCTGAAGTTCGCGGAGGCCGAGATCGCCAGGTGGAGTGGTCGGTTCGTCGAGGCTCGCGAGCTGGCCGAACGAGCGACCTCCTTCGGCCGGCGTTTCTCGAGCCCAGATCTGCTGAGCATGGGTATCGAGCTACAGGGACGCTGCCTGATCTCGGCCGGGCTGGCCGGCGAGGGTGTCGGACTCCTGGACGAGGCCATGTGCTCGGTCGTGGCAGGTGAGCTAAGCCCCATGATCACGGGCTGGATCTACTGCAACGTGATCGGCGCGTGCTGGGAACTCGCCGATCTCCGGCGGGCGAGCGAGTGGACCGATGCTGCGATGCGCTGGTGCAACAGCCTATCTACCTCCTCGGCGCCCTACTGGGGTCTGTGCCGCATCCACCGAGTCGAGATCGCGGCGTTGCGCGGCCGCTGGTCCGAGGCCGAGGCCGAGGCGATGAGAACCTGCGATGAGCTGCTGTCCTACCAGCCACACGCAGCCGCCGAGGCCTTCTACACCGCGGGCGAGATCCGGCGACGCATGGGAGACCTCGAGACCGCAACGAAGTTGTTCGAGCGGTGCCACGAACTCGGTGCCACACCTCAACCGGGCCTCGCTCTGGTTCATCTCGCGCGCGGGAGGGTCGCGGCGGCGGCAGGCGAACTTCGATCCGCTCTCGAGGGCCGGCCGGCCAACGATCTTGCGCGGGTACGGCTTCTCGTCGCGCAGGTCGACGTCGCTCTCGCCGAGAACGATGTCGACATCGCTTGCTCGGCCTGCGATGAGCTCGAGGCAATCGCCGAGCGGTTCGCATCTCCGGCTCTCCTCGCCGCGGCCGCGGGAGCGCGCGGGACTCTGTCGCTTGCGACCGACGAGCTCGGCGCGGCGTTCACACACCTCCGCACCTCGATCGCGCTGTGGCAAGAGGTCGATGCGCCCTACGAGGTCGCGCGCTCACGACTGCTTCTCGGTACGGCGTGTCGCAGAGAAAAGGACGAGGAGGGAGCGCGGCTCGAGTTCCAGGTGGCTCTCAGGACCTTCGAGCGTTTGGGCGCCCGCGCGGACCTCCGAAGAACCGCGGAGCTGCTATCGGGTAAGGTCACCCGCCCCTCCGGCCTCACCCCGCGCGAGGCCGAGGTCCTGAAGCTCGTGGCAACCGGAAGGTCCAACCGCGCCATCGCCGAAGAGCTCGTCGTGAGCGAGAACACGGTGGCGAGACACCTGAACAACATCTTCAACAAAGTCGGCGTTTCATCGCGGGCCGCGGCAACCGCGTTCGCGTTCGAGCACGACCTGGCCTAAACCGTCCTCCGCCAGCCGTGGGTAGTTTCGCCCACCTGCCGCCGCAGTGAATTGGTTGTTTCTCGCGATGTTTTCGCGCCTATGGCTACATATCGTGGCCTGTGGTTGCTGACGCCCGCAGATGCAAGGAGCGACGATGGAACAGCAGGTGACTCTCGCGCCGGGAACCCTTCGGGGTCACGTGAATTCGCCGGGCGACGCCGACTACGACGGGGCCCGAGCCGTTTACAACGCCCTGATCGAGCGCAGACCGGCACTCATAGCCAGGGTCGACGGTGTGGACGACGTCATCGCCACGGTGAACCTCGCGCGCGAGCATCGCCTCCCTCTCGCGGTTCGTGGCGGTTCTCACAGCGTTGCCGGGTTCGGCACGGTCGACGACGGCCTGGTTATCGATCTCTCGGCGATGAGGGCCGTCGAGGTGGACCCCGGCCGGCGGGTCGCCCGCGTCCAGGGTGGTTGCACCTGGGGTGAGTTCAACGAGGCGGCCCACTCCTTCGGTCTCGCCACCACGGGCGGGGTCGTATCGACGACCGGCGTGGGCGGCCTCACGCTGGGGGGCGGCATGGGCTATCTCGCGCGCAGTTTCGGACTCTCCTGCGACAACCTGCTCTCGGCCGAGCTGGTCACCGCAACCGGCGAGAGACTGACGTGCAGCGAGGAGCAGAACGCGGACCTGTTCTGGGCTCTTCGCGGCGGGGGCGGCAACTTCGGCGTCGTCACCTCGTTCGAGTTCCGGATGCACCCGGTCACAGATGTGCTGGCCGGACTCATCGTCTTCCCCCTGGAGGGAGACGTGCTCCGACGCTATGGGGATTTCGTCGGCGGCGCTCCGGAGGAACTGGGCCTCCTCCTGGGACTGATTCTGGCTCCGCCGCTTCCCTTCGTCGACGAGGAGTGGCACGGCAGGCCAGTCGCGGCCGTGATCGTCTGTTGGAACGGATTGTCGAAAGAGGGCGAAGAGGTCCTTGCTCCGATTCGGGAGTGGGCCCCCATGGTCGGCCGGCACATCGAACGAATGCCCTATCCGGCGATCAACACCATCTTCGACGAGACGTTGCCGCCCGGACTCCGGCACTACTGGAAGGGGCTCTTCTCACGGGACCTCTCCGACGAAGCCATCGACGCGCATCTCGAATTCGGCGCGCGGATTCCTTGCCCCGAAACCGCAACCATCTTCTTCCCGCTCGACGGTGCGACTCAGCGGATCGATCCCGACGAGACCGCGTTCGCGTACCGCGACGCGAACTACTCGGTCGCGCTCGGCCCGAGCTGGCCCGATGCAGGCGACGACGAGGCCAACATCCGGTGGGGGCGTGACTACTACGAGCCGCTGCGCCCGTTTGGAATGGGCGGCGGCTACGTGAACTTCATGTCCGAGGACGACGGGGGCCGGGTCGCGGCGAACTACCGCCAGAACCTCAACCGCCTGACCGACATCAAGAAGAGCTACGACCCGGGAAACCTGTTCCGGCTAAATCAGAACATCAAGCCGGCGTCGTAGCAGGCTCTCGTCAGTCCTCGTCCGGGCTCGGGACGATGAGCGCTCCGCGCGCGTCGAACGACGAGCCCGGCATCCACGCAACCTCGAAGCGGTTGCCCTCCGGATCGGCGAAGCAACCGCTGCGACCACCCCACTCTGCGTCAACCGCCTTCACCACGATCTCGGCCCCCGCTACGCGGGCGGCCTCGAGAGCCTCGTCCACCAGCTCGCGCGACTCGACGTTGATCGCCAGGGTCACTCCAGACCAGTCGTCCTCGCCCGCCCTGTCGGCGCCGCTGAGGTCGGCCAGAGACTCGAACGGGTAGAGCGCGAGCATGGCGCCGGCCGTCAGATAGCCGGTGAAACCGTCCTCGGCCATGGTCCAGAGCGGCCAGTGCAGGCGTTCGAAGAAGGCGCGCATGCGGTCGAGGTCGCGCGTTCCGAGAGTGATGAGGGTGACGCGCGCAGGAAGAGCGGACGAGACTGCTTCGTGCGGCGGATCCCCGGAGAGGCGCGCGTACAAAACGCTGGCCCTCCTGCCTCGTCTCGTCATCAGGTGTGAGCGGAGCACTCCCTCCTCGATGAACCCGAGCTTTCTTGCGACCCGCCGGGACGCCACGTTGTCGACGTCCGCGAGCAAGCCGATGCGATCCAGCTCGAGCTCGGCGAAACCCCACTCGACTAGCAACGACGTCGCGCGCGCCGCGACCCCTCGGCCGCGCTCGCTCGCCGCGACCCAGTAACCGACCTCCGCGCTGGCGTTGAGACGGCTGACGCTCGAGAGGCCGATGCCACCGAGCAGACGCCCGTCGCCGGCGTCGACGATCGCCCCGGCCACCATCCGGCCCGCATCGGATTCCCGGTCGACGAGGTCGAAGAAAGCAAGTGCGTCCTCGAGCCTGTAGGGGTAGGGAATTACCGGGATCCAGAGCGATACCTCGGGGTCGTCAAGCGCCGCGACCAGCTCGTCGGTATCGTCGAGGCGCCAGCGCCTTAGGGCCACGACCCCATCGCCGAGCGCCGGAAAACGAAGCGACGCCACCCCTACAGGGAGATGAGCGCGTCGGTTCCGAGCAGCACCTTGAGCTCGGCCGCGAGGCCGTTGGACGAGTCGACCCAGAACTCGCTGCCGAGCCGCAGAACCGTCTTGCGCTGCCGGCTCGCAGCCAGCTCGAGGAATACCTGGGTCGAACCGGGATGCGAGCTCAACACATCTTTGAGCTGGCTCACGACTCCCGCAGTGCAGGCTTCGGCAGTGAGGTTGATGACCAGGGGCCGGTCCTCGAGGTTCGGCTTCGTGATCTCCATCGCGATGAGCTTGACCGAGTCGTCGCGCGCGTCGAAGTCCACGCGGCCGCGAATGAGAAGGGTCTCGTCTGGACCGATCAACGCGGCGAACTGTTCGGCAGCGCGCGCGAAAACCACGACTTCGACGACCGCCCCCGAAACGTCTTCGAAGTCCAACAGAACCATCACGGACCCGTTCTTGGTGACGCGCTTACGGATACCTGCCACGAGACCGCCGACGTTGACGATCTCGCCCGCCTTGCGTTCACCGAGCGACGTCAACGAACAGTCCGTCATGCGCGCCAGTAGGCCCTCGACCCCGAGCAGAGGGTGGTCGCTCACGTAGAGACCGAGCGCCTCCTTCTCCAGCGCAAGGAAGGTCCGCTTCGGAAACTCCTCCATCGAAATCGGGGCATCCTGTACGACCGAGTCGCCCAGATTGACCGCGCCGAACAATGAGTGCTGGCCCGCGTCCTCTTTCTTTCTCGTGTCGATGATCTCGCCGAGAATCAGCTCGAAGCAATCGAGCAAGCCCTTGCGCGTGTGCGGCCGGCCGGTCGAGTGCAGCGACTCGAACGCGCCGGCCTTGATCAAAGATTCGACGGTCTTCTTGTTGAGGCACGCGTAGTCCACCTTGCGACAGAAGTCGTGAAACGAAATGAAGTCGCCCTTGGCCTTGCGCGCCTCGACTATCCTGCTGACGACCGCCTCTCCCACCCCGCGCACCGCCGAGAGCCCGAAGCGGATCGACTCCCCGACCGGAGTGAAGTCGATGTCCGAAGAGTTGACGTCCGGAATCAGAACGTCGATCCCGCGCTTGCGCGCCATGGAGAGGTACTTGGGCTTGTCGTCCTTGCGGTCCTTGACCGAGGTCAGCAACGCGGCCATGTACTCGACCGGATAGTTGGCCTTGAGCCACGCGGTCTGGTACGCGACGTACGCGTAGCACGCCGAATGCGCGCGGTTGAACGAGTAGTCGGCGAACGGTTGGATCAGCGCCCAGAGGTCCTTGGCCTTGGCCTCGGTCAGCCCCGACTTGACGCAGCCCTCGATGAACACGGGTTGCTCGGCAGCCATCATCTCGCGGTTCTTCTTCCCGATGGCTTTCCTGACGACGTCCGCTCGACCCGCGGTGTACCCCGCGAGTTTCTGGAGCATCAGGACGATCTGCTCCTGATAAACGAGAATCCCGTAGGTCTCCGTGGTGATGTCCTCGAGCGCGGGGTCGAGGTAGCTGATCCTGCTCGCGTCGTTCTTGCGCTCGATGTACGCGGGGATCTGCTCCATCGGTCCCGGGCGGTAGAGGGCAATAAGAGCCATGATCTGCTCGAAGCGATCCGGTTTGAGCTGCACCAGCAGCCGCCTCATGCCGTCGGACTCGAGTTGGAAGACACCGTCCGCGTCGCCCCGCCTCAGCATTTCGTAAACCTTGGGATCGGCGAGGTCGAGCGAGTCCACTTCGACGTCGACTCCGCGGTTGGCCTTGATGTAGTCCCTCGTCAGTTCGATGACCGTGAGGTTCCGCAACCCGAGGAAGTCCATCTTCAAAAGGCCCAGTTCTTCCACGAGGCGCATGTCGTACTGGGTTACGACCTCGCCATGCTCGCCGCGCTTGAGAGGGATGTGTTCGATCAAGGGGTTCGGCCCTATGACGACCCCCGCCGCGTGGATTCCGGCCGAGCGCTTCAGGTTCTCGACCTTGAGCGCGGTGTCGATGATCTCCTTGCTTGCTCCGCCCGAGTCGTAGAACTCCCTCAGCTCGTGAGTCGTGTCCAGCGCCTTGGTAAGCCCCCCGTCCCGACCCATGATGAGCGGGGGGTAAACCTTGCACAGCTTGTCGCCCTCGGCATAGGGATGACCGAGCACCCGCGCGGCGTCCCGGATCGCTTGCTTTCCCTTGATGGTGCCGTAGGTCACGATCTGAGCGACGTGGTCGCTTCCGTACTTGTCCTGCACGTAACGAACGACGTCGCCCCGTCTGCGGTCGTCGAAGTCGATGTCGATGTCGGGCATGGCCACGCGCTCGGGATTGAGGAAACGCTCGAACATCAGGTCGTAGCGGAGCGGGTCGAGCTCGGTGATCCCGATCGCATAGCTGACGATCGAGCCGGCTGCGCTCCCGCGTCCCGGCCCCACCCTGATTCCGCTGTCCTTCGCCCAGTTGACGAAGTCCTGGACGACGAGAAAGTAGCCGGCGAAACCCATCTTCTCGATCACGCCAAGCTCGTAGTCAGCGCGCTCGCGGGTGTCGGGCCCGACCTCGCCGTAACGCCTGGTGATGCCCTCGAAAGTGCGTTCACGCAGATAGGTGTCGAGCGAGTGACCGGCGGGGACCTCGTAGTGCGGCAGGAGCAGGTTTCCGAACTCGATGTCGACGTTGCAGCGGTCGGCGGCCTCGAGCGTGGTCTCGCACGCGCCCGGCCAGCGGGCGAAGCGCTGCGCCATTTCCTCGGGAGACTTAACATAGAACTCGTCGGAGTCGAACTTGAAGCGGTCGGGATCGCTGAGGACCGAGCCCGTGTTGATGCAGAGCAGGGCGTCGTGCCCGATCGAATCTTCCTTGTGCGTGTAGTGACTATCGTTCGTGCACACCCAATCGAGACCGAACTCCTTGGCGAGCCTGACGAGCTCGTCGTTGAGGGGGGCCTGCTCGGCCAATCCGTGGTCCTGCAACTCGATGTAGAAGCGATCTCCGAAGAGCTCCTTGTACTTCCCGATGTAGGTCTTTGCCTTGGCGGTATCGCCCCCAACGATCGCCTTGGGGATCTGGGCGCTCAGGCATCCCGAGAGACAGATCAGGCCCTCGGAGTACATCGAAAGGATCTCCCAGTCCGAGCGTGGCCAGTAGTGGAAGCCCTCGAGCCACGCCTTGGAAGAGATCTTGACGAGGTTGTGGTAGCCGGTGTTGTCGGCCGCCAGGAGGGTTAGGTGATAGGTGTTGGACGAGTTTTCCCGCTGGGCCGGCTTCTCGCGCCGGTCGCCCCCGAAGAGGTACCCCTCCATCCCGATGATTGGCTTGACGCCCGACTTGACCCCCGTCTTGTAGAAATCCAGGGCGCCGTACATCACCCCGTGGTCGGTGATCGCGCAGGCGGGCATGTCGTAGTTGGCGACCGCCTCGAACATCTCACCGATACGGCTTGCCCCGTCGAGCATGGAGTACTCCGTATGAGCGTGAAGATGAACGAAACTCACAGCTACAGCACCCTCGCCTCTCGGTTGGGTCGTCCGGACTTTGTCTCGTCGCGCCGCAAGGCACGAATTACATCGGTGTAACCCAACCTACGACCTCACGCCCCGCCCTTCAAGATTCATCTGCCTTTTCCCGCGCGGATCGCTAGCGTGACGGCTCGGCCTTGGGCATAACAAGGCGGGGAAGCTGTGGATAGGCGGGGGATTTCCCCGCCTAAAGACTTGTCCGCCCGTAAGGCGATGCCTAGAGGCCGGGCTCCGGCACTCCGGAGGCGGCGAGGACCTCAACGAGATCGGCGGGCAGCTTGTCGCCGACCTCGACCCTTCGGCCGTCGGAGGGATGTGGCCAGGCCAGCCGGACGGCGTGCAGGAAGGGGCGGTTGAGGCCGAGCCTGGCCGAAAGCTCCGATCGACCCCCGTAGGTTCCGTCACCGAGCACCGGGCGGCCGAGGTGGCTCAGGTGCACGCGGATCTGATGGGTGCGCCCCGTCTCCAGCTTGACCTCGAGCAGGGCGACCTCGCCGTTGTCGTGGAGCACCTTGTAGTGCGTCACGGCGGCCCTCCCCCCGGGTAGCACCGACATCGCCCAACGTCGGCTGGGATGCCGTCCGATAGGGGCGTCGACCGTCCCGCTCGCCGCGGGCATCGGAGCCCTCACGAGGGCCAGATAGGTGCGTTCAACCTCTCGTCGCTTGAGCGCGTCGACCAGGAACTCGCGCGCCTCGTCGTCCTTCGCAACGAGCAATAATCCCGATGTGTCCTTGTCCAACCGGTGAACGATCCCAGGCCGGGACGAGGAGGCCGCCGCCAGCGGCTCGCCCAGTGCCAGGAGTGCGTTCACGAGCGTGCCGCCCTCGTGCCCGTGAGCCGGATGCGTGACGAGCCCCGCCGGCTTGCTGACCACCATGACCCGGTCGTCCGAGTAACGCACGTCGATCGGTATGTCCTCCGCCTGAGGTGCGGCGATGGAGGGTTCGGGGACGCTGCCCTCTACGACCTGCCCCTCCTCGAGTCGGTGGCTCGGGCGAACCTCGGCTCCAGCCACCAGAACCCCTCCCGAGCGCAGCGCCCGCTGGGCGAGAGTGCGCGTCACCCCCGCCCTGCGCGCCAGGACGATGTCCACTCGCTCCCCCACCTCGCTGTCACCGGGCGAGAACCGGATCACCTGCCTCGATCTCCTCGATCGTCGGTGTCGTCGGTCCTGCGCTCGGCTCGGAAGCTCATGACGAGCAGCGCCAGGACGCCGATGGTGATGGCGGAGTCCGCGACGTTGAAGACCGGCCACACCTGAAGGTCGACGAAGTCGATGACTTGTCCGCCGGTGTCGCGAAAAATCCGGTCGAACAGATTGCCCAGACCGCCGCCGAGCACGAGGCCCAGAGGGATGGCCCAGCCCGCGGACTCGACCGTGCGCGCCCAGTACAGGATGAAGACGACGATGACGACGGTGGCAATGAGAAAGAAGTTCGGGACGCCCTGCAGGACGCCGAACGCGCCTCCGGGATTGTAGGTGAGCCGCAGGGTGAGGACGCCTTCGATCACATCGATGGGGCCGTCGGCGAGGTTGGCCAGCGCGAACGACTTGGTCAACTGGTCGACCACCACGATCACGGTGGCCGTGATCAGCAGGGCGACGTACAGGCTTAGCGCGCCCGCTCTTCGCGTCTCTTGCAATCCATGCACAGCAGGGCGTGCGGAAGAGCCTTGAGCCTCGCCGCCTCGATCGGGTTGCCGCAACGTTCGCAGGTTCCGTAGTTGCCATCGTCGATGCGCTGGATGGCGCGGCTCATCTGATCGATGAGGTCACGGACGTTGTTCTGTATCGAAAGGTCGCGCTCCCGCTCGAAGGTCGCAGAGCCCGCGTCGGCGAAGTCGTCGT
Organism: Actinomycetota bacterium; assembly: GCA_050693895.1. Taxonomy (GTDB): domain Bacteria; phylum Actinomycetota; class CADDZG01; order CADDZG01; family WHSQ01; genus WHSV01. The sequence continues at coordinate 49,570 of JBOGWS010000104.1, read as the reverse complement.
CGAGCCCGACCTCACCCGTCATGTCGGACTGCGTTCCGTCGAACGAGTCTGCCGTCAGCTCCTCGAGTTGAGTCACGAGGTTGCCGCGCTCGCCCTCGAGTTGCTCGCGGATCTGGGCAAGTTGCTTCTTGTCGAATTTCACGGCCCTCGCGCGGGGCTTGGTCGTCTTCGTTCCCACTTTCTCTCCTGCGGTCCGGCCGAGCCCGCCCCGCGGACTACTCCGTGACGTGCGGGATGTCGATTTCTTTGCAACCCCCCCGCGAGCGCTTGTCTTCCCGGTGCTTCGGCCGCTCGGTTTCCGGACGGTGGGCTTATTGGTGGGCCTCTTCTTCGAGGTCTTCGTGGCCGCTCTCTTCGAGGACTTCTTCGCCGTCTTCTTGACGGTTTTCTTGGCGGCCTTATTGGTTGTCGTCTTCTTGGCCGTTTTCTTGGCCGGCGACGTCTTGGCGGTTTTCTTAGCGGTCGTCCTCTTGCGGGCCGCGGTCGACTTCTTGGAAGTCTTCTTGGCGGCCGTCTTCTTGACGGTGTTTTTGGCCGGCGTCTTCCTGGCCGGCGTCTTCTTGGCCGGCGTCTTCTTGCGGGCCGCGGGCGTCTTGTTTCTGCCTGATGTCTTCTTTGCGGGCGCCATGGCCGCGGGACGATAACACAAGCACAATCGCGCAAGCACGCGCCCGAGTCGGGACCAGCGATCGCGCCAGAACAACCAGCGATCGTCTCGACGATCGCGCCAGAACAACAACATGTGTCCTACCCTTGGGCCATGTCGTCGCCCCCGCCCGCGAAGCGCTCGGCCAGCGCCTACAGACCGGTTTCTTCCCAGGTCGACTTCCCGGCCATGGAGGAGCGCGTACTTGTGGCCTGGGAACGAGACAAGATCTTCCAGCGCTCGCTGACCGAGCGAGAGGGCATGCCGGAGTGGGTCTTTTACGAGGGGCCTCCTACGGCTAACGGCAAGCCGGGCCTCCACCACGTCATAGCCCGCTCTATCAAGGATCTCTTCTGCCGCTTCCAGGCGATGAAGGGTCACTACGTCTATCGGAAGGCCGGCTGGGACTGCCACGGCCTTCCGGTCGAGATCGCGGTCGAACGCGAGCTCGGGATCACCCAGAAGAGCGAGATCACAGAGAAGGTTGGCATCGAGGCCTTCGTCGAGCGCTGCCGCGAGTCGGTCAAGCGTCATGTCGACGAGTGGGAGCAATTGACGGACCGCATCGGCTTCTGGCTCGATTTCGACGATGCCTATTGGACGATGGACCCGGACTACGTCGAGAGCGTCTGGTGGATCCTCAAGCAGCTGTGGGACAAGCACCTCCTCGAGGAGGACTTCAAGGTCGTCCCCTACTGCCCCCGCTGCGGAACCTCGCTCTCGAGTCACGAGCAGCACTACGCCGGCAGCTACCAGACCGTCACGGATCCATCCGTGTACGTGCGACTCCCTCTCGTCGATGAGTCCACCACCGCGCTGCTCGTGTGGACGACCACGCCCTGGACACTGCTTGCGAACATGGCGGCCGCTGTGGGTGAGGACATCATCTACGCGCGCGTCCCCGATCCGGACGACGACGGTAGGTCGCTGATCTTGGCGCGCGACCGCGTCGAGCCGCTTCTCGGCGAGGGCGTCGAGATCATCGAGGCGATGCGAGGAGCCGAGCTCGTGGGACGGCGCTACATACCGCCGTTCGACTTCGTCGAGAGCGGCGAGGTCGGGCACACGGTGCGGCCGGGCGACTTCGTCACGACCGAAGAGGGGACCGGAATCGTCCACCTCGCACCGTACGGAGAGGACGACATGCTGGTCGCTCGTCGCGACGGACTGCCGGTCGTCCAGATGATCGACTCGACCGGCCACGTCGTCGGCGAGGCGGGGAGATTCGCCGGGATGTGGTTCAAGGACGCCGACGAACACATCGTCTCCGACATGCGCGAACGCGGGGTCCTCTTCCACAGCGAACTCTACGAGCACTCGTATCCGCACTGTTGGCGGTGCGGCACTCCGCTCATGTACTACGCGCGCCGCGACTGGTACATCCGCACTTCGCAGTTGCGCGATCAACTCTTCGCAAGTAACGAAGAGGTCAACTGGCAACCCCCCACCATCAAGTACGGCCGCTTCGGGGACTGGCTCGCCAACAACGTCGACTGGAGCCTGAGCCGGGATCGTTATTGGGGGACTCCGCTCCCGATCTGGCGTTGCGAGGACGGGCACGCTGTGTGCGTCGGCTCCCGGGCCGAGTTGTCGGAGCTCACCGGCGAGGACCACTCGAAGCTCGACCCGCACCGGCCGTTCGTCGACCGCATCACGTTCGACTGCCCCGAGTGCCGCAAGCGCTCGACACGCGTGACGAGCGTCATCGACGTCTGGTTCGACTCGGGCTCGATGCCGTTCGCCCAGTGGCACTACCCGTTCGAGAACCGTGAGGTGTTCGAGCGGCGCTTCCCGGCAGACTTCATCAGCGAGGCCATCGATCAGACGCGCGGCTGGTTCTACTCCCTGCTGGCGATCGGAACGATGCTCGAAGGCCGGAGCTCGTACGAAAACGTCGTCTGCCTTGGCCTGCTCGTCGACACCGAGGGGCGCAAGATGTCGAAGTCGCTCGGCAACGTCGTCGATCCCTGGGTTCCGATAAACGAGTTCGGCGCCGACGCAACGCGCTGGCTGCTGCTAACGGGAGGGAGCCCCTGGCAGGCGCGCCGAATCGGCGTGCACATGATCCAGGAGTCTCTTCGCAAACACCTGATGACGCTGTGGAACACCTACTCCTTCTGGGTCACCTATGCGTCGCTCGAGGACTTCGATCCAACCGATCTCGACATCGGCGACACCGATCGTTCGGAGATGGATAGATGGGTTCTCGCCGAGCTCGACGACACAGTTCGCGTGGTCACCGAAGCTCTCGATAAGTTCGATCCCACACGAAGCGGCCGGCGGATCGAGCGTTTTGTCGACGATCTGAGCAATTGGTTCGTCCGTCGCAGTCGCCGGCGATTCTGGAACACGAGCGCGAGTGAATCGGGTGAGCCCGACACCGCTGCTGCGTTCCTCACTCTGTGGGAATGTCTGACGACGGTGGCGCGCCTGAGCGCCCCCTTCACTCCATTCGTCGCCGACGAGATCCACACGAATTTGACGTTGCTCGACGACACGGCCCCCGACTCCGTTCACCTCGCGCGCTGGCCCGAGCCGAACGATGCTCGCCGGAATGACGAGCTTAGAGAACGTATGGCTCTCGCCCGAAAGATCACGACGTTGGGCCGCGCCGCGCGCACCGACGCCAAGGTTCGCGTCCGCCAGCCTCTCGCGCGCGCTCTCGTCGTGCTTCCATCGGGCGAGGTCGACCAATTGGCGGACCTCCGTTGGTTGATCGCCGAGGAGCTCAACGTCAAATCGGTCGAGGTGGCGAGCGGGCTCGAAGAGCTCGTCGACTACACGGTGAAGCCGAACTTCAAGTCGCTCGGTCCCCGCTACGGCAAGCGGGTCGGCGAGATCGCCAAAGCCCTTGCAGGCGCGGACGGGCACGCTCTGGTGCGCGACATCGAGTCGGGGCGGGTCGCCATGCTGTCGCTTGGGGACACCGACGTGGAGCTGACAGCGGACGACCTCGATATCCGCGTGGACGGCCGGGAGGGCTTCTCGCTTGCGCAGGACGGTCCGCACGGAGTAGCTCTGGATCTCGACCTCGACGAGGAACTCACCGACGAGGGCGTCGCCCGTGAGGTGGTGCGTGCGGTACAGGATCTCCGGAAGTCGACCGGTCTCGAGGTCGAGGACCGCATCGAGCTGTGGCTGGCAGCGGAGCAGCCCGGCCTCGAGCGGGCGCTGGCCACACATTCCGAGTACATCGCCTCCGAGGTTCTCGCCTCGGAGCTGCACCTCGAGGCCCCCGCAGACACCTCGAACCTCGCGACCGAAACCATCGAGGTCCCCGACGGGGCCCTCAATGCTTGGCTGAGGGCGCTCGAGCGCAGATAGTCAGGGTTTGCAGATCCCGCAGGCGTCGAAGTTGTGCCGACGGGCGCTCGACTTGGTCATCTTCGTGGCTCCCCTGACGCGCGCGTAGCGACAGTCGGGGCGATGGAACTTCCTGCGCTCGGGGACCGCGACCACCTCACCGTCGTTGGGAGACATGCGATCTCGGCTGCGCCTGTCGGGCCGAGCCATGGCCTGCGTAGCGAAGCCGCCCGCGGACGCTCCCCTCCCCCGGGCCGCCCGCCGGGGGTCTCGGGCCCGCCGCGCGCTGTCGGCCATCTGCTTGCTCTTCGAGTACGCCGCGGTCAGGGCGACGGCCGTTGCCGCACTGCAGAGGATCGACACCCACACAAGCGCGCTGTTCGCATCCACCCAGCCGAATCCGAGCGTTACTGACGCGAGCGCAAGCAGGACAAGAGAACCGGCGATGAGTCCGACCACGGACTACTCCTCGTCGCGACCGAAAAGCGACCGAAGGGTGCGCCGCGCCGCGCTCTCCTCATCCTCGCCTTCGTGAGCGGGTGACTCGGTCCCGTGCGAGTCTTGCGGTTGACCGAGCAATGGCCCGGCCGCGTCCGCTCCTGTCAGGCGCTCGGGTGAGGCCGCGCCCGTCCCCGAGCCGGCCCACTCTTGCCTCTGCCCTTGGCCCTCCTGCGGGGGCGGTGAATGCTGCTGCGGCGGGGTGGCACCAGGTGCGGATTGTTGCCGCCGTGGAGGCGGTTGCCCGGCCCCGCCAGGTTGCGGTCCCGCCGACCCGGCCCCGCCAGGTTGCGGTCCCGCCGAGCCGGCCCCGCCAGGTTGCGGTCCCGCCGAGCCGGCCCCGCGTGGGGATCCGGGTCTCGCCGTCGTCGTGCCTCCGAGCGCGTTCCGGCGCTCGCTCAACGACGTGAGCGAACGTTGCTGTCCGTCGAGGAAGGCCTTGAGCTTCTGCTTGGTGTCAACCTCGAGTGCGCGGAGCTTCTCGATCGACGACTCGAGCTCGCGCTGACGCTGTTCGCTTACTCGCTCGGTCTCCTGGGCCCGCCTGCGCGCCTCCGACTCGATCGAGCTGGCCTTGGAGCGCGCCTCATCCAACAAAGCGCGCCCCCGCTCCCCGGCCTCGGCGACCATCTTGTCGGCCTTGGAGCGCGCTGCTGCAACGGCCTCCTCCGCGTGATGCTGCGCGGTGACGAGGGTCTTCTTGAGCATCTGCTCACCCTCGCGCGCCTGGGCCAACTGGCTCTCGAGCTGACGCACTCGCTCGGTCAGAGATTGGTTCGAACGTTGACTCTGGTCGAGCGAATCGGCCACGCGGTCCAGAAAGTCGTCGACCTCCTCGCGGTTGTAGCCGCGCCACTCGTCGTGGAATTGCTTGTCGTGGATCTCTCGTGGAACCAGTTCCATCTCAATCTCCCTCCATCGGGGCAGTATCGCAGAAGCTCACGCCCGACGGCTTTTCTGCTGCCATCTAACAGATGACGGTCTGCAGGATCCTGATGAGGATGAAGACCACGAGGGGACTCAGGTCGAGCATGCCGAACGGCGGGATGTAACGCCGTGCGATACCCAACACGGGCTCGGTGAGGTCGTAGATCACCTTCAGGATCGGTCCCAGCCCGGACGGGGGGGCACGAAACTGAGTGAAGAAGCTGAGGATGATCCTCACGAAGAGGATGAGTGTGTAGATGGACAGAAGTTGAGCGATGAAGCAGCCGATATCCACGCGTCTCCGAAGGGCTAGAGTTGGTTGAAGAAGCCGCGCTCTTCAACAAGCCGCCTGCGTTCCTCGGCCGACACCTCAACGCCCTGAGGTGAGATGAGAAAGACCTTGTCGGCCACAGGTTGCATCGACCCCGACAGACCGTAGGCGAGGCCGCTCGCAAAATCCACCAGCCGGCGCGACAGGTCGGGATTTGCGGCCTGCAGGTTCATCAGCACCGAGAACCCATCCCGGAACTTGTCCCCCACCTCTTGAGCATCGTTGAACGCGGTGGGAGTGACCAGGTGCACCCTCGGAGTGCCGGTGCCCGTGGACGGCATCGCCCGGACGACCGCGTCGCGATCGCGAGGTCCGAGCTCGCCCTCCTCGCGGTCGCGTCTCCGGTCGCGCTCTGGAAGGCGGCGCACAGGCGCATTGTCCCTGTCGCGCTCGGCGTCGTCGGGACCGAGGTCGTCGTATGCGTACTCGTCGTACTCGTCGTCCTCAGCGAGCCCGAGGTAGACGAGAGTCTTCTTCCAAACACCTGGCATGGTCACAAGGATATCCATGACCGGAGGATCGAAGCGTTAATGAGCGAACTTGGTCTCTTTTCGGCCGCTCAGGGCGGCTCCGCACGAAGAGGCTCAGCGCCCAGCCCTGGAACCGAAAATGGCCGTTCCCACCCTGACGATGGTGGCGCCCTCTTCGATCGCGACCTCGAAGTCGCGCGACATGCCCATCGACAGCGAGCCCGCTCCGGGCAACTCGGCGACGAGCTGGGCCGACAAAGCCGCAAGCTCCTTGTAGTGGGGCCGGGACTGTTCGGGGTCCTCAGGGTAAGGCGGCATGGTCATTAGCCCCCCGACGCGAACCCCTTCGAGCTTCTCGATCTCGAGAGCTAGAGCGACGGCCCGCGCAGGTTCGACGCCGTGCTTGTTCGGATCCCGGGCCACGTTCACCTCGATCAGCACGGCCTGCTCCTCGTCGGCGGCCGTAGCTCTGCGCGCGATCGACTCCGCCAGGCCCAGACGATCGACGGAATGAATGAGCACGCACGACCCCACCACGTTGCGAACCTTGTTCGTCTGCAGGTGACCGATGAAGTGCCAGCGCGCCCTGTCGCCGAGAATCGTGACCTTCTCCTTGAACTCCTGAGCGCGATTCTCCCCAAGGTCCGTGACTCCTGCCCCGATCGCCTCGAGCACGACGTCCGCGGGCCATGTCTTGGTAACCGCGACCAGAGTCACGTCGCCGGCGGAACGACCAGCTCGCCGGGCGGCCTCCCCGATCGACCTGCGCACGTTCTCGAGATTCTCTGAAAGCGTCATTTTTCGGACGCCGGCAACGATACGAAGGCCCCCTGGCGGCCGGTCTCACCATCGCGTCTGTATGAGAAGTAGTTCGATCCGCACGAAGTGCACTCCTCGGAGCGGGCGATGTTGGTAACGCCCGCTCGCTGCAGCGCGGCGAGGGCCGCGGCGGATGGATCGACTCGGCGCGGCCCGGCGACCGGCAGACCCGCCCGCGCGAACGCGCCTATGACCTCGTCGCCCACCTCGTAACAGCAAGCGTGGATGCTCGGACCTATCCACGCCGCGGCCACCGGGCCCACTTCCTCAACTCCCCGTTCCAGGATGCCGGCGACCAGCCCGCGCCACCCCGCGTGCAAAGCGGCCACGCTCCCGTTGCCTTCGAGCAGCACCGGAACGCAGTCCGCGGTGAGAACACCACAAACGACACCCTGATCACGGGCGACGAGCCCGTCGCCCTCCCCCTGCACACCCGAGCACCCGGCGGGCGCTTCGACGACCTCTGCTCCGTGAACCTGCCTGACATGAGCGAGTGAGTCGACATCGAAGCCCAGTGCGGCCGCCACACGCCCCCGGTTCGTGGCCGCCTGATCCGGGTCGCCGACACTCCTCGAGATGTTCAAGGTGTCAAACGGTGCATCGCTGACCCCGCCGTTGCGGTCGCTGAACGCGACGAGAACGCCTCGGTCGCGCGCACGCCGGTCGGTGAGGAAGCGAAGGCCGCCCGCGTGCACCTCGAGCAGTGTTGCCTGCGTTTGCATGCTTGCAGTCTCCCGCAGCGGCGCGACCAATGAAGACGAGCGGGACCCGAAGGCCCCGCTCGTGGGGAAGTTCTGCGTGAAGCGGCCTACTCGTTGCGCAGGAAGGAGGGGATGTCGAGGTCGTCTTCGGCATCGAACACGATGCGTTCCGACTCCTCGTCACCCCCGAGGGACAGCGCCGGTTCCTGCGGTTTGTCAAGTGACCTCGAGAAGATGTCCTCGTCGGGGCGAACGATCTCCTCGTCCTCCCTGGCACCCCAGCGATCGAAGCCCGCGGCGATGACCGTGACCCGAACCTCGTCCCCCAGCGTGTCGTCGACGACCGCACCGAAGATGATGTTTGCGTCCTGGTGCGCGGCCTGGCTGATGATCTGGGCCGCCTCGTTGACCTCGAAGAGCCCCAGATCGGATCCGCCGGCGATGTTAAGCAGCACGCCGCGCGCACCCTCGATCGAGGCCTCGAGCAACGGCGATGAGATCGCCGCCTTCGCGGCCTCCGACGCACGGTCGTCACCGCGCGCCTGGCCGATGCCCATCAAGGAAGAGCCCGCGTCGGTCATGACCGCTTTGACGTCGGCGAAGTCGAGGTTGATGAGCCCGGGCGTTGTGATCAGATCGGTGATTCCCTGGACCCCCTGGAGGAGAACCTCGTCGGCCATACGGAAGGCCTCGAGGACCGAGGTGGTTGCGTCGCCGACATCCAGCAACCGGTCGTTCGGAATCACGATGAGGGTGTCGACCTTCTCCTTCAAAGACGCGATGCCCTGCTCGGCCTTGATCGCGCGTTGACGGCCCTCGAACGTGAACGGCCGGGTCACCACACCGATTGTGAGCGCGCCTACCGACTTGGCGATCTCGGCCACGATCGGGGCACCACCCGTGCCGGTGCCGCCGCCCTTGCCGGCGGTGATGAACACCATGTCGGCACCTTTGAGGACCTCCTCCATCTCCTCGCGATGGTCCTCGGCCGCCTGGCGTCCGATCTCCGGGTCGGCGCCCGCGCCGAGGCCGCGCGTGAGCTCGCGTCCGATGTCGAGCTTCACGTCCGCGTCGGACATCAGTAGCGCCTGCGCATCAGTGTTGACCGCGACGAACTCGACGCCCTTGAGTCCGACCTCGATCATGCGATTGACGGCGTTCACGCCGCCTCCTCCGATGCCGACCACCTTGATGACTGCGAGGTAGTTCTGCGGGCCCGTGGCCATTACGACCTCCTCTCCCACCCTTGATTCCGAATTGAGCCTTGGAGCTTGCGATGCCTCCCGTTGCGAATGCCCAGGTCAGACGGGGTGGATCAACGACTCACTCTTCACTAAAGGGTTATAGTTATGTCAACCTACACGTTGGGTTGAGGAATATAACACTCGGGGGGTGCGCGTCAACCGCGCCTTTTTATCTGCTACAGGTTTCCCGCGCTCGCCAAGGCGAGCGCTTCCGTTTCAGCAGATTGCTGCCCCTCGGCCCGTCCGCCGGAGTGCGGAGTGCCTGAGGGCAACAATTTGTCGGGGAAGGGAGCGGTCGCCCTCGGGCGACCGCGGATCATCTGTAGCAGGCAAAGCTACGGCAGCGGCGAGACCGCGGGCGCCTCGGGCACGCGCACGTCGACGTAGACCGTGCCGCGCCCCTCCCTGCGAAGGCGGGTCAACAGGATCCGGAGCACCTCGTTCTTTGACGCCATGTCCTCGGCGGCGCCGTAGCGCACCTGGATGCCGTCCGACAACTGAAACGTGATGCGCTCGACCGTCGGCGCGAACACCGCTTGGACGTCACGGCGCAGCCTGCGCGGCATCGCAGTGAAGGCCTGGAGCGCGCTCCTCAACTGCGCCGAGGACAAGCGATCCCCCGGCTCGGGCAAACCCACCTGAAGCCCGGCGAGCACGGGGACTCCCTCGGCGGCCTCGGTCGACGATAGGACGCGCGACCTCCGGTCGATCAAGTACCGCTCCTCCCCAATTGCGACCGCCATTGCCGGTGTCCTCTCGGTGACCGACAGCCGCACAGTTCCGGGGAGCTTCCGATCGACCGACACCGACTTCACCCACGGAAGCGACTTGACCGCGGTCGCGACCTCGTTGGTTGAGAGCAGCAGGAGATTGTCGGAGGAATCGAGATCCACGACGCGCGCCACATCGGCCGAGGTCGTGTGTTCCGCGCCCGACAACTTGACCTCCTTGATTGCCAACAGCGGCGAGAAGAAGGCCACCCATACGGCCAGCGCTACACCGGCGACGATGAGCGCGCGCACGATTGTCCGGCGCTTCTTCGTGCGCGCCACGGCCTTTCGCCGCCGGCTGATGCGAGGGTCGGTCCTCGTCCTGATGGCCGAATCGTTCACGTCGGGTACACCTCGATCTTCCGCCCGGCAAAGGGTCCAACGAATCTGACCTCCGGAGTGAGTGCCACACCGAAAGCATCGTTTACCTTGCGCCGGACATCGTGGATTAGATCGAACACATCCTGGGCAGTTGCGGTGTCGTCGGCCATAAAGAAATTGGCGTGGACGGCCGACACCGACGCGCCGCCGACGCGATATCCCTTCAGTCCGGCCGCGTCGACCAGCCTGCCGGCGGAGTCTCCCTGGGGGTTCTTGAACGTGCTCCCGGCGTTCTGCAGCGCTCCCGGCTGGGTGGCCGCGCGATGTTTCCTGAAGGAGTCCATTCGAGCCCGGATGGACTCACGAGGCTCGGATGAGAGCCTCAACCTGGCCGAAACGACAATCTCCCGGTCGGAGAGATTCGAGTGCCGGTAGCTCAGCGCGAGCTGTTCGCCCGTCCGCGCGCCCATCTCGCCGGTGTCCAGACCGATGACCGTTGCGTGCACCAGGCTTGCGGCCAGATCGCTCCCGTTGGCTCCGGCGTTCATGCGGACGGCCCCCCCGATGGAGCCCGGCACACCCACGGCCCACTCCATCCCGGCGAGCCCTCTGCGGGCCGACCAATTGGCGACGAGCGGGAGGGGCTTGCCGGCCCCGACGTCGAAGCTCGTCGGATCCCCGGCTATCGGATCCAGGGCAGCGAACGGCTGGCCGAGCCGCAGAGCGATGCCCGGCCAGCCGAGGTCCGAGATGACCATGTTGGACCCGCGTCCGACGACCAGGACGGGAATCTCGCCCGCGGGATCGAACGTTCGTAGCTCGGCGGTCAGAGCGATGAGATCCTTGAGGTCGGCGGGTTCGACGTATATCTCGGCGGGGCCACCGAGCCGGTAGGTCGTGAACCGAGCCAGAGGACGGGAACGCCGGACGGAGCCTCGTGCGACCTCGACGAGCGCGTCGTACAGATCGTCCATGTGACTCACGGCGGCGCCTCCGCAGCCCGAAGCAACTCCTCCCCGAGCGCGCTTATGTCTCCGGCCCCGAGGGTTAGCAGCGCGTCGCCCGGCAGTGACGACGCGCGCAGGTAGGCAACGAGTTCGCCGTGGTGGGGAAGGTACGCGACCGCTCTTCCGGGCAGGCGGGCACAGACCGCGTCCGTGATGAGCTTCCCAGTCACACCTGGAACGGGGAACTCTCCCGCCCCGTAGACGTCGGTGATCACGATCCGATCCGCGGCCCCGAACGACGCGCCGAAGGCCTCGTGCAGCGTCTGGGTGCGGGAGTATCGATGCGGCTGAAACACTGCGACCACGCGCTTCCAGGGCCCGGCGCGAGCCGCCTCGAGCGTGGCCTCCACCTCGGTCGGGTGATGCGCGTAGTCGTCGATGATCGTCACTCCGCCCACCTCGCCGCGAATCTGAAATCTTCGCTCGACGCCCTTGAACTCGCCCAGCCCGCGCGCGATCGCCTCGATGGAAAGGCCGGCCTGGAGGCAGGCGGCCGCCGCCGCGAGCGCGTTGGCAACGTTGTGGCGGCCGGGCACGCGCAGCGCAACGGGCGCGGAAGAATCACCATGTACCAGCGTGAACGACATGCCGGACACCTGCGGCCTGATGTCGCGTGCATCGACGTCGCCGGCCGGTCCGAAGGTCAAGCGGGAGACACCAACAGGGGGCGCGTACCCGCGCAGGACTTCGTCACCATGGGGGATGACGATCGCGCCTCCCTCTTTCACCGCGCTCAACCACGACCGGAAGCCCTCCTTGATGGCATCGAAGGAGCCCCAGTGATCGAGGTGGTCGGCCTCGACGTTGGTAACGACTGCAACATGTGGCGTGAGCAACAGGAAGGACCCATCGCTTTCGTCGGACTCGGCGACGGCGAGATCATCCCGCCCGAGCCGGGCGTTGGTCCCCACGTCGTTCAGGCCTCCGCCCACCAGATAAGTCGGATCGCGTCCGGTGGAGCGCAACACCGACACGATCATCGAGGTCGTTGTCGTCTTGCCGTGAGTTCCCGCGACGACGACGGAATTCAAATCGTTGAGAAGTGCCGCCAACGCCTCCCCGCGCGTCATCACCTCGATTCCGGTCGCGCGGGCACGTACGAGCTCGGGATTGCGTTCCTGGATGGCGGTCGAGATGACGACGACGTCTGCACCGTCCACCAATGACGCCTCATGACCGATGTGGATCCCGACGCCCATGGCCTCGAGCATCGTTGCGGCACGCGACCTCTTGAGGTCCGAGCCCGATACCTCGAAGCCGCGTTCCATGAGCACCTTGGCGATGGCCGACATCCCGGCCCCTCCGATGCCTACGAAATGAACCCTGCGCGCGTCTGCGATCATCCTGCGGCCTCTCTGACGAGTTGTGCCAGCTCCGAGGCTGCTTGCGGACGACCGACGCCGAGCGCCGCTTCACGCATCTCCTTGAGACGCCCCTCCTCCGCCAGCAGTTCGCTCGCAAGGGCGGCCACCCGTCCCGGCGTCGTGTCTTGGTCCGGCAACACGAGCGCGGCACCCGCGCGCTCCAGCATGAGGCCGTGGCGCTCCTGCTGGCGGTCCCGGTGATACGGATAGGGCACGACGATCGACGGCAGCCCGACGACACTCAACTCGGCCACCGTGGTTGCTCCGCCTCGGCAGAGAGCCAGGTCGGCGACCGCGTAGGCGAGCACCATGGCGTCCACGTAGCCCTCGACGCGATAGATGAGCTTGGCCGAGCCCAGTCGCTGCCGCGCCTGCTCGGCGAACGTCTCGGCCTGGAGACGTCCCGTGATGTGGAGGATCTGAACGTCGTCGCGCTCCGCCCACTCGGACGTCAGACCGAGCGCCGCCTCGTTGATGCGCTGGGCCCCCTGGCTTCCCCCGAAGACGAGCAGCGTACGTCGCCCCGGATCGAGGTCGAATCGTTCGTATGCCCGCTTTCGATCCCGATCGCGATCAATGCCGGCGATGTCAGGACCGACGGGGTTTCCCACGAAGACACCTTTACGCCCCGCTTGGTCGAGCGTGTCTGCAAACGACACGCCGATCGTGCGGGCGAACGGACGGCAGAGCCGGTTGGCCAGGCCGAACACGATGTTCTGCTCGTGGAGTACGACCGGAAGCCGGAGTCTGCGCGCCGCGACGCACGCGGGAAGGCTCACGTAACCGCCCATGCCGAGCACCACATCGGCGTTCGTACGTCGCAGTAGCTCGATGGCCTGCTTCGTGGCGCGCAGCGCCTGGACGCCGGTCGGCACGATGCTCATCGGCTTCGAGCGGTCGAAGCCCCGCACCTCGATGATCTCGAGGGGATAGCCGGCTTCCGGAACCAGCGCCGCCTCTGCGCCGCGTTCCGTTCCCGCAAAGAGGATCTCGTCGGAGGACATCGCTCGAGCAAGTGCGAGTGCAGGGTTGACGTGGCCGGCGGTTCCGCCTCCCGCGATAACTACCTTCATCGGGCGGGCGCTGGCCTTCCGCTATTCCTGCTGTTCCTGCGGTCACGCCGAGCCGGCCCCGCGCGTCTCTTTCGTCTGCGTCTCGGGGTCGGACCATCCTCGCCCTGCTTCGCGATGTTGAGAAGGACACCCATGGCCGCAAGCGAGATCACGAGCGACGTTCCCCCGAAAGAGACGAGAGGAAGTGGCACGCCGGTGATTGGGAGAGATGAGGTGACCGCGCCCATGTTGACGAGCGCCTGCAGGGAGATCCAGATCGTGATGCCCGACGCGATCAGCATGCCGAAGCGGTCGGGGGCCTTGACCGCGGTCCGGATGCCCATGAAGGCGAGGAATAGGAACAGGCCCAACACACCGAAGGTCCCGAGGAGGCCGAGCTCTTCACCAATGATGGCGTAGATGAAGTCGGTGTGGGCGTTCGGGATGTAGGACCACTTCTGACGGCTGGCACCGAGGCCGACGCCGAGAAACCCACCCGATCCCAGGGCGATCATCGACTGGATGGCGTGGTAGCCACTTTCGAGTGGATCCTTCCAAGGATCCATGAATGCCAAGATGCGCTCGCGCCGGTAGGGGGCGGCGAGTCCCGCCATGATCGCGAGCCCCGCTCCCGAGAAGCCGATGGGGATGATGTGACGCAGCGGCGCCCCTGCGACGAACAACATCCCGATGGCGATGAACGCCAGCAGCATCGTCGTCCCGAGGTCCGGCTGCATCATGATCAGCCCGGCCAGGATGCCGATTGCCGGCAGCATCGGAATGGCCGTATGTGAGAACCCGAGGAAGGTCGACTCCTCCTTGCGGGCGAAGACATCGGCGGCGAACAAGATGAGAGCGAACTTGGCGAGCTCCGATGGCTGAAAGTCGGTCAACCCCAGGCGGATCCATCGCTGGCTTCCACCCACCGTCACACCCACTCCCGGAAGGAGCACGAGAAAAAGCAACAGAGCGACGCCGGGAAGCAACAGATAGCCGAATCCCTTCAGCCGCCGGTAGTCGATCCGGTAGGCGACGAAGAACGCTGCGAGACCGAGTGCGACCGACACAAGTTGCTTCTTGAAAAAGACAAAGGACGACCCGTAGCTCGCGAACGACTGAACCGAGCTTGCCGACAGGATCATCACGATCCCCACGACGAGCAACGCGCTGATGGTCGTGGTGAGCAGCACCACAGGGTGACCGAAGCTGGCGGTCGGGGAACCGGATTCGTCCTCGGAGCGCGCGCGACGAACCTGAAACGCGCTGCTATTCGTCGCCATGCTCTTCACTCCCCTTCCGGCGCTCAAGGACCTCGCTCACGGCGCGACTAAACGCTTCGCCCCGCTGTGCGTAGCTCTCGTACATGTCCAGCGAAGCACAGGCGGGCGAGAGCAAGACGGATCCTCCAGGAATTGCCTTTGCGCTGGCCACGCCGACCGCTTCGCGCATCGAGCCGACCGCGGTCACCTCCACAAGTCCGTCGAACGCGCGCTCGACCTCGTCCGACGCCTCTCCCAGGGCCACCACCTCGACCACCGGCGGCACCGCGGCTCGCAGAACCGAGAGATCGATGCCCTTGGCCCGGCCCCCCGCGATGAGTACGACGTCACGAAGTCCTTTGGTGGCAGCGAGCGTCGCATGCGGGTTCGTCGCCTTCGAGTCGTTGACGTACGTCACTCCATCGGCACGGGCGACGACCTCGAGCCGGTGTCGCAGGGGTTGGAACGACTCGACCGCGCGCCGAACCTCGTCGACATCGGCTCCGTACTCGAGTGCTGCTCCCGCGGCGGCCGCGACGTCCTCGCGCCCCGCGGCCCCCGCAAGCGGCACGCGGTCCGCGGCCAGCACCTCGCGCCCCCGCCAGACGAGCCGGTCCCTATCCCATCCGATGCCGTTTTCTGGCAGGGATGATTCGGAAAAGGGGACGACCCGAGAGGTGACGCCCTCGGACACCGACCGCGCCGCCGCGTCGTCGCGGTTGACGATGAAGACGTCGTCGGGCATCTGGTTCATGGCGATGCGGGCCTTCGATGCGATGTAGTTGTCGAAGCTGCCGTGCCAGTCGGTGTGATCCTCTGCGACGTTGAGGAGCACGGCGACGCGCGGGCGAAACTCGCTTATCCCGGCGAGTTGAAAGCTGGAGACTTCCACCGCGATGACACCATCGTCCGGCACTTCGAAGACCGCGTCGATGAGTGGCAGACCGATGTTGCCGGCCGCCACGGAGCGTCGGCCCGATTCCAACAGCATCGCAGCCAGCAGGCTCGTCGTGGTCGTCTTGCCGTTCGTACCGGTGACGGCGACGAAGTCGCAGCGCGCGAGCCTGAAAGCGAGCTCGACCTCGCTGATGACCTCGACGCCCGCCGAGGCGAGGTGTGTCATCACGGTGGCATGTGGAGGAATTCCGGGACTCACGACCGCGACGTCGGCGTCCACGACGTCGTCGTCGTGACCCGCGGTCGAAACCTCGACGCCCTCGAGTCGCAATCGCTCGGCGCGCTCCTCGATGACCTCGGACGTTGCGCCCTCTGTGACCTTCACGTTCGCCTGGAGACCCGCGAGGGCGCGGGCCGCGGCGTAGCCGCTTGCGCCCAGACCAACCACGAGCACTCGCCTCCCGGACCACTCGGCTCCGCCCGCCCGTACTTGCTCTCGCTCGGTCACACGAGGCCCCCTTTTGACAGGAAGTCGGCGTAGAAGAGACCGATCCCGAAGGCGACCGACATGCCGGACAGAATCCAGAAGCGAACGATCACCGAGTACTCCGGCCACCCGTAGAGCTCGAAGTGGTGGTGGATCGGCGCCATGAGCAACAGCCGCCGGCCACTCCTCTTGAAGACCGCGACCTGCACGATGACCGAGATGGTCTCGAGGACGTAGAGGCCCCCAAGGAGGATGAGCAGGAGCGCGGTGTTGAGGAGCATTGCGAACACCGCCATGGCTCCCCCGAGCATGAGCGAGCCGGTGTCACCCATGAAGATCTTGGCGGGGGCCGTATTCCACCACAGGAACCCGGCACAGGCGCCGAAGAGCGCGGCGGCCACCAGACCGAGATCAAAGGGGTCCGATCCTGTTTCGACGATGTCGTAGAAGACCGGGTGCCGGAACTGCCAGAACGCGATCACGACGAACGATGCGAGGACGGGAACCGCCGAACCGACCGCGAGCCCATCCATTCCGTCGGTCAGGTTCACACCATTTGATGTCGCGGCGATGATCAAGAAAGCCCAGAGATAGAAGAGGATCCCGAGATTGATGGCGGTCGAGCGGAAGAAAGAAACGTCGTCTCCGATGCCCACGACCTCCAACGCGACGTAGGCGAAGACGACCGAGATCACGAGCTGGCCGATGAACTTGGCGCTGCTGCTGAGCCCGAGCGAGCGCGACTTGCGAATCTTGATGAAATCGTCGAGGAACCCAAGGAACGCGAACGCGATGATCGCGAACAACGCGAGTAGCCCCGAGTCGGTGAACTGGTTGAACCCCTCGCTGCCGACGTGCCCGGCCAGGTAACCGAGGACGCATCCAACGAGGATCACGAGCCCGCCCATGGTCGGAGTTCCGCGTTTCTCGTAGTGTGCCTGAGGCCCCTCCTCTCGGATCAGCTGCCCCCACCCCTGGCGGCGGAAACGCTTGACCGCCACCGGCGTCCCCAGAAGCGTCACGGCCATACCGATGATCGCGGCGATTCCGATGCTCAGCATCAGGCGCTCCAGCCCCCGGCCGCGAGTGCCTCACGGGCCACGATGCGGTCGTCGAAGGGCTCGGTGTGATCCGAGAACACCTGGCCCGACTCGTGACCCTTCCCCGCGATCACGACGACGTCACCGTCGCGGGCCGCGTGGATGGCGAATTCGATGGCGGCTCTGCGATCGACGATGGACTCGTCGGGTCCGCCGGAGCGCTCGGCGGCGACGCCATGGACTATCTCGGCGATGATGGCCTCCGGGTCCTCGCTGCGCGGGTTGTCCGACGTGACCACGACGATGTCTGCGCCCGCGGCCGCGACCCGACCCATGAGGGGGCGCTTCGCGCGATCGCGATCGCCTCCGCATCCGAAGACGCAGATGACGCGACCGCCGCCTTTCTGCGGTCCGCCCGAGCGCGCCCCGCCTTTCTGCGGTCCGCCCGAGCGCGCCCCGCCTTTCTGCGGTCCGCCCGAGCGCGCCCCGCGTTTCGGTTGCGCGATCCGTCGTGCTTCGCGCAATACGTTGTCGAGCGCGTCCGGTTTGTGCGAGTAGTCCACGACGACCGAGAACGGCTGTCCTGCGTCTACTGTCTCGAAGCGGCCGGGAACGGCCTTGACGGACTGCAGCCCGGCCTCGATCGCGGAGGGGGCTATCCCCGCCGCGACAGCAACCGACACGGCCGCAAGGCAATTCGAGAGGTTGAACTCGCCGATGAGTGGGACCTTGATCTTGAGCTCTCCCAGCGGGCTCAGTGCGACAAACTCCATTCCCCATGGGCCGGTCCTGAGGGACTCCGCCCGCACATCGGCGTCTCCAGCGACTCCGAACCCGAGCATGTCGACGGTTGCCGATTTCTTGATGGTCCGGCCGTAGGCGTCGTCGACGTTGATGGCCCCGTGACCGACTCTGTCGGGCACGAACAATGACCGCTTCGCCTCGAAGTAATCCTCCATACCTGCGTGAAAATCGAGGTGGTCCTGGGTGAGGTTGGTGAAGGCAGCAGCCTCGAAGTACAACGTCTCGACGCGGTGCAGGGACAGCGCGTGGGAGGTGACCTCGAGCGCGACCGCGGTGACTCCCGCCGCCCTCATCTCGGCCAGGGTTCGCTGGAGATCCAGCGAGTCCGGCGTGGTTCTCACCCCGGGCCTGGGTTCGCCGGCGATGCGCGTCTCGATGGTTCCTATCAACCCGGCGACGTGACCCGCCGCCGCAAGGATCGGCTCGAGAAGCCAGGTCGTGGTGGTTTTTCCGCTCGTGCCGGTGACGCCGAGCAACATGAGGTCGTCACCCGGGCGCCCGTAATACTCGGCCCCCATGCGCGCCATCGCCACTCGGGCATCGGTGACCCGCACCTCGGGAATTCCGAGGCCGAGCGGGCGTTCGACCACGAGAGCCGCGGCTCCCGCCTCGACCGCGGCCGGAGCGAAATCGTGGCGGTCGTGCAGGAGACCCGGCACGCAGAAGAAAACGTCACCCTCCGACACCCGGCGGGAGTCGAGGGTCACGCCGGCGATGCGCGTGGCCTCCTCGCCCGTTACGGACACGAGAGCATCACCCGCGGCGCGCGCCAGCGGGCCTAGCTCCTTGGTGCCTGAGGGCTGGGGGCTCATGGGCTACGAGCCTAGTCCTGAGCCGGTAGCGAGCTGTCCTCGTCCGCCGCGATTGCCCTTGCCGCCTCTTCGGCGTTGTTGGAGGGCGGGACGGCGAGCTCTCTGAGCGCACGCTGCACGATGAGCGCGAAGGTCGGCGCCGCGGTCAGACCTCCATAGATCGGCGTCGGTGAATCGAGTATCACGATCGCCGCTATCTCCGGCCTCCTTGCCGGCGCGTATCCCGCGAAGCTGGCGAAATAGTCGTCGCCGTAACCACCCTCTTCGAGCACCTTCTGGGCCGTGCCGGTCTTACCTGCCACCTCATAGCCCGGGATCTGCGCGTGCATGCCGGTGCCCTTGCTTACGACGTCCGAGAGGATGCGGGTCACCGTCCTGGCCACTCCCCCCTCCAGAACTCTTTTCTTGGACGAAGGGGCCGCGGGGTCCAGCTTCGCGTCGCCACCGATGGTTCCCGCCAGCATGCGAGGCTCGACCCAGACGCCGCGGTTCGCGATCGTGGCGTACGCGGACACCATCTGAAGCGGGGTCACCGCAACTCCCTGGCCGATCGGGATGTTCCCGATGCTCGAACCGGACCAGTCCTCGAGCGGGCGCACGATCCCCGGCGACTCGCCGGGGAAATCGAGCCCGGTCTTGCTGCCGAACCCGAAGCGGTGGACGTACTCGTCGAGACCCTCGCTCCCGAGCTTCTGTCCGATCATCACCGTTCCCACGTTCGAGGACTCGGTGATGATCTGGCGCACGTCCATCTTCTCGGTCGCGTGTGGAGACGAGTCGTGAATGACCCGGTCCGCCACCTGCAGTTGATCGGGAACCGTAAAAGTGGTCTCGGGTGAGACTGCCCCTTCGCTGAGCGCCCCAGCCAGAGTTACCGCCTTGAAGATGGAGCCCGGCTCGTAGACATCGGCGAGCGCCCTGTTGCGTCGTTCGTCGTTCGAGAACTCGTTGTATTTGTTGGGGTCGAAGTCCGGAACGTTCGCGAGTGCAAGGATCTCGCCCGTCTTGGGCCGCATGAGAATCGCCGTCCCAGAAACGGCCTTGTACTGACGGACCGCGTTCATCAGCGCGATCTCGGTGAAGTACTGAATGTCCTTGTCGATGGTGAGGAGGATCGACCGCCCGGGCTCCGGCTGCTCGAAGGTCGAGTCGGCCTGCGGCAGTTGGTTCCCGAACGTGTCCTTCTCGAACCGAACCACTCCTGGCTCCCCTGCAAGGACGTTGTTGTATTGGGCCTCGACGCCCTCCATCACGGTTCCGTCGACGTTGACGAACCCGAGGAGGTGCGACGCCATGCGGCCGTTCGGATAGAACCGCTTGGGCTCGGCCTCGAAGAAGATGCCGGGCAGTTCCATGGCCGCCACCTTCTTCGCCACCCTCGGATTCACCTGGCGCGCGACGTATTCGAACTGGTCGCCCTCGAACGTGCCCGAAAGCGACCCAACGAGTGACTCCGGTTTCTTCTTGAGGACCGGCCCGAGCTGGGCCGCCACAGCGCGAGGATCGTCGATGAGCGTCGGATCCGAGTAGATGACCTGGAGATCGACCGAGATCGACATCGTCTCTGCGTCACGATCGAGCACGGTGCCACGCCGGGCGGGGAACTCGATCTTCGTCATGCGCTGCTCGGCGGCGATCTGCTGGAACTCATCGCGCTCGACTACCTGCAGCATGAACAGCCTGGCCCCCATGAGCCCGAAGAGCAGCGCGAGCACGACGAAGGCACCGACGAGACGCCGGGGCGACAACGAGGGACGCTGCTGCGCCTTCCGAGCTCGGCTCGACGAGCGTCTTGCGGGGCGAGCTCGGCCGGACCGCCGACTGGCCGGCACGCTGCGGAGGTGCCGGGAGGACCGACCGGCTTCCGCGCGCGAAGCGGGGGCCGGCCTCCTGCGGCCCGACCCCCGTGATCGCGTTGTGCGGCGACGGCGGTCCACTATGGAGACTCCCCCTCACCTGTGACGAGGGCCGCCGTGCCCGTGAGGTCGAGGTCGAGATCGTCCTGTCGAGTTTCATGCGCGAGTCTCGTGTTGGCCGACATCTCGATGTCGGCGACCATGTACTCGCTGGTCGCAGCATTCGTCTCGGTCATCCCGAGCTGCGAGCGTGCGTACTCTTCGATGCGGCTCTTGTTCTCAAGTTGAGTGACCTCGAGAACCAGCTCCTGGTTCCTTGTCTCGGCCCGCTCGGTGCGACGCCGAATCTCCTCGAGTTTGAACGCGCTCTGCGCCATCAGAACCTGCTCGAGCAGGACGGTGGCGATCAGCAATGCGACGAGAATGACTCCGCCGATCATGAGCGGAGTCATGCGGCGCGATGGGCCGCGCTGAATGAGGCCGCGTCGCTTTCGCCTGACGACGCTAAGGTTCCGCTGTTGAGGCCTACGGACGCGGGCGGGGGCGGTGCTTGCTTGTGCGCGTGCGCTCACGCCGCCTCACTCCCTAGTTTCTCTGCAACGCGCAAGCGCGCGGAGGATGCGCGGGGGTTGCGCTCCAGCTCTGCCTCGCCGGGCGTAACCGGCTTGCGCGTGACGAGGCGGAGAGTCGCCCGGGCTCCACAGACACAGATAGGAAAGTCCGGAGGGCAGGTGCAGTCCCTCGCTCCCGCCGCGATGAACCGCTTCACGATGCGGTCCTCGAGGCTGTGATAGGTCAACACCGCAAGGCGGCCGCCCGGACGCAGCGCTTCCACCGCGCCGGGCAGGACCGTCTCGAGTGCATCGAGCTCATTGTTGACCTCGATGCGGATCGCCTGGAAGGTGCGCTTCGCGGGGTGCCCACCAGTCCGGCGTGTTGCTGCGGGGATGGCCTGTTTGACGACTTCGGCGAGTGTCAGAGTGTCCTCGATGGGGCGAGCGCGCTCGATTGCGGTGGCGATTCGGCGCGCGAACCGCTCTTCGCCGTAGCGGCGAATGACTTCGGCGAGATCCCTGCTCGAGTAGTGGTTCACGACGTCGTAGGCCGTTGCTCCGCCGGTCGGATCCATTCGCATGTCGAGGGGGCCTCTGGCTCGGTAAGAGAAGCCGCGATGCGCCTCATCAAGTTGGGGTGAGGAAACTCCAAGGTCGAGAAGGACTCCTGCCACCTCCGCAACCCCGAGTCGTTCCAGCACGGACGCGAGGTCTTTGAAGTCGTCACGAACGAGCCGTACCCGAGAGGAATGCGCGGCGAGGTCGGTCCGAGCCGCCTCCAGCGCGTCAGGATCTCGGTCGATTCCGACGAGCTCGAACGCGCTCGACGAGTCGAGAAGACGGCACGCGTGCCCGGCGCGACCGAGTGTCGCGTCGACGAGGACTCCCCCATGCTCCAGCGGAGGGAGGAGGGCCTCGGTGACCTCCTCTGCGAGTACCGGGTCGTGAACCACGTGTTTTCCGTCCTCGAGTCCATTGTCCTAGCTGCCCAGAGCTCGGGTTGCGATCGCGACCATGCCGAGCAGCCCACCCACAGACGCACCGGCGAGTGCGAGGAGGACGAGCCCCTGCGACACCTCTCGAGCCAGCCCGACGCTCCGCTCCGAGCTCGTCCCGATTACCGCGTTGATCAGTTTCGCCATCTCGCACCTCCTCATCTATTTGCTAGAAAGACATTCCTTCGACCAATTCGTTCAGCTCGTCCATCTCGGCGCGGCCCAGATCGAGCCGGTCGGGAGCCCACAGCTCCGCGTGATCCAGCGCGCCGACCACCACTACGTCCTTGTCGATGCCTGACTGCTCCCTCAGGTGCCCGGGAACCGAGATGCGTCCCTGGCGGTCCACCTCATCCGTGAAGGCACTGGCGGCGAAGGTCCTGACGACCTTGCGGGCGTCTTTGCTGCTGCCCCGCTGGGTCAGCAACTTGGCCTCGAACTCCTGCCATCCCTCGCCCGACCACAGTGCGATGCATCCGTCGGGCCAGGTCGTGAGGACGACTCGTCCCTCGACCAGTTCGTCCCGCAGACGCGAGGGGACGATCAGGCGCCCCTTCGTGTCGATCGTGTGGCGGTACTCCCCGGTGAACGACAACGTTTCCCCATCTGTTGTTGTTGGAGGGTGGTGAGTCGAGGGACGATATCGAGTCCTCCCTAGATCCCCACTTTCCTCCACTACGCTCCACTTGATGGGCAACGTAAGCCCCTGCCCGCCTGGATGTCAACGATTCGCCTCGAATCACACTTCTGTAATTCTGTTGCCTCTGTTGCTCGTGTGACTGATGTTCAGTTCAGAGGCGACCGGGGGCCGGGGCAAAAGGGACACAACGGCGCGCCGAAGAGGCCGCGGGGAAAGGGGGAAATGCTTCGAGATGTCGGCGGGGGCCGGCCCCCGGATCAGGCCAGGGAGACCTCTAGCCTTCGGTTCTTTCTGTGGCGCAGCTTGTGGGGCAGGCGGAGGTACTGCTCCCAGCTCGGGTCCACGCTGTCGACGGCCACGACGATCCAGACGCTCTCGTGCGGCGCCTCGGGACTGCGCTTGAGCCGGTAGCCAACCTCGTCGATGCTCCGGTTCTCCTTGCGTGAGTTACAGGACTTGCAGGCGGCGACGACGTTCTCCCAGGTGTGGGGGCCTCCCCTGCTTCGGGGGACGACGTGGTCGACGTTCTCGGCCGCCCGGCCGCAGTACTGACACTCGTAGTTATCTCGCACCATCACGGCGCGCCGGCTGAGGGACGCCCGGGCCCGGTAGGGCACCTTCACGAAATAATTCAGCCGCACCACTGTGGGTGCGGCCAGTTCGAGGTGCTCGCTGCGATAGACGTGGCCGTTGCTATGGAGGACCACCGCTTTCTGAGAGAGGGCGAGTACCAGCGCCCGCCGGACAGGCACCACACACAGCGGTTGGTAGGAGGCGTTGAGTACGAGCACTCTTCCCAAGATGCCGAAAGTATAGCCAGAGACGGCAGCATCGCCCGCTCATTGATTCTCGGTGACGGCACGGAGACGAGCTCTCGCTCCGCTAGCTGGTCTGCTCTTCCCTCAGGTACTCGACGTAGCGGTGAAAGGCGAGGTGATCCGAGGTCACCGAAACGGTCTCGCCGTCCTTGGTGACGGTGACGGTGTCGGCCGGGCCCCCCGGCGCCCCCGCGTCCTCTGAGATATCGGTGACCTCCCACCCCGAGTCGACCAGCTCGCGCAGCCGTTCGAGCTCCGGATCGTCGCCCCATCCCGCCATGGTTCCTCCCTTGGCTTCAAGTGCTTTCACTTTCTTTACGGGTAGTGCTCGCGATCGTCGAGACGATCGCTTTTCCGTGCCAGGAAACTAACGCCCCTTGAAGCGAGTCAGAAAAAAGCCGACCCTTGCTAGGGTTAACGAATCTCTCTAGCAGGGGATGATGCTGCCTACTACATTAGTAAGACCAGCCGGTCGTCGCCGGGGATCGCGGCGAAGCAACGAGCATCGACGAGTACCGAAATGTCCAGCGTCAGGCTTAGAACGGGAGCCTCAATGACCGAGGGTGTCGCCGACTTCTCGCACTTCCAATCGTCTTTCGACCGCATCGCCGACAACATCGAGACGGCGATCCAGGGAAAGGACGAAGTCGTGCGCCTTTCGCTCGTGGCGCTGATCGCCGAGGGACACCTCCTGTTGGAGGATGTTCCCGGGGTGGGAAAGACCATGCTGGCCAAATCGCTGGCCAAGACGATGGGTTGTTCGTGGCAGCGTATCCAGTTCACCCCCGACCTCCTGCCGAGTGACGTGACCGGCGTCAACGTGTGGAACAAGACGACCGGAGCGTTCGGCTTCAAGCCGGGGGCCGTGTTCGCCAACATCTGCCTCGGCGACGAGATCAACCGTGCGTCGCCCAAAACCCAAAGCGCATTGCTCGAGTGCATGGAGGAGCGCCAGGTCACGGTCGACGGAGTGACTCACGAGCTCGAGAGACCCTTCATGGTCATCGCGACCCAGAACCCGATCGAGCACGAGGGCACCTACCCACTGCCTGAGTCCCAGCTCGACCGCTTCATGATGCGGCTGTCGGTCGGCTACCCCTCGCGTGACTCCGAGCTCGAGATCCTTGACACCCACGGAACTCGGTCGCCGCTCGAGGAGCTCAACGCCGTCACGGATGCCGGCGAGGTCATCACGCTCACCAAGATGGCGCAGGAAGTCCACGTCGCACCCACGCTCAAGCACTACATCGTCGAGCTCGCCGAGTCGACGCGCGAACACTCCGACGTCTATCTCGGGGTCAGCCCCCGGGCCTCGCTCTACCTCCTCAAGGCGGCGCGTGCGATGGCGGCGAGCAGAGGACGCGACTACGTCGTCCCCGACGACATCAAAGACCTGGCCATCCCGGTGCTCGCGCATCGGATCCTTTTGTCCCCCGAAGCTCAGATGCGGGGGGCGAGCGCTGAGGACGTGCTCGAGTCGCTGCTCGGCCGAGTACCCATCCCGGCGCGCGAACAGGCCTAGCGCCGTGCCTACCGCCAGGGGCTATCTGGTAGTCGTCACCGCGCTGTCCCTGATGGTGGCGGGCCGGGCTTTCGGCTCGGGCCCGGTCGAGCAACTCGGCTTCGCTCTTCTCGTCGTCGTGCTCATTGCCGTCGGCGTGGTGCGACTGGGCCGACACGACCTCCACCTCGAGCGGATCGTGTCCCCTCCCCGCGCGTCCCAGAACCAGCCGGTGGGCGTCACGGTCGAGCTGCACAACCAGGGCCGTGGGGCTGCACCGCTCCTCCTCCTGGAGGACAAGCTCCCTCCGGGGCTTTCTGGCAACGCCCGCTTTGCGGTCCACGGCATCGAGTCGGGGGGACGGCGCAAGACGGGCTTCGTGATGAAGGCCGTGAGGCGTGGCCGCTACGATATCGGCCCCCTGCAAATTGGATTCGTCGACCCCTTCGGGCTGGCTCGGACCAGGTGGCGGGCGCTCGGCGTCTCGAGCTTCTTGGTTCATCCACGCATAGAACGGCTCTCCGCTCCGAGGGACTCGGGCGAACGACGAAGCCTGGCTTCCACCGCTCGCAGGCAGCCGACCGGGGCCCGTGGCGAGGACTTCTACACTATGCGCGAGTACGCCGAGGGCGACGATCTGCGAAAGATCCACTGGCCGGCGACGGCCAAGCGCGGGGCGTTCATGATTCGCCAGGAGGAGACCCCGTGGCACACCAGGTCCACCATCCTGTTGGACAACGGTGGTGGGGGTCACGGCGGAATCGGTGAATCCTCCAGCTTCGAGCGCTCGGTCGAGGCCGCCGCCTCGCTCTGCGATCTCTACCTGCGCTCGGGGTACGGCTGGCGCCTCACCCCGGCATCCGGGATGGGCCTTCCCTCCAGCAGGGGCAACGACCACTTCACTCGCTGTCTCGACACCCTCGCGACGATCGAGGCCGAACCCGCCGCCGACGCCCTCCTGGTGCGACTTGCCGAGCTGGAGGCCAGCGGCACGGTCGAGGCGGCGCTGGTGGTCGTGGGGGGAACCATGTCGCCCGAGGTGGCGATGGCCCTGACCCGCTGCCGGCGTCGGTTCCGAGCCGTAGCGGTCATCAGCTTCCCCGCTCACCGCTTCGGAAGCGAGCCTACGAAGGATCGCTGGGAGCACGAGGGCCAGTCGGTGGAAGTCGCCCGCCTGCTCGGCCGCTCGGGCGTCCGCACGATCATTCTCGGACCCGACGAGTCGTTGGCGGTGGCGTGGTCGATGTCATCGCAGGGGCGCGCGGAAGGAGGAGCGTGGGGACGGAAGCCAGAGCTCGTCTAGCTCTCGGGGGCGTCCTGGCGGTCACCCTCCTGGCGTTCGGCCAGCTCTTCGTGGGTGACGACTACGTGGGGCCGGCGCTCCTCGGCGCGATGGTCGCCCTGGGCGCCTCGATGCTGTGCCGGCGGTTGGGGGCCGGGCCCTGGCTGACGCTCTGGGTTTCGTCAATCGGGCTCGCGCTTTACCTGGCCATCGTTTTCGAGTCTGACGAGCTCTTCTACGGCCTCCCCACGCCCCACGCCGCGGGGGGACTCATCAACTCGATCGCACGGGCGGTGAACGCATCGAGCGCCGACTTCGCCCCCGTCCCACTGAGACCGGGCTACGTCATCATGACGGTGGCCGGTCTCTGGGCCTGCGCAACCCTGGGCGAGATCGCGACCTTCCGATGGAGACGGCCACTGCTTGCAAGCCTCGGCCCGATAGCGTTGGTGGCCTTTCTGATGATCGTGGGCCAGGGCCCCTTCGCGGGCCCTCTCACGCTGGTGTTCGTCGCCGCGCTCCTGACCTATTGGGCGCTCGAGTCGACGCACAGGCTTCGCTCCTGGGGTCGCTGGGTCGGCGCCTGGAGCAATCGCGAGGGGGACACGGACGGCGTCACCGGCCGGGTCGCCCGGCGCATGGGGCTCGGCGCCGTGACCGCCGCGCTCGTCGCCCCGCTGATCGTCCCGGCCTTCGGATCCGGAGTGTTGACTTGGCGCACTCCGGTCGAGGGGGGGCCGGGCAATGGTGCCGCAGGCAGCGGCTCGGGCCCGGGTGGCGCCGGCGGAGCGATCGACCCCTTCGTCGACCTCCAGCCGAAGCTCCTCGAACAAACCGAGGCGGAACTGTTCACGGTGCAAGCCGACGCGCCCAGCTACTGGCGGCTTCTCTCGTTGACCGAGTTCGACGGGCGAACGTGGACCCCGGGTGACTTCGAGACCCGGCCACTCGAGGAGGGGCTCGTCGGAGGAACCAGCCTCGAGGGCACAAGAGACGTGACCCAGACCTACCGGCTGACCGGGCTCGAGGGCGAGTACGCACCGGCCGCCGAGAAACCCGCCGAGGTGACCGCGGGGGGCGAAGAGTTTCATGCCGACGTCGAGACACAGCACCTCAAAGCGGCCGATGGAAGCGTTGCCGACCTCGAGTACACGGTCCGCTCGGAGGCGCCCGATCTGGACTACAACGAGCTGAGGTCCGCCCGGGTGGGAGATCTCGGGGAGCGCCAGGACGTCTATACGGAGCTCCCATCAGACTTCGACATCCGCATCCTCCGCCTCGCGGAGCGCTGGATCGAGCAAGCGGGGGCGACCACGGATTTCGATCGACTCGTGGCTCTCCAGGATCGCTTTCAGACCTCGGGGGGGTTCCTCTACAGCGAGAACGTTGCTCCGCAGGACGACGACGGCTACCTCTATCGCTTCCTGACCCAGACGCAGGAGGGGTACTGCCAGCAGTTCGCAACCGCATTCGGCGTTATGGCGCGCTCGCTTGGCTATCCCACCCGCCTTTCGGTGGGGTTCCTTCCCGGAAACATCGATCCGGAAGAGGAGGGCACCTACGTGGTGCGCGGGACCCACGCCCACGCCTGGCCCGAGGTCTACTTCGAGGAATACGGCTGGGTGAGCTTCGAGCCGACACCGCGCAGCATCGCCTCGCTTCCGCACACGCAGGAGCCGATTGGGCGAACCGACAGCGGCAACCCCTTCTCGGACATCGGGCCCGGGGTTCTCGACGGTCGGAACAATCCGCGCGCCGGCTCCGGCGGCCCCCTGTGCGAGGGCCTGACCCAAGCGGAGTGTCAGGCAAACATCGCGAATCCGGGCCCCGACGTCGCTCAACCCCGGGTCCCAACCGATGACTTCGCCTGGCAGCAGCGGTTCGCCGTCATCTGGCGCCTTGCTCTGGTGCTCCTCGCGCTGTACCTGCTGCTGGTCCCCCTGCTCAAAGAGATGCGGACGAGAGGGCGCTACGGCAGGGCGGAATCGCCCTCGGGCCTGACCGCAGCGGCCTTCTCGCAGTTCCTCGACGATGCATCCGAGCTCACCCTCGGGCGGGCCCCCTCGGAGTCGGCCATCGCCTACGCCTCCCGGCTCGGTCGCAGACAGCTGGTGGGCCCGCTGCAGGCCGGTCGCCTCGCCTACCTCTACGAGCAGGCCGAGTACTCGGCTGTGGGCACCAACGAGGGCCAAGCCGAAGAAGCCCGCCGGCTGGCAGGCATGCTGCGGAGGTCAATGTGGAGGCAGGCATCGTGGTGGATGCGTTTGCGCCGGCTCTTCTCTCCTACCGGGCTAGTAGCGAGTCTTCGCCGGAGCCCGCGACCGAGGCTGCGCCCGCGCGCGGGTTAGCCGAAAACCGGGACTAGCGGACCGCGCGCAGGTTTCGCTCGCGCATACTCAGTTCGTGTGCGAGCTGAGATTCGACCTTGCGAAGAGCTCCCACGAACTCCTCGCGGTCGTAGAGGTAGTTCGACACTTTGGTGTCGACGCTGTTGGCGACATCATCGATCGCGAGAAAAAACGACATCTGACCTTCGCGCAACGCGTCCAATATTTCGCCGTCGTTCTTGGCTATGTGAAAGATGCTGCTGCCGTCGGTCACAAGTTTGAGTTCACTGAGGTGCTCCTCGAGGCTCGCCTTCTTGCGCAAGAACTCGATCGCTTTACGAATGCGTTGAAGACTCATGCCTCCGTCGAGTAAGTACTTGATGACGCGCAGTGACACGAGGTCACGAAACGTATAGAGACGCTTTACTCCGGGACGTCCCCCGGTCGCTTGCACCCCCGGCTTGACCAGAGAGATGCGATCCCAGTAACGCAGTTGGTGCGCGGTGCAACCTGTGTAACGAGAAGCCTGCTCTGCAGAGAAACCCTCCATAGGGACGCGCGAACCTCCAACGATCGAAAAACGCAGCAAAAGCTTGAAAACGAAGTTATCCCCCGGGCCGGACCCACCAACCTCCCCACAGGTTCCGAACACCGCCCACGGAATCTAGCGTGTGCGCCCAAGGCGCGGCAACCCCAAAGTGCTGATACACGGTGTTCGCGGGAAAGTTTTTTTAGAAACTCGACCGCCCGCAGGGCGAGTTCCGAGACTTTTGCTCGGCGAGACGCAGCGGAGCTTCGTCGAAGACTAGGTTCGCTTGTTGCGATTGCGAATCCGCTGCTCGAAGTTCTTTAGCGAGCCCCTGAATCTAGCGGTTGCATCGCGCCCGCCCTCGCGCCCGGAGTTGACCACAGCCGAACTCGATCCAAGCACGAGCACGATTCCTGCAACCATGCCCCCGAATGCGAGTACTCCAACCACGACCAATTGCGTAACAAAGAAAACAAGAAGAGTTACGAGACCGGCGACGAACAGCAAACCCCCGAGACGGGCCCTCTTGGAACGGTCGAAACGCGGGGTTGCTCGCCGGGTCGCTCGCGCGAAGCGTGGGTCCTCATCGTAGAGGTTCTTCTCTATCTCTTCGAGGATTCGCTGTTCACGATCCGAAAGCGGCACTTCGCGCCTATCTCCCTTGTTGGGCGATGCAGCGGTCAACACCACCGCTATACCGATTATAGGAACGGCTCAGGATTAGCCAAGCCTTCTCGCTGCTCTCTTTACCCATATTCGGGTCCGCTCCCTAGTTAGATCGATCCAGAAGTGTGGCCGGAGTAACGGCCCCCTCACCGAAACGGCGACGGATGTCGTCGACCGCCTGCGCGGCCTCGTTCCACGACGCCCTCCCCGAATCGTCAAGGAGAAGCTGGCGCCGGGGGGGCCCGGGGGCCAGGGAGGACACCGACACACCGAGCAGCCGGATGCGGGGGCGCTGGGGGTCGAGCTTCAGATAGAGGTTCCTCACCGCCGCGTAGATCTCGGCTGCGTTGTCGATCTCGGCCGGCATCGTCCGAGATCGGGTGATTGTCATGAAGTTCGACCAGCGGACCTTCAGCGTGACGGTCCGGCCGCACATACCCTTCTCTCTCAGACGCGACGCCGTCCGGTCGGCAAGTCTCAGGACCTCGCGCAGGATGACCTCCGTGTCGTCGAGGTCGGAGCTGAAGGTCTCCTCGGAGCCGACCGACTTGGCCGGTTCGTTGGGGATAACCCGCCGCTCGTCGATCCCGTTGGCGAGACCATGGAGGTGAGCCCCCAAGGAATCTCCGACCGCTCGCTCGAGGGTCCGTCGTGGGATGGTGGCGACGTCTTCCACCGTCTTCAGACCGAGGCGTCTCAGCGTCTCGGCCGTCGCAGCCCCCACGCCCCAGAGAGCATCCACCGGCAGAGGGTGGAGAAACTGCCTAACGGCATCCGCCTTGACCACGAGCAGTCCGTTCGGCTTTCCGTGGGCCGAGGCGAGTTTCGCAAGATACTTGTTGGGGGCCACCCCCACGGTGCAGGGCAGGCCGAGCGCCGCGACATCCCGCTTGATCCGGCTTGCGATGTCGACCGGCGGGCCGAAGAGCTTCACCGACCCGCCGACGTCGATGAACGCCTCGTCGAGGCTCAGCGGTTCGACGAGTGGGCTGTAGGACGTGAACACATCCCGGATGCTCCTCGAGAAGTTGAGATAGGACTCGAAGTCGTTCGACAGGTAGACCGCGTCCGGGCACAGACGGTTGGCCGTGATCATCGGCATCGCCGAGCGCACTCCGAAGGCACGGGCCTCGTAGGAGGCGGAGGTCACCACCCCGCGCCCGGCCTGGCCACCGACGATTACGGGCTTGCCCCTCAGGCTCGGGTCTTTGACCACCTCGACCGAGGCGTAGAAGGCGTCCATGTCGACGTGGAGGATGGGCTCGGCTACGGCCATGGGCTTCATGCTATTGCTCCGGCGGTAACGTTTGGGCGTGGCCTCTCCCAAACAGACGATCACGGTCGGCAACCACAAGCTCGAGGTGTCGAACCTCCCCAAGGTCTTCTATCCCGCGACCGAGTTCACCAAGGGCGACCTCATCGATTACTACCGAGCGATTTCGGGGGTCCTGCTCCCCCACCTCAAGGGCCGGCCGGTCACGCTCAAACGCTATCCGGACGGCGTGGAAGGCTTCTCGTTCTACGAGAAGTCGTGTCCGGAGCACCGGCCCTCGTTCATCAAGACCGTCGCCATTCGACGCAGGCGCGACGACAAAGACGTCAACTACTGTCAGCTCAACACGGAGGCGGCGCTCGCCTGGGCCGCCAATCTCGCCAACCTCGAGCTGCACGTGGCCCTCGGCTCCGCCCGTGCACCGCACAAGCCGCACAGCGTCGTGTTCGACCTCGACCCCGGTGAGGGCAAGGGAGTGCTCGAGTGCGCCGAGGTGGCGGTGAGGCTGAGGCGCTTGTTCTCCGAGCTGGAGCGAGAGTCCGTGGTCAAGACCTCGGGGTCGAAGGGGCTGCAGCTCTACCTTCCTCTCAACACGAAGGTGAGCTACGAGGACACGCGCCCGTGGGCCAAGGCGGTCGCCACCCGGTTCGAGGTGGAAACACCTGAGGCCATCGTGTCCAAGCCGTCCAAGGAGGCTCGGCGGGGCCGCGTGTTCATCGACTGGAGCCAGAACCACCCGGCCAAGACGACCGTGTGCGTCTACTCGCTGCGGGCCAAGGAGCGACCCACCGTCTCGACGCCGGTCACCTGGGACGAGATCGAATCTGCCCTCGACGCCGGCGACCCCGAGCGGCTCGTGTTCACCCACGACCAGGTCCTGCAGCGAGTCGAGACCCGGGGGGACCTCTTCGAGCCGGTCCGGACGCTGAAACAGCGGCTTCCGAAGCTCGACTAGCCGACGCCTTCGACTGGGGGGAGATTGGAAGGTCGTCTGTCAGTGGCCGGCCGAGCCTCCGCTGGAGTGCCACAGCTTCCTGGACTTAGCTCCCCTCGTTTGGCGGTCCGGCCCAGCCCGCCCCGCGCCGACCTCGAGCTCGGCGGCAACGGGGGCCAAGCCGGTCATCGCCTGGCGCTTGCGTTGATGGCCGAGAGCGGTCGCTATCGTGCGGCCCTCGGCCCGGTCGGCCGCGAACTCGGCGAGGTCGAAGACCTCGTGGGCCACCACTGTCACTCCTACGTTGGTCGGGTGCATGGCCTGGGTCAGCGACGCTCCGCCGCGCTTGCGCACCACTCCCTTGACCAGCATCAGCCAGGAATGGAACACGGTGCGGGCGCAACGAGCCTGCCAGCGTTCGAACAACGTGACGTCGATCGGACCGGTGAGATCGTCCAGCGTCAGAAAGATGATCCGCTTCCCCGAACGGATCGCAGGAGTCTGAGTCGAGACCTTGACTCCCGCCACCCACACCTCGGTGTCGTTGCGCATGAAGCGGAGATCGACCGCCGGGGTTGCGCCGAGGTCCCTGAGCAGGGGCTGGTAGAGGCTCATGAGATGGCGCCGGGCGTCGATGCCCGTGATCTCGAGGTCGGCGGTGACCTGCTCGAGCTCGGTGTAGCGGCTCAATTCCTCCCATTCTTCGATTACCGGTTCGTCGAGCGCCAGTCCCAGCTGGGCGCCCGCGTCGAGTCGGCGGTCCGGCCGAGCCCGCCCCGCGGGACGGGGCTCGCCCGACAGCTCGGCGGCCCGCCACAGTAGCTCGCGGCGACTGCGGCGAGGTTCGATCGAGTCGAGGGCCCCGATGTGGACGAGGTTCTCGAGCACCGGCCGCGACAGGTCGACCCGGCGCCAGAGGTCCTCGAGCGAGGTGAAGGGGCCAATTTTGTTCTGCGGTCCGGCCGAGCCCGCCCCGCGGAGGCGTGCCTCGAGCAGGGAGTCGAGCTCGTTTCCCGAGATGCCCTTGACCTCGGACAGCGACATCCTGATCCCCCACCGAGCTTGCGGTCCGGCCGAGCCCGCCCCGCCATTAGTCTGCGGTCCGGCCGAGCCCGCCCCGCCATTAGTCTGCGGTCCGGCCGAGCCCGCCCCGCCATAACGGGCCCTTCCGGTGTGGGCCAGGTCCTCGACCCTGTAGTCGTCGTAGGAGGCGTTGATGTCGATCGGGAGAATGGTGATCCCGAAGTGCCTGGCGTCCGCGACGATCAATCTCCGCGGGTACATGCCGGGGTCGTGGGTCAGCACACCCGCGAGGAACTCGGGCGTGTAGTGGGCCTTGAGATAGGCCGAGACGTAGGTCGGCAGCGCGAAGGCCGCGGCGTGCGATTTGCAGAATCCGAACGAGGCGAAGGCGAAGACCTCCTTCCACAGCTTGACCGCCTGGGCCTGGCTGAAGCCGTTGTCGACGGCTCGCTCGATGAACCAGCGCCCGACCTCGTTGTCCTGAGAGACACCGGAGCGCGGCCCATCTAAACCTTTTCGCGCTGGGCGGCTATCTGGATCGTCGGGAAGGCTCGGACGTTCTGAGTCCAGGTGGCGCCGGATGTAGTCGGCGTTGTCGAGCGAGCAGCCGGTCACCGCGGCGATGACCCGGATGACCTGCTCGTGGTACACGATCACGCCGTTGGTCTCCTTGAGTATCGGCGCGAGGTTGTCGTGCGGATGAACGATGTCCTCGAACCCGTGGCGCCGGTCGAGGAACGGGCTCACCATGTCCGACTTAACCGGACCCGGCCGGAACAGGGAGATGTCGGTGATGAGGTCCTCGAAGCAGTTGGGCTGGAAGCGGGCGAGCAACTCGCGCTGCCCCGGAGACTCGATCTGGAAGCAGCCGAGCGTGCGCGACGAGGTGATGAGCTCGAACGTCTGATCGTCGGCGCGCGGGATGGCGTCGATGTCCACCGGCTCGTCTCTGGTTCGCGCGATCTGGTCGCGGGCGTGCGCGATCGCGCTGAGCATGCGAACACCGAGCACGTCGAGCTTGACCAACCCGAGATCCTCGACGTCGTCCTTGTCGGCCTGGAGCATCGTGAAGCCCTGGAACGACTCCTGCATCGGCACCCGGTCGGCGAGATTCGGCGATGACAGGATCACCCCCGAGGGATGCAGCGCGAGGTGGCGGGGAAACCCATCGATACCGAAACACAGCTCGAAGAGCTGTTCGAGTTGGCCCGCTCGCAGGTTGCTGTTGCGCAACTCCGGCAGGGTGGCGATCGCGCGCGGGATGTCGCGCGCCTTGATGCGCGGGAAGGCCTTGGCGACGAGATCGATCTCCGCGGGCGCGATGCCGAGGGCCTTGCCGACCTCACGGATCGCCATGCGGGCGCGGAAAGTGTCGACCATGCAGCAGATCGCGGTCTGCTCGGCCCCGTAGGTCTGGGCGATGTATTCGAGCACCTCCTCGCGACGGTGAGACTCGACGTCGATGTCGATGTCGGGCATCTCGTCGCGCCGCGTGTTCATGAAGCGCTCGAACAAGAGGTCGTAGCGCAACGGGTCGACGTCCGATATCCCGAGCACGAAGCACACCAGCGACCCGGTCGCGCTCCCCCGGCAGGAGCAGCGGATACCCATGTCGTGGCGTACGTGGTCGACGATGTCGGCGACCAGCAAGAAGAACGAGGCGAAGCCCAGCTTGAAGATCATGGCGAGCTCGTGGGTGAGACGATCGGTGACCTCGGACGTGATCCGGTCGAAGCGCCGCCGTGCTCCCTCCTTACAACGCCTGGTCAGATAACCCTCCGGGGTCTCGCCATGCGGAATCTCGAAGTGCGGGAAGTGGTAATTATCGAGATCGAGCTCGAAGTCGCAGTCCTCGGCGATGCGCAGCGTCTCGTCGGCCGGCTCGGACGCATCGAAGAAGAGGTCGCGCATCTCGTCGGGGTCCTTGAGGTAGTACTCCGACGTCGCCCTCAGAGCCTGGGTACGCGACAGAGGGACGATGTGCTTGATGGCATGGAGCACCTCGTGGGTGGCCGCGCCGCGCGGCGCGGCGTAGTGCACGTTATTGGTCGCCACCGCCGGCACACCCGAGTTCTTGGCGACGCCCAGCAGGCGATCTCGCAACGCCCGGTGACCGTAACCACGATGGTCGAAGATCTCGATGCGGAACCCGTCTCCTATGGCGGAACGCAGTTTCCTGGTCACCTCGATGGCCTCGTTGACCCGGCCCGAGGCCGCGAGCCGGGCGACATGACCCCGCTCGCAACCTGAGAGCACGAACAGGCCCTCGGCTCGCTCGACCAGGTCGTCGTAGGTGATCCGTGGTTTGCCTCGTTCGTTACTGAGATGGCCCTTGGAGATGAGCCGGCAGAGGTTCCCGTAGCCCCGGGCGTTGCGAGCGATGGCGGTGACGTGATGGAGGCGGTCGTCCGGCCGGGCCTTGCGGTCGGGGGCATCGCGGGGCGGGCTCGGCCGGACCGCAGAAGAGAGCGGCTCCGGCTCGATCGTCAGCTCGGCTCCGTAGATCGGTTTGACGCCCGCCTCCCGGGCCGCCCGGGTGAAGCGCACGGCCCCCAGGAGAGAATCGTGGTCCGTGAGCGCGACCGCCTCGTAGCCCTGAAGCGCCGCGAGTCGGGGAAGCTCCTCGGCCGTAATCGCCCCGTCGAGTAACGACCAGTTCGAATGGCAGTGAAGATGCACGAAGCCGCTCACAGCTAGCTCCGAGACCTCCCCACTGTTAGGGAGCCGGTTACGCTTAGTCCCAGATGCGCGCTAGGTGCCACCCGCCTCGGACTCGGTCCCGGTAGACGTCGTAGACCGCACCGGCGGTGATGAGGAAACCATCGGCGTCGACTTCGCCCGAGCTCGATACTCCGGAGGGTCGCGCCAGCACGCGGAAGAACTCCCTGTCGGTGACCTCGGAGCTCGCCCACCACTGCCCCGCCTCCCGCCAGGACTCGAGCCGCTGGTCGACCTCGTAGCGTTTCCCGCGCCAGGCAAAGGCGATCGGCGCATCGTTCACTATCGGATCCGCCGTTACTTCGATCGGTTCGTCGTACCTCTTCGTCACACAAGCGACCGCCCTCGAACCAACTGTCGGGAGCAAAAATGTCCGGACGCAAAAGGGCCCGGGAGGACTCCCACCCCGCGAGTCCATCGGGCCCCGTCATGTCCTGCGGTCCGACACGAGGGGGCCGGACGGGGCCGGGGAGCCCGTCCGGCAGGCCGGGGGAACGGCCGAACCACCTCGATATCGAACGTATGTTCGATAGTAGAGAACAACCGCTCCGGCCGTCAAGACCCAATCGAGATTTGAAGAAAACCCGGTGCTCGGGCCGCACCGGGTTCAGGCCGCACCGTTACCAGTTCAGGTCGTGCTCGTACCCCAGGCGTATGAGAGTGTCGCCGGCCATTTTCTTGAAGGCCTCCTTGTGGTCCTCGTTGAAGTGGTTCCGCCAGTCTCCTATCTGCCCCCGGCGGAAGGTTGCCGTGCCCTGGGACCAACTGCGCTGAGCTACCCGCTCACACTCCTCTTTCGAGAGAGGCCGTTCGAGATGCTCGGCAACGGCTCGCACGGCCCCCATGGCCTTCTCACGGGATCCGCCCCCCGGTGAACCAACTAAGTTTTCAAAGTGGCAGACCAAAACGCTTGGGTTCGCAAGCCAGCCAAGGTACTGCTCGAAACGCTGCCCTATGGACTCCTGTCCGTTGCTTATCTCGTCGTCGGGGAACCCCGTGATCGTGGCCATCAACCGTTCGTCCGGCATGTGAAGGGACTCGGTAAAACGCCGGTGAAGCCAATGTCGTTCGGTACTCGTCACGTAGAAGGTGTGTGAAACGGCTACGTCACGTGGGTCCCTGAGCATCAGCAGCGAGGAAAACCCCTCCCGGTCCAGCATCAGTGCGACGTCCCTGCGGTACTCGAAATGAGCCGTCATGAATTGTCCGTTGCGGACCTTCCCCAAGACGCGACCGAAAGCATCGAGGTCGATGGCGGGGACATGCTCGGGCGGCGATCCGGGCTCGATGGAGAAGTCACGCAGCGCGTGATGCCTGCCGGAGAACATCATCCTTGGAAGGTTCCTCACGAGCTCACTCAGCAGATGCGTCCCCGCCTTTGGCACGCTGTTGAGAAACACGCGGGGCGGCGGGAGCCCCGCCATCGAGCGGGCCCAGCCGCGATAGGAAGTGGACGCAACGGCCCGAAGGAGGCGAGTGCTCGCGATTCGTCTGATGGGGGCCGCCACGCTTCAGCTCCCGTGGGCTTCGTACGTCAGCACCCGCAAATCCTAGTTGCGAAGCGCCCGGCGATGTTTCGTCGAGGACGGATGTGCGCAGAACCTTAGTTTCAGGAACTATCAGGAGGTCCGTATCGACAACGGCAACAAACCGGGCCGGGCCAGGGGAAGCGGGGTTGGAATCCTAGCCTACGGCTCGCTCCTCACGTGGCCCGGCTCCGAGCTTCATCCACTCATCAACGAGCGTAGAGACGGTGTCCCGACGCCGTTCGCCGTCGAGTTCGCCCGGGCGGCCTCTCGTCGCAGTGGCGCCCCCACCCTCGCTCCCGTCGAGACCGGCGGATGCAGCGTCTACGGCTCCATGCTGCTGCTCCACACGGACGTCGATCTCGATCAGGCCCACCATCTCCTCTACCGGCGCGAGATCAACAAGGCCGGGACAGAGCTCACCTACGACTCCCACGAGCCTCCATCACCCGATCGCGTACACATCGAGCGGTTGCGCGATATCGAGGGGTGCAATCACGTCCTCTACGCCAGGCTCCCGGCAACGCTTGCCCCCGACCCGGCCGACCTCGCTCGGCGAGCGGTCGCCAGCGCGCGAGCTAGCTCCGGGGCCGAGGGGCGCGACGGCATCAGTTACCTGATGGGCGTCAAAGCCAACGGCATCGAGACTCCGCTTACCCCTGCTTACGAGAAGGAGATCCTGCACCAGACGGACACGACGAGCCTGGCCGAGGCACACTCGGCGGCGCGCGCGAACCCGACTACCTGAGCAACTCCAGGTACTTGGCTCCGGCCCCCGTGTTGTAGAGCACGACCGGCTCTCTCAGGGCCCCGGCGCGCGCCAGACGCTCGGCCGCGACGAGCGTGGCCGCTCCCTCCGGACAGGCGAAGATCCCCTCGGTCGACGCGAGGTCGCCGACGGCCGAGCGAATCTCGTCCTCGCTCGCCGCCTGCATCGAGCCGCCCGAGGCACGAACCTCTTTCAGCACGAGCCACCCCTCCGATGGAGCCGGCACGCGCAGCCCGGCCGCGCTGCTCGTGGGTTGCGCGGCCCACGGCGCGACCTCGTCGCTGCCCGCGTCGAACGCCCGGACGATGGGCGCACAATCGGCGCTCTGGACCCCGACGATGGCGGGGGCCCGGCCCTTGGCCCAGCCGAGCTCGACGACCTCGCGCGCGGCCTTGGCCAGGGCGATAGCCGCGACGCCGCCTCCGACCGGCAGGACGACGGTCCCCGGCATCGACATCGAAGATGCGTCTCCGAACCGGTCGAACATCTCGAGCCACGCGGTCTTCTTGCCGTCGACCCGGTAGGGCTCGCTGAACGTGGTGGCGAGCCATGCCCCCGTTTGCCGAGCTATCTTCTTGGCGGCCGCACCCGCGTCGGCAATGGTCCCGTCCACGAGGACGAGCTCGCCTCCGGCAAACGACACCTCTGCTTTGTTGAAGTCGGGCGCCTCGCTCGACATCGTGACGGTGATCCCGATGCCCGCCCGCGCTGCGTACAACGACCACGCTCCCCCCGCGTTGCCCGCGCTCGGCATGACGACGCGCTTGACTCCGAGTTCGACCGCGCGCGATAACCCGACACAGGCGCCGCGCGCCTTGAAGGTCGAACCCGGCAGAGGTGAGTCGTCCTTGATCCACGTGGTAGCTCCCAGACGTTCGGAAAGGCGTTCGCAGAACAGCAGGGGCGTCTCGCTCTCGCCCAACGACACTGGAGCCCCCTGGAGCGGCAACAGCTCCTCGTAACGCCAGGGACCGGGGGGCCGGGACCTGAGCTCTGTCAGCGATACCGGAGCCGTCAGGTCGTAGCGCGGGATCAGTGTTCCGCCGCAGTCACAACGGTTCTGAAGCTCGAAAGCGTTGTTGCTCTTGCCGCAGCGGGCGCACTCGAGATGCGACAACCGGGAACTCATAGAACCACTCCCATCACGAACGCAACCAGCCAGACCGCCGCGGTGGCATAAGAGTGGTCGAGACAGATGCGCCAATCGATAGCCGCCCCACCCCTGGCCCTGAAGAGGGCAACGGGCACGGCGAAGAACGCTGCAAGGATCGCCAGAGGAATCGCGGTCAGAAGTATGGCCGACACGGCCGAGCTCGCGAGCGCTCCGGTGACGATTAGTCCTCCGACGATGAAGATCTGGAAGAGAATCCACGGCATGACCGCCGACAGGCGTGGAGAGGCCCGGCCGCCGACCACGCGCCTGAGCCCCTGCCAGACGAGCCACGCGAGCCCCCAGTCGAGAGCCACGGCTCCTACGATGATCAGCGACTGTCCCACATCGCCCCGATCATCAGCTGAAGTACCACAGCCGTGCGCTCACCCATTGAAGAGGGAATCCGAGGACCTCCGAGACGCCGAAGCGCTGCTCGTTGCCGAAGCCGAGCGCGTAGGGCCCCTCGGACTCGTCATCGTCCGCTTTAACGGCCACCAGATAGCTCCCGTCGGCCGGTAGCGTGATTGTCGAGTTGGGCTCACCGGGCTCGGCGTAACTCCAGTAGTAGCTCTGGGTGAACCCCTCGTAGGTGCTCGCCGGCGCGGCCGCGGTGAGGACCCTGTCGCACCCCTCGGCCTCAACGGGGAGACCCTCGCAATCGTCGGCCAGACCGGGACCGGCGACGATCACGTCGGGTCGGAGGGCCCTCAGCTCCTTCCGCTTGGGAACGAGGATCTCGAAAGCGATTCTCTGATCGGCCCCGCCCTCGAAACGGAAGAAGTCGACCCGGCCCGGCTCGAGCCGTCCGAGATAGGCGCGCGCTCGATCGATGTCCGCGATGAACTCGGCCCGCTCGGGACTGTCGATGTCGTCGACCAGCAGCGGATAGTGCGCCGAGGTCGCGATCGCCAGAGCGGCGATCAGCGCGCCGACCCACATAAGACGGGGATAGCGGACTCGAACAGACGCGGGGCGGGCTCGGCCGGACCGCAGACTAGGCGGCTCAGACAAAGCCGAGGGCGGATTTCGCCAGCGGCGTCATCTTCTCGGGAGTCCACGCCGGCGAAAACACAAGCTCGGCCGTGATCTCTCCGATGCCCTCGATGGGAGCAGCCACGGACCTCATCTGCTCCTCGATCATCGGTCCGATGGGGCACCCCATCGTGGTCAACGAGTATTCGATATGGACGTCGCCGGACTCGGCGACCTTGATCTCGTAGACGAGGCCGAGGTTGATGATGTCGATGCCGAGCTCGGGGTCGTCGACCGCCTTGAGAGCCTCGGTGACGTCTTGTTTGATGCGTTCCTGATCGCTCATGTACCTAAGCCTAACGAGTGATAGAGGCTTCGAATTCCGCCTAGAGCTGGAGCCCCAGTAGCCTGGAGGCGTTCTTGTAGAGCACGTTGTCGAGCTTGTCGCCCTCGAGGCCCATCTCGTCGAACTCGTCGAGAATCCGCCCCGGATCGAGCATCGGGTAGTCGCTCCCCCACACGAAACGCTCGTTCAGCCTGCCCCTGCAGTCGCGCTTGACCTCGGCCGGGATGTACTTCGGGCGCCAGCCAGAGAGGTCGACCCACACGTTCGTCTTGTGCATCGCACTCGCAAGCACCTCGAGGTGCCACGGGTAGCCGAAGTGCGCCATGACGACCGTGAGCTCGGGGTGACGAGCGGCCACCATGTCCATCAGCATCGGCCGGCCGTAGTCGTACGCGATGCCCGAGCCGCCGGCGACCCCGGCCCCCAGTCCCGTCTGACCCACGTGGACCACGATCGGAAGCCGGTGCTTCTCGCACACGTTCCAGATCGGGTCCCAGCGCTCCTCGTTGGGATAGAAGGCCTGGACCTGGGGGTGGATCTTGAGGCCCTTGAGGCCGAGCTCGGAGATGGCGCGGTCGAGCTCCTCGGCCGCGCTCGGCTTGTGAAAGTCGACCGACGCGAAGCCGACGAACTGTTCGGGGAACTCGGCGCAGATCTCGGCGACGCGGTCGTTCGTCAACGCTGGCAGTCCGGTTGCGGTCTCCGCGTCCCATGCGAGCAGCACCCCCAGCAGGTCCCACTTCCTGTACTCCTCGGCCATCTCCTCGACCGAGCGCACGCGCACCTCGCTCCGGAAGTACCTCGCCGTGACTTCGAGCATCGGTCCGATCGAGCCCTGCAGCCACTCGTGCGTCGAGGCGTGAACGTGAAAGTCGATGGCGCGCGGCAATTACCTAGTACCCCCTGCTCGTCGGCGTGAATGTCCTCAGGGTAGCCGCGCGCCGGCGCCCGTCCTTCCGTGACCCGCGTCTAGGGGACCAAAATCCCTCGCCCTTGCAACCTGCCCCCGTCGAGGTCCGCCATCGCGTCGTTGATCGCGTCCATGGGATACGTGCTGGTGTGCAGAGTTACCTTCCCCTGCGCCGCGAGTGTCATCAGTTCGGCGAGCTCGTTGTAGGTGCCGACAAGATTTCCAACCACGTTTATCTCTCGGAAGATCACGGTGTGTGTCAGCAGGTCCAGCGAGCCGCCGTAGCCAACGACGTAATAGCTGCCCGCGTTGCGGACCATCTCGGGGGCCCTCTTTTCGACTCCCCGCTCGGCGACGAAGTCGATAACGATCTCGGCTCCCTCGCCTTCGGTCATCTCCTTCACCTGGTCTATCTCGGTGCCGTTGACCAGCACCCCGTGGTCGGCGCCGATCTGCTCTGCGAGCTTCAGCGCCGGTTCGGAAGTGTCGACCACGATGACCTCGGCGGGCGTCATCGCTTTCAAACACTGGATCGCAATGTGCCCAAGCCCGCCGGCGCCGATCACCACGGCCGTCGTTCCCGGGTAAAGGAGCGCAGCCGCCTTCTTGACGGCGTGATAGGCGGTGAGCCCGGCGTCGGAATGGGCGGCCACGTCCTTTGGTTCGAGGCCCTCTTCGAGCTTGATGAGATTGCGCGCGCCGGTCTTCATGAAGTCGGCGAACCCTCCGTCGACGACCAGCCCGGGAAAGGCGCCGTCGGCACAGTGCATGTCCTGGCCCGCGCGGCAGGCGCGACACAGCCCGCAGGTGACCAGAGGGTGGAGGATGACTGCGTCCCCGATCTCGACGTTGTCGACGGCCGAGCCGATGTCGTGCACCCATCCGGAGTTCTCGTGACCGAGAGTGTATGGAAGCTCCAAACCGGCTCCATCTTGGACCTCTTTCCAGTCACCGTCACGGATGTGGATGTCTGTGCGGCACAGACCGGCCGCTCCGATCTTCACGATGACGTCGTGGGGGCCCGCAATGGTCGGTTCCCCGACCTCGTCGATGCGAAGGTCCTGGTCGTAGTCGTGTAGTCGCGCGGCCTTCATGCACTTACCTCCTCGGTGGATCCGTAGCGAGTTGCCAGCAGTCCCTTGCAGAACGACGCGTTGGTCTCGAGGCTCAGACCGACGGCCCTGGTAAAGCGAACATGCGCCTCGATCGATTCGTCCGGCGGGACGCGACCCGCCGCGTCGATCAGGAAGGGTTCCTCCCCGGACAACCCAAGTCCCAGCTCTCTCCGACGTGCGAGATACGCGCGGGTGTCCTCACATTCCGGCAGATCGGCCAAGCGAAGCGAGGCCAGCTCTGCTGAGGTGAGACCCTTTTGGGCGAGCCCGGCGCAAAGGCGTCCCTGGCGCGCGAGAAAGGCCTTCGCTTGAAACAAGCGTCTCAGCTCGTCGAGCTCTTCAGTGGCCTGGCCGGGAAAGCTCTGGACGAAGCCAAGGCCTTCATGCACTCCGGAGTTGATCTCGTTGCTCGCATGGTGATCGATCAACGACACCTCGGCGCGCTCCACTCCCGGGACCGCCTCGAGCGCGGCCAGGGCGTCCGAGGTCATCAGATACGCGAAGTTGGGGGCGCAGAAATACGTCGGCAGGCGAAGGCGTACGGATACCGAGTGTTCGAGGATCTCCGTCGACGCGACGAAACCCAGCTCCGTAAGCGGTTCATCGAGCTCGGGATCACGTACGGTCCCCAGAGCCTCGAGGACTTGTTCCATCCGCGGTCGGGCCGAGCCCGCCGAGCGTTCGCTCACGCGGAGACCGCGGGGGCCCGGTCGTCTACCGTCTCCTCGACGGCCGGTCGAGGAATCTCTGCCGGCACCTCGATGTCGTAGAGCTGGGCCATGTTGAGCCCGAGTATCTTGCGTTTGATGTCCGGCGTCAGCTCCCCGTACTCCGGAACCAGGTCCTCGGGCATCTGCATGTCGACGAACTGCTCGACGAGCCACTTGGGCGACCACAGCGCGTAGTCGCTGGCGAAAGTGATCTTGTCCTCTCCCAGCCAATAGAGCATCTCGCCGAGCCACTTGGCGAACTGGCGAGGCCGCGTGTGGATAAACGGAATGACGACCGCGAGGCCGCCCCACACATTCGTCTCCTGCGTAGCAATCCAACAGAAATCCTCGAGTCGGGGGAGCCCGCAGTGCTCAACTATGAACGTCAAGTCCTGAAACTCGGTAGCCGCCCCGTCGACGTCGGCGACGTCGAAGGAGTCCCTGTTGAGCGGCCATATCGTGGGACCCTTGTGGACGTGGATCTTGGTTACGCCGAGTTCTCTGCACTTGGCGAGGTAGCGCAGGGATTCGTCGTCGGTTAGCTTCCAGCCCTTTGAGTCGCCCCTCCATTCGGCCGTGTACAACTTCACACCCTCGAGGTTGTACTTCTCGACCTTTGCCTCGAATTCCTCGAGCCCCTTGTTGCCGTCGCGCGGATCCCATGAGCCGTTGACGATGAACTTGTCCGGGTGCTTTCGCTGCACAACCGCGTCCTGCTCGGTGGTGTTGAAACCCGCAGCGTAGAAGTCGGT
This sequence comes from Actinomycetota bacterium, assembly GCA_050693895.1. Taxonomy (GTDB): domain Bacteria; phylum Actinomycetota; class CADDZG01; order CADDZG01; family WHSQ01; genus WHSV01. The sequence goes on along the minus strand of JBOGWS010000104.1, from coordinate 5,449 downwards.
CAGGTAGGTCGGTTGAAAGATCGCAATATCGACGTAACCCTCCTCGAAAAGGTCCCGCATCAGGTCGGCCTCGGTGTACTTGCGATACTTGTCCAGCGGCCAGACGTACTCCTCGGGGCTGAGGTTGGCGTGATAGTCGTAGAAGCACTTGATGAACCCTTCGCCGTACTTGTTGCTGGTGTTCTCGGGGCTTGCATCCCAGAAATGCACGTGCCCGTCGACGACGAAGTACTTCTCCCCATCCTTCTCGTACATAGGACCCTCCGTTCTCGTCGGAGCGCGCCTGCGCTCCATCCTCGAATCAGCTATAGCCAAACCCCGCCGTGGCCTACAGGAAATATTTGGAACACAGCACGCCCATACCGACCATCCGCGAAAAAAAGCGTGATCTCAGCCCGGCCGGGCAACGATGGAACCGAGCTCGCTCGCTGCCGCCGAGGCCGACGCACGCAGGGCCGCGATCAGAGAGTTGAGATCCCTCTTGAACCGACGGGCGGGGACCGAGATGCCGATGCTGGCGATCAGCTCGCCTCTGACATCCCGCAACGGGGCGGCTATGCAGCAGACACCCTCAACGTACTCCTCGATATCGAACGCGAGCCGGCGCCGGCGGACGGCTTCCAGATTGTGGAGTAGCTGAGCCCTGGTGGGCATCGTGTGCCGTGTCTTGGGTGGAAGTAGGGGCGCTCGAACGTAAGGGGGCCACAGCTCCTCGCGGAGCTCGGCGAGATAGATCTTCCCCAGAGCGAGAGCGTGGGCGGCTCCGCGGAATCCGGCCGTCACATCCCTGAGCTCGCGACTGCCGCGCCGGCCCAGGGTTTCGACGACTTCGAGATCGCCCTCTCGCCAGACTGCCACGTAGGAGCGCGCCGACGCCCGGTCTCTCAGGTCCTCGAGGAAGGGAGCGATGCGTTCGGGCCGTCGCAGAGAGGCTGCGTAGCGATCGAGGAGATCGGGAACTTTAGGTCCGAGCACATAGAGACCGCGTCCCGCCGGAGACTGCTCGACGAACTTTGCCGATTCCAAGGAGTTGACCAGAGAGTAGGCCGAGGAGAGGCTCAGTCCCAACGTACGTGCGACCGCTCTGACCGACACGCCTGCCGGATCCATCGAGATCGCTTCGAGAGCCTGAAGCGTGTGCAGCGCGGTGCTCAAGGTGCGAGGGTGCTCGGACGTCGTTCCCCCTTCCCCCTGCCGGCACATTACCGCTCGACCGAGGTAACTTCCAGACCTTGGCGACACCCCCGCTGCAAAACGAACGCTGCCGAAACCATGACTTCAGACCATCGTGGATCAATCCTTTGCAGGAGCCGCGAGCAGTCGTTGCTTGAGCGCGGTGGCGGCGGCGATCGGATCGGCGGCCTCGGTTATAGCGCGCACCACCACGACGCGCGTCGCTCCCGCGGCCGTGACGTCGTCGAGGTTGGACTCGTTGATGCCTCCGATCGCGAACCACGGCAGTGTCGTATGCAGCTCGGCCGTGTAACGAACGAGCTCGAGCCCCGCGGCGGGCCGACCGGGCTTCGTTGGAGTTGTGAAGCACGGTCCCACGACAAAGTAGTCGATGAGATCCGAATGGACGAGGGCCCGGTCGACCTCTCCCGGCGTATGGGTCGAGAGCCCGACGATTCCCTCACCGAAGAAGCGCCGCGTGAACGCGATCGGCAGATCGTTCTGTCCAACGTGAACCCCGTCGGCCCGTAGAGCGAGTGCCACGTCCGGACGGTCGTTGAGAACGAAGGGGACGCCGGCGGCTTTGCACGCCTCGAGAACCGGCCCGGCCAGGCGAAGCACACCTGCGGCCTCCGCCTCCTTCTCGCGCAGCTGAATCAGGTCGACTCCCGCCCCGGCGAGCTCGGGGACCAGGTCGGCGAGCTGTCCTGCCGCGAGTCGCGCGGGGGCGACGAGGTACAACCGGGAATCGTCCAGTCGTCGTTGCCCTCTCTCGGCCCCCACGCTCAGAGCGCGATGGCCGACGGGCCATCGCCGTCCTGATCGATGAGGGGCACGTCCGGGTCCTCGCCCACGCTGCGTTCGTGATCCTTCATGCGCTCGACGATGCGGCCGACGATCGACGGGATCCGTAGCATGACGATGCAGACGAATACGTAGGGGAGCACGTCCGTACCGATTTCTATCCATGACCTGTCGAGCAGACTCTTGCTCGAGATCCAGCCGAGCACGAGCCCGAGCAGCAGGACCGCAACGAACCGCGAGACCCGGCTTCTTTCTACGGCCTCGAAACGCTCACGCATCGCGCGAACGGCTCGGCGGCCGTGCTGGCTTCGCAGTCGCAGCCAGGTCTTCCTCGCGGGGTAGAACCGTCCGAGCCCCTCTGTGAACGCGAGCGCGAGAACCGTGATGAAGGATGCGACGGCGCCTGTGGTCATGAATCCCAGGTTAGCGAGCCTCGAGCGCTCCGCCAGACGATCTAGCGCTGGGCGTCGATCTCGGGAAGCGCACCCGGGTTGGCGAGCGGAATCGAGAGCGTGACATCTGAGATGTCGATGGTTCCATCGGCGTTGGACTCGAGGAAGCTGCGCGAGTCGTTGGCGGTCAGCTCGAGCTCGACCCGGTGACCCTCGGCGAACGTGTATGCGTTTCCGAAGAGCTTGAAGAGCGCGCTCTGCTCGTTCGCGCTCTGCAGGCGGAAGACCCCCCGGTCGACGAGGGTCCGCCTGTCGCCGTCGACGTCCCAGAGTCGTGCGGAGATGTACATGTCCTCGAACTCGGGGGCCGCGGTCAGAGAAACCGTGGGGAGACCCAGCATTGTCAACGGGCGGGTCAACGCGTCCGACGAGCCTGCAAGATTTCCATCGGCCAGAGGTGCATTCGTCGACCGGCACCCCGAGTAATTGACTCCGTTGGTTACCGCATCGGTGTCGATGGGCTTGATGACACGCGCCCGGGTGTCCTCGACGTCCGTATCGAGGGTCCCATCGAGACCGAACTCGGCCGTCAGCTCGTCGGATTGCTGGAGATCCGCCCACGACTTTGCACGGTAGAGGGCACCCGGCAGTTTCTCGTCGTCGCACCGAGTCGCTCGGGCCTCGACCGAACGCTTGGGCTTCTTGCCTTCGCCGCGCAGGTAGTAGTCGAACCAATCCTCGATCATCTTGTCGACATACGCGGACTCAGCTCGTTTGGCCTGGGCCGTCGGGTGTCCGTAATCGCCGAAGTACATATTCATCGGGTAGCGAGACTCGGCGTTCTGGTTGAGGAGGTTGTACATGTTCAGGGCCTGCGACGAGGTGAACACCCCGTCGGTGAATCCCTGGACCGACAGGATGGCGGGCCTGCCTTTGTTCATGGTCATGTAGAGGGCCGAGCGCTCCCTCAGCAACTTCTCGGCTAGCTCGGCCATGACGGGGTCCCCGGCACCGGTGTACGGCTCCCCACCCAAGATCGCCTTGTACCAAGCGTTGAGATATCCCGGCAACTTGAACTGAGCGGCTCCCCCCATCCCCATGTAGAAGGTGCTGAGATAACTCTCGCGCGCAACACCAATGCGCTCGGCGAGTCTCTCCTCGACATCGGCGGTCTTGTTGCTAAAGGTCTTGACGTCGCTCGCACGGCCGTTTGGGAGAAGCGCGTCGAGAAGGTCGGTCCAACCGATGATCGGAACCGCGGCCGCGACCTCGACCCTTGTGCCCCGCGGAGACCTCCACGTGTTGGACCGAGCGAGCATCCAGGTCTGGCCGCCTCCATAGGACGTGCCCATGACACCGATCTTCCTGTCGGCCGTCACGCCGGCGACGAGCGATCCGTCCACCATGAGACCGGCGAGGTGCTGGGTGTCCTTCATCTCGTAATAGCGGCTTGCGAGCTGAGTCCTGCATGCGTCGTTTGACTCCTGCTCGGACCCGTAGACGTCTTGTACTCCCCTGACCGTGCGCGACACGGCATCGTCTTCACAGGTGTTCTCCCAGTACCCGCGCGCCGTGTAGTCGAGGACCGCGTACCCGCGCGCCGCGTAGTTGGCGGCTTGTTGCCAGTTGCCGTCTCTCGAGCCGCCGAGCCCATGGAGCATCACGAGGAGCGGGAACGGACCCTGGCCTTCGGCCGGCAGCGTGAGGTCGACGTCGAGCTTGGCGGCGCCGTCGGAGCTCATCACCATTCCGTTGGAACCCGATCCCGTCTGGCCGCGGACCTGGCCGCCGCACCAGCGCACCGCGTCGGTGAACCGGCCGGCCTTGGCGAGGTCCTTTGCCCGGTTTGCGGGTGGTTTCTCGGTGCATTGAAGGGGGGAATCGGTCGCCCCGGCGACCTCGGGGGCGGTGGCGGTCGACACCTGTGCGGCCGCCGGAGAGAGCGCGATCAACGAGCCCATGAGGGCGAGCGCTACTAACAGCGATAGACGCCTGGTGGTCAATCGTTCTCCCGGGATTTCAACCTACTCAACCGTAGACGAAGAAACCTACCGTCTGGTTGACCCAATGGAACAACCATTCGCGGTATCGACGCAAGGGGCCGGCGACGGAAAAGTGCCCGAATTGCCCCAACTACCTAGATGGCCTGCCCGCCCGGGGGCGGACTCCGAGCCTTTCGCTCGGCGAGGCGCAGCGAAGCTCCGCCGATGCCTAGACGACCACCCGGGGCAGCTCTCCGGTGTCGGCCTCGTCCCCTGGGGGCCAGGCGGTCGACTCGTCGGCTTCGTCTCGTTGGTCTCGATCGACCTCGATCATGTCGGGAAGCGGGCCCTCCATCAGGACCTCCATCACGTCCCGATAGAAGCCGTTCGGGTCGGGAATCCGCTCGAGCACCACGAGAGACGCGCCCGGCATCGTCGCCTCGATGTCGATCGAGCCGTAACCGAGCACTCGCCCGGCGATAGACCGGCGTTGGCCGAGGTCGTGAATGCGGACGTAGGGCCACGAGGACACGCTCCGGGCCAGCAGGCCTCGCGTCATGGCGATACGCCGGTCCGTGACCAGGATCCGCTCGTTCGACCATCTGCGAAGGCGCAGGAGGAAGCGGAGCAGCAGGAGGACCGCCAGCGCGCCGCACACCTGGTCGACTACGTCGGTGGTGCTCTGAGGGCCCGTGAACCACCCGATCGCGCCGAGCAGCCCGATCAGGACCAGCGTCCCGAGCGCGGGCCGAGCGAGGACCGAGAGATGCCTCCGGGTGGTGCGTACGACCTCCTCACCGGGGGCCAGGAAAGAACGAGCCATGGCAGTACGCTACAAAACCCCCGCTGGCAACACCAGCCACAAGGCGAACGCAAGAAACCGGCATCGAAGGGGGAAATTGGGTGGGGGCCGGGCTTCTGGGGGCCCGCTGACCGTGATAACGCGACCTCTGGAGATTTAGACCCGCTGAGAGCCTGTCTCTCAAAGGCTGGTTGGCGCTGCTCGTAAGAAAGCCACCGAGCGAAAGTGCGCAGAACCGAGAAACGAGTCATTCCACATCCCAGAGCTCCACAGCTTGCGAAGGTTGTGGGTCGCGG
>JBOGWS010000103.1:0-51737 GCA_050693895.1 Actinomycetota bacterium | reverse complement strand
CAACCGCATCGGCGTCCCGGCCTCGGAGTTCCAGCTCCAGGCTCGGCCCCTTCCGCTCTGGAACCACGATGCGTTCGGTGTTTACAAGATCGACCAGCAGCTGCTCGGTAAGCCCGTGCGCTAGGGGGCCGGATACGCCCCCAACCCCGGCGACCGGGTAACCTGAGCGTGTAGTTCACGAATCGACCCCAAGTTTTCTACTGCTACCGAGGTGTCTTTGTGGAAATTGCACTGATCGTCATTCACGTCATCGTGTCTCTGACACTGATCCTTCTCGTCCTCCTCCACGCAGGCCGTGGCGGGGGAGTATCGGAGATGTTCGGAGGCGGCATGCAGAGCAGTGCGATGGGCTCAACCGTCATGGAGAAGAACCTGGACCGAATCACGGTCATCACGGCTGTGATCTTTACGGGAACGACGATCCTGCTCGCATCCAGGCTTTCGGGTTCGTAAAGGGTAAATCTGGGAATCCTGGTTCCCATGCCCTCTAGCACCGCGGCGCTGCGCGCCGCTGCCCTGGGCGCCTGCCTGCTTCTTCTGGCGGGCGCATGCACCGGAGACGACGAGCCCGGGGAAGGCCCCGACGCTCGGGCCACGACGGCCACGGACGAAACGCCGGACCCCTTGGCGACCTCGGCCCCCGACGCCGCCGTGGCCTCGTTCGAGGACGAATCAAACGTCTTGAACGTCGCAGTTAGCGAGCCCAACTCGCTTGACCCCATGCGCGTACAGGATCCCGCCTCGGTTCTGATCGCACGGCAGCTCTATGAGGGCCTGACTCGCTGGGATGCCAAGGACGAGCAGGTGGAGCCCGCGGTAGCAGAGAAGATCGAGGTTTCCGGGGATGCCAAGAGGTTCACCTTCACGCTGAGGGACGATGCGACCTTCCACAACGGCGCTCCGGTCACGGCTCAGGACTTCGCGTTCGCCTTCAATCGCATCGCGCTCAAGAAAAACGCAGCCGACATCGCGTACCTCCTCGAGCTCGTCAGAGGCTTCGATGAGGTAAATGCCTTCGGGGAGGCAAAGTCGCTCAGCGGAATCAAAACTCCCGACGACAAGACTCTCGTGATCGAGCTTTCCGAGCCTTACGCCAACTTCCCATCCGCCTTGACCCATCCAAGCCTCGTTCCTCTGCCCGAGGAGGCGTTCGAGGCGTCCGCCGACTTCAGCTCGCAACCGATCGGAAACGGTCCCTTCGAGATGGCTCAACCGTTCGAGCTCAGCGCGCCGGTCGTGCTGAAAGCGGTCGCGGGGCACTTCCAGAATCCGGACATCGAGGGGATCCGGTTCCTGCCGTTCCCCGACGCGGCCTCCTCGTGGGTCCCGTTTACGAACGACCAGCTGGACGTCACCGAGGTTCCCACGACCCGGATCGGCCAAGCGAGCGAGGAGTACGGCGGGGATGGATTCTTGCCGCTCCTGGTTGGGTCGTACTACGGGTTCAATCTGAAGTCGGACGAGCTCGAGGACGTGCGAAAGCGCCGGGCCATCAACCTCGCGATCGATCGCGACGCTCTGGCCGAGGACATCTTCGCCGGAACGCTGCAACCCCCTCGGGGCATCGTCCCGCTCGGTATGCCGGGTTTCGAGCACGACGCCTGTGGGGAGCTCTGCGAATTCGACTTGCGGACCGCAAGCCGGCTCGTGAGACAACTTCCCCAGGCCCAGCGGGAGGTGACGCTCGAGTACACCAAAGAGCAACCCCAGAGCCGGGTGGCGAGACGGGTAAGGGAGTACCTCCAGTCCGCCGGGCTCGACGTGAAGTTGAGGTCCTTTCCCTTCGACAGGTACCTGGAGCGCCTGAGCGACGGCGACCATTCCATGTACCGGCTCGGCTGGATCGCCGAGTACGCCGATCCCGACGTGTTTCTCTCTGCTCTGTTCGATTCTGACTCGCCCGACAACCACACGGGTTTCGCCTCCAAGCGAGTCGACTCCCTGTTGGCCGAGGCCCGCAGGGAGAGCGACGGGGCGGCGAGACTCGAGCTCTACCAGCGCGTCGAGAAGCTCATCCTCGAGGGGGTGCCCCTGGCCCCAGTCGGTTCATTCCGGATGTTCTGGGCTGCGGCGGAGCGCGTCCAAGGTGTCGAGTTCGACGTGCTCGGAGGGTTCGACGCGGCCCCCATCTCCCTCGAAGGCTAGGGTCCCTGGCGTATAATCGTGCGAGCCCTCTCGGGTCGCGCTGAGCGCCGGGTCCAAGCGCCGGGTCTAAGGGGCGAGTTTAAGCGGACAGGGCTTTCGTGCGCCCGGTGTCATCCGGGAGCGAGCCACATTGCGGTGGTGCTGAAATTGGTAGACAGGCATGGTTGAGGGCCATGTGTCCGCAAGGACGTGAGGGTTCAAGTCCCTCCCACCGCACTTCTCCGAGATGACAATTGCCCTCCAGTCGCGTTCGGACGATCGGAGTCGCTTCGTTCAAGGAACGTTCGCGTGTTTTGCCCTACTCGTCTTTGAGGCGAACAACGGTAACAATGGCAGCCGCATCCCTTCTGCGGTCCGGCCGAGGCCACCCCGCGGAGGCACCTAGACGATGAGGGGGAGTGGGTGACCGACCTGCAGGGTCGCGGAGGCGACGTCGGTCTCGAGGAGGACGGCGACGGCTCCCAGAACGCAACTCGACGTAACGGTGCGCAGGATCTGCCAACCGGCACCGTTACCATGATGCTGACCGACATCGAGGGTTCGACCAAGCTCTGGACCGAGCGTCCCAGGGCCATGTTCCAGGCCGTCTCACGCCATCACGCGATTATCGGGAACGCAATCGAGCGGCGCGGCGGGATGATGCCCCGCGATCAGGGCGAGGGGGACAGCATCTTTGCCGCGTTCCCGCGGGCGAGTGACGCGGTCGCGGCGGCCGTGGACATCCAACTGGCACTGCACGACGAGCCGTGGCCGGAGGGCGTGGCCCTGCGTGTGCGTCTCGCCCTGCATACGGGAGAACCCCGGTTGGCGGAGGGAAACTACTTCGGCCAGACGGTGAGCCGCTGCGCCCGGCTTCGGGGGCTCGCAAACGGGGGCCAGACCCTGCTCTCCTCGGCGACGATGGAGCTCGCACGCGACGACCTGCCACCCGGAGCGTCCGGCAAGGACCTGGGCACTCACCGGCTCAAGGACTTCCCGCGGCCCGAGACCGTCTTTCAGCTAACCCATCCCGATCTACCGGACAACTTCCCCCCGCTCCATTCCGACGAAGCGCGTGCCGACAACCTGCCACTGCAGCTCACGACTTTCGTTGGCCGCGAGCAAGAGATCACTGAGATCAAGGACCTTCTCGCGTCCATCCGCCTCGTCACGCTCGTCGGCCCCGGGGGTTGCGGCAAGACTCGTCTCGCCATCGAGGTCGGGCGACAACTGCTCCCCGATTTCGAGGACGGCGTTCATCTCGTCGCCCTTGCATCGCTGAGCGATTCGTCGCTGGTCGTGTCGCGCATCGCGCAGAGCGTCGGTCTGCAGGAAAGTGCGAGCGAGGCACCGTTCGACGGCCTCGCGAACTTCCTCCGCGACAAGCACATGCTGTTGATGCTCGACAACTTTGAGGGCGTCATCGGAGCGGCTGCGCTCATTTCCGAGCTACTGACCGAGTGCCCCGACATCAAGGTCCTCGCGACGACGCGGGCCTCGCTGCGTGTCTCCAGCGAGCACGAGTTTCAAGTACCGCCCCTGGAGCTGCCGGAGCTCGATTACCTTCCCGACATAGAAGAGCTATCCCGCCATTCGGCCGTCAGGCTCTTCGTCGAGCGTGCGCAGGCGATCAAGGCCGACTTTGCCCTGACGAACGCGAACGCCCGCATCATCGCGGAGATCTGTCACAGGCTTGACGGACTGCCCCTTGCGATCGAACTGGCCGCCGTGCGCGTCAAGCTGTTGCCGCCCGCCGTTCTGCTCGACAGGTTGAGCAGCCGGCTGGGTCTGCTAACCGGAGGCCCGCGCGATCTTCCAGCGCGCCAGCAGACGCTTCGGAACGCCATCGACTGGGACTACACACTGCTCGAACCAGAGGAGCAGACACTCTTCCGGCGCCTCGCCGTATGTCGTGGAGGCCTGAGCCTCGACGCCGCGAACGCGGTCGCGAGCGCGGCCGGGGAGATCGGTCTCGACCTGTTCGACGGACTCGACTCGCTCGTGGGAAAGAGCCTGTTACGGCAGCTTCCGTCGCTCGAGGACGAGCCGCGCTTCGGCATGCTCCAGACCATCCGCGAGTACGCGCTCGACGTCCTCGACGCAACCGACGAGTCGGACGCCACTCGCCAAGCCCACGCGAACTTCTATCTCGGTCTGGCCGAGCAGGCGTCCGAGCGGCTCAGAGGGCCCGATCAGGTGCGCTGGCTCGAGGCCCTCGAATTCGATCACGACAATCTGCAAGACGCTCTCGAGTGGTCCAAGCGCAACGACGATTGGGGAGTTCTCCTCCGACTGACCGCCGGCATGTCCTACTTCTGGTCGATCCGTGGCTACGTCAGCGAGGGGCGAATGTGGACCAAGATCGCTCTGGAACGCACCGAGGGGATCATCAGCAAGCACCGGGCGCGCGTTCTCGCGGGGGGAGCGATGCTGGCGCGGGCCCGAGTCGACTACGACGAGGCGCGCCGCCTCCTCGAGGAGTCCATCGAGGCACAGCGCCAGCTGGGCGACGAGGCCGGGGTGGCCTTCTCGATAAAAGACCTCGGCAACCTGGAGGTAGATCAGGGGAACGTCGAGGGGGCCGAGAAGCTCTACGGCGAGAGCCTTGCCGAGTGGCGCAGGCTCGGGCAACAGGAGGGGATCGCGCAGACCCTCAACAATCTCGGATTCATCGCCCAGATCAAGGGCGACCAGACCGAGGCAATGAAACTGCTCGACGAGAGTCTCGTTATCTTTCGCCAACTGCGCGATAAGCAAGGGATCGCCCGCGCCCTCATGAACATCGCCGTCAGCACGCGCGAGCTCGGTGACTACGAACGAGCCGTCAGGCTGTCCCGCGAAAGCCTCGTGCTGTGGCGTCAGCTCGGGGACAAGTGGGACGTGGCGGACTGTCTCGAGGACCTTGCCGGTGAGCTTCACGAGCTCGGCCTTCACTACCAGGCCGCCGTCCTCTACGGTGGCGCGGAAGCACTCCGCTGGGCGATCGGCGCACCGAGGCCACCCGTGGAACAAGAGACATACCAGCAACGCGTCGATGCAGTCCACAAAGCCCTTGGGGATGCCGGATTCAGTGAGTGTTGGGCGCGGGGCAGCGGGATGCGAATGGAGGAAGTCATCGATTACGCGCTACACGACGACCCGCCGAATGAGGTGGGCAAGTGACCAGGCACTCGTCGTCCGTGACGGTCATCTCTTGGATTCCATCGGAGGCCATCAGGGGACTGCCGAGCCTTCCTTTTCAGATGGGGATCACTCACATCGACGAGCCTCCACCGGCACACATCGATGACGTGGTAAACCTCGTTGCTCATCAGAAACTTCGCTTCGCGAATCGGCTCGAGGCTTGGATCGAAGTGGACGAGCGCGGAATCGTCGGGCACGGTTGCGAGGGTGGCGGCCTGATGGGGAGCTCCGCGGTGGGAGTAGGCGCCCGAACCATCAGTCTCCCCGGTCTCTCTCTTCCGGACCTTCGTCTCGATCCGGTGGTCACGCCCGAGTCGGTCACGTGGCGCCAGACCGCCGGAGGACGCCCCTCGCTTCCGGCACCGCGCCGTATCAAACACAAGCCCTTCGTGCAGCTCCGAGCCCCCATCGTGTGGACCACGCTCGAGCTGGAGCTCTTTGTCGACGGAACATCCGAGGGACGCCTCGTCGGATCCAGTCCATTCCCCCGCCACTGGGTCTACGACGAGTCCAAGGACCTGGTGGCCAAGAGCGGGCTCATCGACTTCGACCAGTGGTACCACCACGCCTTCGGCGGCGTGACCCCCTGGGAGGCCGTGGACATCGAGGCGCTAACAACCGAGGTCGAGTCCGAGCTCGAACAGCATCTATCGCGCTCGATCATGACCTCAGGCCACAAGACGCGCCGTAAGCGGCTGGAGACCGGAGACGTGCTCTTCAGTCAAGGCGACGAGGGGGCCGACCTCTTCCTCGTTTTGGACGGAGTTGCCTCGGTGGAGGTGGACGGCAAAGTCGTTGCCGAGATCGGGCCGGGGGCCGTGATGGGGGAGCGCGCCGTGATGGAGGGTGGCCGCCGGACCGCAACCGTGCGAGCCATCACGCCTCTGCGAGGGGTCGTCGTTCCACCCGAACTGGTCGAGCGCGAGCATCTCGAGGAGCTGAGGAACGCCCACCGCCGAGAGGACCAGTAGCGAGCGGCATTCACTTTGTGCGGATTCGCCCTTGTATTGGTGACCGGGCTTGTATTGGTGACCGGGATTCGTCACTATCGAACGTATGTTCGATAGTGATGTGAAGACGGCAGAGCCCACCTCCCCCGCTGGGTTGGAGGAGCTCGACGACGACGCGCTGACGGCTGAGGTCGCTTCGCTCGCAGCGCAGCTCGCCGCAGGCGAGGCCCGCATGTGCGAGCTCGCCGCCGAGGTCGACCGCAGGGGCCTGTGGGGCGGCAAGTGGGACGCCCGCAGCCTCGCCGAGTGGCTCTCGTGGCTCACCGGGATGGCGCCCAAATCGTCCAGGGACCACGCCCTCGTGGCGGCCCGGCTCGAGGAGCTGCCTCAGACCCACGCGGCCCTGTCCGAGGGCACCATCAGCTTCGACCAAGCCCACCTGATCGCCTCGGCCCAGGCGCCGGAGCACGAGGCCAAGCTCGCCTCTTTGGCCCGCCAGAGCACCGCGGGCCAGCTCCAGCGAGTGGTGCGGGCCTATCGCAGGGTCACGGTCCTGGGAGAGAGTTCGGACGCCAACCGGGCGCACGAGCGCCGCTACCTCGACTACTACTTCCACGAGGACTGCTTCGAGCTCCACGGGAGGCTCACGAACGAGGACGGAGCCGTGGTCGCCAAGGCGCTCGACCGGGCCAAGGACAAGCTCTTTCGCTCCGCACCGGGCGACGCGCCGGTTCCTGCCGAGTCGCGGCCGGCCTGGGACTCACCCGGCCAGCTCCGGGCCGACGCGCTGAGCCATGTGGCCGCGAGCTGGCTCGACGACCACAAGTCCTCGGGGCGGGCCAACTCCTACGAGGTCGTTGTGCACGTCGAGGCCGACGCGCTCGGCCACGACGCCCCCGGGGCCCGCTGCGAGATCGAAGGGGCCGGAGCGATCGCACCCGAGACCGCGCGCCGGTTGACCTGCGACTCGGCTCTGGTGGGACTCGTCGAGTTAGACGGCGAGCCACTCTCGATCGGGAGACGCTCTCGGCGAGTGCCGCACGGGCTGCGAAGAGCGCTTGAGGCGCGCGATCGGAGCTGTCGCTTCCCCGGCTGCGAAAGCCTCGCCCGACTCGACTCACACCACGTCGAGCACTGGACCAAAGACGGCCTCACCGAGCTATCCAACCTCGCGCTGCTGTGCAAGCGCCATCACCGCATGGTGCACGAGAGTGGCTACACCATGACCAAGGCGCGCGACGGAACCTTCAGCTTCACGACGCCGGCGGGCTTCGAGGTCAAGCTGCCCGAACGGCTCCGGTCGAGCCCCGAGGAACTCGCTCGCACCAACGAGTCGAAGGGCCGGGAGCCCGAGCGCGAGCCCTACGCGCCCGAGGGTGCCGGAGAGGGCATCGATCTCGACTACGTCACCTGGGCCCTGCTGTTTCAGTGACGGTGCCGAACCGGGGCCCGGCGATCAGATGCGCGCCAGGTTCCGCAGGGGGCGCCGCGGCCCCCGCCTGGGGGCCGGACCGAAGGCCGTCGTGATGAGCCGCTGCACCCTCCCCCTCTGACCCGGATAAGGAGCAAGAAGCTCCAGCATGCGTTCGTCGGTCGCTCGCTCCTCGCCGGCGAGGGCATAGGCGACCGTGTGTGGCAGGTTCCAGTCCCCGAGAATCACGGCATCGGGGTCTCCCAGGGCAACCCGCGCGACGTGCCCGGAGGTCCACACTCCGATGCCCCGCAAGGCCTCGAGCCGGCGGCGGGCGAAAGCCGGCTCGCCGGCCACGATGCGCTCCAAGCGAGGAGCCTCGACCGCGGCCCGCCTCAGGGTCTCGGCCCTGTTGCGCTCGATACCCAGCGGGTGGAAGTCGTAATAGCCGAGCCCGGCAATCGTTTCGGGCGCGGGCGGCAGCATGAGGTCGTGCGGACCGGGTGCAGGCTCTCCATAACGACGGACCAGTGACCGGTACGTCAGCCTCGCATCGCGCCCCGCGACCCTCTGGCCGATGATCACGGGGACCAGGGCCTCGAAAACCGCCAGCGTGCGGCCCAGCCGCAGCCCGGCAAGCCGCCGCCGCAGGTCCCGGACCAGTGGATGAGCGGGCCGGAGATGACCGCCGTCGTCGTGCAGACCGACGAGATCGCCTACGTGGTCGAGCGCCCACTCTGCTCCGGGGCCCCAGCCGAGCACTTCGAGTTCGGCTCCCCTCAGACGGAGCTCGAGAGTCACCGGCCCACCGGGTGTGCGCGTTGTGCGAAGGGCGTGGCTCCCCGAGAGGCGCATACACGGGTCACCGGCTCCATCACGCAGTACTCCGAGAGTCAATCGGAGGTCCAGCTGAACGTGCAGGGGCAGGAAACGCGACTCCATTGGGCCAACAATAAGCGGCCGCGCAATCACCTCGCCGGAGGTGCGCGTTAGTGAACGCATAGGCAGCTCTCGTGCCGCGTGCATGCGGCTAACCTGGAAGGTGATGCGAATACTCCTGCTTTCGACCTACGAGCTCGGGCATCAACCCCTCCACGCCGCATCACCGGCTGGAGCCCTGCGCGACGCCGGACATGAGGTGCGCTGCCGCGATCTCTCGATTCAGAAGCTCGACCCGGCCAGGCTCGACTGGGCCGATGCGGTCGGTGTCTCCGTCCCGATGCACACGGCCATGAGGCTCGGCATCAAGGCGGCGGAGATCGTCAAAGCCCACGATCGCAACCTGCCCGTTTGCTTCTACGGTCTCTATGCGCCGGTCGGTCGCGACGCCACGGTTGGGACCCTCGCCGACCGTGTCATCGCGGGCGAATACGAGAGCGGGTTGGTGGCATGGGTGAACCTGCTCGCGCAGGGAGGCGCCCCGGACGCCGGTTCAGACGATCCCATGATCCAGCTCGGACACGACCCGTTCGCGCTACCGGCGCGCGACCTATTGCCGGAGCTCGACGAATACGCCCATCTCGCACTCGATGGAGGAGAACGGAAGGTCGGCTATGTCGAGGCAAGTCACGGGTGCGCTCACGAGTGCCGGCACTGTCCCGTGCCGGTCGTCTACGGAGGAAGAATTCGGCTCGTACCCCTGGATGTCGTGGTGGCCGACGTGGAACAGCTGGTCCGTATGGGGGCCGAGCACATCACTTTCGGAGACCCAGACTTCCTCAACGGGTGGCGCCATTCACTGAGAGTCGTGCGCGCGATCCACGAGCGTTGGCCTCAACTCACTTTCGATGTCACGACCAAGGTCGAGCACGTTCTCGAACGCCGCGACATCTGGGCCGAGATCGCGGACGGCGGTTGCCTGTTCGTCGTCTGTGCACTGGAGACGACCAACGACATCATTCTGGAGCGTTTGGCCAAGGGGCACACGAACGCGCAGGCGGTCGAGGCAATCGACCTTCTGCGCGACCACGGCATCGAGGTACGGCCCTCATTTCTTCCGTTCACACCTTGGACGACTCATGCCGACCTGGTCGACATGATGGATTTCATAGTCACGAACGACCTCATCGCGAACGTCGACCCGATCCAGTACTCGATCCGGCTGTTGCTCCCCGAGGGATCCCTGCTCCTGGCGCACCCCGGCATGAAGCCGCACCTCGGCCCCTACGATGCCGAGCACCTGACGTACACGTGGCGGGCGGAGGATCCGTCGATCGACGAGCTGCAGCGCAGGCTCGGGGGCCTGGTCGAAGACGCCACGGCGTCGGGTGAGCCTCCCGGAGCAACGTTCCTCGAGGTTTACAGAGTGGTCATGGAGGCTGCGGGCCATCGATCGAGTCCGCCCGCCGGACTCGTCGAAGTAGGTTCGACTGAAGGGAGGCCACGCCTCACCGAGCCGTGGTTCTGTTGAGCGGAGCCCACCGAGGGCCAGTTCGGCACTCTTTAGACCACTACGACGGAGGAGTGACATGCAGCACGACTACCGAGCGGTTGCATCGGAGTTGGAGTCGTTGTTGGACCTCGATGTCCCGCCCCTCGCGATCACGTTCTCCGACGAGGCCCCTGATGGAGTTTCAACGTTCGACGAACCGATGTCGGAACCTGCCGAGGACGGCCGGCGCGGGCGCGTGTCGGCATCCTGCGTCTTCTGGATGAGGGGGGCCGAGCGGACGTTCACGACCGTGCCCGAGGATCACGGCAACTGCAGCATCGGTCGGATGACTCACGGCTTTGCCAAGCTCTCCGACGTTGCCGGTAACTCCGACGTCGCGGCTCTCTTCGAGTCCGGTTGGGTCGGGATGGACGACGTTCCCAAGATCCCAGTCGTAGCCAGGAGCTACGGACACGTCACCTATGGGCCGCTGCCCGAGACCCCCGTCGATCCGGACATCGTGTTTCTACGACTCACGCCCAAGCAACTCATGATTCTTAACGACGCGGTTCCCGAGATGTCACTCGAGGGAAAGCCGCAATGTCACATCATCGCGATGGCGAAGGAGCACAAGGTGGTCGCAGCGAGCATCGGTTGCATGCTGAGCCGCGTCCGCACGGAGATGGGCAGCCACGAGATGTCCTGTGCGATCCCGGGATCGTCGGTCCAGGACGTGCTCGGTCGTCTTCGTCGCGCCGAGTCCATCGACAACACCGTCGCCACCTATGCGGCTCGAGACAAGCAACGGTTCCGTTAGGCATTCGGCGGCACTAGGCTCGGTTACATGAGCGAGATCGGGCTCTTTCCTCTCGATGTGGTGTTGCTTCCCGGAGAGCGAGTTCCCTTGCACATCTTCGAGGAGCGTTACAAGGAGCTCATCGGGCAATGCCTGGAGAACTCGGATGAGTTCGGCCTCCTGCTCGCGGAGGAAGCGGAGCTACGCACCATCGGGACATCTGCGAGCGTGATCGAGGTGCTCAATCGCTACGACGACGGACGCATGGACGTTGTGGTGGAAGGGCGTGACCGTTTCAGAGTCACGCGCGTGGCCGATACGCGTTCCTATCTGACTGCAGAGATTCAACCCTTTGCAGACAACGAGGCGGGAGCGGATCCGGGGCTCGTCGCTGCATGCATGGCTGCGCTCGAGCGCGTTGCCCAGGCGGCGGGAACGGACGTGACCGCCATCGAGGTCCTAGGCGACGAAGTCGCATGGCAGGTTGCGGCGCAAGTCGATTTCGGGACCGAGTTCAAACAACAGCTTCTCGAGATGCAAACGGAGAACGAACGGCTTGAGCAACTGGCCGAGGCTCTTGACGAAGCGGCAACCGCGATCACGCGTCAGAGAGAGATCAAGGAGCGAGCCGCCGGCAACGGCAAGGTCGACCACCTGTAGTGGCGGGCTCTGCAGGGCGCGGTTAGGCAATACGATCAAGACATGGGCGAGCTTCCGATCACCGAACCCACAGCTACTACCATCGAGGAGCCGGCGGGCTCCCTTGAAGCGGCGGCCGAGGCCGATTCGTTCGAAGCCCTAACGGCGGTTGCCGGAAGGTATCCCGAGTGCCTAACCGCGTGGGCGGCGCTTGGGGAGGCTGCTCTCGCCGACGACCGGATAGTCGAGGCCTACGCGTACTTCAGAGTGGGCTATCACCGAGGACTCGACCGCATAAGGCGAGCGGGGTGGCGAGGTTCCGGCAGGGTCCCCTGGGCACACGAACCGAACCGCGGGTTCCTTCGCTCGCTTCGAGGGCTCGGCGCGGCCGCCGGCAAAATCGGGGAGGACGCGGAGGCCACTCGCTGCGCCGAGTTCTTCGCCCAACTCGCTCCCGACGCCTAAGTGGACCACTAGGTGGCGCGCCGAGAGGCCATCACGAGTTCGTCGAACTCTCTCCTCAAGAGGGCGCGGAAGCTCCGTCAGCGCAAGCATCGCGATGCGGAGGGAGTCTTTCTGGTCGAGGGAATCGCGCCGGCGTGGCAGGCGCTCGAGCACGCCGATGTCGAGGTCGTCCTCTACAGCCCCGAGTTGTTGACGAGCGAGCGGGCCCTCGATCTCGTCCAACGGGCCGAGGGCCGGGTCCATGTCGCCGAGGTCGCGGCGGACGCCTTCGCAACCCTCTCGGACCGCGAGCACCCAGTCGGCCTTGCAGTCATCGCACGCGCCTCCACGGTCCGGCTCCGGGATCTAGCGATCGAGCCCGACTCCGTCTTCATCGCGCTGCACGAGGTCGGCAATCCGGGAAATCTCGGCACGATCGTGCGCTCGGCCGATGCGACCGGAGCAGCCGGCGTTATCGCCATCGGGCAAGGCACCGATTTCTGGCATCCGAACGCACTCAAGTCGTCCATGGGAACCATGTTCACCACGCCACTCGTGACCGTGGCCGACGTGCGCGACGCGATCACGTGGGCCAGGGACAACGGGCTGACGGTCATCACGACGACCGCGCGCGCCGATATCGACCACTGGTCGACGACCTATTCGAAACCCGCCATCGTGCTCTTCGGGAGCGAGAGCCACGGATTGAGCGAGGATCTCTTGGACGAAGGTGACGTCGCGGTGCGAATTCCGATGCAGGGAACGGCGACCTCCTTAAACCTCGCGGTCTCCGTGGGCGTCCTTCTTTACGAGATCACCCGACCTCGGGACTCGGGCTAGACCTCGGCTTCCAGGAACTCGACGATGACCCCAGCCAGCTTGTCGTACTTGGCCCAAAAAAAGTGGTTCGCTCCAGGCATCTCGTGAAACTCGGTCTGGACGGTCTCGGCCCACCTGCGGCAGTCTTCGACATCGACCAACTCGTCGTTGACGGCACACAGGACGAGCGCAGGAATCTTGATATCTACTTCCGCCGCGGGCGGAAGCCCGTCGGTGATGCCCGGTTTCTCCTTCAGTGCCGGAGCGATGGCGACCAGGGCCGCGAGACCCTCGTCGCCGGCGGCCACTCTTGTCGCGACGACGGCACCGAAGGACCATCCCGCGATCGCAATCGGCAGGTCACCGAAGCGCCCGCGCATGAACTTCACCGCACCCTCGGCGTCGGCGACCTCGGCCCGGCCCGTGGATGCCTCGCCCTCTGACTCGCCTATCCCCCGAAAGTTGAAGCGGAGCACGGTCCAATTCTTCTTAACGAGCTCGTCCGTTACCGCGATCAGCAGAGGAGCGCTCATCGTTCCGCCCATCTTGGGATGAGGATGACAGAAGACGAGACCGGCGCGCGGGTCATCGGGAGTCCACAGCTCGGCCTCGAGTCTCAGACCGTCCGTCGAGTGAAGTTCGGGACTTTCCTCGATCATGAAGTGGTCCTCAACAGGGCGATACCCTCACGCAAACCGATGGCGACCTCGGCCATGGCCTCGTCGCTCGCATACTTGGAGCGGGGCCAGAAGAACCCCCGCAGGCCATCCTTTCGACGCCTCGGCACGACGTGAACGTGGAGGTGGGGCACGCTCTGGCTGACCTTGTTGTTCATCGCCACGAACGAGCCCTCCGCTCCCATAACCTCCTCCATTGCCCGGCTGAGCAGTTGGGCGGTGGCGAAATAGGGGGCGAGCATGTCCTCCGGCAGGTCCGCGAGAGTCTCGAAGTGATCCCGGGGTATGAGCAGCGTGTGTCCGGGAAAGAGGGGACGCATGTCCAGAAAGGCCAGGGTCAGCTCATCGGAGTGAACGACGTGAGCCGGCACGGCGCCGGTGACGATGTCGCAGAAGATGCACATGACAGCCGACGATAGTCGCGAGTGGTATCCAATGACGAGGTTTCCATTGCGACGAGCTCGAACGAGCGCCGCCTGACAGGAGGAAGTCGTGGACGAGAACACCATCAAAGAGCACGCGGCCAGCCATGGCCAGGCGACGGTTGCCGGAGACTTCAAGACGGCCGGCCGGGACCTCACACCGGAGGCCCTCGAGCAAGCCCCGGAAGTCATGAAGGCGATGCCCAAGGACCTCAGCGACTCGGACGTAGCGAGCGTCGAGAAGGACGGGGATGCCTACGTTGCCGTCATCGTGTACTCGACCGGCGACGAGTCCATCGAGGTGGCCTCTCGCTGGGAGGAGCGCGAGGGTCGACCGAGAATCGTGGACCTGAAGGTTCTCTAGCCGGATGCCCATCGCCGATACCAAGGGTCCGCAGCGAAGGGTGCTGGCGAGCGAGGTAAGACCGGTCAAACCCTCTCAGGGCGACGCTGGGATTCCGTTGAGTCGCGAACGCACGCTCCCGTTCACCGTCTGGCGGCAGTGGATCGCCCCCGCCGGCCACTACGCCGAGCGCTTCTACATCGTCGACAAGGACAGCCGCGAGATCATCTGGGAGGGTCCCGAGCGCCGCCAGAGCACTTGGGGCCTCCAGGGAGCGACGGAGGAAAAGACAACGGTCGACGATTCGATTCGCCTCAAACCGGGAAACTACCTCCTCGTATTTGCTCTTGGTGGGGTCAGCGGAGGAGAGTTCGACGTCGTCGCATTCGAAGTACCCGCGTAGTCGCCGGCGCGGCCAAAAAACGAGACGTCCTTATCCTGGAGAGGCCATGAGACTTCGACCCCTCGTTATGCTCGCCGTCTTCGCGTTGGCTCTGACGGGGTGCTCGATGAGCCTGTCGCGCACCGACGGCCGAGGCGAGAAAGAGGTCGAACCGGGCGCCGAGCTCACTCTCGAGCAGAGCACCGACCAGGTGGAGAGCTCGGGCGTCGCCGAGGTCGTACGAAAATCGCTCCCCTCGGTGGTCAACGTCAAGGTCGTCGGTCTCGGTGAGTCCTTCGGGGGCGACGAGTCGCGCGCCCAGGGCTCGGGAGTGATCATCGACGGGGCCGGCTACATCGTTACCAACAATCACGTCATCGAGGGTGCCGGCGAGGTGGATGTGGTCTTCACGGACAAATCGCTGGACGACCCGAGAACCCAGGGACGGGTCATCGGCACCGACCCAGCGAAGGATCTCGCGGTCATCAAGGTCAACGTCGACGGGCTCAGGCCCATCGAGCTTGGAAGCGAGGACAGCCTCCGGCTCGGGGACGAGGTGATAGCTCTCGGGTTCCCGCTTGGGCTCGGCGGAGCGACCGTGACCGCAGGAATCGTGTCCGCCAAGGAGCGTGACATCTCCGTCGGTGGAGGAGGTGGCTTGGGTCAGGAGCAACTCGAGGGAGTCCTGCAGACGGATGCAGCCATCAACCCTGGCAACTCCGGAGGTGCGCTCGTCGATACCGCCGGGCGGCTCGTCGGTATCAACACGGCCGCCGCGGCCGCGAGCTCGGCGGAAAACGTCGGATTCGCCATTTCCATCGACACCGCGCTTCCGATCATCGAGGACATCATCGAGAACCCGGCCGAAAGGCGTGCATGGCTGGGTGTGAACATCGCCGATCCGAACGACTCTCGTGTAGAGGAGGTGTTCGAGGACGTCGCCGACGGAACCGAGGGGGCGGGGCTCGTCGAGGTATTCCCGGACGGGCCGGCCGATGAAGCCGATCTCGTGGCGGGTGAGGTGATCGTGGCGATCGAAGGCGACGAGATAGCGTCCCCCGAGGACCTCACGGACGTGCTGGCCGACTACGGCCCCGGCGACGAGGTGACGCTGACTCTCGTCGGGCCCGACGGCGAGAGAGAGGTCGATCTGGAGCTCGAGGAGCGTCCGGTCACCCTCGGCGGGTAGCTCCAGGAGGTTCCGCCTCGAGAGCGCCACGGCTACTCTCAGGTCATGAAGGTGAAGCTTCGAGACCCGGGACTCATGTGACTCCCGGCAAACCCTTCGAGCCGGGGGAGCGCGCTCTGCTGATCGACTCGAAGGAACGGCGCTATCTGGTCACCCTCGAGAGCGGGAAGCAGTTCCATTCGCATATGGGGATCCTCGAGCACGACGCGTTGATCGGTGAGCTCGAGGGTGTGCGCGTTCAGGCGTCCAAGGGCGGGCGCCTACTCGCGGTCAGACCGACGCTGAGCGACTTCGTTTTGAAAATGAAGCGCGGCGCACAGGTCGTCTACCCGAAGGACGTCGGGCTCATCCTCGTCTACGCGGACGTCTACCCCGGCGCTTCGGTACTCGAGGCAGGAACGGGGTCCGCGTCCCTCACCCTCGCGCTGGCGCGGGCGGTGGGCGAGACCGGCCGGGTCGTCTCCTACGAGTTGAGACAGGATCATCATGATCAGGCGAGGGCCAACGTGGACACCTGGTTCGACGGCATCGGTGGAGTGCCCCAGAACCTCGACCTTAGAGTCGGCGACGTCTTCGAGGATGTCGCCGGCGAGACGTTCGATCGAATGGTGCTCGATATGCCCGAACCGTGGCGAGCCATTGGCACGACGACGATTGCTCTGACTGCCGGAGGGATTATCTGCTGCTATCTGCCGACCATCCCTCAGGTGCAGCAGACAGTCGATGCTCTGCGTTCCTCGGGTTTCGGGATGATCGAGACTCTCGAGGGCCTGGTAAGGACGTGGAAGGTAGAGGGACAGTCCGTCCGACCCGACCATCGCATGGTCGCCCACACCGGATTCTTGGTCATCGCGAGAAAGCTAAGCGACTAAAAACTCAATTCACTACTGGGCAAGCCGATGCACTCCTTGAAAGATCATCCCCGTTGCAAAGGGTTCGGAGTAGGCTTTTTCGAAAGCCATGGGAGGTGGTTGCGGTCACCGAGGACGACGAGCGCAGGCTCGTCCAATACGACCGAGAGGTGCAGGAGCTTCAAGGTCAGCTGAAACTGCTCGAGGACGAGCTTGGGCTGACCCGCCGAAAGCTCGAAGCCGCTCCTCGACGGATCCACGCCCTCGAGAAGAGACTGGCGGAGACGGCCGCCGAGCTCGAGACGTCGCGCAACAGCAACGAGCGGTTGTCCTCCACGTTGCGCGAGGCACGTGACCAGCTCGTGGCCCTCAAGGAAGAAGTCGAGAAGCTTTCCCAGCCACCGTGCACCTACGGGGTGTTCATCGAGGGGTTCGAGGAGGAGTCGACTGCCGACGTCTTCAGCAACGGACGCAAGATGCGAGTCCACCTGTCACCCGAGGTCAAGTTCGAGGAGCTGCGCCGCGGTCAAGAGGTCATGCTCAACGAGGCACTCAACATCATCGGTGCACACGAGTTCGAGGTCCAAGGAGAAGTCGTCACCCTCAAGGAGATTTTCGAGGACGGCAAGAGAGCACTGGTGATCGCTCGTACCGACGAGGAACGAGTCGTGGAGCTTGCCGACCCGCTGCTACACGAGAAGATCCGAGCCGGCGATAGCTTGCTCATGGATGCGAAGTCGGGGCACGTGCTCGAACGCCTGCCGAAGCCTGAGGTCGAGGAGCTCATCCTCGAGGAGGTTCCGGATATCAGCTACGAGGACATCGGGGGCCTGGCTGAACAGCTCGAAGAGATTCGCGACGCGGTCGAACTTCCCTATCTGCACGCGGAGCTCTTCCGTGAGCACGACCTCGACCCGCCCAAGGGAATCCTGCTCTACGGTCCACCTGGGTGCGGCAAGACTCTCGTCGCGAAGGCGGTGGCCAACTCACTCGCCAAAAAGGTCGCGGAGCGAACCGGGACAGCCCACCGCAGCTACTTCTTGAACATCAAGGGGCCCGAGCTCCTCAACAAGTACGTTGGCGAGACCGAGCGCCAGATCCGGCTCATCTTCCAGCGGGCCAAGGAAAAGTCGGACGAGGGCGTACCGGTGATCGTCTTCTTCGACGAGATGGACTCGCTGTTCAGAACGCGTGGTTCTGGCATTTCGAGTGACATCGAATCGACGATCGTTCCCCAACTACTCGCCGAGATCGACGGCGTCGAGAGCCTCAAGAACGTCATCGTGGTCGGCGCATCCAACCGCGAGGACCTCATCGACCCGGCCATACTGCGTCCCGGCCGTCTCGACGTGAAGATCAAGATCGAACGCCCGGACGAGAGGGCCGCCAAGGACATCTTCAGGAAGTACCTGACGACCAACCTTCCGATCTCGAGCGACGAAGTCGCCAAACACGGATCCTCGGAGAAGGCCGTCGGAACCATCATCGAGTCCACCGTCGAGAGGATGTACTCGGTTAACGACGACAACAGGTTTCTCGAAGTGACCTACGCGAACGGTGACAAAGAGGTCCTCTATTTCAAGGACTTCTCGTCGGGAGCGATGATCGAGAACATCGTCCGGCGAGCCAAGAAGATGGCGATCAAGCGGCACATCGCCGGCGGACCGAAGGGCGTCGGCGGGGACGACCTGATCAACGCCATCCACCAGGAGTACCGCGAAAACGAGGACCTCCCGAATACGACCAACCCCGATGACTGGGCCAAGATCTCCGGCAAGAAGGGCGAGCGCATCGTCTACATCCGCACTCTGGTCGGCGAGCACAAAGAGGGCGAGGGCCAGCGTCAAGTCGAGAATGTGCAGACAGGGCAGTACCTCTAGCTCTCGTCGTACCCTTCCCTAATGGCTATCGAGAAGATCTGCGGCATCGAGACCGAGTACGGCATCTCGGTTCAGGGCGCGGTCGACTTCAATCCGATCCTGACCTCGTCGCTGCTCATCAACGCGTACGCCAAGCCCGCTTTCAAGAGGGTGCGCTGGGACTACGAGGAGGAGAACCCGCTGCGCGACGCGCGCGGGTTCGACCGGGCGCCGGCGGAGACGACTCCCGAGGATGACTCCGGACTTGTCAACATCATCCTTCCGAACGGTTCGCGCTACTACGTCGATCACGCCCACCCCGAGTACTCGAGCCCCGAGTGCTCCAACGCGCTCGACTGCGTCATCTGGGACAAGGCGGGGGAGCGCATCCTCGAGGACTCGATGCGGGCCGCGTACAACATCGTTCCCGAGCACGAACGCGTCTTCATCTACAAGAACAACTCCGACGGCAAGGGCAACTCCTACGGGTGCCACGAGAACTATCTGGTCGACCGCAAAGTCCCGTTCCCTGTGTTAGTCAAGCACCTGATCCCGTTCTTCGTGTCGCGGCAGGTTTTCACGGGAGCGGGAAAGGTGGGGGCCGAGAACGGAGCGGAGAACGTCGGCTACCAGTTGTCTCAACGATCGGACTTCTTCGAGGTCGAGGTCGGCCTCGAAACCACCTTCAAGCGACCGATCATCAACACGCGTGACGAGCCGCACGCCGACCCAGACATCTACCGGCGGCTGCACGTCATCGTCGGCGACGCCAACATGTGCGAGGTCGCCACCTATCTCAAGGTCGGGACGACCGCGCTCGTTCTCAAGATGATCGAGGACGACTTCATCACGGACGACTTCACGCTGGCCGAGCCCGTGCGCGCGATCAAGACCGTCAGCCACGATACGGACCTCCGGGCAAGCATCGAGCTCGTCGGGGGCCGGCGCATCACGGCCATCGAACTCCAGTGGGAGTACTTGAGGCTTGCCAAGAAGTACGCGCAGGACAACGCGATAACCGAGGTCGAGGAGGATGTCCTCGAACGGTGGGAGAGCGTGCTGGACCGCCTCGACACAGACCCGATGTCACTCGGTCGCGAGCTCGACTGGGTCGCGAAGCTGCAGGTGATGCAGGCCTACAGGGATCGCGACTCCCTCGAGTGGGACAGCCCTAAGCTCAAGATGATCGACCTCCAATGGCACGACGTGCGGCAGGAGAAGGGCCTCTACTACAAACTGCTCGGCTCAGGGAAGATCGAGCAACTGGTCAGCGAAACAGAGATCGCTCACGCGGTAGACAATCCGCCCACGGACACGCGCGCCTACTTCCGGGGCGAATGCCTGCGTCGATTCAGCGAGGTCATCGTCGCGGCGTCATGGGACGCTCTGATCTTCGACATCGGTGACGAGCCGCTGCGAAAGGTCCCGACGCTCGAGCCGACGCGCGGCACAAAGGCTCACGTCGACGCTCTCCTGGATGCCTCTCCGGATGCCTCGACGCTGATCCGCAACCTGGGCTCCTGAGGCGAGAGGGTTCTTCGACACAGGCTCTCTGTAGACTTGAGGCTCAGCCGACTGTGAGGTGATGACTCATGGCAGACCAAAAACGCAAACCGAAGCCGAAGCAGGAAGAAACCACCGACGAGGCCGTCGAGGCCAAATCGACGGACGAGAAGACCGAGGAGGTCGACGATCTGCTGGACGAGATCGACTCGGTCCTAGAGAGCAACGCCGAGGAGTTTGTGCGTTCGTTCGTGCAAAAGGGCGGTGAGTAAGGGGTTAAATAGATATAAGTCCTTACACCAAATGAACCCGAGGAGGGGAGAATGGAGATAGCGAATGCACTCGCTACCACCCCTCCTGCGTTGCTCCAAATGCGGTACCTCAAAGCCGCCCGATCACTTCCCCAAGAACAAGAATTCCAAGACCGGCTATCACTGCTACTGCAAACCGTGTCACTCCATACAGCGGCGTGAGTCTTTGGCTCGCAACCACAACGGGAGTGAGCGTCACTACCACCTGAAGCAGCGCTACGGCATTGGTGCTGACGAGGTCGACGAGCTCATTCGACAGCAGGGTGGTTTGTGCGCTGTTTGCGGCGAGCGAGAGGCCATTCAGGTCGATCACGACCACAAGACCGGTGCGGTTCGAGGAATCGTCTGCCTGCTCTGCAATGCCGCGATGGGGGCCTTCCACGACGATCCCAAACTCATTCGACGTGCGATCGCATACGTCAAGGAGCGCTCGGATGACTAAGCGCTGCCCGAGATGCGGCGTAACGAAGGCCATCGAGGAGTTCGCTCGTAACAGGTCATCCAGGTCTGGTTACGGTGGGTACTGCAAGCGGTGCCACAACCAGGTCGTTCGCAGCAATCGTCTGAAGCACTACGGAAGCACGAGGTCGTTCCACTTGACCCGGCGCTGCCGGGTCGACGCTACACAGGTTGCCTGGATAATCCTGCAACAGGGAGGGGTCTGTGCCCTGTGCGGCACTGGGAAGCCCGAGCACGTCGATCACGATCACCAGACGAAACGGGTTCGAGGGATACTCTGCTTCAATTGCAATCGTGGGCTCGGGAAGTTCGGTGACGACGTCGAGCTCATGAATCGAGCGGTCCAATACCTGGAGAGAGCCTTATCTCGATGAAAGAGCCCCATCTCAGCGATCTGATGCGGATCCCGGTCAACGGGCCCGGGTCGTCTTTCTCGGACCTGTTGCGCTCGCACGCCCCGGAGGCGTTGCCGAGGGTGAACGAGTCCGGGAATCTCCAGGTCCCCGAGGGAACCACCGTGCTGGCGATTCGATACGACGAAGGCGTGATCGTGGCCGGCGACCGCCGGGCGACGGAGGGATTCCAGATCGCTCACCGCTCGATCGAAAAGGTCTTCGCCGCAGACGACCATTCGGCGGTTGCGATTGCCGGGGCAGCGGGACCCGCGGTCGAGATGGTGCGGCTCTTCCAGACCGAGCTGGAGCACTACGAGAAGGTCGAGGGCGAACGCCTGACGCTCGAGGGCAAGGCCAACAAGCTGAGCCAGATGATCCGCGCGAACCTCCCCGCCGCGATGCAGGGGTTGGTCGTCGTACCGGTGTTCGCCGGCTACGACCTGGCCCAGGAGCGCGGCCGCATCTTCAAGTACGACGTGACCGGCGGTCGCTACGAGGAAGACGACTATCACGCCACCGGCTCCGGCGGTAAGGATGCGCGCGGTTCGCTGAAGAAGCGTTTTCGCGAGACCCTCAGCCGGTCCGACGCCGTCAGGTACGCAATCGAGGCCCTGTTCGATGCGGCCGATGAAGACGTGGGTACGGGAGGTCCCGACCTGATGCGAGGCCTGTTTCCCAACGTCGTCGCCATATCGGTGTCGGGGACAACCGAGATTCTGGAGAGCG
The DNA here is from genome assembly GCA_050693895.1 of Actinomycetota bacterium. Taxonomy (GTDB): domain Bacteria; phylum Actinomycetota; class CADDZG01; order CADDZG01; family WHSQ01; genus WHSV01. Next base: position 29,883 of record JBOGWS010000103.1, on the reverse strand, counting down.
AGATCCGGTCCATCTTCGAGGAATTGATCGCCGATCGCTCCGAATCGGCCCGTGAGACCCATAATGTCGACGTCCGTCGTCCGGGAGAGGAGGGCTGAGGCATGCCTGTTCCTTACTACGTCTCGCCCGAGCAACTCATGAAGGACAAGGCCGACTACGCGCGCAAGGGCATCGGGCGCGGCAAGTCGGTCGTCGTCATGGAATACACCGACGGCATCCTGTTTCTCGCAGAGAACACCTCGGCGACGCTGCACAAGATCTCGGAGATCTACGACCGCATCGCGTTTGCCGGAGTGGGGAAGTTCAACGAGTACGAACAGTTGAGAATCGGCGGCATCCGGCTGAGCGACCTCAAGGGCTACAGCTACTCACGCCACGACGTGACGGCCAAGGCTCTGGCCAACGCCTACAGCCAGACGCTCGGCAATATCTTCACCTCCGAGGTCAAGCCGTACGAGTGCGAGATCCTCGTCGCAGCGGTAGGAGACGACACCGGACAGAACGAGATCTTCTACATCCTCTATGACGGCTCCGTAACCGACCGGGAGAGGTGGGTCGCGATGGGGGGGCAGGCCGAGGCCATCGAGGCGCATTTGAAAGAGAACTATCCCGCGAACTATCCGGCCGAGATGCCCGATCTCTCCGGCGCTCTCGATCTCGCGATGGCCGCACTGCTTGCCGCCGGCGAGAGGGAGCTGACGGCCGGGACGGTCGAGGCGGCGGTGCTCGACCGAACCCGGGGCCGTCGCAAGTTTCGCCGCGTGACCGAAGAGGAGTTGCGCGCGCAGTTCTAGCGACGCTCGCCTCTTCGAGCAGCTCCTGCGCTCGAAACGGGCGGAGGCGCGTATCCTGAGGCCATGGAACGCCGCATTTTCGGCACGGAGAACGAATACGGGGTCACTTGCACCTTCCGGGGGCAGCGGCGCCTGTCTCCCGACGAGGTCGCCCGCTACCTCTTCAGGCGGGTTGTCTCCTGGGGCCGCTCGAGCAACGTCTTTCTCGAGAACGGTGCCCGGCTCTATCTCGACGTGGGATCGCACCCCGAGTACGCGACGCCCGAATGCGACACCGTCTACGACCTCGTCGTGCACGACAAAGCGGGGGAGCGGATTCTCGAGGGTCTCTTGAAGGCCGCGGAGGCACGGCTCCGGGAAGAGGGCATCTCCGGCGACATCTACTTGTTCAAGAACAACACCGACTCTGCGGGTAACTCCTACGGCAGCCACGAGAACTATCTCGTCAGCCGCTACGGAGAATTCGGCCGCCTCGCCGAGGTCATGATCCCGTTCTTCGTGAGCCGGCAGATCTACGCGGGGGCCGGGAAGGTCCTTCAGACGGCGAGGGGGGCCCTCTACTGCATCTCGCAGCGCGCCGAGCACATCTGGGAAGGTGTGTCGTCCGCCACAACTCGTTCGCGACCGATCATCAACACGCGCGACGAACCCCACGCCGACGCCGAGAAGTTCCGTCGCCTGCACGTCATCGTCGGCGATTCGAACATGAGCGAATGGACCTCGTATCTGAAGATCGGAACCACCGCACTGCTGCTCCGCATGGTCGAGGAGGGAGTGCAGATTCGAGACCTGACGCTCGAGAACCCCATTCGCGCGATCCGTGAGATCAGCCACGACACGACCTGCAAGCGCAAAGTACGTCTCGCGAACGGCCGAGAGGCCTCCGCGCTCGATATGCAGAAGGAATACCTGAGCAAAGCCCTGCGCTGGGTCGACCATCGCGACGATCCTGTGCTCAAGGAGATCGCGGTGATGTGGGAGCACGCCATCCACGGCCTCGAGCACGACCAGGACAGCCTCGAGAATCAGGTCGACTGGATCATGAAACGCAATCTCATCGAGCGCTACCGAGCCAAGCACAGCCTCTCTCTCGCTCACCCTCGCGTCGCGCTTATGGACCTCGCGTACCACGACGTCAATCGCAGGCGCGGCCTCTACTACCTGCTCGAGCGACGAGGTGTGGCCGAGCGCATGTGCGACGAGAACGACATCGAGACGGCGACACAGGAACCACCGCAGACAACCCGTGCGCGCTTACGCGGTGAGTTCATTCGAGCGGCCAAACGCAAGCGCCGAGACTTCACCGTTGACTGGGTGCACCTCAAGCTCAACGACCAGGCCCAGCGAACGGTTCTTTGCAAGGACCCGTTCCGCTCGACGGACGAACGCGTCGCCAAGTTGATCGCCAGCCTGTAATGGCGGGTTGGATTCGCGGAGTCGTCTCCGAGCTTCTCGAGCAGAAACCGGATCTGATCGTCGCAAACGTAGTGGTCGACGGCCGGATCCTCAGGGCCGCCGCCTTTCCGACCATGGTGGCTGAGCTTCGTCCGGGTGATGAGGTCGTAGTCAACACCACGGGAATCGACCTGAATCTCGGCACCGGCGGAGATGCCTTCGTCCTCTGGAACCTCAGCAACCCGGACCTTCCGGAGCGTCGCGAGGGTCACATCGTCAAGCTGCGCTACACGCCGTGGCAGACCGAGGTGCTTGCCGCCGAGGCCCCCGAGAGTCCCCACCACGCAAAGCTGAAGGACGTCACGTCGATCGACGGCACACCGGTCGTGGTCTGTGGAGTCCACTCACACTTGGGACCCGTGGCCGCGGGGATCAAGGAGGCAAACCCGGCCGCGCGCGTCGGCTATCTCATGACCGATGGAGCCGCGCTGCCGCTTGCGTGGAGCAACCTCGTGCGTGACCTCAAGGAGTCAGGACTGGTTGACGTGACGTGCACATCGGGGCATGCCGTCGGCGGGGACCTCGAGGCCGTAAATCACTTCAGCGGCATGGCCGCGTTGAAAGCGGTCGGCGACGTAGATGCAATCGTGGTGGCGATGGGACCCGGGGTCGTTGGAACCGACTCGTCTCTCGGCTTCACGGCGATGGAACAAGGGCCTCTACTCGATGCTGCCGGCGCCCTCGGAGGCCGATCGATCGCGTGCCTGCGCGTTTCGTTCGTCGACGAGCGCGAACGCCACTACGGCATCAGCCATCACTGCCTCACCGCTCTCACCATCGCGGCGCAGCGGAGATGCACGGTTGCGGTGCCCGAGCTCCTGGGTGACCAGGCGCAGGTGATCGCCGCCCAGCTCGACGAATCGGGAATAGCCGGACGACATCTACTCGTGTTGGCCGACGGAACGGAAGCCATCCGGCGAGCGGTCGACGCCGGCGTGAAGCTCTCCTCGATGGGCCGGACCCTCGACGACAATCCCGAGTTCTTTCTCGCAGCCGGTTCCGCAGGTGCCATCGGCGGGCTCGCTACGCTCGAGTCGGTGGGTTCCGGACACCGGTCGGAGGAGCGGACGTGACGAGGATCGAGCGTCTCATCAACCTCATCATCGCCCTGCTCGAAACGACGCGGCCTCTGAGTGCCGAGGAGATCAATCGACGCGTCGCCGGTTACGGGCACGAGAACTACGAGTCATTCCGGCGAGCCTTCGAGCGCGACAAGGACGAGTTGCGCAGCATGGGGATTCCCATCGAGGTACGCAAGATCGATGCTCTCGACGAACACTCCGACGGATACATCATCGACAAGGACCGTTACTACCTGCCCGACCTTGAACTCGCGCCGGACGAACTGGCTGCGCTTCGACTGGCGCGCGATGCCGTCACCGGCGGGCGAAACGAGGCGGACCGGGGCCTGTTGAAGATATCGGTGGATTCACGCGCTGCGCCCGTGGACGGCCCCCAGGTCGCGTGGGGTGACGACATTCGTCAGCCGGCGCTTAGCTCAATCTACGAGGCGCAACTCGAACATACGCCGATCTCGTTCGAATACCAGGGCGCCTCGGGTGAGCGCGCGAGGAGAAGTCTCGAGCCCTACGGCCTCGTCAACCGGCGCGGTCACTGGTACGTCGTGGGCAATGACATGGACCGCTCGGACATCCGCGCATTCCGCATCTCGCGCATCCACGGGAAGGTTTCTGCTCTCGATGGTGGCTACGACATTCCCGCCAGCTTCGATGCCCAGTCTCACCTTTCGGCGGAGGCATACGCAATCGGGGATCAGTCGTCGGACGCTCTGGTTCGATTCGATGAGTCGCTCGCCTGGTGGGTCGAACAGAACCTGTCGTCAGCCGCCCGCGCCAAGAACGCCGACGGCAGTGTCGACGTCACGCTCCCGGTCGGCAATCTCGACGCGCTGGTGTCGTGGGTCCTTGGCTTCGGCTCGTCCGTCGAGGTCATAGGGCCACCCGAGGCGCGCGCCGCGCTCCTAGCTCATCTACGGCCGCTGTTGGACGGTCGGCGTGGCTGAGAACCGGGGACGGCTCAGCATACGACTGGAGCGCATCCTGACGATGCTCCCGTACGTCATCGCGCATCCCGGCGTCGAGGTGGCCGAGCTCGCGGCCAAGTTCGACGCCCCGACGAAAGAGCTCGTGAAGGACCTCGAGATGTTGTGGTTCTGCGGGCTTCCGGGCTATGGACCCGGCGACCTCATCGAAGTGAGCCTCGACGGCGACCGCGTCTCCGTCGACATGGCCGACTACTTCAGCAAGACGCTGCGCATCACTCCCGCGGAGGCGCTCGCTCTCTATGCGGGGGGCGCGGCGGTCTCGTCTCTGCCCGGTATGGAGAAGGCGGAGGCATTGCGGAGGGCGTTGACGAAGCTGGGCGGCGCGCTCAACATCGGCGCGGGTGAGTCGGCGGGCATCTCCGTGACCCTCGAACCCGGCTCGCCCGCACATCTGGAGGGGCTTCAGGAGGCGTTGACGAGCAAGACCGGGGTCGAGATCGAGTACCTGTCTGCATCCAAGGGCGAGCTCACGAAGCGGGCCGTCGAGCCTTGGGGGCTCATCGCGGCACACGGCCACTGGTATCTCGTCGGGCTCGACCATCTGAGCGGTGAGGAGAGAATGTTCCGCACCGACCGGGTCAAGAACGTCATCTCGACGGACGATCCGGTCGAGGTCCCGCCGGACTTCGACCCTGATGCCTACAAAGGCGCTTTCAGCGGTCGCGGCTCGTCGACGCTCACCATCGAGATTCCTCCCGCGGTCGCGAGCTGGTTCGAGGACTACTACCCAGTGACGGCGGCCGAGACCCTGGACGACGGATGGCGAAGGATCACTCTGATCGCCGGAGGAGAGCGGTGGGCGGCGACGCTGATCGCCCGGCTTGGCAGCGACGTCCGTAACGTGGAGCCGCCCGAGATGCACGCGGCGGCACGGGACCTCGCGGCCTCGATAGCGGCTCGATACAACTAGCCGGAGCTAGGCGACGCCTTCGGGCGAACGGCGAAGAACTCTCGGGTTCGTCTGGCCCACCCGGCGGGGGAGCGAGAAGCAGAAGGTCGAGCCCTTGCCCCAGGTCGAGTCCACCCAGATGCGCCCTCCGTGGATGCGGACGAGCTGCGCGCTGAGGTAGAGGCCCACTCCCAGGCCCCCGTGGGTGCGGGTCGATCCGCCGTCGATCTGGTGGAAGCGCTCGAAGATGTTCGGGACGTCGCTCGAGACCATCCCGACACCGCGGTCGACGACCTCGATCACGAGATCGTCGGCTTCCTCCCGAGCGCGGACGACGACCGGAGCGGGTGTCTCCGAGTACTTCAGCGCGTTGTCGAGGAGGTGTCGGAGTACAAGCGAGACCTTCGACTCGTCGCAGACCCACTGGAGGGGGCCGGCGACATCGAGGTGCACCTCGCGCTCGGGGTGGTTCCGCAACATCTCTTGGCTGACTTTGGTCACGAGCTCACCGACCTCGACGCGCTCGACGCGCAGTGCTGCCTCGCGGGACTCGACCCGCGACACGTACAGGAGGTCCTCGATGATCCGCTCGAGCTGGTTGGCCTTGTTGTCGATGGTGGTCAGCACGTCCGTCATCTGCTGAGCGCTCGTCCTGTCCGCGCGCTTGATGAGGGTGCGAGCGAACCCCTTGATGATCGTCAGCGGAGTTCGCAATTCGTGGCCGATCATGGCGACGAAGTCTCGCTGCACTCTCGCGTTCTGCCGTTCGGTCGTCACGTCGTCCATCACCAGGAGGCGTCCGGCGGGGGCGCCGACGAGGCGAACGTCCGTCACGCGCGCTTTGAAGGTGCGCGCCGGGACGCCGACCTCGATCTCCGTCTGAACGTCGCCGTCTCCGGTGAGCATCCTCTCGATGGCATCGTGCCCGAAAGCGCCGGTGGCCGGCATGCCCTCGGAGAAGCGACCGGAGATGTGGAAGAGCTCCTCGGAAGCCGGGTTCATTGCCACGATGCGGCTCGCCGCATCGACGAGAACCATGGGGTTCAGGACACCGTCGATGATCGACGACAGCTCCTGCTCCTTATGCTTGAGGGCCTCGTGGAGCTCGGCCGATGCCAGAGCGCTGCTGGATTGCTGCTGAAAGAGGCTCAGAAGCTCCAGGCGGTCCGATACGACCTCCTCGGCCCCCGTGGTAACGATGACTCCGGAGGTCCCCGCCTGCGTGGCGAGTCCGACCGCAAACGACGAGCCGAACGCGACGGGCTCGAGGGAGTTTCTTGCGTCCTGCACCTCGGGACGGGCGAGTAGGGCACCGATCTCGTCCTTGCCGATCGACCTGAAGACACCGGTCGCGACCCCTCCCGAATCACGGTCGAAGAGGCACACGAAGCCTGTGGATCCGCCCGAGAGCCTCATGGCGCCGTCGAGGATCTTCTGAAGCAGGTCGTTCACGTCGAGAATGCCCACGACGCCGCGAGAGGCCCGCAGAAGCGCCATTAGGTCCGACGAGCGCTGCTCGGCGCTGTCGTGGAGACGGGTGCGATGGATGACGCCCGCCGCCTGATCGGCGAACATCTGGGCCACCCTCAGGTCATCGTCGCTGAGGTGTCCGGCCCGCTCGCAGATGGCGATGCTGAGCACGCCGATGGCGCGGCCCCTCACTCGAAGGGGGACCACGGCGCTCGACGAGATTCTGCGCCTCTTCTCGGTGAAGTTGACGAACGCGTCGGCGTCCACCTGTCCGAGCAGCAACGGCTTGCCCGTCGCGAGGACTCGCCCCGCTATGCCCTCGGCACACCCGATCTGGTAGCCGACCGGAGCCCCGGCCGGGGCTCCCACCGTGGCCGACAGGACCAGGTTATGGCCGCCGTCGTCCACCAGCATGATCGAGCCCTGATCGACGCCGAGGAGGTCGACGACTGCGTTCAGCATTGCATCAAGTACGTCGGGAAGGGCTGCGGCGGATGCGGCGACCTCGCTTACGCGGATGGCCGCCTCGAGTGCCTGGGAGAGCCCGCCAGGTCCGGAGGGCAGTGAGCTGGTGGCTCGCGCGCCAAAGATTCCCATGCAATAGGCATCGGGCCACGGGGGCTCCGGCTTGAGGGGTTCGAACGAAGAGCGCGACTAATCCTCGTTCGGGCCTAAACCCGCCAAGAATGCGGGCCGATAGATGAGCAACTACAGACAGTCACCGAGCGCAGAAAGGAACATGTTGTGACCACGATCAAGGCCGCTTGCCCCGGGTGCGGGGAGATCGATCTGGTTGCCGACGACATCCTCTTGCGCATCGGCGCCTCCAAGACCGCCAACACCTACGGTTTCTCGTGCCCCGACTGCGGCGACTTCGTCGAGAAGAGGGCGGACGAGCGAGTCATCCGTCTCCTGCTTTCCGGCGGCGTGATGCCGGTACCGCTTCACATCCCGGCCGAGGCCCTCGAGGTCCACACGGGTCCCCCTCTGACCTTCGACGACCTGATCGACTTCCATCACCAACTCGCGGACGAGAGCTTGCTCACGCGTCTGACGGGCTCTAGTTAGTCTGCTACAGGTTTCCCGCGGTCGCCAAGGCGACCGCTTCCTCCTTAACTAAGAACGGCCCCGCGGTCGCCAGCCCGGAAACGTCCACGGTGGTTGGCGCGCCTAGGCCCTTTGCTACAGGTTTTCCGGCTCCCTGCGGCGTTACCTAGGCGCCGTCTTAGACTCCTTCCCATGCCCTCATTAGGTCCCATGGAGATCCTGGTCGTCAGCGTCCTCGCGCTGATCGTCTTCGGCCCCGACAAACTGCCCGAAATCGCCCGCACGGTGGGTGGATTCGTCAAGCAGGTCAGGGCCATGGCGGAGGACGTGAAGCAGGAGTTCTCCGACGGTTTCGAGGTGGGAGACGAACCGGACGACGACGAGGCCGCCGCGCTCGCTAAGAAAGACTCCGATGTCGCGCGCCTCGACGACGGCGAGGAACCGACCGAGGCGGCGGAGAACGAGGAGAGGTCGGAGACCGGGACCGAGGAACCAGCGACGGAGGAACCCGCGACGGAGGAACCCGCGGAGCACCCCGTGGCCGGGGCCATCAGAGCAGACCGAGAGGCCTCCGGGCGCTCCGAGGGCACCTGATGTCCTCCAACCTCAGGACCCGTCGCCGGATCTTCCGGAGACGCCGCAAACGGAAGGCGGCCGTCGCCTCCATGTCCATGATGGAGCATCTCGGCGAGCTGCGAGATCGCCTGATCGTGGCGGGCCTCGCCTTCGTCGTGCTCTCGGTGGTCGCGTTCACCTTCTACGAGCCGATCCTCGAGCTCTTCAAGAGGCCTCTGTGCGAGGTCCCGCCCGATCTTCTCGGCGCACAGGGCTGTGAGCTGACCTTCTTCAAGGCGACCGGCGGATTCAGCTTCAGGCTGAAGCTGACCGCTCTAGTGGGGCTTGCCGTGGCCTCCCCCATCTGGATGTACGAGATATACGCCTTCGTGACACCCGCGCTCACCCCCAAGGAGAAGAGATACACGATTCCCTTTCTGGTCACCGCGGTCACGCTGTTCGCCGTCGGAGCGGTGACGGCCTACTTCGCGATGCCGACGGGTCTTCGATTCCTGCTGCAGATCGGTGGCGAGGGGCTCAACCCGCTTCTGGGGGCCGAGGAGTACCTGAACTTCGTCGGGTTCATGCTGCTGGGCTTCGCGGTGGCTTTCGAACTGCCTCTCATCCTTTTCTTTCTCGGGCTCGCGGGGGCCCTCACCGTCGACCAACTGAAGAAGCAACGGCGCGTAGCCATCGTCGCCATCGCAGGTCTCGCCGCGGTCGTGACCCCGAGTCAGGACCCCTACACCCTGCTGCTGCTCGCGGTGCCGCTGTACGTGCTCTACGAGGGCACGATCGTCCTTCTCCGGATCGTCAAGAGGAACAGGGACAAGGCCTCCGCCTGAGCATCCGAGGACTCGGCCGCGGGCGGGCCCTCCGTCGGGCAACCAAATGGGCCGTGCCAAGCGTGACTTGTATATAACGATGGAAACGGTGATGGCGGAAGAACCAGTCGAAAGACCCGCCGAGGAAGTCGCGCAGAATCGAGAGGCGGCCGTCGGGGCGCTCTTCGACGCCTACTACAGCTCTCTGCGAGGCCTGGCGGTCGTGATTCTCGGTCACCCCGAGGTCGCCGAGGAGGCCGTAATGGAGGCCTTCGTCAAGCTCTATGCCCGCTGGGGCCGCCTGGAGAGCCTCGACTACCCCCCGGCCTACCTGAGGCGAATGGTCGTGAATCAGTGTCTCTCCCGGCTGCGAAGAAAACGCATCGAGGCCCGTGTCAACGAGCTTTTTCACCGCCAGGATGAGATGTCGCGCTCGAGTGAGGTATTCGGAGATGCGGATGCACTGGAGGTCTGGGCCGCCGTGCGGACCCTTCCCCCGCGCCAGCGTCTCTGCGTTGCGCTGCGCTATGTGGAGGACCTGCCCGACCGCGAGATCGCGCGCCTGTTGGACTGCTCCGTGGGAACCGTGAAATCGCAACTCTCGAAGGCGAGAAACAAGCTCGCGCGTTTGCTCGGTAAACAAGGTGCTGGAGGGTTCGAACGATGAGCGACCTGGATCGCCGCCTCGGCGGTGCACTCAAGCGGGTGAGAGATCAGCGTGCAACCAGTTCGCCGAATGTTGAGACCGTCTTTAGGCGTGGAAAACGTCGGCGTCTGATGAAATTGTCGGCTGCAGTGGTCATTGGCCTCGCACTCACGGTGTTCGCAGGATCGCTCATTTCCGCTCGGAACGAACCTCGTCGGGTGCCTCCCGCCTCGGGGGAGCGCGCGGTCGTTAGCGCGACCATCGACATCGAATCTCCTATCTTGCCCGGCGCGATTGTGGCGAACGAATCCGGTGTGTGGGTTGGGAGCTCAGGTCTCGGCAATGGGAGCAAAAGCCTTTTAACCCGCATCGACCCCGCCACCAACGAAATCACCCATGGCCCTTCCGTCCTGTCGTACAGCGTGCAAGAGATGGCCCTGAGTGCCGATGGCATCTGGGCGGCCTCCTGGACGGGCGACATTGGTAGGGGGGGCACCGCACAGGGCGACCTGCAACTCGTGGACCCTGAATCCATGAAGGTGGTCGCCGAACCATTCTTTGGGGACGAGCGAGACGTGGCGCTGTATGGAGTTGCGGTTGATGAAAGGGGAGTCGCTTGGGTGGCGGACGCGGCCTCCGACCAGGTATTGAGGATCGAGCCCGAGGTCAATCGGGTGAAGGAGATCCCCGTGGGCCGCTTTCCCTCTTCCGTGATTGCATCTGAGGACGGGGTCTGGGTCTCCAGTGGCAACGCGGGAACCATCACCGAGATTGACGCCGAAACTGGCGAGCTGCGCGATGTGAGCCTGGACTGTCCCGGAGACCTACTGACCGCCTTCGGATTGTTGTGGGTGACCAACTTCTGTGAGGATGAAGTTCGACGGATCGATCCAGAGAGCCTGGAGATCGAGAGCGTCGCGGTGGGTGACGGACCGTTCGCGCTGACGCTGGCGAACGGTCAGATTTGGGTGGCGAACTCGCTCGACAACAGCGTGTCCCGCATCGACCCGATTACCAACCAACTCGTCGGCGACGCCATCGAGGTGGGGAGATCTCCACGCGGGATCACTGCGGGGGCGAGCGCGGTGTGGGTGGTGAACGAGCGCGACGGTACTGTCAGCCGTATCGATTACGGGCCCGGTATCGAGGAGTCACCGTCGCCCACACCACCCCCGGAGCAAGGTCGCGAGCGCGTGCAACTGCCACCATCACCATCACCGGATGCACCCGATTCGGAGCAGACCAGCACCGAGTGCCGGGAGCGTCCCGATCGGGAAGAGGCCAGTGGCGCCTACGGAACCATAGTCAGCCAGGCCTTGACCCCCACCGCGATCATCGCCGCAGGCGAGTACGAGGGTGAGACGTGGTCGCTGTGCGCCTATAGAGCGACAACCAAGAGGAACCAGGAACCGCCGCATGATTCGTTGTGCGAGGAGTTCCGTTTCGGTCCACCGCCTCATTCCGGCTATGCGTGTATCGGCGAAATGGGCCAGAACCCGCCCGAGCGATCGGATTACTTCCTCCGAGCTTCGAGCGAGCTCGACCCCGCTGCCGAGGGCCAAGCGTTCTATGGCGCAATCTCAGACGAGGTTCACAACGTGCTGCTCGAAGTGTCCGGTGACGGCGAGATCGAGGCAGAGATATACGAGCCCCCACCGGAACTGGGGCTCAACTACCGCTTCTTCGTGGGCTTCGCTACCAGCCGAGAAGTTACCGTGCGAGTGCTGAATCAGGCTGGAGAACGACTTGGCATCGAGCGGTGGAGCGCAGACCAGGAGTAAGTGTCCTCCGGCATGAATATTTCGACGCGCGAGGGACATGTCTGAGCCAAAAAAGGGCGGATCACGCGGTGCACCGGATCCGCCCGTTGAGGAACCTTCCGTCTAATGTCGTGTAGATGACCAGCCTCGCAGCGCAGTTCGAGCGCAGCTACGGGTTCCCCTTCGACGATTTCCAGCGCACCGCATGCCATGCACTCGAGGAAGACGCCTCGGTTCTCGTCGCCGCGCCGACCGGCGCCGGCAAGACGGTGGTGGGGGAGTTCGCCGCCTGGCTCGCGTTGAAACGCGGTGGGAAGACCTTCTACACGACTCCGATCAAAGCGCTCAGCAACCAGAAGTACGGGGACTTCGTCGCCCTCCACGGCGCGGCGAACGTCGGTCTGTTGACGGGGGACAACTCGCTGAACGGCGACGCTCCCATCGTCGTCATGACCACCGAGGTTCTACGGAACATGATCTACGAGGACAGCCCGACTCTCTCGGGTCTCCACTACGTGGTGCTCGACGAGGTCCATTACCTCCAGGATCGTTACCGAGGGGCGGTCTGGGAGGAGGTTCTCATTCACCTCCCCGTCGAGGTGCAGACGGTGTCGCTGTCGGCAACGGTCTCGAACTCAGAGGAGTTCGCCGACTGGCTGCAAACTCTGAGGGGGCACATCGAGGTCGTCATCGAGGAGAGGCGCCCTGTGGAGATCCGCCACCTCTACATGGCCGGGAACCAGCTTCTGCCGATGTTCGTGAAGAAACCCAATGAGGAGCTCGTCCCGAATCCGCGCGCCCGCGAACTCGACCGTAAACCGAAGCGCAGCGCGAGGCCGGGTCGGGGAGGCAAACGGCCGACGGTCAAGAACGCGCGCATCCCGCTTCGAACCGAGGTGGCCGAACGACTCCGGTCCGACGACATGCTCCCTGCGATCTACTTCATCTTCTCGCGCAAGGGATGCGATCAGGCGGTGAAGCAGTGCCTGCGCGAGAACCTGCGGCTGACCTTGCCGGACGAGCGGCGCACTATCCGCCGGACGGTGGAGAACAGGGTGGGGGACCTCTCCGACGCAGAGCTGGATGTCCTGGGGTACGACGAGTTTCTTCAAGGGCTGCTCAACGGGATCGCCTCACATCACGCCGGCATGATCCCCCCCTTCAAGGAGATCGTCGAGGACCTCTTCTCTCGTGGTCTCGTCAGAGTCGTTTTCGCCACCGAGACGCTCGCTTTGGGAATCAACATGCCGGCCCGCTCGGTCGTGATCGAATCGCTCACCAAGTTCACCGGCGAGAAGCACGAGCTCATGACACCTGGTCAGTACACGCAGTTGTCGGGGCGAGCGGGCAGGCGTGGGATCGACATCGTCGGCAACAGTGTCGTCCTGATGCAACGGTTCACACCCTTCGACACACTCACGAGGCTTGCATCGACCCGGACCTATCCGTTGACCAGCAGCTTTCAGCCGAGCTACAACATGGCCGTCAACCTGGTGCGCAATTACGGCCGAGGGGATGCCGAGCACCTGGTGAACTCCTCGTTCGCTCAGTTCCAGGGCGATCGTGAGATCGTGCACCTGGAGAAAACACGGGAGCGACAAGAAGCGTATCTCGCGTCCTATCGCGACCGAATGACCTGCGACCTCGGAGACTTCGACGAGTACCTCGAGCTGCTCGGAGCCGTGAGCCGGGTGGGACCATCACGCAAACGCAGCAACCAGGCTCGCGTCGGGGAAGCCATTGAGTCGCTCCGGCCCGGCGACGTCATCGAGATTCACTCGGGAAAACGGGCCGGTCGCTACGTCGCACTCGAGATGAGCCGGGGCAAAGGCGAGAAGAAGGCAAAGGTTCTCGCGCTATCCGAGGAGCGCTCGATCCTGAGACTGGGAGCCTACGACTTCACCGAACCGCCGCAGCCGATTGCACATCTCGGCATACCGAGGGCCTTTCACATACGCGAGGCGCGCGCTCGCCGGCACCTGGCGCGCAGGCTCAATTCGCTGGATCTGAAGACAAGTCGACCCAGGGAACGGGCGGTCGACATCCAAGATGATCCCGAGCTTCAGGGGGCGCGGGCAGCGCTCGAAGCTCACCCGTGCCACTCCTGCCCCGATCTCTCTCGCCACCTGCACTTCGCCGAACGCGCTCGCAACCTCGAGAAGGAAACCGCGCGGCTTGCGAAGAGGATCGGCCGTCGCACGACCACCCTGGTCAGGCGCTTCGAGCAGGTCCTCGCGGTGCTAGAGGAGCGCGGCTACGTCAAAGGGTGGACGCTCACGCCCATAGGCGAGACCCTCACCGGCGTCTACAACGAGTCGGATCTCTTGGTGGTCGAGGCCCTTCGGTCCGATCTGCTGGACGGGCTGGAAGTGGCGGAGCTTGCGGCCGTCGCTTCGACGCTGGTCTACGAAACTCGGGGACCCGAACCTCCCGCCTTCCATGGAATGCCGACCGATGCCAGCCAGAAGGCATGGATGCGGGTCCTGGAGCTTTGGCGTGACATAAGAGAGAACGAGGATGGCCACGGAGTCGAGCTCACGCGCGAGCCGGATCCCGGGTTCGCTGAGACCGCATTCCTCTGGGGGTCGGGTGCTCCACTCGAGGACGTTCTAGGAGAGGACGATGCTCCCGGCGACTTCGTGCGTTCGACGAAACAACTCGTCGACCTGCTGCGTCAACTGGTCGAGGTGAGCGACTCGATCGACCAGCGAGCTCACATCAAGTCCACGGTCGACGCGCTACAGCGAGGAGTCGTGGCCTACTCCTCGCTCGAGATCTAGGCCTAACCTTCCGCGAGCGCCGAGACGAGTCGGCGGACGGGACCCTCGAGGGCGTAACGGCGAGCCTCTTCGTAGAGGGACTCGTCCGCTTCGGGCACCGTCACAGCGATGTCCACGGGTTCGATGGGGAGGTCGGTGGGGATCGCGACGATCTTCATGGCCCGTTCGACGTAGTCGCGCTGGAGCCGGACCTTCTCGAGAGATGTTCCGCGCTCGGACGCATCGATCGCAGCCAGGACACCTTCCACGCTTCCGTGCTTGGAGATCAGACCGGCCGCGAGCTTGTCGCCGATGCCGCGCACTCCGGGCAGCCCGTCGGAGGGATCGCCTCTGAGGACCGCGTAGTCCATGTAGGCGCGGCCCGGTATGCCGTACTTCTCCTCGATGTACGCCTCGTTCACGGTATCGACGACGCTCACCCCGCGCTTGGGATAGAGAAGGACGATCTTCGGGTCGCGCACGAGTTGGAAGAGGTCGCGATCGCCCGACACGATTGCGACCCGCCCCGGCGCGCGCTGGGCGAGAGTCCCGATGACATCCTCGGCCTCATAGCCCGAGTGGCCCACGACGCTCACGCCGACGCGATTCAGGAGTTTGACGATGATGGGTTCCTGCGGAGCGAGCAGGGCCTCCGCCGCCTCCTGGGCGCTTCCCTCCTCCGCGCGATGAGCCTTGTAGCTGTCGATCAAGTCCACGCGCCATTGCGGCCGCCAGTCGTCGTCCGCCGCACAACAGATGTAGTCCGGTTTGTGGTCGGCCACCAGCCTGCTCAGCATGTCGAGGAATCCGTAGGCGGCGTTCATGGGAGTGCCGTCGCTCGACCGGATCGTGTCCGGAATCGAAAAGAGCGCCCGGTAGATCAGGCTTGCGGCATCGACGAGGAGAGTCAGGCTCGAGTCCATGTCCGGATGATTACAGACTCGCCGTCGCGTGTCAGATCACTCTAGATTTCGGCGGGCAAGTTCCTAGAGCTTGCCCTTGCCGGCCTCGGGGGAGTGATCGGGTCCCTCGGCGTCCTCGGCGACTTCCTCGGCGACCGCCCGGAGTTTCCGATTGAGACTCTGGGATGCCCTGACGAGCATCTGGAACGCCTCGTCCGCGGAGCACTTCTCGCGCTCCATGAGGATGCCCTTGGCGCGCTCGATGATCCCGCGCGACTCCAGGGCCTTGGCGAGATGCTCGGTCTCTCTGTTCGAGTTATCGAACGCCTGCGTGTTCGCCAGCAGGACGGCCGCGTGAGTGGCGAGCAGCGCGGCGACGTCGACGTCCTCTTCGACGAACGCCTCAGGGTTCTTGCCGTAGAGATTCAGCGCGCCCATGACTCGGCCCCTCACCTCGAGCGGAGTCCCGAGCACGCTCTCGATCCCGTGGCGCTCGGCCAGTGGACCGAATTTGACCCAGCGCTCATCCGATGCGGCGCTACCGAGGCGCATCACGGCGTTGTGGCGGATCGCATCGACGCAGGGGCCCTCTCCGGTGACGTACTGGTCGCGATCGATTTCGGCGCAGAGTTGGTCGGTACACGCGGTCGACTGGACCTCGTCCTTCTCGACCAAGGTGACACCGGCACAGTCGCATCCGGCGACGGCTCGCACGGCGACCTCGGCAACGACCCTCAGTGTTGACTCCAGGTCCTCCTCGGCCAAGAGGAGGTTATGGATCTCCTCGAGACCCTTCATCGAATCGCGATCCACGCAAGTTTCCCTTTCCCAAGGCTCCTATCGGCAGGCCGCATCCGTACCTTCGGCGATCGCCGCTAGACCGACAAGCTACCAGGCTCTATTTCAGGTTATTCCTGCCGAGCTAGACGATGGAGCCCCGTAAGCGCGCGAGGATCCGGGCAAGCTGCCGCGAGATCTGCATCTGCGAAACGCCCAGTTCGCGCGCGATATCGGACTGAACCATGCCCCTGAAGAAGCGCATGTGGAGCAGCCGCCGGTCGTAGGGCGTCAGGTCTGCGAGCGCCGGCTCGAGGGCGGTGAGGTTCTCGAGCTTCTCCATGTCCGGGTCGGCGTCGCCGATCAGATCGGCCAGCGATCCTGTCTCGCCGTCACCCGCGTCCAGTGGCTGATCGATCGATACGGCCGAGTACGACCTGGCCGCCTCGTTTGCCTCGAGCACGTCGTCCTCCTCGACGCCGATGCGCGCTGCGACCTCTACGGGGGTGGGCGAGCGACCCAGCTCCTGAAACAGCTCGGCCTCAGACGTCGAGATGCTGAGGCTCAACTCCTGGAGCCGTCGGGGAACGCGGGCAGCCCAGGTCTTGTCGCGGAAATGACGTTTCAGCTCGCCGAGGATCGAGGGCCGGGCAAAGGACGCGAAACGAACGCCTCGCTCTGGCTCGTATCGGTCGATCGCACCTAGCAGACCGAGCATTCCAACCTGGACGAGGTCGTCGTAGCTCTCACCTTTGCTGGCGTACCGGCGCACCAAGAAGCGAACCAAACCGATGTGACGCTCGACGATCTCGGCCTTGAGTCGCTCCCGTTCGGTGCCCTCTGCGGTCTGATAACGGACGAGCACGCGGTCGTCCACGGGACCTCTGCCGACGTCGGCCAACTCGGCAGCCGGCGTCGTGGTTGGAGCGTGGAGTGCTTCTCTCTCTTGCGTAGCCAGAAAGGGTCCTCTCTCGATTCGAGACAAGGGTCAATCCCGTCCAAAACGGGGAACGCGGGAAACGCACGCACCCCGTCGCGGGGGTCGGCTGCGTCTCAACCGAAGGTTCAAGTGTGGCAAACCAAGCGCCGCTAGGCAAGCCTTTTGGACATTCCTCCCAGACCGCTCCAACATCGGACCCGGTGGCGCTACTAGATTTTGCTCCCCGAAGGCGGCGCTGAAACCTCCGGTCGGGGCGATTCCCCGGCCGGAAGAGGGGTGGCCTAGCGATCTACTCCGAGGACGTCGGCGAGGTCGAACTTGACGGGTTCCTCGAGCTGTTCGTAGGTGCAGGACCGAGCGTCGCGATCGGGGCGCCACCGAACGAACTGAGGAGGGTGACGGAACCGGACGCCCTCCATGTGGTCGTAGCGGACCTCGACGACGCGCTCCGGCCGCAGCGGGGTGAAGGACAGGTCCTTGCCCGCGGCCCACCGGCTTCCCTCGTAGTTGCGCGGCGTCCGGGTGCCCTCCTCCTGCTTGGCCCACGCCCACGGGTGTTCGTCGAACGTGGTGACGAGAGGCTGCATCTCCTCGAGGAGCTCTTTGCGTAGCGCCATCGGGAACGCTCCGATCACTCCCACGCTGGCCAACGTGCCCTCATCGTTGTAGAGACCGAGGAGCAGCGATCCAATCCGGTCCGGGCCGCTCTTGTGCAGCCGGTAGCCGGCCACGACGCAGTCCGCAGTGCGTTCGTGCTTTACCTTGAACATGATCCGCCTGTCCGGCTCGTAGGCCCCGTCGAGCGGCTTGGCGATGAGGCCGTCGAGCCCCGCGCCTTCGAACTGATGGAACCACCGCTCGGCCACCGTTCGGTCGGTTGTGGCGGCAGTGACGTGAATGGGGGGTGCTGCGGAGGACAGGGCGTCCACAAGCGCGGCTCGCCGGTCGGCGAAGGGGCGCCCGGTGTAGTCGGTGTCACCGAGCGCCAGTAGGTCGAACGCCACGAAGCGCGCCGGGGTCTGCTCCGACAGCAAGTTCACACGGCTGTCCGCTGGGTGGATCCGTTGCTGCAACGCCCCGAAGTCCAGCCTGTCGCCGGAGGCGCCGATGACGATGATCTCGCCGTCGATCACGCAGGCCTCCGGTAGGTTCGCGCGCACCGCCTGGACGAGCTCCGGAAAGTAGCGGGTCATCGGCCTCTCCTTACGACTGCCGATCTCAACCTCGTCGGAGTCCCGGAAGACGATGGATCTGAACCCGTCCCACTTCGGTTCAAAGCTCATGGCGCCGTCGGGAATCTGCTTGACGGGTTTCGCCAACATCGGTGGCACTGGCGGCATGACCGGGAGTCGCATGTTGACCATTGTCACCGACCCATGGGTTCGACGCGCCCCGTGTGTGAAACTCAACAAATGCGAGAAGTCGTGATTATCGACGCGGTTCGAACCCCGATGGGCCGGTTCGCCGGCGCGTTGGCCGGCGTGCGTCCCGACGACATGGCCGCACACGTCATCACATCCCTGGTCGAGCGCAATGCCGTCGATACAAACGGCATCGACGACGTCTATTGGGGTGCTGCCAACCAGGCGGGCGAGGATAACCGCAACGTCGGGCGAATGGCGGCGCTGCTGGCCGGGCTTCCGGTGGAGGTTCCAGGCGCGACAGTCAACCGGCTGTGCGGATCCGGCCTCGAGGCCGTGAACTGCGGCTACAGGGCGATCAGGTCCGACGAGGGCAATCTCGTCGTTGCCGGGGGCTCAGAGTCGATGACCCGTGCACCGTTCGTTATCGCAAAGTCGGCCTCGCCGTGGGGCCGCTCGACAAAGCTTCACGACACGACACTGGGTTGGCGCTTCTTGAACCCGCGGATGGACGAGCTCTACGGATCGCACGCGATGGGTGAAACCGCCGAGATCGTGAGCGCCGATCATTCGATCTCCCGCGAGGACCAAGACGCTTTCGCCCTCGCGAGTCACCAGAGGGCGGTGGCCGCACGCGACGAAGGTCGGTTCAAGGACGAAATCGTGGTGGTCACGGTTGCGCAGCGGAAAGGCGATCCCATCGTCGTCGATCAGGACGAGCCGCCGCGGCCGGACACGTCGCTCGAACGCCTGGCCAAACTCGGGCCCGCGTTCGCCGACGATGGCACGGTGACGGCAGGAAACGCGGCAGGCATCAACGACGGCGCCTCCGCCCTGCTGCTCTGCTCGCCCGAGGTGGCCGAGTCAAACGGATGGAGGCCGCTGGCGCGCATAGTCACGTCGGCTGTTGCGGGAGTCGAACCCAAGCGGATGGGAATCGGACCCGTCTACGCGACGCGCAAGGCCCTCGGCCGCGCGGGTCTGAGCGTCGACGATCTCGGCCTGATCGAGTTGAACGAAGCCTTCGCCGCGCAATCACTCGCGTGCATCAAGGAGCTCGGACTGGACGAATCGCTGGTCAACGTCAACGGGGGAGCGATCGCTCTCGGCCACCCGCTGGGTTGCTCCGGGGCTCGCATCCTCACCACTCTGGTGCATGAGATGAACCGACGCGAGGTCCGCTACGGGCTGGCCACGATGTGCATCGGAGTGGGGCAGGGGATAGCCACCATCGTCGAACGGACATGACAACCGCGATCGTCGAACAGCTGACCTCGCTCCTGGGCCCCGGACGCATCAGCGTCGATCCCGTGGACCTCGACGCGCACGCGCGGGACTGGTCCCCGCGGGCCCTGCTGGCCCGGAGGGCCGGTGATACGCCGAGTTCGCCGGTTGTCGTGGTTCGTCCCGGTGACGCGGACGAGGTGGCGCGGCTGCTCGGGTGGGCGGAGAAGACCAGCACTCCGGTGGTGCCTTTCGGTGGGGGCTCGAGCGTGGTCCAGGGGATCGAGGGCCGGGGGCACGTCGTCGCCGACCTGAGCGGCCTCGACCACATCGCGGACGTGGATGCGAAGAGTCGTCTGGTCACCGTCGGGGCGGGCGTCACGGGTCCGCGCCTGCGCGCCGCCCTCGAGAGGAGCGGTTTCATGCTCGGCCACGAGCCGCAGTCGCACGACATCTCGACCGTAGGGGGATGGGTGGCGACGCGCGCCTGCGGCCAGCTCTCGGCGGGCTACGGTGGGATCGAGAAACTCGTCGCGGGGCTCGAGGCCGTGCTTGCTGGGGGCCGGACGATCGTGAGCAAGGTCGCACCACGCCGTTCCACGGGACCCGATCTCGGCGCGCTCATAATCGGCTCGGAGGGCACACTCGGAATCGTCACCGAGGTGACTCTGCGCGTGTCGCCGATACCCGAAAAGCGAGCCGACGCGTGTGTTCGCTTCGATCACATGCGCGATGCCATCGCTGCATGCCGGGCGCTCGCTCAGTCGAGTCTCGCCCCAACCCTCGTGCGCGCCTACGACGCGGAGGATTCGGTTCTCCTCACCATGGGTCTCGACGACCCACCGATGGGACCATTGCTGTTGATGTCGTTCGACGGTGACGACGCGGATGCTCGAGTGGAGTCTGCCGTTGCGCTCACGAACGGCGAGCGCCTGAGCCATTCGATCGTCGAACACTGGTGGAACAACCGCAACGCGGCCGTGGACGAATACATGAGGAACATGTCGGGTGCGGGGTTGCTCGGCCCCCATGCGATGCTCGACACCATGGAGGTCGCCGGAACGTGGACGGTCTTGCGCGATCTCTATCACTCCATGAAGGACCACCTCGCCGAGCACGCCGACTTCGTCACCTGTCACGTATCGCACATCTATCCGGACGGCGCTTGTCTCTACTTCACCCTCGCGAAGACCTGCTCCGACGACCACGAAGCCGCGGCGAGCAACGAGAAATGGTGGGAGGTCGGAATGGCGACCTGTCTCGAGGCCGGAGGCACCATCAGTCACCATCACGGCATCGGGAGGCTGCGGGCGCGCTGGCTCCCCGACGAGCTCGGCGTTTCCTTCGAGGTCCTTCGAGCGGTCAAGGGTGCGCTCGACCCGAGGGGGATCATGAACCCCGGAGCACTCGGGCTGGGCGCGCGATGAGCTCTCCCTACGGTGTCCTGACGCTCGTGAGCAACGTCAACGCCGGCAGGGGCGGCGTGGGTAAGTGCCTGCCGCAGGTCGAGCGCCTGCTCGCCGAGCGCGGACTGGAGTACGAAGTCGTCCGCACCGAGGGTCCGGGACACGCAACGCTGTTGACCAAGGAGGCGGTCGAACGCGGGCGACAACTCGTCGTCGCGGTCGGAGGAGACGGCACCGTGCACGAGGTGGTGAACGGGTTGATCGAGGACGACAAGGCCATCAATCCGGAGGCCCGGCTCGGCGTGGTCGCCGCGGGGACTGGATGCGACTTCATCAAGACCTTCGGGATTCCATCGTCTCCCAGTCACGCGGTGGTCCACCTCGACGGGCACGAGTCTTTTCCCATCGACATCGGCAAGATCACCTTCACGGAGAACGACAAGGAGGTGGTTCGTTACTTTGCAAACGTTGCCGAGGCTGGTCTCGGCGCGCGCGTCGTCGAGCGCGCCGCGCGGCTGCCACGGGTCCTCGGCCCGACGGTCTACTTCTTCGCCTTCTGGCTGTCCATCGCTCGCCACAAGCCGGCGGAGGTAAAGGTCGACCTCATGACCCGCACCTACGAGGGCCCGATGAACAACATGGTCATCGCGAACGGCCAGTTCTTCGGCGGGGGGATGAAGATCGCTCCAAAGGCGGCTCCGACCGACGGGGTCCTCGACTTCCAGATCGAGCACGCCGGGAAACGCGACGCCATCGCCGTGATGCCGAAGGTCTACAAGGGTGAGCACGTCCCGCACCCAAAGATCCTCGAAGCGAAACGTGTCGAGGCGTCGATCGAATCCAACCCACCTCTGCTGATCGAGGCCGACGGAGAGGTGCTCGGGTTCACGCCGGCGCGCTTCGAACTCCTGCGCGACGCGATCCACCTGAAGGTTTAGCCGAGCCGGGGCCTTGCGCTCTCGCTCATGGAGTCGCCCATGTCGGATGCGAGACGTGCGGGAAACTCGATCGGCAAATAGTGAGTTGCCCGGTCGTAAACGGTGAGCGACGCTCCAGGGATTCGTTCCTTCATGACCTCCATGCTGCGCCGGGGAGTGAAGGGATCTCGTTCTCCCGCCACCAGCAAGGTCGACGCCTCGATGGCGGCCAAGAGCTCCGGTTGCGCATCGCCGGCGACGGCCTCGTAGGTTTCGAGCAGGGTCCTGGTATCGGACTCGGACATCGATCGCAGCATGTCGACCAACGCAGTTGTGTCCGCGGTTGGCCCAATCATCCCGCTCTGCCGAATGAGGCCGGGGAGCTCGGCACGCCCGGTAAGGGCGCGAAGTGCGGCCCCCGCATAGCCGGAGAAATGCTTGGCGACCCCGCTGATCAAGGGCAGCAACGACGCGAGCTCGAGGTGTCTCAACCCGTCGGGCATCGAGTACCCGTAGCCTCCGCACACAAGCGTCATCGAGACGACCTTTTCTGGGTATCGGTGGGCGATCTCGAGTGCGATCCGAGCTCCCGTGCTCCAGCCGGCAAGATGAAACCGATCGATGCCGTACGAGTCTGCGACCGCGATGCCGTCCTCGGCGTGCGCACCGGAGTCGACCCGCTGTGAACGCGCCGTGCCCGACTCGCCGAGTCCGCGCAGATCCCACGTGACGACCGGGCGTGCGCGCGCCAGGTCGATCAACGCGCGCCTCCAGACCGGGAGGTTGGCACCCACCGCACTCGCGATGAGCAGGGGAGTTCCCTCCTCGGCCCCCATTCGGCGCGCCGCTATCAACGAGAGGTCGAACGAGTTGACGAGATCCACCTCGTGCTCGAGGTTGGGGGCCCTCATCTTGTCGAACCTGCGGTCCCGCCGAGGCCGCCCCGCGTGAGAACACTCTGCGGCAACGGCAAGCCCCGCTCGAGCTCGACCTCCGTGCGATAGGCGAGAGCCTGCCGTTCGGCCTCTGCAGGGGACCACGCCAGCTCATCGGCAAGAAGATCAACTGCACCGCTCCGCAGACCCGCGCTCGAGGTCGTCAGGGCCAGCCGTGTGCGTCGGGCAAGCAGATCGGACAACTGAACGGCCATCTCCGAGCGCGCGCAGTAGAGCGCCTCGACCCGAATCTGCGCACATCCTGGCACCAGCGGTTCCGTCAATCCCGACTCGGCCGCCACATCGAGCAGGGCAAGCGCCCGGTCCCCGTAGCATCGAACGAGATGCGCCGCGCTCTCGGGCCCAATGCCCAGGCGCTCGGTGCGCCTCTCCACGGCATTCGTCAGCGCGCCGACGTCACTGCAGCCGAGCTTTATCCAGCGGGTGCGCGAGCGGCCGGCCCGGTCGAAGTGCGGCGCGATGCGGTCGACCGCATCCTGGGCCATCCGTCTGTAGGTCGTCAGCTTTCCTCCGGTGATGCCGACGACCCCCGGCGCGAACTCGTAGAGGGCATGTGAACGCGACAAGTCCACGGTCGTGCCTTTCTTGGCACGAACCAACGGACGAAGTCCCGCCCACGCGCCCACGATGTCGGTCTCTCCCAGCGACAGGCCGAGGTTCTCGTTCAACGCGTCGAGGAAGTAAGACCGCTCCTCCGACATGACCTTCGGGTGATCGAGGTCTCCCGCGTAGTCCGTGTCCGTGGTACCGACGACGACGACATCGTGCCACGGAATCAGGAACAACATTCGTTCGCGCCGGGCGTCCGGAATGAAACTTGCGGCTCCGCCCAGTGGCACGTCCTCACGTCGCAGGATCAGGTGAATCCCCTTGCTCGGCCTCAGCCGGGGCGTTGCAGCGGGGTTGCTCAGGGCCTCGATTCGATCGTTCCAGACACCTCCCGCAACCACCACGCGCCGGGCCGCGACGTCGGTAACAGCGCCATCGATTGTGTCTTCGATGAGTGCGCGACAGCCGGACTCGGAGGATTCCAGGTTCCGTACGGCCGCGTAGTTGCACACCGTGGCTCCGAGACGCACCGCCTGAACGAGTATCTCGATGACGAGGCGGACGTCGTCGGTCTTCGAGTCGTAGTAGACGTACCCACCTCGAAGGCGGCCGGAGTCGCCGCTGCGCCTCAGGGCAGGCACCAACTCGCCCACCGAATCGGGGTCGATGTAGCTGTGCGTCGAAGTGTTCCGGAAGCTCGACAGCGCATCGTAGACCCACATGCCGACACCAAACTTCGCTCGCCGCCAACGATCTGCAACCGGGATCACGAAGGGAATCGGCTCGACGAGGTGTGGTGCGAGTCGGTTCAGCAAATCTCGCTCGATCGAAGCCTCGCGCACAAGACCGAAGTCGCGTTGCTGGAGATAGCGCAGCCCCCCGTGCACCAACTTCGATGACTTGCTGGACGTTCCCGAGGCAAAGTCGAAGCGTTCGACGAGAGCGACGCGAAGGCCGCGCGAGGCCGCGTCGAGCGCGATCCCGGCCCCCGTGATACCGCCCCCGACCACCAGGACGTCGAACGGGTCGCCTCCCGAGGCATCGAGTTTGGCCCACGACGTCATGCGGCTCCCGAGGCCCCCGGGCGGGCTCAAGTGAGGAGCCCGAGAGCCCAGCGGAACACGGTGACGATCCCGATGATGACGAAGAGTCCACCGAAGAGAACGAGGGGGCCGAGGTACCAGTCCATTTGGTGACCGATGGGATCGGGCTCGCCGCCTGATTCGGTCCCGAGCCTGATCACGAGCTCCGACCCCGTCGGCTGCTTGAGGTGCAGGTGCTCGCGCTTACCTTCAACGATGTCGGCGACGCCCTGGAGAAGGTCCATCAGCTCGTGCGCGTCAACCGTTACCGTCGCCTCGGCGAGGGGGTCACCATTGCGGTCTTTGATGTTCATGGAGGTATTCTCCCGCACATGCCGGCAGACCTGAGGTTGCTAGACGACGACCAGAAAGCGTTGGTCGGGCTCGTACGCGAGTTCTGCGTTGGCGAGGTAGCCGGGTCGGTCGACGACTACGAGAAGCGCGGTGAGGATCCGGCTGCGCTCTACGCCAAGCTGGGTGAGCTTGGTCTCGCCGGGCTTCCCTTCCCGGAGGAGTACGGGGGCGGAGGACAGACCTATTCGTCCTACCTCCTGGGCATCGAGGAGCTCGCCTACCACCATCTGTCGTTTGCGATCGGCGTGTCGGTACACACGTTGTGTGCGTTCGCCGTCAACGAGTTCGGGACCGATGCTCAACGCAAGGAAGTGCTGAGCAAGCTGGCGACGGGGGAGTGGTACGGCGCGTACTCGCTCTCCGAATCGGGGTCCGGGTCCGACGCCGCGGCGCTCTCGACCAAGGCGGTGCGCGCCCACGGCTCCTATCTCCTAAACGGCGGGAAGCTCTGGTGCACCCGCGGCAACGAGGCCGACGTCGTGCTGCTGATGGCGCGCACGGGGGATGCCGGATCCAAGGGCATCTCAGCGTTCCTCGTTACCAAAGGGACGGAGGGGTTCGCCGGCGCGAAGAAGGAAGACAAGATGGGCTGGCGAGCGTCACCCACCTGGCAGCTCACCTTGGACGATGCCGAGGTTTCCGAGTCACGCCGCCTCGGAGAGGAGGGCATGGGCTTCCGCATCGCCATGGCGTCGCTCGACTCGGGGCGGCTCGGGATCGCCGCGTGTGGGATCGGGCTGGCGCAGGCCGCACTGGACGCGACACTCGACTTCACCTCGGAGCGCGAGCAGTTCGGAAGAGCAGTCAACATGAACCAGGGCGTCCAGTTCATGCTCGCCGACATGGCCACTCAGATCGAGGCCGGCCGCCGTCTCTACCGCCACGCCGCCGCTCTTCGGGATGCGGGCGAGGACTACGGCATGCAGGCCGCTCAGGCGAAGCTCTTCTGCACCGACGTTGCGATGCGAACCACGATCGATGCAGTCCAACTGCACGGGGGCTACGGCTACGTCACCGAGTATCCGGCCGAGCGCTTCATGCGCGACGCCAAGGGCCTCCAGATCGTGGAGGGCACGAACCAGATCCAGCGCCACGTGATCGGCCGGCGCCTAACCAGACCCTGAAACCCGGCATCAACGGAGCGAAGTCGTCCCGGTGTTGGCGTTGGTAGCTCGATTTCGGCATCGTTGCCCACCGTTTGGTTCGATTTTGCATCGGTTCCCGCGGATTCGTTCGGGGCGAACCAAACGCTGACAAACGATCCTGATTCGAACCGAAAGCTGGGTTGCGTTCTCGCCGGGCGCCCTTCCTATGTGAATTCGGACGGGCTCACCATCGGACGACGCTCGAACGGCTGGGACAACACGATGGTCGAGCGCGTGGTGACCTCGAGCTTTGCCCTCAATGCGTCGAGCAGGTCCTCGAGCGATTCCGTCGTGGGCGCCCTCACCACGAGCACATAGGAGTTGTCGCCGGCGACCGAATAGCAGGACTCGACGAGTGGGAACTCGGCGACCTTGCCGGAGATGTCGGGCGGTGAGGACGGCTGCAGGGCGAGGCTCACGAAGGCGGTGATCGGTAGGCCCACCGCCCCGAAGTCCAGGTCGGCCCTGTAGCCGCGGATGGCCCCGTCGCGCTCGAGCTTGCGGATGCGGTCGTGGACGCTCGATGCGGCCAGGCCCACCCGCTCGCCGATCTGGGCATACGTCAGCCGGGAGTCCGTCTCGATGAGGCTGAGGATCTTGCGCCCCTTCTCGTCCAACGCTGGTCGGCTCCCTTCGCGAGAGTTCCGAAGATTATTCCGTCTAAGCTTGCTTTTGCCTAACAGCATTAGGGTATAGCCTCTAGAAATCAAGCCTCATTCCGCTAGCAGGACCAACTCTCGAGGAGGGCAGACCGACATGACCGCAACGACGGCACCCATGCCCCTAAGCCGGCGTACGCCGCGCGCTCACGCCGCCGATCAGCCCTACCCCTATCCGCCCCAGCGGGACTTCGTCGAGCCGGACTGGCGGAGGCTCCCCGGCTATCGCGACGTGACCGAGACCGAATGGCTCAACGCGAAATGGCAGCGCCAGCACACGGTCAAGAACCTGGATCAGCTCCTCAAGGTCTACGGCGACCTCATCCCGGCCGACCTCGTCGAGTCCATCAAACGGGACCAGGCCGAGCGGGCCACGATGTCGATGCTCGTCCCGCCGCAGATGCTCAACACGATGGACGAGACCGACCTGTGGCGCGACCCCATCAGGCTGTACATGATTCCGGCGTTCGCGGACCGCGACCCCGAGTGGCCGAGCCACCCGCTCGCGTCGCGCGACAGCCTCCACGAGGCCGACATGTGGGCCGTCGAGGGTCTGACCCACCGCTATCCAACGAAGGTGCTCGCCGAGCTGCTGTCGACCTGTCCTCAGTACTGCGGTCACTGCACCCGCATGGACCTCGTCGGAAACAACGTCCCCCAGGTAGTGAAGTACCGCTTCGAGATGAAGCAGAAGGAGCGCTACGCGGCAATCCTGGACTACCTACGGGCGACGCCATCGGTGCGCGACGTCGTGGTCTCCGGCGGGGACGTCGCCAACCTGCCCATCGGCCACCTAGTCGATTTCATCTCGGCCATGCTCGACATCGAGAACATCCGCGACATCCGTCTTGCCACCAAGGGCCTCATGGGTCTCCCTCAGCACTTCCTGCAGGACGACGTTCTTGCCGGTCTCGAGACCATCGCCCGTAAAGCGGTGGACCGCGGTGTAGATCTGGCGGTGCACACGCACGTGAACCACGCCAACAACCTGACACCCCTCGTGGCCGAGGTGGTCAAGAAACTGCACTCGATGGGTTTCCGCGATGTCCGCAACCAGGGCGTCCTCATGCGTGGCGTCAACGACAGCCAGCGCGATCTTCTCGACCTGTGTTTCACGTTGCTGGACCACACCAAGGTGATGCCCTACTACTTCTACATGTGCGACATGATCCCGAACTCGGAGCACTGGCGCCTTAGCGTCGACGAGGCCCAGATCCTGCAGCACTCGATCATGGGCTACATGCCCGGTTTCGCCACCCCGCGCATCGTGTGCGACGTCCCCTTCGTCGGCAAGCGGTGGGTGCATCAGGTGGAGGAGTACGACCGCACAAAGGGCATCTCGTACTGGACCAAGAACTACCGCACGGGAATCGAGTTCGACGACCCGGAGGCGCTCGACCGACGCTACGAGTACCATGACCCGATCTACACCCTCCCTCCCGAGGGCCGGGACTACTGGCGTCGCCACGGGAGCGATCACACCCCTGCGACCGTCTCCGCATAGCCAATGGAGCGTTTTGGCGTGCACCGCTCCGTCGAACCGGTGGGCGCGCTGCCCCAGCAGGCCCAAAAGATGGATACCGAAGCCTCCCTTGCGGCGGACGAGGTGGCCATCGACGTCGAGTACTTGAACATCGATGCCGCTTCGTGGACACAGATTCGAGATGAATTCGACGGTGACGCTGATGCGATGCGCGCCCGCGTGCTCGAGATCGTCAAGGCGCGCGGCAAGTTGCACAACCCCGTCACCGGTTCCGGAGGAATGCTGGTCGGCACCGTGGCCGAGCTCGGAGCACACCGTCAAGAGCCTGCGGTGGGGACGCGCATCGCAACTCTAGTGTCGTTGTCGCTCACGCCGTTGGTCGTCGACGAGATCCTCGATCTCGACCCGGCCTCCGAGAAGATCAAGATCAAGGGGCGGGCCATCCTTTTCGGTTCCGGAATCTTCGCAGAGGTGCCCGGCGACCTCCCCGACGAGGTGACCCTCGGCGTCCTCGATGTCGCCGGCGCTCCGGCGTGGGCGGCTCGACTCGTGCAGCCGCGCATGCGAGTGGTAGTCATCGGCGCCGGCGGGAAGTCCGGGATGCTCACCTCGGCGCAGGCGCGCCGGAACGTCGGCGAGCAGGGCCGGGTCCTGGGACTGTGCTATCCGGAGTCGACGGTTGCGGCGGCGCAGGACGCGGGAGTTGACGCGGTCGTCGTGGATTGCACCGACCCGCTGGCGACCTCCGAAGCCGTAATGGAAGCGTTCGAGGGACGACTTGCCGACATCGTGTTCGTCTGCACGAACGTTGCGGGCTGCGAAGGTGGCGCGATCATGAGTTGCGAGGACGATGGACGCATAGTGTTCTTCTCGATGGCGACATCGTTCACGTCGGCCGCCCTTGTCGCCGAGGGTTTGGGTAAGTATCCGGATATGAGCATCGGAAACGGCTACGTGCCGGGGCATGCTCGCCTGGCACTCGATCTCGTCCGCGATGAACCGGCCCTCCTGAAGAGGTTCGGCGGATGAAGACCTTGTTCGACAACGGAACCATCCGCACGAACACGCGCGCATCGGCCGAGTGGGTTCTGATCGACAACGAAAAGATCATGGCCCTGGGATCGGGTGACGACCGCCCCGAAGCGGATCGGACAATCGACCTCGACGGCGCCGCGCTCGTGCCCGGGTTCTGCGATGCCCACGTGCATCTCCCCGCCACCGGCTTGTACGCGGGCGGGATGGATTTCCGCGGCGTGCGCTCGGCCGATCACATTCTCGACTCCTTCGCGGCGCACGCTGCAGGCGGTGGCGCGGTGATGTTCGGGGGCAACTTTGAAGACCCACTCGACAGGACGTTGACGCGCGACGATCTGGACCGGGTGGCGGGGGAGCGGCCCGCGATGCTGGCTCGCGCCGACATGCACTCGTGCATCGTGTCGAGCGCCCTCATCGACCAACTCGATCTGACCGGAATCGACGGCGTCGACGTGGACGATTCCGGGCGGCCGACCGGCTACCTGCGCGAACAAGCGGCCTGTGGCGCGTGGAACTGGTTCGACGCCAGCCTCCCTCGCGAGGAGCAGGTCGCTGCGATTCGCGCTGCGATCCAACACGCCTACTCGAAGGGCGTCACCTCGGTGCACGAGATGTTCGTGGTCGAGTGGCGCGGCTGGCCGAGCTACGACGTCTTTGTCGACGCGATCGACGGTGTCGCCCTCAACGTCGTCACCTATCTGGGCACCGACGAGGTCGACAAGGTCAAATCGATGGGACACCCGCGGATCGGCGGCGACTACTTCCTCGATGGTTCGTTCGGCTCGCACACCGCCTGGATGAAGGAGCCGTTCATCTCGCCCCCTCCCGA
>JBOGWS010000102.1:0-13138 GCA_050693895.1 Actinomycetota bacterium | reverse complement strand
GGGCGGGTTCTCTCTGGGAGGCCTGTTGTCCGCGTGCTCATGAGATCACCGTAGCCAGGACGTGCCACACCTTTCTCCACCTCTCCGGGAGGTGGGTTCTTCACGAATGGTGGCTTAGTTGTTCTTGCCGGCGCTGAAGCGGTACTGGGCTGGATCCGCACATGAAGTCCGCGCGGGCTGGATGTCGGCGGCTTTGCGGTCGGCCCGTAATCATGGCCCCCCCGATCGACGGTGGCCGTAGGCGGCGAGGAACAGGCAAACCCCACCGATCGACATGCCGTTCGAGGTCGGGACGAGCGAGTGTCTCGTTGTGGCCAGGGAGAATTGAGTGAATGATTGAACGGACCGGACCGAATGCTCCCTGGACGAGACTGTCCGAGTGAGCCGGTGATGGGCCATGTTTGACCCCTGCCGCCTCACCGCAGGGGTCAAGGGTCTAGGAAATCCAACAAATATCCAACAGACGAGCGCCAAAGTGGGATCAAAAGGGCCTAAGTGAGACTACGCGGAAAGTGGCTCTGAACTGCTAAGACACGCGTTTGCGCTGGTGGGCCAATTCGCCGGAGCCGCACTTACAACGCAGGGGTCGGCGGTTCGAACCCGTCACCGCCCACGACGACGCTGCGTCTGCAAGATACGTAAGGCTGCAGGGACGGCGTCGGGACCGCGGCTTGGATCGCTCCAGCTGGCGCTTCAATTCCACGCCACGTTGCGTCGTCTCCCTTGCAGGGCGTGCGCTAGTCGCGACGTTCCCTCGCCCGTCGCTTTCCCTCGTGCATCGCCCGCACGCGTGCGATCGGAATCGCTCGGCCCTCTTCGATGAGATCGGAACCTAGGGTTTGCGGCTTGGGCATCAGCTCCGACCACGGATCGTTCCCGGCGAGCAACTCGGCGGCGGTACGTATCGTGAAGTCCGACGGCGTCACGGATCCGAGCTGGTCCCACGGAACCGGAAAAGACACTGGGACGCCCGGACGAACTCTTGGGCTGTAGGCGGCCACGACGGTGGCGCCGCCACTGCGGGTCGAGTCGATGAAGACCTTGCCCCCGCGCTCCTCGCGCACGAAGGCAGTCGTCGTGAGCTCGGGATCGAGACGTTCGGCGCGCGCTGCGAGAGCCCGCGTTACTGCAGCAGCATCCTCGATCGACACCTCGTCCGAGATCGGCACGAAGACGTGGATGCCCTTCGCTCCGCTCGTCTTGACCACACCCTCGAGTCCAGCATCGTCAAGGGTCCGGTGGACGAGTAGCGCGGCTCGCACAGCCGCGGAAAAGGCTTCTGGAGACGGAGGATCCAGATCGACGACGATGTGAGTAGCGCGGTCCCACCGCTCTGCCCGCACGAGGGCGGGGTGATACTCGACGGCACGTTGGTTGGCGAACCACAGCAAGGTGCGGCGGTCATTGCACAAGGCGTAGCGGACGTCGCGCTTTGAGCTGTCGGACCACCAGGTGACCGTTCGCACCCATTCCGGCGTGTACTTAGGCAGGTTCTTTTGCATGAACGGAGGCTGCCCACGGACAGTGCGGATGACGGAGAGTGGCCGGTCGGCGAGTACAGGAACGATGCGGTCGGCAACCGCGTCGAGGTAGTCCACCAGCTCCCGCTTGGTGACGCCGGCGCCCTCGAACAGCGTCTCGTCGAGATTCGTCAGCGACACTCCGTGGCGACTGATGCGACTCGCCCTACCCGCGTCTTCCAGCGTCCGACTCGCGAGCGCGGTGCCGGTAAGTGTCGGCGGAGAGCGTTTCGTACGAGCTACGAATGATCTGCTCGAGAACGTCGAGGTCGACGGCCGAGAGATCTTTGATGTAGAGGCAACCCACGCCGGTCGTATGCGGCCCTAGCCGGCTGAGCCGTTCAGCGTGCGCACCTATGCCGTCCGGCAGGTAGACCACCGTGGCAGCCTTCCGCGCCGAGAAGCTTGCGGCGGGGCCATCCCCCTCTCGTCCGCTCTCGTACTTGTAGTGGTAGTGCCCGTAGCCGACGATCGAAGAGCCCCACATGCGGGGCTGTTGGCCGGTGATGCGTTCCAAAAGCGCCAGCCGCTTCTCCGCCTCACGCTGCCTCGTCGGGGAACGGACAGTGTCGATGTAGGCGCTCACCTCGGCCGCTTCTGACGACATTTCGCCATGTTAGACCTGAAGATCTCGGCCTTGACCAGGCAGTGCCCAATGCTGAGACCAGACATTTGGCGGGCGCCAAAGGAAGGTTGACATGGCCAAGCTGATCTACTCGGCGATCTCGTCGCTTGACGGCTACGTTGGAGCGCAGACGGGAAGTTCGACTGGGGTGTGCCGGACGAGGAGGTGCATACCTTCATCAATGATCGAGCGCGCCCGGTTGGGATGTAACTCTACGGGCGCCGGTTGTACGAGGTGATGGTCGCCTGGGAGTCGCTCGGTCTCGAAAACGAGCCGCCTCACTTCCGCGATTTCGCGCAGGTATGGAGGGCGGCCGACAAGATCGTGTACTCCAAGACGCTGGACAAAGTATCTAGTGCCAGGACGCGCATCGAACGAGACTTCGACCCCCAAGCCGTCGGACAGATGAAGTCCGCAGCAGAACGTGACTGTCATCATCGGCGGCCCCGACCTCGCCGCCAGTGCGTTCAAGGCCGGGTTGGTAGACGAGTGCCATCTCTTTCTCGCCCCAGTTGTGGTGGGAGGCGGCAAGCACTCCCTTCCCAAGGATGTGCGCCTCTCGCTCGAACTACTGGACGAGCGCCGTTTCAAGTCGGCATGGCTTACCTTCGCTACAGCATTACAGGGTAAGTGAGCCCGGGAGCGTGACCTGGTGGGCGTCACACTCCGGGGTCGGCTACCTCTAGTGCGAGTGTGTTCCACCTCGATCGGACAAAGGCGTTCAGGACCGCGGGTGAGTTCTCTTAGGACCGTCTTAGCCTAAGCCCAAGTCGAGCCGTCCTAGCCTGGGCTCTGTCCAGATTTGGCCAATTGAGTCGGTTCTAGACCGTCGGTCCCAGTTGTTAGCAGCGGCGGCGCGCCGGATGATGATGTCAATGAACACGATGAACGTCGACCGTGCTTGGAGTGCATTAGCCGCCGGCGACTGGGAGGCCGCGAAAGAAGGCTTCGCGGCAGCGGTCGAGCACGACTCGTCGCCCGAAGCGGCCGACGGACTGGGAAGAGCCCTGTGGTGGCTGGATGACGTCAGCGCTGCGATCGAGGTCCGAACTACTGCGTACGGCGCATATCGTCGAGCGAACAAGATGGAAGAGGCGGCTCGGGTGGCCGTGTGGATTTCGCGTGAGCTCCGTACCCTTTTTCGGAACGAAGCTGCAGCGGAAGGTTGGCTGGCGCGCGCCGAGACCATCGCGTTGGACCTCCCCGAATCCTCGCTGAGTGGATGGATTTCTCTCGCGAAGGCTGAAGCAGGTACTCATTCGGCTGAGGCCATAAACCTGTGCGAGTCGGCGCTCGACGCGGCGCGCACCGGTCGCGATTCCGATCTCGAACTTGTCGTGCTCGCTCGTCTCGGACTCATCGAGATCGCCGTGGGCGATGTCGACTCGGGCGTTAGGCACATCGATGAATCGATGGCCGCCGCGGCGGGCGGCGAGGCCCGTGACCCGCAGAGCGTTGCCGAGGCGTACTGCGCTCTCATGGAGGCGGCGGATCTACTCGGAGACTCCGACCGCTTGGCGCAGTGGACGAGTGCTATCTCGACGTTTAAGAACAGCCGTGCGCTCGGCCCCCTCGAGAACCTCGCTTCGAGTGCAGCGTACGGGAACCTGTCGGTCTTTTGTGGGGCGTGTTGCGGCGGCATGTACTTGGTCACGGGGCGGCTCGATGAAGCCGAGGGCGAACTCCAGCGTGCGATCGCTGAGCTCGAGGGGAGTGGCATGCAATCGCGCTGTGTCCACCCCGTTACGCAACTGGCCGAGCTGAGGGTGCTCCAAGGACGTTTCGAAGAAGCCCGGACGCTGCTCGAGACATATGAAGACTTGCCCGAGTCCACCCGTCCTCTGGCGGTCCTGGATCTCGCTTTGGGCAGCCCCCAAGCCGCCGCATCTCGTCTGGAGCATCGTCTCGAGGAACTCGGCGGCGTCACAGTCGGCGCGCTCGCGCTACATACCGTGCTCGTCGACTCGTACATCGCGCTCGACGACCGTGAGGGAGCGAGTCGCTCCGTGCAAGCCATCGAGCAGATTGCCGCGGCTACCGGAAGCAAGCGCCATCAAGGTGAGGCGCTCTTTGCAAAAGGGAAGTTCCTCGCCGCGACCCGCGATGGCGCCGCGGCTCAGACTCTGCGCCTGGCGGCCAAGAAATTGAGCGAGGCTTCGATGGCCCTGGGGGCATGTCGCGCCCGGATGGAGCTGGCGAGGTCGCTTGCCGAAGCCGACAAACCGGTTGCGATCTCTGAAGCTCGATCGGCCCTTGCGTCCTTCGACAGACTGGGAGCGGTCCCGGATGCCGACGCAGCTGCCGCATTCCTGCGGGAACTCGGAGTTCACGGAAGAACCGGGCCCAAAAACCTCGACATTCTGACCAAAAGGGAACGGGAGGTCCTTCGGCTGGTGGCCCAGGGATTCTCCAACGGCGAGATCGCAGAACGCTTGTTCATCAGTATCAAGACGGCCGGGCATCACGTGAGCAACATCCTGGCCAAGCTCGGGATGCGGAGCCGCACGGAGGCGGCTGCCTTCGCATCGATCCACCTGCCGAACGAACCGGCACGAAGATAGGGAGACCTCCCCATGGTTCTCGGCGAGCCGGGCGCGATTCTTCCCTAAGACGTTCCACTAGGGAGAAAGGAGCCGGCTATGACCGACGATCCGAGGGCGGTGGCCAGGAAGTTCTACGAGGTAATGGACAGCGGGGATCCCTCCGGCTTGGACGCGATCTGTTCGCCGGAGTTGCGGGGTCATGCCGGAGCGGGGGCCGACCTGGAACAACTCAAGGTTTCCATCGACGGTTTCACGAACTCGTTCCCCGGCCTGCGCGCCGACGTCCGGCATCTGGTGTGCGAAGACGACCTCGTCAGTTCTTGGGTGAGCTACGAAGGCACCCACAAAGAGGAGTTCGCAGGGGTACCCGCGAGCGGGCGTGAGGTCAAATTCGCCGCGTGGGACCTGTTCCGTGTCGATGGCGGCAAGATCATCGAGCTCACTCAGTACTGCGATCTCTTCACGATCCTCCACCAGATCGGAGCGCTGCCCACGGCGACGCCACCCGATGCGTATTCGGGGGTCGAGCAGGCCAGCACCTAGAAACGGAATCGAGCGCCCAAACACGCTCGCAACTTCAAAGGAGCACAGCAATGACGAATGACCTGTCTACTCAGCGCGCCGTCCGCGGGATTCCCTGGCGCACGTACCTGCAAGTGATCGCCGTGATGGTAGCCGTGGAGGTCGCGCTTCATTCCTTCATCGTCAAGGAGCCGGCAATGACTCTGATCGGAGCAGCCCTTTGGCTTGGAGCAGGACTCTTCTGGACCCGCCGGGGAGGACGTGGTGGGCCCATAGCCGTCATGGTGCTCGCCCTCTTCGAGATCTTGGCGACGTTGTTTCTCGCCGAGGAGTTTGCCGACGACGCAAGCATTGCAACGTGGATTCTTGTGGTGCACATCGTACTCGTGGCGGCCGCGCTGCTGGCGGCGGTGATGAACATCGCCGAAGAGAGGAGTGGGACCGGTCGCCACGCTACGTCCGGATAAGCGACCCTGAGTTCCTGGTAAGCACGGTCGCCAGACGACCCGAGACCTGCAGTACGGCCGGCACTGCTAGGTCCTACGATCACTCGCGCCGGAGATCACTTCTCCACCACGACCGGGGGCGTCATCGCGCCTGGACTAGCGAGGATGGAGCAGAGTCTTGATCGCCTTGCGTTCGTCCATTCGGCAACCTCCTGCAGCGGGAGGGTGAGGTCGAAGACCTTCCCCGGCTCGATGGTGCCGTCGGAGATGAGCTTGATGTGCTCGGGGAGGAATCGCC
Organism: Actinomycetota bacterium; assembly: GCA_050693895.1. GTDB lineage: Bacteria > Actinomycetota > CADDZG01 > CADDZG01 > WHSQ01 > WHSV01. The sequence goes on along the minus strand of JBOGWS010000102.1, from coordinate 7,184 downwards.
GGACCGGCGCCGGGCCGCCGTGGAGGTGCACGTGGGAGTAGAACATCTCTTCGCCGGGCAGCGCCACGCCGTGGGTTACGCCGACGTACCCGACATGGCCCCCAGGCCGGGTGGACCGGATCGCCTGCATAATCGACTCCTGCGTGCCAACCGCCTCGATGACGGAGTGAGCGCCGAGTCCGTCGGTAAGGTCCTTTACGCGAGTGACGCCTTCGTTGCCGCGCTCCTCCACAATGTCGGTCGCGCCGAACTCGAGGGCTAGCTTCTGCCGCGACTCGTGCCGGCTCATAGCGATGATGCGCTCGGCGCCGAGCTGCTTGGCGGACAGGACGCCAAGGAGCCCAACTGCGCCGTCCCCGACGACGGCGACGGTCTTGCCGGGCCCGACCTCGGCGGCGACGGCGGCGAACCAGCCGGTTCCGAGCACGTCAGAGGCGGCGAGGAAGTTCGGCACGAGGTCGTGGGAGGGGACCTCCGGAGTGGCAACGAGGGTGCCATCGGCGAGCGGGATGCGCGCGTACTCGGCCTGCGTCCCGATGGTGCCGATGGGGACCCGGTGAATGCAGGAGCTCTGATAGCCGGCCCGGCAGATCTCACAGGTGTTGTCGGACGCGAAGAAAGATCCGATCACGAACTGGCCGGGCTTGATGATGCTGACGTCACCGCCAACCTCTTCGACGATGCCGACGTACTCGTGGCCCATCGGGGTGGGGCCGTCGAGGGTGTCAGCGCCGCGGTAGGGCCAGAGGTCCGAACCGCAGATACAGGTCGCCGACAGTCGGATGATTGCGTCGGTCGGTTCTACGATCGAGGGTTCCGGGACCTTCTCGACTCGTACGTCGCCCGGTCCGTGAAGAATGGTTGCAAGCATGTGTCTCTCCTCGCATTTCTCTCGGCTGCTTAGTCACCATGCCCCGAAAGGCGAGTTCCAAGATAGACTTGGCTGTTAGGGATACTAGAGGTGAGGTCGGATTTCTCGGTCGTGCTACACGCCCTGTTCGACCAGCTCATGAATGCGATCTCCTCCGCCCTTCGTGATCGGTTCGCCGTGGCCAACTCCAACCACGGCAGGGTCGAGTTGCGCCATGAGGCTCAGCGACTCGGCGTGCTGAGTCCTGTTCAGATTGAACGCTTTCCAGCCGGCGCTGAAGTCAGGCCAGGTCGCGATGGCGTCGCCGGCGATCAGCAGATGGCGCTCCGGCCAATAGAAGGCGAGATGACCGGGTGAGTGTCCCGGGGCGTGCAGCACCTGGAGCGGCCCCACGTGGTCCCCATCGCCAACCACCTTATCGACCGGACAGGGCGGATGCTTGCCGAGGCCCATGGCCAGTCCGAACTGGAGGGGATAAACGCGCAGTGGATGCATGGGCTTGAGCGTTACCGGCTGGGCCTTACGTTGGCCGGCGATGATGTCCGCCTCCCATTCGTGGCAGTGAACGGTTGCACCGGTCTGCTTCTTGAGCGCGGCGACTCCACCGAGGTGGGAGCGGTGTCCGTGCGTCAACACGATGCGTTTCAGGTCCGAGGCTGAACGGCCCAGCCGCTTTATCTCTTCCAAGACGCGATGGCCGTCGGTATCAAAAAGGGTATCGATGAGGGTGAGCTCGGTACCGGTGTCAAAGAGAAACGCGTGCACCCGACCCCCTTGTCGTTGGCCCATGCTGTAAACGCCGGGTGCGATCTCCATGTCCTCATCCCTTCGAATCGGATCCCAAACGCCGGATCGCCGAGTCCGTCTCGGCCACCACTAGGATGACTGAAAAGCGATCTATCTGGCTTGGATCGGGCCACGAAGTTAGCGAGGGAGGCGACATGGCGGAGGTGTTGTTATTCCACCACGCACTGGGCCAAACGGCGGGCTTCGAGGCTTTCACAGACTTGCGGCACCATGTCAGCGGAGGTGCGACACGGCACCGGGTTAACCCCTAGGCGTGAGGCCGACTGTTCGGGGGAATTCAGGGTCATCCCCAATGGCGGTCGCAACGCGTAGGTGCGACGCTGTGGCTCCACGAGCGCGCCTAAGGAGGAAACCGGTGCCCATTCGCCGTCCAGTGTCGTGGTGACCGACTCGCTGATCGTCACGGAAGGACTCACCAAGCGGTTCGGCCCCGTGACCGCCGTCTCGGATCTGACGGTGGGCATTGGTTCCGGCGTCGTCGGGCTGATCGGAGCCAACGGCGCCGGTAAGTCGACGCTGATCAAGATCCTGCTTGGGCTCCTGCCGGCGACGGACGGACAGGCGACGGTGCTGGGCCTCGACGTCGCGAGCGCCGGCGGGGCGATTCGCGAGCGCGTCGGGTACATGCCCGAGCATGACTGCCTCCCACCGGATGTGTCGGCGACCGATTTTGTTGTGCACATGGCGCGGATGTCCGGACTCCCGCCGACCGCGGCGCGCGAGCGGACGGCGGATATCTTGAGACATGTTGGCCTGTACGAGGAGCGCTACCGCGCGATCGGCGGCTACTCCACCGGCATGCGCCAAAGAGTGAAGCTCGGGCAGTCCCTCGTTCACGACCCGCAACTCGTGTTCCTCGACGAACCGACGAACGGCCTGGATCCCGCCGGTCGCGACGACATGCTTGGCCTCATCGCGCGGATCAACTCTGACTTCGGCATCTCGGTTCTAGTGACATCACACCTACTAGGTGAGTTGGAGCGTGTCTGCGACCACATCGTGGTCATCGACGGCGGACGGCTGCTGAGGGCGTCCTCGACGAAGGATGTGACGGCGGTAAGCCAGGTGGTCGTCGTCGAGGTCGACGGGCCGATGGAAGAGCTTGCCGCCCTCCTTCAGACGGCCGGCCTCACCGTTCGTGTAATCGGCCGTCTCTTGGAGGTTGAGCTGCGCGACGACTCCGCCTACGACGTCGTGCGTGACACCGTGGTCCGCGCCGGTCTCGGGCTCGTCCGAATGGAGCGGCGCCGGCACCGCATGGCCGAGATCTTCGCGACGGCAGGGAGCCCCCTATGAACACGCCAACTCCGACTACCGGCGTCATCCACGACATCGGGTATCGGCACTACGACGGCGAGCGTCGTGGACGCAGCTACATTCGGCGCTCGCTCTACATCGACAGCTTCAAGGGCGCCTACGGGTTGGGCCGCAGCGCTCGCTACAAAGTCATGCCGATGATCCTGCTGGCGCTGATGTGCCTGCCTGCCGCCGTGATCGTGGCCATCACGGCGGTTACGAACAGCGACGAACTGGTGGGCGATTACACGTCCTACATCCTCAACCTGCAGTTGGTCGTGCTGATCTTCCTTGCTTCGCAGGCGCCGGCCACCGTGTCGCGCGATCTGCGCTTCAGCGTGATGTCACTTTATTTCTCGCGTCCGCTCGAGCGCGTGGACTACGTGGCCTCAAAGTACGCCGCGATGGTGTCGGCGCTGTTCGTGCTGACCGTGGCGCCGCTCACGATCATGTTCGCCGGCGCGCTGGTCGTCGGGCTAACGATCACGGAGCAGATCCCCGACTACCTGCGGGCCGTGGCGGGCGCCGGCATCCTCTCGCTGATCCTGGGTGGTTTTGGGCTGGTCATCGCCGCCATTACTCCGCGAAGAGGGTTTGCGGTCGCGGCGATCATTGCCGTCCTCGTGGTGCTCGCCGGTGTGCAGACCGCCCTGCAGGAGCTCGCGATCGCCGAGGGCTTCGACGGCGCTTCCTACCTCGGCCTGCTATCTCCGTTCACGTTGGTGCAGGGGGTGCAAAGCTCGCTCCTGGGGGCCGCGATCCCTCTGCCGTCCCCGCCAGGAGCGACCGGAGCCCTGGTGTTCTCCGTCGCCGCTCTATTTCTCGTCGCGTTGTCGCTTGCGGTCCTGCTGCTGCGCTATCGATCGGTGAAGGTGTCATGACGACGATGATCTTGGGCGACGTTTCGCGCTGGTTCGGAAACGTGGTCGCGGTCAACGACGTAACGATGTCGGTGGGCCCTGGTGTGACCGGTCTACTGGGGCCAAACGGTGCCGGCAAGACCACGGTGATCAACATGATGGCGGGCTTCCTGGCCCCCTCGTCGGGAACCGTCACCCTCGACGGCGAGTCGGTCTGGCGCAACGAGACGATCTACCGCCGCGTCGGCCTGGTGCCGGAGCGAGAGGCCATGTACGACACCATCACCGGATGGCAATTCGTGCTCGCCAACGCCAAGTTGCACCGCCTGCCCGATCCCTCGGTGGCGGCGCAGAAGGCACTCGACACGGTGCAGATGACCGAGTTCAAGGATCGCGACATCGCGACCTACTCCAAGGGCATGAAGCAGCGCATCAAGATCGCGACGGCACTGGTACACGATCCACAGGTGCTGCTGCTCGATGAACCGTTCAACGGCATGGACCCTCGGCAGCGAATTCAGCTCATGGATCTGCTGCACACGATGGGCGACGACGACCGCACGATCCTGTTCAGCTCGCACATCCTCGAGGAGGTCGAGCAGATCGCAGGCAACATCCAGGTCATGGTCGCGGGTCGCCATGCTGCATCCGGCAACTTCCGCGAGATCCGCCGGCTGATGACCGAGCGTCCCCATCAGTACTGGATCCGATCCGACAACGACCGCGAGCTGGCTTCGGCGATCATTGCCGAACAGAGTGCATCGAGCGTCGAGCTGGTGACAGGCGATGGCTCCGGCCCCGGGTACGCGATCACGGGCGCGCGCGACACGACCGCAGCCTTGCACGTTCAGGCCACTGACGTCTCGCAGTTCGTCCGAGTGCTTCCGCAGCTGGCCGCCCGTCACGGCATCCGGCTATACGAAGTCTCGCCTACCGATGAATCCCTCGAAAGCGTCTTCTCCTACTTGGTGGCTCGATGAACGCGATCGTTGCCCAGCTCACGGCCCGTAGCTTGCTGGGTCGCCGTCGAGTGCTCATCCTGCTGTTGTTGCCTGCCGTGCTCCTGCTTCTCTGCGGAGCGGTCCGGTTGCTCGCCGGCTCCGACACGAGCGTAACCGTGGGTCTGCTCGGCAGTTTCGCGCTCGGCACGGTCGTGCCCCTGCTCGGGTTGATCGCCGGGACCGGTGCGATCGGTCCCGAGATCGACGACGGCTCGATCGTCTACCTGATGTCCAAGCCGCTGAGCCGGCACTCCATCGTTCTGTCCAAGCTGGCGGTCGCCATGGCGGTTGTCACTGTCGTCGCAGGCGTGCCCACACTGCTCGCGGGCCTGGTCCTGTCTGGAACGGCCGAGGGACTTGCCGTCGGGTACGGGATCGGTGCCGGCGTCGCCGGACTCGCGTACTGCGCGCTGTTCGTGCTACTCGCGATCCTCACGCGACACGCCGTCGTGGTCGGCCTGATCTACGTGCTGATCTGGGAGTCGCTGGTGGGCAGCTTCGTGCCCGGCGCGCAGGTGCTGAGCATCCAGCAATGGGCGCTGGCAATCACAGAGAAGGTGATTGGGTCGTCGGCGGTGACACTCGACGTTTCGTCGGCGGTGAGCCTTGGTGCCGGCGTCGCACTCCTCACCGTCGTGGTTGTCGGGTGCACCTGGTACGCCGGGTCGCGGCTGCGAACGCTGCGGCTCACCGGGAGCGAGTGAGGGTTCTGGAAGGGGGCCATTTACCCTTTGTATAAGTGAGTGAGAGGTCATCCGACGAACAGCAGCAGTGCGGGATCGGGGGATGCGCACGTTCTTTGGTCGAGTTCTCTCCGTCCCCCTCGCAGTCCAAACGAGCAAGAGCAGACACCATCTCGAATTAGCTGGCGGAGGCCAGAACGTCTCGAAAGGACGCGGCATGCGAAAACTGACAGTGAACACCTTCCCCACCCTCGATGGCGTCATGCAGGCCCCCGGCGAACCGAAGAGGACGCATTAGACGACGACCGCTAGGCGCCGGGCTCCCGGTACTGGACTTGCTCGGCCTTGCGCAGGGCATCCATCGTTTCGTCGACGGTCAGGAGGACTGTCGTTTCTAACGAGCTAAGCGCACCGCCGCCACTAATCGCCAGCGCAACCGCGGCCATGGACACGTTGTCGGGGGCCTCCCATAGGTTGTAGCCGTCGTGTGTGCCGAAGGCGTACCAGAACCCGTGGAGCTTCCCACCGACCGACTCAATGTACGACTGAGCGGCTTTCCGGCGGTCCTCTGGGTTGCCGATTAGCCTGGCCCAAGTCTCCGGGGTGTAGCTGAACCTCGATAAATAGAGCGGCATCGCCCCTCCCTCTCGCTTGCGACTCGGGTGAGTCGCCGTTGGACGTAGAGTATGACCCGCCTCGATCCGAGCCGGTAGCCCCGACGGTTGCCAGCCGGCTCGAGCTTCCCAGGCGCCCGACAACGTCTCCGATCATCGGATGCGATGCGGCCAACGGGACATACTTCCAGCTGTACTCCGACGAGCGCGGCGTCTGCCGCGTCTACGAGATGAGCATCAGCAACGGCGAGTGGAAGCTCTGGCGGGAGGGCGAGCCGTTCTCCCAGCGCTTCACAGCGACCTTAAGCGACGACGGGAACACGATCACCGGACGCTGGGAGATTGCCGAAGACGGCACCACCTACACGACCGACTTCGACCTCATCTTCCGCAGACTCGATACCTAACGACATGATTTGCCCTTACAACTCAGGGTCGGCGGTTTCCGCGCACCTGCAATTATTATCTGTGAACCCCGGGCCGCGACAAGGCCACCTGCCGCATCATTTCGCCTCGTATTCACCTGATGTCCTGTGCCTTTTGACATCCGCTGAGTAGTCTTGGGTTTCTGGTCGATAGGGGAACTACGCGCTGGCCGAAGGGCCATCGAACTCCGAGAGGGAACCCATCGCGAAAAACAGAGCAACGGAATTCGAGAACGAAAGGATAAACACCAAGCTCAAGCTGGCAGCAGCGTGGATGGCGCTGATCGCTTTCTACATCTACGCGGATTTCCTCTCGCTTTATCGCCCCGGTCAAATAGATGAAGTAAGGCGCGGCGTGATGGGCCTGTTCGAGGTGTCTCAGGCGACTCTGTTGGTGGTGTCTTTGATGGTGATAATCCCTGCGGGCAGGATCGTCCTATCCCTGCTCCTATCGGCAAGAGTGAACCGCTCGCTGAACCTGGTCCTGGCGATTCTGTACACACTCGTCAATATCAGCAATCTCGTCGGCGAGGAATGGGCGTACTACTTCTTGTTCGGGATTGCGGAGATCGCAATCACTTTGCTTATCTTCTTCACGGCGTGGAGGTGGCCGACCAAGGGAGTTAC
>JBOGWS010000101.1:0-27752 GCA_050693895.1 Actinomycetota bacterium | reverse complement strand
ACCACCGCGTCGACCACGTAGCGGGCCACATCCAAGCGACACCTCCAGGCTAGGGGTGTCCACCATGGCCCGCGACATGCTTACTCAGCCGTGTCCACCATCCGGTGGAATCACACACCTCCGGGCGTACCCTTTTGTATCGGTTGAACCCTTCATCCACGAGAAGCTGGGGCGCGGTTGGTTACTTTTTGTGATCAATTCGCGCAACCCCGCTCGTCTTTGTCCCAGAGGCAGGGTTTACTGGATCGGTGGGACTGGGTCACTGGATGCACGAACAGCGCGAGAAGCTCATTCTCGGCAACGCCTACCACTTGCTCGAACACGATGAAAACGTTGTGCAGTGGGTGCGCATAGCCGACACTTCCACCCGGCGCGAGGGCTTTGCCTTCGTCACGCCTCGGCGCGTGATCGTTCATTGGAACGGACGGAGCGCGGAGGACGTCTCTTTGCTTTGGCAGCAGATTCGATCGTGGGCGGTGGACGTAAACGCCGCCCACGGCCCCCAGCTTGCGGTCGAGGGCGAAGGTGTCGAGGTGAACATCAAACTCCCCACGGACACACACGCTACGGCCGAGCGCGTTTCTGACTTCTTCAGGCGCTGGGCCCGCCATGCTCCCAAGTCCGAGCAGCATCCCCGAAATGCACGAAAGACGCTCAAGTCGGATTGGCGCAGCGACGGCGAGGTCGAGGTCAAAATGGTGCCGCGCACCCCACTCGAGATGGCTCGCCGAATCCTCGTAACCGTCCTCGGCGTGACCATCTTCATCATCGGAGTTCTCATCATTCCCCTGCCCGGCCCCTGGTCGTTCCCCATCCAACTCCTTGGGCTCGCCATTCTGGCGAGCGAGTACGACTGGGCGAAGGACGGGCTCATGTGGACCCGCAAGCAGTACGCCAAGGTGAAGGCCGAGGTTCGAAAACGGCGCGCGGCCCGATCACAGCCCGGACGCTAGAGCGCTTCGATTCAAGACCAGTGACCGACGAGCTCACCGCGCCGGCCGACGAGCGATTTATGCGCCTCGCACTCGCGGAGGCCAAACTAGCCCTGGCCCACGACGACGTTCCGATAGGTGCGGTGGTCGTAAAGGATGGCGAGCTCCTGAGCTCGGCGCATAACGAGAGGGAGCTTCGGGGCGACCCGACCGCTCACGCAGAGGTCCTGGCTGTCAGACAGGCGACCGAGCTCGCCGCCGACTGGCGCCTCGACGGCGCGACCGTGTACGTAACCCTCGAGCCCTGCCCGATGTGTGCCGGGGCGCTCGTCCTGGCGCGCGTCGACCGGCTCGTCTATGGGCCGCAGGACCCCCGAGCGGGCGCCGCTCTGTCCCTCTACAACATCGCTCAGGATCCCCGGCTGAATCACCAACTCGAGGTCGTGCCGGGAGTACTCGAGAACGAAGGGACGGCGCTGCTCTCAGACTTCTTCGAGGGACGCCGACACCTATAATCGGCAGTCCAGATTCTCGGGGCGGCTCCGCGGCCGCGAGAGTTCCTGGTGGGGTACCGAAGCGGCCATAACGGGATCGCCTCGAAAGCGATTGTGGGTTCACGCCCACCGTGGGTTCAAATCCCACCCCCACCGCAAGTGAGCCATTCCGACAGGCACCGTGATGTTTCTCTTCACGGACATCGAAGCGTCCATGAGCCTGCTACACGAACTGGGCTCTGAACGATACGCGGCCGCGCCGGCAGCCCATTGGCCAGACCTCGCCCGGCTAGACTCCCGCACGGAGGCGTGCGAGAGCGGCCGAATCGGCACGACTGGAAATCGTGTGATGTGCAAGCATCCGAGGGTTCAAATCCCTCCGCCTCCGCTTTCTCGCTCGGATCGGGAAACCGCTTTGGTCCCAGGAGCCGTAAGCTACGCGCGGCCGTGCTAGACGGGGGGCTCGGGGTCCCCTGTACCGGAAATCCCTCGATACGCCGGGTTGAAGGTTCGTCTGCGGCCCCTGAAGGACCGGGCAGCCCCCGGTAAGCAGTGTTGATGGTCGGGTCCTACGCGACTCGGAGCCGCGAACCAGGTCAGGCCCGGAAGGGAGCAGCCTTAAGCGGTGTCCCGAGTGTGCCGTCAGGATTGCCCGCCCGGAGCCAGCTGCCGGGCCAGCGCCGGCCAATCAGTGGTCCAAGACGAACCGCACGGCCTTTTTAGTTTCCCGAGTGACCCAGGCCCTCCGAGTTACCGAGAAGGCGGGGAGACGCTCCCAGGCCGCCCGCAGCACCCAGACCAGGAGAGAAACCGAGCCCGGCCAGTCACTGCCCACCGGCGACAGACGCCATTTCGCACAGAAGTCGAGAGGGCGGAGCGAAATAGCATCTGTCGCTACTATGGCTCGGATGCCGTACGTCTCTCTCTATCGCAAGTACCGGCCCCAGACCTTCTCTGAGATCCTGGGTCAGGAGCACGTTTCGACCACCCTCGCGAACGCCATCACCGAGGATCGCGTCGCCCACGCCTATCTCTTCACGGGGCCCCGTGGGACAGGCAAAACGTCGACCGCGCGAATTCTTGCCAAGGCGCTGAACTGCGAGCAGGGCCCAACTCCGAACCCGTGCGGGAAATGCGATTCGTGCGTTGCCATCGCACGCGGCTCGTCTATGGACGTCTTCGAAATGGACGCGGCGAGTCACTCAGGCGTCGATGAGACACGCGAGATTCTCTCGGGTGTTCCACTCGCCACCGCCGGCAGTCGCAAGAAGATCTACGTCATCGACGAGGTCCACATGCTGACAACGCAGTCCTTCAACGCGTTGCTCAAGACACTTGAAGAGCCGCCGGACCACGTCATTTTCGTGCTCGCGACCACCGAAGCGCACAAGGTGCTTCCGACGATCGTGTCTCGGACCCAGCGTTTTGACTTTCGCCGAATGCCTGTTGCCTCACTCGTCGACTTGCTCTCGGACGTTGCGAAGAGCGAGAACATTGACATCGACCCCGACGCGATTGAGGTCGTCGCCCGTCATGCTGAGGGGGGTGCACGAGACGCTCTGTCTGCATTGGACCAGCTGCGCAGTCTCGAGGGCCACATCACCGTCGATGACGCCGAGCGACTGCTCGGCGAGCGTGGCGAGGACGCGTTCTTTCAATTGTTCGATGCGATCGTGGACGCGGACATCGGAACGGTCTTCACGACGCTCGACTCGATGATCACCCAGGGTGCGGACGTGCGACAGCTTGCGCTCGGAACTCTGAATCACGCGCGCGCACTGTTGCTACTCAAGACGGCGCCCCAGGCGCAGGACCTGCTCGACGTTCACGCCGAGGACCGTCAACGACTTGCCGATCAAGCCGGGAACTTCCGGATCGGCGGGCTCGTTCGGTTGCTCGAGCTCGTTGGCAAGGCGATCACAGAGATGCGGAACGCGCCGAACCACCGCCTGTTCCTCGAGGTTGCGCTCACGCGCGGCACCTCTCCCGAGACGGATTCGACTGCCGAGGGGGTCATCGGTCGTATCGAGCGGCTCGAACGTCGCATCGGTCTCGAGGAGGACTCGATTCCGGCGCCGCAGGCTCCGAGTCCGGCCGTAGCAAAGAGCGAGCAACCACGCGTGCGGGAGGAGGCGGCCCCTCCGAAAGCTCAAGTGGATCTGGCTCCTCCCGAGATCCCCATCGAGGTCGGACAAGCATCCGAGCCGGCGGCGGCCGAGCAGCCCGCGGCCGGCGCGGTGGATCACCTCGGGCTTGGTCACGTCAAGGACGCCTGGCCTTCGGCGATGAAGGAGGTCGCTCAGCGCAGCAAAAGAGTTGCCGCGTTCCTCAAGCCGTCGCAACCAGTTGCGTACGATTCGGAGGGCCTGGTCGTCGAGGTGCAGTCCGCGTTCCACGCGAGCCAGATGGCCAAGGAGGCCAACTCGCTCGTCCTGACCGATGCGCTCTACGCGGCGCTCGGACTCAAGCCGTTTCTGCGTTTTGCCGAGCGCGGCGCCCAGCCGCTCGATAGCGAGACGGGGTCACAGTCGAGTGGAGATTCATCATCCGGTTCCGCGTCCGATAGCGGAGGCTCGTACACCGACGCGGCGGAAGCCACCGACGTCGAGCACGATCCGGTTGAGTTACTCAAGGAAGGTCTCGACGCGGAGGTTGTGAGAGAGGTCGAGGAGAGTTGACGGGGAGGACATCCAGTTGAGCAAAGACATGCAGAAGATGATGAAGCAGGCGCAGAAGATGGCCGCCGACATGCAGAAGGCACAGGATGCTCTGGCCGAGGTCGAGATCGAGGGCAGTGCCGGCGGTGGGGCAGTGAAAGTGGTTGCGACGGGCGACCAGCAGATCGTCTCCGTAACCATCAGCGCCGACACGTTCGACGGCGAGCCGGATTCAGACGACCTCGAGATGCTCGGTGACACGGTGACCGCGGCGGTGAACGACGCACTGGACAAGGCGCGCGAGGCACAAGCTCAGGCGATGGGGCCGCTCGCCGGCGGACTCGGGGGTCTCGGCCTCCCGGGCATGTAGGCCTCAGTTGTTCGCCGGTCCACTTCAGCGGCTCGTAGACGAACTCTCCAAGCTCCCCGGCATAGGACCGAAGAGCGCGCAGCGCGTCGCCTTTTACATCCTCAAGATCTCGGGGGCCGAGGCGCGCGCGCTCACGGAGGCCATCGTCGAGGTGAAGGACAAGGTGCGGCTCTGCGAGCGGTGCTTCAACGTTGCCGACACCGAACTGTGTGAGTTCTGCCGAGACCCCCGGCGCGACTCGACCGTGATCTGCGTCGTCCAGGAACCTCCCGACATCATCGCCATCGAGAGGACTCGAGAGTACCGGGGTCTCTATCACGTGCTCCAGGGAGCAATCAGCCCGATCGAGGGAATCGGCCCCGACGACCTTCGAATCAAGGAGCTGCTCGGTCGGCTCAGCCAACCGGCCGAGGGTAACGAGCGGGTTGCCGAGGTAATCGTCGCCACGAATCCGAACACCGAGGGTGACGCAACCGCGATGTATCTCGATCGGCTTTTGTCGCCACTGGGAGTGAGGGTGACCCGCCTTGCGAGCGGTCTGCCGGTGGGGGGCGACCTCGAATACGCCGACGAGGTGACGCTCGGCAGGGCCCTCGGGGGCCGCCGCCGCATGAGCACTTAGCGGGTCTCCGGCCCCTAGGTAATGGCTTGGTGCGCCCCCAGACCCGGGAGTGCGGGCACCTCGCTCAGATTGCTTGCTACCTTGTAAACATGGCCTTGATCGTCCAGAAGTACGGCGGAACGTCCGTGGGGGACGCCGAACGAATCAAGAGAGTGGCGGAGCGTATCGTTGCCGCCGTGCTCGCAGGTGATCAGGTTTGCGTGGTCGTCTCTGCCATGGGCCACAGCACGGACGAGTTGGTGAGCCTCGCAGCCCAGGTGTCCGAGGAGCCAAACCCCCGCGAACTGGACATGCTGCTCACCTCAGGCGAGCGCATCTCGATGGCACTGCTCTCGATGGTCATCTCTGATCTCGGGTACGAGGCGATCAGCCTGACCGGCTCGCAGGCCGGCATCGTGACCGATACGAGTCATGGAAAGGCCCGCATCCTCGAGGTCAAGGGCGACCGGGTGCGGCAGGCACTCGAGGCGAACAAGATCGCCATCGTCGCCGGTTTCCAGGGCGTGTCGACCGCGTACGACGTGACGACCCTGGGCCGGGGTGGCTCGGACACGACGGCCGTGGCCCTGGCCGCTGCGCTCGGTGCGGACAGGTGCGAGATCTACACGGACGTCGACGGTGTCTACACCGCCGATCCGCGCATCGTTCCCGGCGCCCGCAAACTCCATGCTGTTTCCTACGAGGAAATGCTCGAGATGGCTGCGAGCGGAGCGGCTGTCCTGATGCTGCGGTCGGTGGAATACGCGAGAAATCATGGAGTTGTGCTCCACGTGCGCTCCTCGTTCGGCTACGAGGACGGAACGTGGATCAAGGAGGAGGACGAGCGCATGGAACGAGCGATCATCTCGGGAGTGGCACACGACACCTCCGAGGCGAAGGTCGTCATACAGAACGTGCCCGACACGCCCGGTATAGCAGCGCGCGTCTTTCGTCCCCTCGCAGACGAGGGTGTCAACATCGACATGATCGTGCAGAACGTATCCGAACAGGGCCGCACGGACATCTCCTTCACGATGCCCACGGACGATTTAAGGCGTGCCAGGCCCGTACTCGATGAGATCGCGGCATCCGTGGGGGCCGAGGGTGTGGTCACCGACCCCGACATCGCGAAGATCTCCCTCGTCGGAGCAGGTATGAAGACTCATCCCGGAGTTGCGGCGGACATGTTCGACGCGCTGAGCGACGCGGGGATCAATATCGAGATCATCTCCACCTCGTCGATTCGCGTGTCGTGCGTGATACGAGCGTTCGAGGTGGAGCGCGCAGTCAAGGCGATTCACGACAGATTCAAGCTGACCGAAGAATCCATCATTCGCGAACAACATCCCGCGACCGCAACAGGTCAGCTGCGCGCCATTAACGCAAGGGAGAAGTAATGCGAGTCGTGGTGGTCGGCGCCACCGGAGCTGTGGGCACTGAGGTGTTGCGGATTCTCGAGGAGCGGAGCTTTCCGGTCGACGAGTTGATACCCGTAGCGTCGCGGGGCTCGGTCGGCCGCAAGCTCGAGTTCGGGGGCGACGAGGTCGAGGTCACGGGTCTTCGACCCGAGGTGTTCGACAACGCCGACATCGCGATCTTCGACGTGTCCGAGGAGCTCAGCTTCGAGTGGGCCCCCGTCGCGGCGGAGCGTGGTGCGGTCGTTATCGACAAGTCCTCGGCGTTTCGCATGGACGACGAGGTCCCTCTTGTCGTGCCCGAGATCAACGCCGAACGGATTCGCAATCGCCCCAAGGGAATCATCGCCACGCCAAACTGCACGACGACCGCCATGGTGATGCCCCTTGCACCCCTCCACCGCGAGTGGACGGTCAATCGCCTTGTAGTCGCCACGTACCAGGCCGCTTCCGGCTCCGGGCAGCAGGGAACCGATGAGCTGTGGGAGCAGACCCAACTCGCCGCAAAGGAGCCCGAGGCGGTGCGCGAGGGTCGCGCCCGCGATGTCATCAAGGGAGGCGACACCTTCGTCCATCCGCTGGCGCTCAACATCCTTCCGAAATGCGGCTCGGTCAAGGACGACGGTTACACCAGTGAAGAGACAAAGCTCTGCAACGAGACGCGCAAGATAATGGAGATCGCCGATCTCAAGGCGACAGCGACCTGCGTGCGCGTCCCGGTCGTGACCGGCCACGGCGTTTCGGTTCACGCCGAATTCGACACAGAGGTTTCGGTCGAGCGGGCGCGAGCGATTCTCGCAAAGGCCCCCGGCGTAGAGCTAACGGATGACATCGAGAACGACATCTATCCGACTCCGCTCGGTGCGGCCAACCAAGATCCCTGCTATGTGGGCCGAATTCGCAAGGACCTGTTCGATGATCGAGCGCTCGAGTTCTTCTCCGTCGGAGACAACCTTCGTAAAGGAGCGGCGCTTAACGCGGTGCAGATCGCCGAACTACTTATCTAGAGAGTCCCCCCTAGCCTCTCGGAGCGAGGTGCGGCGCGCTTCGAGCACCGAGCTCAAACGATCGGGAAAGTCTGTAACGATGCCGTCGACTCCTGCAGCGAGCAGCCGCTCCATGTCGGCGACTGCGTTCACCGCCCAGGTCCACACCCCCATGCCCTCGGCGTGAGCAGCACGCACGAGCTTCTCGGTCACCTGCGTGTGATGAGGACCGATGCGTCCGGCATAGCGGCCAACGTGGTGAAGGCGGTCGAGCATCTCGGTGGCGGTCTCGTGTTCGTAGAAGAGTTGGACGAGGTCGATGGCAGGTGCGAGCGAGTGGAGGCGAGCCGGGCTAACGGCCGAGAGTGACATCAGAACAACGCGCCCACCGTCACCGAGAAGCCGGTGGTCGGCGAGCGTGCGAAGCACCTTCCGTTCAATCCCGGACTTCGCGCCATCCCTGCTTTTGAGTTCGATCGCGAACCGCGCCAGATGCCGGTATCTCTGGAGCACCTCGGGCAGCGTCAGAACCGACTGGCCATCGAACCTCCGCTCTCCGCCGACCGCATCCTTGTTGAACCAACATCCGGCATCGGCGTGTCGCAGTTGCTCGAAGGTCATCTCGGAGATGACCCCGTGGGCATCGACGCCTCGCAGGGTGCGGGACGAGATGAGGTCGTGGAAGACCACGAGTACCCCGTCCGCCGTCAGTTGAACGTCGAACTCGAGGTACTCGGCCCCCAGCTCGATCGCGATGTCGAACGCGGCCACGGTGTGCTCGGGGGCATGTCCGGACGCGCCTCGATGGGCGATGTTCGCCACAGCTCCGAACGCTGTTGGCGGCCGGTTCGGTCCCGGCGCTGCTCCTGCGATGACGTCCTCCCCCTTTGCGGACGCAAGCGGAACCAGGATCCCTGGTCTGGGTGAACGATACGCGACCAGGCGGCGTACACAAATGGTCAAAAGAGGGGATTACGAGTGGTCGGGAAGGCGGGATTTGAACCCGCGACCCCAGCGTCCCGAACGCTGTGCGCTACCAAGCTGCGCCACTTCCCGTTGTAGCGGCTCGCCGACCGGGCCGCCGTGAGCCAGTCTCGCATATACCCCTGGCCGGATGCGACTCGGCTTGACGAGCAAAACGCCCGAGTAAATCCCTTCACATTGTGTTCATGAACAGGATGCCGGTCGGCAACACGCCGTTGCTAGCGTGCGCGCGGATGGAGGGCCACCCGCAGGGAGGGCCAACTCACGGAGCCGCCCAAGGCGGCTCGTACAAGGAGGACATGCCCGTATGACGAGAGTGACGGGGAAGCCGATGCGGCTCCTGCTACTCGGTCTGGTGTTTGCGCTGTTTGCGGCCGCCTGCACAGATGACAACGGCTCCGCTGGAGCCGCGCCCGTTGGAGGAGAGGGCGGGGAGGAACTCTCCGGGGAGATCTTCATCTCGGGGTCCTCGACCGTCGAGCCCATCTCACGCCTGAACGCCGAGCTCTTCATGGAATCCAACGCCGGCGTCTCAATTGACGTCGAAGGCCCGGGGACCGGCGACGGGTTCGAAAAGTTCTGCGCCGGAGAAACCGAGATCTCGGATGCCTCTCGGCCGATCGACGCCGAGGAGGAGATCCCGGCCTGCGAAGAAAACGGCGTCGAGTTCATCGAGCTGAAGGTGGGCATCGACGGGATAGCGGTGATCACGAATCCCGACAACGAGATCGAGTGCCTCGACTTCAAGGACATCTACGCTCTCGTCGGACCTGAGTCCCAGGGAATCGAGACCTGGACCGATGCCGCCGATTTGGGAGAAGAGGTCGGAGCCGCGCACACGGCCGACTACCCGGACGCGCCACTCGAGATAGCCGCCCCCGGTGAGGAGTCCGGTACCTACGACTCGTTCGCCGAACTGGTAACCGAGGGCATCGCCGTCGACGAGCGGGGGCAGTCCGAGGACGGTCCCTTCATCCGTCCCGACTACTCCGCCTCGGCCGACGACAACGTCATCATCGAGGGAATCGCCGGCTCCGAGGGCTCGTTCGGTTGGGTTGGCTACTCGTTCTATGTGCAGAACGAGGACCGAGTCCGAGCGATACCCGTCGCCGAGGAGGGCGACGACTGCATCGAGCCGACGGAGGAGTCCATCTCCACGGCCGAGTACCCGATCTCTCGCTTCCTTTACATCTATGTCAACGTCGAGAAGCTCGAGGAGAACGCTGCTCTCGAAGCGTTCGTCGACTTCTACGTCTCCGAGGACGGTCTGGCCGCGGTTACGAACGAGAACGTCGGCTACGTTTCGCTGGCCGACGAGGACATCAGTACCCTCCAGCAGGTGTGGGAGGACAAAGAGACGGGCAGTCGGGAGGCTGAGGGTTAGAACGGCAGTTTCTTCCGCCCTTGAGCAGAGGGGTGAGACGCGAGACAATGCGTCTCGCCTTTCTGCCATGCTTGGATTCGCGGAAAAAGTCGATCTGCCCCACCGGCGTAATCGTTCGTCGAAAGTAGGAACCTAGTCTTGGCACAGGCTTCGGTCGACGTCGGCAACGTAACAATCGACTCCCTCAGGGGGTCCCCCCGACGGCGTCGAAAGGAAACCATCATCCGCCGCCTCTTCCTGGGGGCGGCGATCTGCAGCATCGTCATAAGCACACTGATCGTGCTCTCGTTGGTTCGGGAGGCGCTCACCTTCCTGACCGCGATCGAGCTATCGTCGTTGTGGGCGGGCCTCTGGTCTCCGCGCTCGGGTCAGTTCGACCTGAGGGTAATCATCTCCGGCACTTTGCTCATCTCCCTCATAGCGATGCTCGTTGCAGGGCCCCTCGGGATCGGCGCGGCCATGTATCTCTCGGAGTACGCGAGCCCGCGTGTCCGTCGAATTCTCAAGCCGGTCGTCGAGATCTTGGCCGGTATCCCGAGTGTCGTGCTCGGCTACTTTGCGCTCCTGTGGATCTCGCCCGAGCTCGTTCAAAGAATCAACCCGAGTGCAGGCATTTTCAACATGCTGGCCGCCGGCATCGCCGTCGGAGTGCTGGTGATGCCGCTGGTGGCATCGGTTGCGGAGGACGCGCTGAAGTCCGTGCCGATGGCGCTGCGCGAGGCGTCTTACGGACTCGGTGCCAGGAGGATGTCGACGACGATCCGAGTGGTGACACCTGCAGCGGTCTCCGGCATCGTGGCCGCTCTGATTCTCGGCCTGTCGCGCGCAGTCGGAGAGACGATGGTCGTTGCGATCGCGGCGGGGAACAGTCCCTTGTTTTCGATAAACGTTTTCGAGGGAGGCCAGACGATGACGGGCGCGATGGCCCAGCTGGCGATTGGCGGTGACCAGGTCAAGGGAGACGTCGCCGCGGTCCAGAGTCTTTATTTCGTTGGCTTGCTGCTCTTCCTCATGACTCTTGCGCTCAATATCGTGAGCGAACGATTCGTCCGCCGGGTCAGGCAGAGGTACTAGGCATGGTGGTTCGCCCAGGCACGGTCCAGCCCTCCGATGTTGTCCTTGCACACTTGAAGGGGAAGCGCACCGATCTGAAGGGCCTCGTCTTTCAGGGCGCTCTGTTGTTGTCGCTTCTGCTCTCGCTGCTCTTTTTGATCGTGCTCCTTGTGGACATCTTCGTGAGCGCGATGTCGGTCTTCGAGTCACGCAGCGTCGAGAGTTTTCTCGAGGGCAGTCTGTCGGGCTTCCCCGACAGAGCCGGTGTGAGTCAGGCGCTGTACGGCTCGGGGATGCTGATGCTCTTCGTCGTATTTGTCTCGTTCCCCCTGGGTGTCGCGGCGGCCGTCTATCTCGAGGAGTACGCGAGCGACACGCGCTTCAACCGGTTCGTAACCGTCAACATCCGCAACCTGGCCGGTGTGCCTTCGATCGTCTACGGGCTGCTCGGTCTCTCGGTCTTCGTAGGTACTCTGTCGGCGATTACCGGCGGCCCGAGTCTGCTGGCGGGGGGACTGACCCTTGCCGTGCTCGTGTTGCCCATTGTCATCATCACCTCCTCCGAGGCCCTCAGAGCCGTGCCTCAGAGCATCAGGGAGGCGGGCTACGGCGTCGGCGCAACCAAGTGGGAGGTCATCCGCAGCCACGTGCTTCCCTCGGCCGCCCCTGGCATCCTGACCGGAACCATCCTTGCGATCTCACGAGCGATCGGAGAGGCTGCCCCCCTGCTTCTCGTAGGCGCGGTCGGCGGACTGCTGGGCCAGGCACAGGGCGGCTTTATCACCCAGTTGCAGGATCGCTTCACGGCTCTGCCGATTGTTATCTTCGAATGGACCAAGGAAGCGAACAGCGAGTTCAAAGCTCTGGCGTCGGCCGGCATCGTCGTCTTGATGATCATCATCCTCATCTCGAATGCGGCCGCGATCTTTCTCCGCAATAGATACGAGCGAAAGTGGTGAACGAGCACATGGATTCAACCACCGTAAGAGAGCAGGCACCTCACGCTGGGGTACAACCCGAGGTCGCACACCACGAGGCTCCCGCCAATCGAGACGTCGTGTTCGAGACGCGCGACCTGTCTGTTTACTACGGTGAGTTTCGGGCCGTGCGAGATGTCAGTCTGACGATCTATCGCAATCACATCACGGCCCTCATCGGTCCCTCGGGTTGCGGCAAGACCACGTTCATCCGTTGTCTCAACCGTATGAACGATCTGATCGAGATCGCTCGCGTCGAGGGCGAGATCAAGTACCACGGCGTGAATCTGTACGACAAGAAAGTCGACGCCGTCGAGGTCCGTCGTCGTATCGGCATGGTCTTCCAGAAGCCGAATCCGTTCCCCAAGTCGATTTACGACAACATCGCGTTCGGCCCCAAGATCTCCGGTTTCAAGGGCGACATGGACGAAGTGGTCGAGCAGTCGCTCCAGAAGGCTGCGTTGTGGGACGAGGTCAAGGACCGCCTCAAGGAGTCCGCAATGGGTCTGTCCGGCGGACAGCAACAGCGTCTCTGCATAGCTCGTTGCGTCGCGGTTCAACCGGATGTCATTCTCATGGACGAGCCGTGCTCGGCTCTCGATCCCATCGCGACCGGGCGCATCGAAGACCTCATGCAAGACATCAAGGAGGAGTACTCGATCGTCATCGTGACTCACAATATGCAGCAGGCCGCGCGCGTTAGCGATATGACGGCGTTCTTCACCGCAGAGGTCAACGAGAAACAGGATCGGCGCACCGGCGTCCTCGTGGAGTACGACAGGACCGAGAACATCTTTCAGACTCCGACCGACGAGAGGACCGAGAATTACGTTACCGGGCGATTCGGCTGAGCCGAATCAGGAAGACCTCAGACCTCTAAGAGCGGCGTTCGCTTTCGAGCTGGAGCAGCTGCGGTTACAGGTCGAGGTCATGGCGCTGCGTGTGGACGAAGCGTTGGTACGGTCGACCACAGTCATTCTTACCGGCGAGGTCGCGCTTGCCGAGAAGGTCATCCAGGCGGACGATGAAATCGACGACATGCTCGTGTCACTCACCGAGCGATGCTACGACCTTCTAGGACGGCAGAACCCTGTGGCGTCGGATCTTCGCCTCGTCGTTTCCGTGATTCGCATCCTGGGCGACCTCGAGCGCACCGGCGATCTCTGTCTGCGGATCGTGAAGCTGGCGCCCGATCACGAACTTATTCGCGGAAACCTCGAGACCTACGGAATCCTGCGAGAGATGGCTCTCGAAGCTCAGGAACTATTTCGCACCGCCATAAGAGCGTGGTCGACCCGTGACCTGAGACTCGCCAAGACACTCGAGGAGCGGGACGACGCGATGGACTCCCATAACCGGGCCCTCATGGAGGGAATCATGGCGATGGACGGGCCGAATGCGGTTCCCATGGCCGTCAAGACCCTATTGGCGGGGCGGGCGCTCGAACGTATTGCCGATCACTCGGTCATGATCGGCGAACGTCTCACCTACATGCTCACGGGTGACTCAGAATCGTTGTCGGCGGAGATCCGGCCGAACCGCCGCGACGGAAACGGCGCACCTCAGGGTTACTGAGCATGGTGGATCAGGGAACGAACTTGTAGCCCAGCCCCCTGATGGTCAGCAAGTGCGTGGGGGTGTGGGGATCCTCCTCACACTTTGCTCGCAAGCGCTTTATGTGCACGTCGAGCGTCCTCGTGTCCCCGAAGTAGTCGGGACCCCAGATGCGATCGATCAGCGTCTCGCGGGTAAGGACTCGACCCGAGTTCTCCATCAGGAGCTCCAGCAACTCGAACTCCTTGCGCGGAAGGTGCACCTGGTCCCCCCGCACCGTCACCTCGAAACGATCGGGATCGAGCCTCACTCCTCCACCTTCTAGGATTCCATCGGCCCCCGCTGCGTCGGTCGAGCTCCTTCGCAGAACCGCCTTGATGCGCGCCAAGAGCTCACGCGAGCTGAAGGGTTTCGTCACGTAGTCGTCGGCTCCGAGCTCGAGTCCGAGCACTTTGTCGATCTCGGTGTCTCTCGCGGTCAGCATGATGATGGGAACTGAGGACGCGCGCCTTATCTCCTTGCAGATGTCCTCCCCACCCATACCGGGCAGCATCAAGTCGAGGAGCACGAGGTCGGCCCCCGCGGTCTTGAAGCGCTCGAGTCCAACCGAGCCGTCTGTGTAGCGGCTGACCTCGAACCCCTCGCGTTGCAACTGATACTCGAGCGCCTCTCCGAAACCCTCTTCGTCTTCTATCAGCAGAATCTGCGGCACTTTTGTCTTGTCCTCCTTTGCTCTGAGGTCTCGCCGAGCCGACCCCTTTGATCAACCCGCTGAGGCGATTCTCTGTGGGGGCGGTGGCACCGCCGGTACTCGGGCGGTGAAGATCGAGCCCCGGCCGAGTTCGCTCTCCAACTGCACGTCCCCCCCGTGAAGCTCGGCTACATGCTTGACTATCGCCAGACCAAGCCCCGTTCCGCCCCGGTCACGGGAGCGCGCTCTGTCCACCCGATAAAAGCGTTCGAAGACGCGCGCTTGAGCCTCCAGCGGAATTCCGATCCCGTTGTCGCTCACTCGCACGACCGCGGAGGCGCCGTCTTGGTAGACATCGACGGAGACGCGGCCCCCCTCAGGCGTATAGCGAACCGCGTTCTCGACGAGGTTTCTCACGAGCACCGCCATCTGCGACTCATCGCCCTTGACGAAGACCCCGTCGGAGATCTCGACCAGAAACGTGATCTCTTTCGGCCCCGCCTCGGCCTCGGCATCCTCCATCACGCGTTTGGCTCCGGCGGACACGTCGACCACCTCCCGAGGAACGGCATCGGGATCCTCTAGGCGGGATAGGTCGAGAAGGTCACCGATCAGACGCCCCAACCGCTGGGACTCGAACTCGATGCGATCGGCGAAACGCTGCGCGGCCTGAGGATCTTCTCGCACCGCGTGCCGCAGGGCCTCCGCGAGGGTCTGCATGCTCGCCACCGGGCTCTTCAATTCGTGACTGGCGTGCGCCACGAACTCGCGCCGGATCCGTTGGGTTTCGAGCTCCTCGGTGACGTCCTCGATGACCACGACCACTCCTCCGCGCGCGTCGAGCGGCTCGGCGCGGACGCGCAGAGACCTGCGCGCCGGGAACCAGATGCTCACGACCTCCTCGACCGCCCTCGACCGGTCGAGCGCCAGTCGAGCGACCGTTCTCACCTCATCGGAGGGGAGGCGGGGTGGAGGGGATCCCTCGGGGAATCCCAGGAGCTCGCGGCCGGCCCGGTTGGCGGCGACGGGCCTCAGCTGGTCGTCCAGCACGACCAGTCCCTCGGCCATTCGCTCGATGATGGCCCATTCGAGACCGGATGGAGCGAGCGCATCGTCTTGGTCCGTAACCGCGCTCGATCGCCGAGGGGCGGTGCTTGGGTGCCTCCTAGCGGACAACACGCGCAGAGCGAGCGCAATGCCGCCCGCCAACACAACACCGGTTAAGAGCCATGTGAAGTCGTTCATCCTGTGTTTGTTTCTCCTGCTCGAAGCATAGTTTGACCGGGGAGCTGTGAGGGAGTGAAGAGGGACGAAGTCACCTCGATTTCGCCGCCTGTTCTCTATGCGTTAACGGAACCAGTAACTGCATGGAAGTCGATCGAGCGACGCCGGTGGATACTGTGGGCGTGGTACGGATCAACTTTCACGAGGAGCTGGAGACCGCCGAGGGTGGTCTCATGTCGGAGGGAACCCTGGTTCGCCGGCAGCTTCACGCCGTTCTCGACGCTTTGGAGCAGCGCGATCCCGTTCTTGCCAAGCAGGTCATCGCCGACGACGACCGGGTGGACGACGCCCACATCGCAACCGAATCACGACTGATGAGCCTGCTGGCGCTTCAGGCCCCCGTGGCGACCGATCTCAGGCTCATTCGAGCGATCATGCACTCCAACCTCCATCTCGAGCGCATGGGCGACCTGTGCGTCAACATGGCCAAGTTCGTGCTCAACGAGCAGTCATATCCGCCCGACTCGCCGATGGTGACCCGGCTCAGGGAGATGGGAGTGCGCTCGGGCGAGATGCTCGACATCGCTCTGACCAGTTTCGCCTCGCGCGATCTCGACGCCGCCGAAACGCTTCCGGTCAAGGACAACGCCATCGACCGCCTGAACCGGGGCATGCTCGACGACCTCAAGGACTACGTGGACGATGAGCAGACGTTCGCGCTGGCGACCAACCTCGTGCTCGTCTCCCGATACCTCGAGCGCTTCGCGGATCACGCGGTCGACATCGGCGAACAGGTCTCCTACCTCGTTACGGGAGTGCTACGGGAGTTCGAGGACGCGTCGCACCCCGAGTCGAGCATCGACGACACGGATAGCCGCGAACTGTAGTTCTTCGCTCTTTAGTCGTTTTCGTCGAGGGCGTCGCCCAAGCGCCGAACACAGGGCGCCCGCTCTGTGTCGTTGTCGGCCGAGGTCATGCATGTGCCGAACCTCCTCAGGTCCGACTGATGATCGGTGATGAAGTTCGCAAAGCTGATCCCGATCGCGATGGCGACGATGATGCTGAGCAACCCGGTCACCAGCCCCGCGACCGCGTGAGAGCGGTTGTCGGCTTCGCCCTTCGACGCGCGTGACATCCCGATTCCTCCGAGGATGGCGGCAATGATGCCCAGAAGCAAAGAGAGCGGAGCGAAGATCACGAGGACCGCCAGAACGAGGCTCACGACCCCGATCACCAGAGCTGCGGTGCCGGGCCCGTTGCGTCGTCCAGGATAGGGCGGTGGGGGTGCAGTGTTCTCTGCCGGTCTCGATGCCATAACGCGCCTCCCAGAACTCGATCTCCGCCCCAACTGACCGTACGCTTGGCGTCCGCCGCCTCCTAGGGGGTTTGGGGTCGCAGTCTCAGTAGCGTTGCCTCGGGCCTGCAGTTGAAACGGATGGGGCTGAACTTCCCCGTGCCGAGGCCAGGGCTGACGTGAAGCCACGATTTGCCGATGCGGTGGGGTCCCCCGGCCAACGGGGCGGGCAGGGAACAGTTCGTCACCACCGCCCCCATGAAGGGTAGGCGGACCTGGCCCGCGTGCGTGTGTCCCGCCAGGATTAGATCGAACCCGGCGAGGGTGAACTCGCTGACGATCTCGGGCGAGTGCATCAGACCGATGGCAAGACGGTCTTGCTCGTCGCGTTCGAGATGGGCCGTCCTGTGACGGCCGAGATAGGGATCGTCCACCCCCGACACGCGGATCGGACCGGAGGGGGTCTCGATGACCTCGCTTCGGTTGTGGAGCTGTACCCAACCCTTGTCCTGAAGGCTGTCCCTCAGCCGGTCGCTGTCGGCGCGAGGGGACGTGAGGTTGCGCTTTCCGGTCCAGTACTTGGCATAGCTCTGAAAGCTGGCCTGGTAGTAGTCGTGACTACCAAAGACGAAGAAACGACCCAAACGAGCTTCGAGGGGAGCAAGAACCTCGACCAGCGGGTCGATTCCCGAGTCGTCCTGCACGAAGTCACCGGTGGCGAGCACGAGGTCCGGGGTCGACCCTAGCCGATCGGGTAGCTCGGCTAGCCATCTGATGCGGGTGCGGTTGTTCGCCCCGAGGTGGGTGTCAGAGATGTGAAGGACGTCCAGCGGTAAAACGTCCGGGCGGCAGGCGAGATCGTGGGTGACCAGGCGGTACCGGTACGGCTCGTAAAGCGCGTAGCCCCCCAGCGCCGCACCAATTCCCACCGTTCCGCCCAGGACTCCGGCGACTTGCCGGTCCTCTCTTCTGCGTCTGCCCATAGCTTCGAGGATACTGGTGCCCGTGAGGCTGTCTCTTAGATGGAAGATCGTGGGTGGCTTCGGTCTTCTCCTGGTCCTGATCGGGCTGCTCGGCTACGTGACCCTGTCGCTGTTCTCGTCTCTTCGTCAGGTGCAGCGCCGGGTGTTCAACGACGCCGTTCCCGGCGTGGTTGCGGTCGACGAGATCGTGCGCTCCTACACAGCGCAGAGCGCCGCCGTGCGGGGCTTCTTGCTGTTGCCCAGCGACCCCTTGCTCGAGCTGTACAGGGCCGAGGTTTCGAACGTCGAGGGCGTCTTGGAAGAGAGCCGTAACCTGTTCACGTCGAGCCGGGAGGTCGAGCTCGTCGACGAGCTCACCAAGGCTGGTGAGGAGTTTCAAACCAGCGTTGTTGAGGATGTCGTTCCACTCGCCGAGGAGGGTCGAAGAGCCCTGGCGCAGGCGACCTTCAGCCAGCAGGGGGCCCCGCTCATCCTCGAGATCGAGGACCTCGGCCGCGAACTCCGAGACCTGCAGCGCGAGGTCGTCCGGGGTGCCGAACAGGACCTCCAAAACCGCTCCAACCAGGCCCGGATCACGCTCGTCGCGGTCATCATCGGGGCGCTGGGCGTGGGTCTCCTGCTCACGATCCTGCTGCCGCGGCGCCTGTCCTCCAGCCTCTCCGAGCTCGTGGATGCGGCTCGGGCAATCGGACGAGGGGATTTCGACCAGAAGATCGACATTCACTCGGGGGACGAGGTGGAGGAGCTCGGCCATCGCTTCACGGAGATGCAGGGAGCCCTTAAGCGTCTTCAACAACTCGCCCTGCAGGATCGAGAGCTCGAGATCGCCGGAGCCATCCAACGCAACCTCCTGCAGCGCACTCTGCCGAACACCGCCACTGTCAAACTCGTCCCGATTCAACGTCAGGCGAACCTGGTGGGCGGCGACTGGTACGACGTCGATGTCAGCCACTCGACCGTCACCGTTGCGGTGGGAGATGCCTCCGGCAAAGGGATAGCCGCCGCCCTGATGGCCACGGTGGCCTTGTCCGTCCTGCGGGCGGAGCGAGGACAGGGGGCCTCGACGAGACGCATCATCGAGCGAGCGAACGAGGCTCTCAAAGAGGCTACGGAGCCCGAGTCGTTCACCACGCTCATCTATGCGACGGTCGACCTCGTCTCGGGCCAGGCTGGTTGGCTGAACATGGGACATCCCTCGCCCTTCATGCTCACCTCGACCGAGGGGCCAGAGAGGCGCGACGGTCGCCCCCAAGGTTATTTCTTGGAGGGCCCCCGAAACCGCGCTCTGGGCTGGTTCGACGAGCCGGGGATGGCTGAGACCACGATTCAATTGAGGCCCGGCGACCGTCTCATCTTCTACACCGACGGGTTCCTCGAAGCGAAGTCGCCGGACGGCGTCATCTTCGGCGAGAATCGCTTCGCTGAGGCGCTCATCCGGCTCGCTCCGCTGGACTCGAACGAGCTGGGCGAGGAGCTGGTGCGGGACGTGGAACACTTCGCCGCAGGTAAGCTGGACGATGACCTCACAATGCTCGTGATCGAGTTCCAGGGTGCGCCGCTGGCACAGGAGGCCACCGATGAGGGCCGGCCCGTGGGACGCGTGACGAAGACCGAGAACTGAACGGGAGAGAAGCTTGGCACAGCAGAAGGTAGAGATCGACATCCAGGACAAGGGGGACTACAAGGTTCTCGTGCCGGTTGGCGACCTCGATGTCTACACGGTTGGCTCTCTCAGGGACGCGCTCGGAAAGATGATCGAGGACGAGACCCCCAGAGTGGTGGTGGATTTGGACGGAGTTCCGTTCATGGACTCGTCCGGGCTGGGGGCCCTCATGGGTGGCGTGCGACGGCTGCGCGAGGCGGGAGGAGATTTGGCGATCGCGTGCACGCGCGAGCAGCATCTGAAGTTGTTCACGATCACCGGTTTCGGCGAGGGCGTGTCCATCGCACCCACCGTCGACGAAGCGGCGAAGGGCTTCCGGGAGTAGGACTAGCTCCTGTTCTCCTGCGAGTCCTCGGTCGATCGGCTCCGGCCCAGCAGCGATTTACGGGTCTTTGGTTTGGCTTCCGCGGCTCTCTTGCCAGCCTCCGTCGTCGCGATCTCATCGTCTCTCTCGCCGGGTACAACGAGTTCGTCGTTGCTAACTGGAGGGGCGGGAGGGGCTGAGCGCTCGGCTGCGACGGTGGCCGAAGGGGCCTCGGGCATCTCGCCGGCGCGCTTGTCCCCGGACGCATCCTTAGCGACATTTTCCGCGGGTTCGGTCTTGGCGGCTGCGATTGCTGTTGCTGCGGCCTTTTTCTTCTCGGACTTGTTGACGGAAGCCGCGGCCTTAGCGGCTTTCCTGTCGGCTCTCATCGTTGCCCTCTGTGCTCTTTTCTGAGCGCGCGTCGCGGCGCGCTGGGCCCTCGTCTGGGGTCCCGTCGCCTGGGATAAGTTGTTTCCCGCACCCTCTCGAGTTCTGGCACGCAGAACTGTAGCGACCACCAGCATTGCGATTACCGCGATGAGAGCGGACGACACCGATACCAGAATCAATTGTGCTGACGTCATGAAAGACTCCCTGCGGGATGTCTAGCTATGAGACAAAGTCGCGCCAAACTAACCGAGTGCAAGCCATGACAGGAGACGCGGGCTATGGAGATCGAACAGGATCTGCTTAGGGTTTCCTTCACGCTCGTTCGCTTTGCTGCGTTCGCAGCGAACGCCTTGATCTTCGGATCAATTCCACTGCTGATGCTCGTACTGAGACCCGCCTTCAAGTCGCTCGAGGCGGAGACCTGGCGGGCCGGGCGCACGAACCTCGCTGTACGACTCGAAGGCCTTATCAGGGCCTCACTCGTTGCGAGCGCGGTGGCAACGGTTCTCGCTCTGCTCTTGCAGACGTCGCTCGTGTCGTTGCTCGACGAAGGGGACCTGGGTCTGGACGCGCTCGAAACGGTGCTGGAGACAAGCTTTGGAATCTGGAATCTCATCCGGCTCCCCGTCTTGAGCGCTCTGTCGGTGTTGCTCTTCAAGCGCGTACAGGAGGTCTGCCTCTCCGGCATGGCCGCAAGCGAGAAGAAGCCGAGCGCAGCTTGGTGGGGACTTTGGGGATTGCTCTCGTTGACTCTGCTCGCGACGTGGTCGTTGTCGGGTCACGCCGCGGTATCGAGCCCGGTGTGGGCCGCCGTGATGAATGACGTCATTCATCTCGCCGCCGGCTCGACGTGGTTCGCGGGCATCGTGGTTCTCGCGGTGACCCTTCCGGATGTTTGGCAGAACAAAGAGCGGCCAGATCGGTTGCGCATCCTCTCGGAGGTGGTGTCCCGGTTCTCACGCGTGGCGCTGATTTCGATCATCGTCCTGGCGATAACGGGCACGCTCAACTCGTTCTTCAATCTCGAGTCACCGCGGGACCTCATCGACAGCGGCTATGGGATCACCCTGACGATCAAGATCGGACTCTTTCTGTGCATCGTTGCGCTCGGCGCGATCAATCATTTCTACATTCGCCGGAGACTGCAGAAGGCTGCCACGGGTATCAGCTCGTCGGATCCCTACACCTTGTTTCGCAAGACGATCGCGACGGAGCTCGTGCTCGGATTACTGCTCATGGGCTCGACCGGGTTGCTTGTGGGCCTGGCTCGAACGAAAGATACGGGGCCGCAGTCGGCGCCCGCGGTCAGCTCTGGGATCGAATGGGGGCCGGGTCGGTCCGCCTGAGGAACAGGCCACCGCCCACGCCCAGTAGCAGAGCCGTCGCCAGAGCCACGACCAACGTGCCGGACTCGGGCCCGAGCTCCTCATCGGGAGTGGCGCTGAGCGTCTGTTGGTCCTCGGCCTCCTCGGGGATCTGCCCGGCCTCGGACTCGTAGAGAGACGGGTCGGTCGGGTCCGACAGCGGCGAGTTCCCCGTGCTCTCGCCGAAGGGGTCTCCGAAGTCGTCCTCGCCGAACGGTGTCGTCGAGTTCGAGTTGTAGTTCGTCTGGCCGCCGTCGCTCGATGGGATCGTCGGGCTCGTGTAACTCGTGTAGGGATTGAAATCCGAGGTGTTCGTGCTACTCGAGTAGGTCGAACCCGTACTGCTCGCGCTCGTTGGCGACCTCAGGTTCTCGTGGCCCACGTGTCCGCCATCGTCATCGTGGCTGCTGCCACTGGTCGAGCTCCAGACTCGCTTCTTGTCATTGTTCCCGCCGGGATCGTGCCCGGGTGGGTTGTTGCCACCGCCACCGCTGCCATCACAGTTCGGCCCCCCGCTAACCCTGAACTTGTAGGTATAGATGCGGGCTTCTGGGTTGGCAGCATCGTCCACGCCGGGGGTCGGAGAGATCTCTTCCTCTTCGGACTCGAGCCAGTACTTGGCCCTCACGTAGTACAAGCCCTTTGGCTTCTTGTCGAGCCGGTCGAGCTTGACCCATGCTTTGCCGACGAATTCTTCGTTGCCCGTCGTGTTCTTGCTCTCGGTGACCTTGTTGCTGAGGACCCTGTCGCACGCGTCCTTGACCGTGATGGTCGTTTCCCTGGCGTCGTCTTCGGTGACGATTGCCTTCTTGAACGAGAGAGTCACCCGGCGGGCCCTGAGGAGGTCGTCGCGCGTGCCCTTGTCGGGCTTCCTCGCGTAGATGTCCTTGGCCGTCTCTTGGGCCGGCTGGCCGAGGCTCGGGGCCGCTCCGAGCACGAGGATCAGCGCGCAGAGGAGAGCCATAAGGCTCCCAAAGCGAAGCTTTCGTCCTCTCATAACAACTCCCCGTCGTCTGTTTCGTGCGGGCCTGTCCGGCTTCGTGCAGACCCCCAATCCTACATAGTCGGGGCCGTAACCACTTCGCTAGCCCGAACGGACTATGTGGTCTCTAGCCCGCTAAGGCACCCAGAAAGGGTCTTCTTTAGCTATCAAAAGAGCCTGCCTCCATCTGTAGGGTTTTGCAACAGGCTTTGGGTCGTGCAGCGGACTCAGTACGAGGTTGGAGGCATCTCTTGATAACGGACACTGATCAGGACTGGCGGGCTCATGCGCTTTGTGCGCAGAATGACCCCGATTTGTTCTTCGCGGCGGGTGCACTCGAGCACAAGCTGGCCAAGACGGTGTGCCGCAGGTGCCCGGTTCGAGCCGAGTGCCTGTCCTACGCAATGGACGCCCCCGTCGACCACGGCGTGTGGGGGGGCCTGACGGAGCGTGAGCGCCGCCGCTACCGGCGTCGTGCACCCCGCGGCGACTGGCGCACCCTCCTCGCAAACTCAGCCTAGGCGCGGCAAGGGCAAAACCGGCGTCGAAGGGCGGAACTGGATGCTGTCGGGCGCTCAAAGTCGGCTTCGGCCATTCTTCCGACCACTAGCCGACGCCCAGGCGTCGTTTTCGTCGAGAGTCCTCCTAGCCAACTCGCTGCTGGCCGCCCCCTAGGTCCGCAGTGTCAGCTCCAGGATGTCGCAGGTGTCGCGCCACCGATTGGCGAGGTCCTCCGGTAAGCCGGGCACGTTGAGGCGCTTCTCAGCCACCTTCTGGGCGACGGCCTCCCAATCTTCGTCGCTCGGAGAGACGAGCCGGACGTTGGCCGTGATCTCGGCGATGCGTATGTCCTTGCCTTTGGAGCGAAGGATGACATCCGCCTCGCGCATCTCCTTGGCGCCGGGAAGGGTCTGCTCGCGTTCGCCAGAGAGCACGTAGATCTTCGAGGTCTTGTTGTCGTAGACGAACCACACCGGCATCTGCAGCGTCTGGCCCTCGTGCCGCCACCGCAGCCACATGATGGTCGACTTCTTGAGTGCTTCCTGCACCGCGGTCGAGGTCGTGGTTCCCGCCTTGGCCAGGTGAGTATCGTCCCAGCCGAGCTCGCCGGCGACCGAGTAGACGACGTCGTCCCAGGTCTTGTCGGAGGCCGTGAGCACGTACCAGCCCGCCAGATTGAAGAAGCCCTCGATGGCGTCGCTCGTCGCGGCATACTCGCGGTAATAGGAGAGTTGAATCTCGGCGTCGGTCGGTCGCTCGCTGAAACAGAAGACCCAGTTGACTGCACTGGGGCTCAAGTACGCCTCGGCCCAGAATACGCGAGGCTCGGCGACCTCGAGGTGCAGCGCGATCGAGTCGCCGGGGACGTTCGCCTGGAAAGCCGTCCAGTAGACCTGGACGACTCGCTTTACGTCGTTCTCGAGCGTGATTCGAAGCGCTGCCTTGCTCCCTGCGGGGTCTCCCTGCTTGATGCCGTGACGGCCGACCGCCCGCGCCACCTCGTCGAGGATGGAAGCCAGTCGGGGATTGAGAGCTTGCTCGGTCGTCGCCATCAACCGATGGGGGAGGACTCGTAGGCGGACCGGAGCATGAAGAACGCCGGCGGCAGGAACCCGATCACGAAGAGGACGAGCTGTGCGACCGCGAACCCGCGCTGCTTGAGCGCCAGAGTGGGCCAGAAGTCGAAGAGGATGATCCGCACGCCGTTCAGGGCATGGAACAGCGTGGCCGCTATCAGGGCGACCTCGAACGGCTTGAACCACCACTGCTTATACAGCCCGATGGTCTCGTCGTACAGCTCGGGGCCGAAGCCGAGTCCGAACGTGTCGACGATGTGGCCGAAGAGAAATGCGAGAACGAGGATTCCGGTGATCCGGTGGGCCGCCCACGACCACTGTCCGATCCCCCCCTTGTACATGGGGCCGAGCTCGTTTCTCCGGAGGCGGAACAGGTCAACGAGGATCCACAGGGCGATCAGTCCCGAACCGACGGTCAGGACGCCGACAAAGCCCTCGATGAGTTTTGCAGCCAGCATGGGCGAGATGTTAACCGCGAACATCTGAGAGCCGAGTCCCGGGTACGAAAATTCGCACCCAGGTCTCGGCGCACGTTTCCTATTTGGCTCCGGCCTCGCGTGCCTCTTCGAGGTACTTGTTGACCTCCGGTCCCTTGCCGTAGGCCGCGTGGAGGTCGTCGCCCTTCTCGGCCCACACCCGGTTGAGGGATTCCTGCAGACCTGGGTCTCCGCCCGTGAATCCGGCGGCGAACCACTTCCCAAGCTCGTCGTAGCGACGGGCGAGCTCCTGCATTTTGGCGTCGGTCGCCGGCGTTCCGGCCTTCATGGCCGCCTCAGCGTCCTCGAGTATCTGCGACCACTCCTTCTGGCGCCGCTCGATCTCGTCCCAGTCGGCCTCCTCGCCGCGCTTCTTGATCTGCTCCCGCTGCTCGGGCGTGTAGTACTTCTCGACCTCCATCATGACCTCCATGATCTCGAGTAACTGTTTGGTCGATGGCTCCTCCGAGCTGTCGAGGACGCCGAGGATCGCACCGAGTCGCTCGCGTAACTCCTGCTGCAACTCGATCTGCTCCTCGACTCCATCGAGATGACGGCGCACGGCTGCGCGCGGGTCGTCGTCGCTCTCGATGATGGACGTGATGTCGGCAAGCGGAAAACCGAGTTGCCTCAGCGAGATGATCCGGTACAGCCTCTGCACGTCGGCGTCGGTGTAGATCCGGTGCCCGGCCTCGGATCTGACCGAGGGCCGCAGTAGTTCGATCTCGTCGTAGTAGTGCAGCGTGCGGACCGTTAGGCCCGTCGCCTTGGCCAGCTCGCCGATCTTCCACCGGCTCTTGCTCTCGTCCATGTATCGCCAAAGCTAGACCCTCACGTAACGTGAGGTGCAAGCTTTTCGTTTGGTTTTCTTAGGCCTCGAAGAGCTTGTCGGCTATCAGCGATAGGCCGGCGAAGTCGACGGCCTCCTGCTCGAGGTAGGGGACTCGAACCCAGCGGTGCCTTGGGATCTTCCGAGCGAGAGCGTTCAGGTTCTTCTCTTCGAGCCGGACCACTCGCATGAACGCTTCCTCGTTGTCGATCAACTTAGCGAGCAGTTGTCCTCGGTCGCCTTGCTTCTCGAGCTTCGTGAGTTGCCGTGGCTTGACGTCGACTCCATCACCCAGCTTCGGATGCACGCGGTTGACGATCAGCGCGCCGAACGGGAGCCCGGCCTCGTTGAGGCGTGCGGCGAAGAACGTCGCCTCCATCACCGAGTCCTCTGCTGGGGAGGTGACGATGACAAATGAGGTTGCGTCGCTCTGCAGCAGCGCGGAGACTTCCCGAGCTCGTTCTTTGAACCCGTCGTACATTCCCTCGAGATTGCTGAAGAACTCCGCGGTGTCCTGCAACACCTCGCCACCGATGATCCGCTTTACGACTCGGAGAAATGCCGTCGCCGCGACGTTCGCTACCTTGAAGATGCCGCCGCCGGCTTTCATGTAAGGCATCAGAAACCATCGGAGTACGCGCGACTCGAAGAAGTCGGTCAGACGGCGCGGCGCGTCGAGGAAGTCGAGAGCGTTTCGCGTCGGCGGCGTGTCGATCACGATGATGTCGTAGGCGCCGTCGGTGTGGAGTTCGTACAGCTTTTCCATCGCCATGTACTCCTGAGTGCCCGAGAGCGTGGACGAGATGTTGCGGTAGAAGCGATTCTCGAGGATGCGCTCTGCCTGTTCGGGAGTGGGTGCGTAACGAGTGACGACCTCATCGAATGTGGTCTTCGTGTCGAGCATGAGCGCCCAGAGCTCGCCTTTCATCACGAGTCCGGCGTTGGTGAATTTCCGTTTGCCGACTTTCGAAGGCTCGTTTGTCAACTCTTTGAGACCCAGAGAGGACGCTAGCCTCTTGGCCGGATCGATCGTCAGAACGGCAACCTTCTTGCCGTCCAGTGCGGCCTGCAAGGCGATTGCCGCCGCAGTCGTCGTCTTTCCGACACCGCCCGAGCCCGCGCACACGACTATCTCTTTGTGGTCGACGATCTCGCCTATGGGGTTGACGCGTGCGTGGGCGCTCACAGCGTTTCCATCTGCTCTTCGATCACGTCCGCGAGGGTTTCGATGTCCGGCAGAGCCAGACCTGCGGAAAACAGGAACGGCAGCTCTATGACCGGTTGCGTCGCACCTCGGCGCAGCTTTTTGAGGTGCAGCGACTGGATGCTTCGACGGACTCTCAGGAAGTGCGTGTAGCCGTGCAAGGCCGCAAGGTCGTCATCGTCGAGGTTGATTCCGGACGCTTTCGCGACGTCCCAGAGCTCGTCGATCTTGCCGTCGGCCGCAACGCGCTCGAACTCATCGGCCTCTTCGTCCGTGAGCAGGCGGCTGTAGATACCGTTCGCGAACAACGCGCCCTGCGAGATACCCGGGTCTTCGACGAGGGTCCCCGAGGTCTCGAGCGTTTCGCTCACGGGCATCTCCTCCGCAAGCGAGACGAGATGCACTCGACTCCTCTTGGGATCGGTGAGCATGTCGTTGAGCCATTCGCTTTGTCGTCTGATCGGCCCGAGCCGCACGGCATCGGCGAGACCCAGCGGAGCTCTCAGGAACGTCGCCATGTGACCCGCGGCGGGAGCATCGACGATGATCGTGTCGAAGCCGTGAGCGCCGCCACCGTGGTCCCTGTCCTGTTCGAGGTACCAGATCTTGCCTAGGACCAGAATGTCCTTGAGCCCGGGCGCGGCGGTCGTGATGTAGTCGACGAAGTGGGTGCTGCGAAACACTCGCGAGATACGGCTCATGTGGTACTGGACCCGTAGGTATTCCGCGAGCGCATCCTCGGGAATGATGTTGAGGCCCCAGACGCCGGGCGACAGCTCGCGCGGTTCGTAGGTGACTTCGCCCCCGCCGAAGAGCTTGGGGAGCGTTCCCTTTCTGTCGATCTCGGCCATGCACACCTTGCGGCCATGTCGCGCTGCGACCAGGGCCAGGGCGGCCGCCACCGTGGTCTTCCCGACGCCTCCCTTTCCGGAGACGATCAGGATCTTGGGATCGAGAAATTCGTCGACGTGCATCGCTGTGTTCTATCCAGTCTGTCGCCCTTTCGCACCTCCACAGCTTGCCCTAGTTACTCGCCCGCCCCGAGGGCGGGATTCCGAGCTTCTTGCTCGGCGAGGCGCAGCGAAGCTTCGCCGACGCCTACAGACTTTGCCCGCCCGAAGGGCGGGGTTCCGAGCCTTTTGCTCGGCGAGGTGCCGCGGAGCTCCGCCGAAGCCCAGACGGGAGCCGAGGCCCCTTCCGGATTGGGGGGTGAAATCGGGACAGGCGGCGTCTAATATGACCTCCTACTATTCCCGTAGTAATTGACCGGAGGGGTTGTGACGAGACGACGCGGACGGCATCTCGCGCGTGTGCTCGTACTGCTCGCGGTGTTGCTGGCGCCAGTAGCTTGCGCCGGGGAGGAG
>JBOGWS010000100.1:0-3496 GCA_050693895.1 Actinomycetota bacterium | reverse complement strand
ACCCAGAGCCGCTGGTGTCAGGGTTGTCGGGCGGTCGGGTATCCGCGGCGCTGGTCGATCAGCTTTCGGCCATGATCGCCACATTGCGGACGATGGACGATGCGGCCGGTGGTGGCACCGTGCTCTCGCTGGCGGAGCGGTCCTTCGGTTGGGTTGCGGGGCTGCTCGACGAGGCGTCCTACGACGATCACACCGGCCGAAGGCTGTATATCGCGCTGGCTGAGCTTGGCCAACTGGCTGGCTGGGTCGCCCACGATGCGGGGCGATCCGAGCTTGGGCAGCGATACCACGTCACCGCTTTGCATGCGGCACACAGCGCCGATGATCGCCCACTTGGTGCACACATCCTCGGTTGCATGGCCGATCAGGCGGCACGCCACGGTCGGGCTGCCGAGGCTGTAACGCTCATTGAGACCGCCGTGCTCGGGATCCGTGGTCGGGCGACGCCCCGGCTGCTAGCCGAGTTGTACATCCGAAAGGCCTACGCCCTGGCCACCATGGAGGACGGCTCAGCTTGCGTGGCGGCCGTCGCCAAGGCGCGCACGCAGGTCGAGCAGTTCAAGCAAGATAGCGATCCACGCTGGTTGTATTGGGTGACTCCGGCGGAGATCACAGCCGGTGCGGGCGACTGTCTGCTGCAACTGGGTCAGCCTGATCGAGCGACGGCGCTGCTCGGCGGTGGAATCGCTCTGTTCGATGAGTCCTTCGCGCGGGACCGGCAGATCTACCTGACCCACCTCGCCGATGCTCTCGCTCGACCCGGCAAGCAGCGCGACTTGGAAGCAGCCACAGACCGAGGGCTGGCGGCGGTGCATCTGGCCGAGAGTCTCACCTCGACCCGCGGCATCGACTGCCTCCGTGATCTCTACAGGCAGATGCAGCCGCACGCGTCGGTCCCAGCCGTAGGCGACTTCCTGGAACGGGCACGGGGGGTTCTGACGGCGTGAGGGCGACCCCATCAGTCGAGATACGCAGGAGTTGCCAGTGGATTTCACGATTCATCACGCTGCCATCAGCGTGATCGATATGGCAGAATCCGTAGCATTCTACGAACAGTTCGGGTTCAGGGTCATGGTGCACTGGAAAGATCCGGACGGCGAGCTGGAGATCGCACATCTCAAGCTCGGCGCGAACTACCTGGAGATATTCTCGTATCGGGATCAGGCTCCCGCGCCCGAGACTGCGGCATCCCTAGCGACGGATCTGCCCCGGATCGGTGTCAAGCACTTTGCCCTCAAAGTCGACTCGGTACACGAGGCCAAGAATTTTGTCGAGAACCGCGGCATTGCGTCGAACGTCGAAGTTCAACAAGGCAGGACTGGTGTAACTTACTTCTTCGTCAAGGATCCGAGTGGTATTCTGGTCGAGTTCCTAGAAGACAAGCGCGGATTCTAGTTATCAAATACGAACCGAGGCGGTATGCGGGATGACCTCTCGCGTAAAGTCGACGATGCCGCCTGCCGACACGGGAATTCCGTAACCAATATTGCGTGGCGAAGCACGACGGGTATCAAGTGGGGGTTCACTCGCCACTTGATACGGGCAGACTAATTGCTCGTGCAATTTTCTCGGCAATCTCATCGAAGCCCATGTTTTCCGTGCTCAAACCCTTGAGGTCGACAAGGAGGGGGCTGTACGTACCCAGATCATCGAATGTCGGGCCGTCCAGGACGGGGATGATCCGCTTCCGAGTTGATATGAAGGCGCCCATCTCCCGCTCTGTCCAGTACCTGCCCTCCAACAGCTCCTGAGTGACCAGGATGACACCTACCTTGGACCGGGCGATGCCGAGGTCGATCTGGCGCGTAATCGACTCCCCTAACCGGAGCTCCGCTCCGTCAAACCAGGACGTGAGTCCGCGGGCGGTCAGCTCGTCGTAGAGCACCTGACCGGTATCTGTGTTGGGGCCGGCGTGGGAGAGGAAGATGTCGAACTGGCGATCGACCGGGTCTGCGGCGACCGCCTCGCGAACTTGATCGAGTACCGCCCGCTCTAGCTTGTCGACACGAACCTGCAGCGCCTTGACTCCAGTGGCTGTGGCGACGGTGGAGCGCTCCAGCCGACGACGGCTCCGCTCCTGAGCCTGCTCGTGCTGGCCCTGGCGTCTGGCCGCAGCGTCCCGCTCGTGCGATTCCCCGTTTGTAACCTTCAGTTCGGCGGCAGTTACCTTCTTCAGCTGATTTGCCGCCCCCGTCTGAGCCTTCCCCAGGTCCTTCTCCAGTCGTTCGACGGAGGTACGCAGACTCCTCAAGCGCGACGGTGTGTTCGCACGCAGGAGCTCGCGTCGCTTGGTCGCTAGCTTCGTTGCGAGATCGCCGACAGTCTTCTGGCACTGCTGGAGCTTGTCGCGTTCGCGCTTGAGTTGGTTGTGGTACATGGTCAAGAAGCTCACCGGCTCAGTCTCCCAGCCGGCACCGGCAACCCGTGGAGGACATGCCGCACGCGTGAGGTGTCTCCGTGGGGTGACGTCATAGCGTCCGGAGATAAGGCTGAACCACATCGTGCGAGCGCTGCGGGGCATGGTGGGGACGTCGTGTCGTTCGGGCCGAAGTTAGTCGCCGCGCCCGTGTCGGTGCTCTGGTCCTGACGGCTCGGCTCGCACATGCGGTGCACGCCACTACCATCCGGCCCATGCGGTGTGCGGACCTGATGATCGTGGCGGTGCCAACTGCCAAGGCGGGAACGGTGATCGAATGAGCACGCCGCTGCGGGACGTCATCGATATCCCGGAGCGCACCGGTGCCGAGGACTACGTGCTGCGGCTCACCGAGAGCGTTGCGGCCGATCGGGTCGCCGGGACGTTGCGCGAGTACGTCCTCACCCCGGACCTGCAGGCGGCGTTTGATCGAGCGCTCACGCTGATCAGCCAGGCGATCAGCTCCGGGGAGAGCCGGGCGGCGTTCCTGTCCGGTTCGTTCGGCTCGGGCAAGAGCCACTTCATGGCGGTGCTGCACGCGCTACTCGGGCACAATTCGCAGGCGCGGGAGATCCCTGACCTGCACGAGGTCCTCGCCCGCCACGATCCCGTCCTGCGGGAACGGCGTGTCCTCCGGCTCGCTTACCACGTGCTCGGCAAGAACACCTTGGAGGAGGCATTGCTCGGCGGGTACGTCGACCAGATCCAGGAGCTGCATCCTGATGCGCCGCTGCCGGCTGTGCACCAGAGCGAGCGGATCCTGGCCGACGGGGAGAGCCAGCGCGAGATGCACGGTGACGAGCGCTTCTTCGCCAGGCTCAATGGTGACGGAGCCGGGTCGGACGATCCGTGGGCGAGGCTGCTCGGCAGCGGGACCTGGACCCGCGAGACCTACGACGCCGCCCGCGCCGCGGCTCCCGGTTCCGCGCCGCGCCAGCACCTCGTCACAGTGCTCGCGCAACGCTTCTTCACCGCCTACACCGCCCAAGCCGGCTACGTCGACCTGGACACCGGGCTGAAGGCGATCTGCACCCACGCCGAGGCGCTGGGGTACGACGCGGTGGTGCTGTTCATCGACGA
>JBOGWS010000099.1:0-25689 GCA_050693895.1 Actinomycetota bacterium | reverse complement strand
CTCCTCATCGGAGAGATCGAGGCGCGCCAGGCGGGCCACATGGTCGACGGTAGCTCTATCGATATCCATAGACTCCGCATCCTAAGAGAAGCTGGCCCGCCCACAGGGCGGGGTTCCGAGCCTTTTGCTCGGCGAGGCGCAGCGGAGCTTCGCCGAAGCCTAGACTCGTCCCATGAGCCAAGAGGAGCTACTCGCCCGCCACCGCAACGTCCTGCCCGACTGGCTAGCCCTGTACTACGACCAACCCATCGCTCTCGAACGTGGTGAGGGACGGCACGTCTGGGACGCCGAGGGGAATCGCTATCTCGATTTCTTCGCGGGCATTCTGACGACGATGTCCGGGCATGCGGTTCCGGAGATCGTTGACGCGATCAAGAGCCAGGCGGACAAGATGCTGCACTCGTCGACTCTTTATTTGATCGAGCCTGCCGTCGAGCTCGCCGAGCGCATCGCCGAGCTCGCGCCCGTCGACGACGCCAAGGTCTTCTTCACGTCGTCGGGATCTGAGGCGAACGAGACCGCTTTGCTGCTGGCCGCCGCGTACCGTCGCTCCAACCAGGTGCTGGCTCTACGCAACAGTTACCACGGTCGTTCCTTTGCGACCGTAGCGATCACAGGCAACCGGGGTTGGTCGCCGAGCGCACTGACTCCCGTGAACGTGAGCTACGTGCACGGTGGCTACCGGCTTCGGAGCCCGTGGAGCGGCCATACCGACGCCGCATACATCGGGGAGTGCGTGGACGACCTCCGCAGCGTTATCGACACGATGACGTCGGGCGACGTCGCGTGTCTGATCGCCGAACCGGTACAGGGAGTAGGTGGCTTCGCGACACCGCCCGACGGATTGTTCGGCGCGATGCACAAGGTGCTCGACGAGCACGGCATTCTGCTCATCTCGGACGAGGTCCAAACCGGGTGGGGACGGACGGGCGAGCACTTCTGGGGGATCGACGCGCACGGAGTGAGACCCGACATGATCACGTTCGCGAAGGGCCTTGGAAACGGTCTGTCCATCGGCGGAGTGGTCGCGCGCGGCGAGATCATGGACTGCCTGCAGGCGAACTCGATCTCGACCTTCGGAGGCAACCCGCTGTCGACTGCCGGAGCGCTCGCGAACCTGGACTACCTGCTCGAAAACGATCTGCAGGCCAACTGTCAGAAGAGAGGCGAACAGCTGATGGGTCGCTTGCGGGCAGCGGCCGACGGCTGCGACTACGTTGCCGAGGTGCGGGGGAAGGGGCTGATGCTCGGCGTCGAACTCGTTCGTTCCGGCGGGCTGGAGCCGGCCCCGGAGGCGGCGAGCTGGATGCTCGAGGAGACGAAACGCAATGGACTGCTCGTCGGCAAGGGGGGCCTCTACGGAAACGTGCTCCGCATCGCGCCGCCGATGAGTCTCACGGAGGACGAAGCCGAGGAGGGCGGGGACATCCTCGAGCGAGCGATCCGCGACTACGAGCCGAACTGAGCAGCGAAGGGGGTCGGGCGCAGCGGCTCTGCTCCCAGATGCCCCGAGGCGCGGACTTCGCCCCGAGCTGCGGGAGAATTGAGGGATGCTCCTCTCCCTTCGGCGCGCGCGCCGGGCTCTGAGTCTTGTGTGGCTGGCGGCCATGGCGACCGGCTTCGTCATGCTCGCGGCCTCGCCTCTGAACGCTCAGGAAGGAGGCGATCAGACCGTCGACGTCATCGAACTCGAGGGGATCATCGATCCCACGAACGCCGACTACCTGAAGGGACGTCTGGCGAGATCACAGGACGACGGAGTCCACGCGGTGGTCATTCGGATCGACACCCCCGGAGGGCTCGACATCTCGATGCGAGAGATGATCCAGGGGATGCTCGAAGCCGACGTTCCGACCATCGTCTGGATCGCTCCGGGTGGGGCTCGCGCGGCATCGGCGGGCACGTTCATCACCTACGCGGCGAACCTTGCGTACATGGCGGGCGGGACGGCTCTGGGAGCTGCGACCCCGGTCAACCTTGGCGGCGGCGAGGTCGACGAGACCCTCGCTCGGAAGGCGACCAACGATGCCGCCGCGTTCATCGAAGATCTGGCGATCCTGCGCGACAGAGACCCCGAGTTCGCCCGCAGCGCGGTTGAGGATGCCGAGTCGATCGGCATGAGTGAAGCGGTCGAGCGCGGGGTGGTGAACGGACGGGCCGACACGCTCTCTGACCTCCTTCAGGAGATGGACGGCGAGACGGTCACTATCGGTGACGGCAGCGAACAGATCCTCGAGACTTGGGACGACGAGTCGAACACCGCGACCGTCAGGTTCCGCTTTCAGGAGATGAACGTTCTACAGAGGCTGCTTCATCTGGTAACGAACCCGGAGATCGCTTACCTGCTCATCCTGTTTGGAACCTTCGGGATCATCTTCGAGCTCTACAACCCCGGTATCGGCCTCGCCGGCATTCTCGGCGGAGTCTGCCTGCTCCTGGGCTTTTACGCGTTGAGTGTGCTGCCGACAAACTGGGCGGGCGTTCTGCTCGTCGTTCTCTCGGTCATCTTCTTTCTAGTCGATCTTCAGGCCGCAGGCCTCGGAATCTGGACGGTGGGCGGAGTCGTCGCCCTCGTATCGGGGGGCCTGCTGTTGTTCTCGGGAGCGCCAGATGCACTGGCGTTGTCCCCATGGGCGATTGTGACCGCCGTCGTTCTGACTTTGGTCTTCTTCATCTCGGTCATGACCGCCGCGCTGAGGGTGCGACTTCGCCGACCGATCACGGGCGAGGACGCTCTGGTCGGCATGGTGGGCGAGGCCAAGACCGATATCGCGCCCGAAGGCACGGTGCTGACCAAGGGGACGCTGTGGCGCGCTCGGACCATGGAAACAGGGATCGCGGCAGGCTCGAAGGTCGAGGTCAAAGCCACCGAGGGTCTGGTACTGCTGGTCGAATCTCTCCACGAGGATGAGCACGCAGACAAAAGAGCGGACCACTGAGAGTCGTGGGAGGCTGGGAACACCGTTCGCTCCATAGCCAACGGACGTCTGAGGAGGCGATTCAAACGTGGGGCTCATAATCGCTGGAGCGGTCATCGTTTTTCTGTTGATCCTGCTGTCCGCGTCGATCCG
Source organism: Actinomycetota bacterium (assembly GCA_050693895.1). Classification (GTDB taxonomy): domain Bacteria; phylum Actinomycetota; class CADDZG01; order CADDZG01; family WHSQ01; genus WHSV01. The sequence goes on along the minus strand of JBOGWS010000099.1, from coordinate 22,618 downwards.
CATAGTCCAGGAGTACGAACGAGGGGTCATCTTCCGGCTCGGCCGTGTACTCGAGGGAGCCAAGGGACCGGGGCTTTTCTTTCTCATTCCGATCGTCGACCGAATGGTCAAGGTCAATCTTCAGATAGTCACGCTCGACGTGCCTCCGCAGGACGTCATCACGCGCGACAACGTCACCATTCGGGTCAACGCGGTTGTCTATTTCCAGGTGTTCCAACCGGTCAAAGCTATCGTCGAGGTCCAGAATTACCTGTTCGCTACATCTCAGATTGCGCAGACGACTCTGCGAGCTGTTCTGTCCAAGGTCGACCTCGATGACATCCTGAGTGAGCGCGACAAGCTCAACCAAGATCTACAACGAATCATCGATGACCTGACCGATCCCTGGGGTATCAAGGTCAATCTCGTGGAGATCAAAGACGTCGACCTTCCGAGCGAGATGCAGCGCGCCATGGCGAAGCAGGCGGAAGCAGAGCGTGAGCGCCGAGCAAAGATCATCAATGCCGAGGGAGAGTTTCAGGCGTCCGAGCGCCTGGCACAGGCCGCTCAGGTCATTGCTCGTCACCCAATCGCTTATCAGCTGCGCTATCTGCAGACGATCACGGATGTCGCCGCCGAACAAAATTCGACTCTCGTCGTTCCGATTCCGATCGAGATGCTCAAGGCGTTCGAGGCCGCCTTTGGCAAGGACGTATTCCCCGACGCAATGCACGAACGAACGATTGAGGAACCGCCTCAGGCCCCGCCCATCGACGCGGATCCAAGCGCGCCGGTCCGCAACGAGCCGATTACTCCCGCGGATATTCCGCCGCCCCCTTCGACTGAACCGGGACGCCACTAACTTTCGTGGGGCACGGACACTCGCACGGGCACTTCCACGCCGACGAGGAGGGAGAGTACAAAGCTTCTCCCAGGGTCAGACGGGCGCTTCTTATCGCCGTCGTTCCGTTCATCGTCATGACGCTTGTCGGCCTTGTGATTCTGTGGCCGGGTGAACCGCCGGGCCGCATCGAAGGAGATTTCATCAACCCCGAACGGGTCGGAGCAACGGTCACGAACGTCGAAGAGATCGACTGTCAGGAGATCCCCGGACAGGAATCGTTTCGGTGCGCTGAAGTAACGGCGCGCATCGACGAAGGTGATCGCGCCGGCTCGAACGCCTCTTTCGAGACGGCCGAAACGAGCCAGGCCAGGCAGATAACGGAGGGCGACAAGATCTTCGTCGGTCGATCACTAAACGATCCAAACGAGGATCGCTACTTCTTTCTCGACTATCAACGCAGCCTCCCGTTGCTGGCACTTGGAGTTCTCTTCGCGGTCGTTGTAATTGCTCTGAGCGGTCTGCGTGGGGTCGCCGCGCTGGTCGGACTCGCGGTCTCGCTCTTGGTGTTGCTTGCGTTTGTCCTTCCTGCGATTCTCGAGGGCAAGAGCCCTATAGCGGTAGCGGCCGTGGGGTCTGCGGCGATCATGTTTGCGGCGCTCTATATGGCGCACGGTATCAACGTGCGAACGACCACCGCGATCCTCGGCACTCTGGTGAGTCTGGTGCTCACGTGCCTTCTGGCCGCGTTCTTCCTCGACATCGTGAGCTTCACCGGGTTCGGTTCTGAGGAGGCGGTGTTCCTCCAGGTGTCGGCCGCGCAGGTGAACCTACAGGGACTGATCTTCGCCGGAGTGATCATCGGCACCCTCGGGGTGCTCGATGATGTCACCGTGACCCAGGCGTCGGCCGTGTGGGAGATCCACTATGCGAACCCGCGCTATTCGGCGCGACAGCTGTACTCAAGGGCGCTACGCATCGGACGCGACCACATCGCGTCGACAGTCAACACTCTCGTATTGGCCTATGCGGGCGCGTCCCTGCCCCTGCTGATCCTGTTTAGCCTCGCCGACGTTCCACTCACACAGACGCTGACGAGCGAAGTCGTTGCCCAGGAGATAGTTCGCACGTTGGTCGGAAGCATCGGGCTGGTTGCTTCTGTTCCGATCACAACTGGCCTCGCCGCGCTGGTGGTGAGTAGAGACGAGACAAAGGTCTCGGCGGCGCGCAGGAAAGCGGCAGAAGAACGACTCCCGGATTCGGCGACCGAGCCAGACCGCATCCCCGATGCGCCGGGCTACAAGCGCCCCCGAGCTGAGCGCATGTTCCGCGACGAGAAGTAACTACCCGGAGCAGCCCGAGCAGATTCCGAAGACCTCCGCCGTGTGATCGACCGGGGTGAAGCCGTGATGCTCCGCCACGCGCGCCGCCCACACTTCGATCTCCTCGCTCGCGACCTCGACGGAGTTCCCGCACCGAGTGCACACTAGGTGGTGATGGTGCTCGCCGGTGCCGCATCGCCTGTAGATGGCCTCACCCTCGGACGTGCGGAGAACATCGACTTCGCCCGCGCCGGCAAGCGCTTGGAGATTTCTGTACACGGTCGTCAATCCGACGCGCTGACCTTCGGCCTTGAGCTCGTCGTGCAACTCCTGCGCCGTTCGAAATCCCTCGGCGGCGACCAGTGCTTCCTTGATGGCGGCCCTTTGTTTGGTCGACCGATGCGGCCCTGTCGCTTCGCGGTTCATTCCATTCATCACACCACCGCCCGAGCTCGGGCGAACACACTGGCCAGGACAAAGGCCACGATGGCCCCCATTACGATCGTTGCACCGGGCGGCGCGTCCACGTAGTAGGAGGTCACCACCCCGGCGATGCTGACGAGCAGCCCCAGCGCGAGGCTACCAACGAACGTCGCGTTGAAGCTGCGCGTGAGTTGCTGCACTGCCGCCACGGGAAGTACGAGCATGCCTGACACCAGAAGAATTCCCACCACTCTCATGGTTACGCCGACGGTTATTGCGGCGGCGACCGCTACCAGCAGGTTCATGGCGCGAACCGAGACTCCAGTGACTCGCGCCACTTCCTCGTCGTGGGATACGGCGAAGAGAACACGTCGCAGCAGCGTGGCCGTTCCCAGAACGACGATCGAGATGCCCAACGCGGCAAGAATGTCTGAGGGAGAGACCGTCAGCAGGGCTCCGAAAAGGTAGGTCAGGATATTGGTGTTGGAGGTCCCCGAGAGACCCATCAGCAGGGCGCCACCGGCGATGCCCCCGTAGAACACCACCGCGAGTGCAACATCACCCTCAGTTCGACCGCGCTCGCGCATGAGTTCGATCGCCAGCGCGCCGACGATGGCTGCAACGATCGCCGTGACCAGTGGCATCGTGCCGAACAGGAATCCGGCTGCAACACCCGTAAAGGCGACGTGACCGATTCCGTCCCCCATAAGCGACAATCGTCGCTGCACGAGAAAGATGCCGATGGCGGGAGCGGTTACTCCCACCAGCGCCGCGGCCACGAGGGCCCTCTGCATGAAGTCCCAGCGGCAGAACTCGAACGGGCATGCGCTCCAGAACCCGTTCCACGCGGTTGGGAAGATGTCCATCAGCGTGAGCCTCCGGCTGGGTGAGAGAATCGAGGGGGCTCCTCGACCGAGTGTGGATGATGGTGAACGTGACTGTCGTGCAGCTCGTGCAATGGTCTTCCGTCATATGTCACCTCTCCTTGGGTCAGCACCACGGCGCGTGACACCAGGGGCTCGATGACACCAAGAGCGTGCGCGACGAGAAGGACACTTCGCCCTCCGCGGTTCAGTTCGCCGAGGGTCGCAGCAAAGCTTTCTTGATGCTCGAGGTCGACGCCGGAAACGGGTTCGTCGAGCACCAGAACGTCCGGCTTACCCGCTAAAGCGCGTGCGATGAGCACGCGCTGTTGTTGACCACCCGACAGGTTCTCAACCGGCTCCTTGTGCTTGTCGGCCATGTCCACGAGCTCGAGCGCTTCCCCTACCGCTCGAGCGTCGTCCTTACTGTGGGGGCCCCACTTTCGCGATCTTGCGAGTCGCCCTGCCAGGACGACCTCGTAGGCGCTGGCCGGAACGCCGGAGGCCGCGCTCACGCGCTGAGGCACGTAGCCGATGCGCCCCCAGTCGCGGAACTTCTTGAGCGGCGTGCCGAACACGTCCAAACGGCCTTTACTAAGCGGCGTGAGACCGAGCAGAGCCTTGACCATCGTCGTCTTGCCCGAGCCGTTTGCTCCGAGAAGGACCACGAACTCACCGGCTTCCAAGTGAAAGTGCACGTTTCGCAGTGCCACCGTCGCGCCGAACTTGACGGTGCCCCTACTGAGATGGAAATGGGGTGTCATCTAGCCGCAGCCGAGCGCGGCTGAGATTGAATCCAGGTTGGTTCGCATGACGTCGAAGTAGTCCGCGTCGCCGTCGGGCGGGAACTCCAACGGGTCGAGCACCTCGAATTCTGCACCGATCTCGTCGGCGATCACCTTGGCGATGTCGGGCGCGACCTGCTCCTCGAAGAAGATCGTCGTCACTCCGTGCTCTCGAGCCAACTCTGCGACCTCCGCGACGCGTCCGGGTGATGGCTCGGACTCCGGGTCGATTCCCGAGACGCCGGCCTGCTTCAGGCCGTAGCGCTGGGCGAGGTGCCCAAATGCCTCGTGACTCACTACGAGCTCGCTGCGTTCGCAGTTCTCGAGCGTCGCCGAGTACTCGTCGTCCAGCTCGGCGAGGGAGCCGCCGAGAGCATCTGCGTTGCGCGCGTAGACGTCGGCGTTGTCAGGATCGATCCGCTCCATCTCCGCGGCAACCGCTCGACCCAGCGATGCAACGCTCGTTGGGTCGAGCCAGACGTGGGGATCGCTTGCGCCCTCCTCGTGCCCCTCTTCCTCCTCGTGTGAGTTGCCACTCTCGGTGAGCTCGTCCTGCGCCTCGAGCCCGTCTATCACCGGCGTCTCTGAAAGCTCGCCGATGACGTCTTCGACGGCGGGCTGAAATCCCTCACCGATGTAGAGGATGAGATCGGCTTCGGCCAATGAGCGAACCTGGTCGGGGGCGAGCTCGAGGTCGTGTGGCTCGACCCCTGGGGGCGAGAGGTTCGTCACGTTGGCGTTGCCTCCGGCTATCTGGGTGGCCACGAACTCGAGGGGATAGAAGGCCGCGATGATCTCGGGCCCATCCGAGGCGGCGGGATTATCGCCGCCGTGGCCACAGCCGACGACGACCAGCAGGAGCAGCACGGGGACGACGAGCTGGAGGTGTCTCACCGGCCCCAGGCTAGGGCTTATTGAAAACGATTGTCAAATCCGTTAGAGGGCTGGGGCCGGCCCCGAACCGATGAAGCCGACTCGTTACGGTTGCGACGTGAAGAGCATGCTCGTGTTTCGCGGCGCTCCCACGACAGGCAGGACGAGTTTCGATCGACCGCCCTCCCAGCGCACTCGGAACAAAGCGCAACCGTCGGCTGCGCCGTCACAGCCCGGGTAGGGCTTGGCCACCATCCATTCGTTGACCTCGGTCTGGACGGAGAGTCCGATGCGGTGACCGGCCCTGAAGGTGTAGTCGGTCGGCTTCTCGACGACCGTTGCCTCGAACGGCTTGTCCGGCTCGATCGCCCGAGTCCCGCCGAGGCCCTTTCGATAGCGCGAATCGAGGAACCCGCGCGTCACCGACACGAGCGATGAGGAGTCGGGTCCTACGTCGACGACGGTTGGGGTGAGCGTGACCCACCTGCGCGCGACGCTCGAATAGAGCTTGACTTTGATCTTGCCGAACAGGCGCGTGTCGCGCTTCAGGGGAGGCGTTTCGAACCTGAACGCTGTGAGGTTCGCGTGAGGTTGTCCGTTCGCACCCATCTCGGTGTTTGCTCCGAGCGAGGCGAAGCTCGCGGCCGGACCTTTGGCGCCGCGCGGATTGCTCGGCAGCAGTCTCCAGGGATAGCCGGTCGAGGAACCATCGTGCTGCGGCCACAACTCGACGGCTTTGGTCACCGGAACGGAACCGGACGAGAACGCGCCACTTCCCTCTGAGTCCGCGGTCTGAGTCGTTACGGGAGCCAGCGAACCAGTGCCGTTGCGCGCACCCTTCAGGTGGTGATCAAGCCACGCCATCATCACCTTATCGAAGTCGCCTCCGGGGGCCTGGTGGCCACGCCAGCGACTTCCAAAGTACAGATGGGCGTCGCGGTTTCCGTTGCGACGAAGCGCGTTGAATAGGTTGTAGCCACCCTCCTGCTTGACGTTCCAATCGCCCCAGTTGCCGCCGATGAGCACCGGGATGTCGATCCTGCCGGCGCTTCGGATGTAGTCGCGCTCAAGCCAGAACTTGTCGTAGTCGGGAGTATCGAAGTCGTAACCATGTTCGGTGTGCTCCAACTCGTCACAAGGAGTCGTTGACGATTCCACCCGTTCGGCCCACTGGTCGTTGGCTACGTCCACGGGTGGCGGAAGCGCGAATCCGAAGTCGAAGGCGAGCGGGGTGTCGAATCCTTCTTCCGTAGCTCCACCGATCCCTCGGTTCCCTGCGAATTCGTTCGTATAGAGGTAGCGGATGCCACCCGAGTACGCGTACTCGTACCAGCGCGAGATGGCTACCTGCGGAACGATCGTCGTTAGGTGGGGAGGAGCTTGCGTCGCGGCTGCGATCGCGGTCGTGCCATCGTAGCTGCCGCCCTCCATCGCCACCTTCTTGGTGGACCAGTTTTGTCTGGCGATCCACTCGACGACGTCGTACCCGGTCTGCTTCTCGCGCTTACCGCCGTAGTCATAGCAACCACCCGAGTTCCCGGTTCCCACGACGTCGGCGTACATTCGGGTATAGCCCTTCGGCACCAGAACGTCTGCGTCACCGTTTCGACCGAGCACCGAGTACGGCGAGTAGGTGAGCACGGTCGGGCTCTTGACAATCTTGCCGCCGGAGGTCGGGTGCACGGCCTCGGCGAAAATGTGCCCGTGCCGTGTCTTGATGATGTACTCGACGGTCGTGGATCCATCGATGGGCGCGCTCGGCGACGCTACCGATGATGCCGATGCGGCGGAGGTCGGCTGCATGAGCCCCCCGATCAACGCGGCGATTAGCGCCGCGGCAATGCCCCCAACTCGTTGCATCCCAACTGCCCCTTTCACCGGCCCGATGTCTGCCTGAGTGTCACGAACGCCCTACTGCGTGCGGCGGACTCCATTAGTTCCAGTTCGCCCCGGCGGGGGTCGTTCCTGCACCGCGCCCGGGTGCTGGACGCTGGTTCTACGCTTGAAATTCATGACCGATCGTCGCAACTCCCGCGAGGAAGAGCCGCTTCTGCGCATTGCAGCACGCAGAGCCGTTCGCAATGCCCGCAGGGAGGCTGCGACTCCGGAGTTCGGCAGGTTTCTCACGTTTCAGGCCTCGGGCGCGGCGGGCGACGCACTGTTGGCGATTGCTCTGGCCGGTTCTCTGTTCTTTTCTGTGCCCGAAGCAACCGCTCGTGGCCGAGTTGCCATTTACCTCGTTCTCACCGTCGCGCCCTTCGCCGTCGTCGCGCCGTTCCTCTCGCGGTTTCTTGACAGGCATCGCGGTGGTTTGAGGTTCGCGATGGTGATCTCGGCGCTCGGCCGCGGATCACTTGCCTGGCTGCTGGCAACGCGCACCGAGAGTCTCTATCTCTTCCCGATTGCGTTCGCCGCACTGGTGCTCTCGCGTTCCTCGCTTGTCGTGAAGGGGGCCATGCTCCCCGAGCTGGCGCCGGGCGACCGCCCCCTGGTCAAGGCGAACTCCTCGATAGCAAAGGTGAGCGCGCTTGCCGGGATGGTGGCCGTGCCCTTCGGGCTCTTGCTGCTGCACTTCTTCTCGGTCAGGGCCGAGTTGCTGTTGGCCGCGGTCGTCTACTACCTCGGTGTTTTCCCGGCGCTGAGGCTTCCACGCCGTAAGGGTCGCCGAGCGGAAACGGAACGGCTCGAAGCCCAGACCTTCGCGCGCTCGGTGAGCATTCGGCAAGCGACCTTCGCCGCTGCGGGGATGCGCCTGCTCGTTGGTTTCCTCGTGCTGCACCTTGCGTTTGCCATGCGCCGCGAGGACCTCGGATCGATAGGGCTTGGACTTCTAGTGGGAGCGGCCGCCGCTGGATCCCTTGCGGGTTCGCTGCTCGCGCCCGTCGTCAAGCGAAAGCTGCGAGAGGAAGGCATCATCGCGTTGGCTTTGGTCGTTGCCGGGATCGTTGCCGTGATCGTCGGACGGAACTTCACGATCGTTTCGGCGGGCGTGTTGGTGGCCGTCTTCGGGGTAGCGTCGGGCAGCGCCAAGGTCGCATTCGACTCGATCGTCCAACGCGAGACGCCGCCCGCCGCCCGGGGGTGGGTCTTCGCTCGGCTTGAGTCGGCGCTTCAACTCGCATGGGTCTTGGGGGCACTCATCCCCCTCGGTCCGGCCATCTCCGCGGGGGCCGGTGTGGTGGGCGCGGGAGTCGTCGCCAATCTCGTCGCCTTGGTCTACGTGCTCGGTCGCAGACAAGTCATCGCGAAAGGCGGTGGACAGTTTCGCCCCGAGCACTAACATCAAGGCGGGCGATGAGGGTATGAAGCGATCGTCTCGACGATCGCGGGAACAGAAGGGGCGAGTGACCGAGGTTCTCGCAAGGGTGAGGGGGCACAAATTGGACATCGTCTTCAACGGAAGCGAACGACCAACGCTCGGGGTGGAAATCGAGGTCCAAGTCGTCGACGAATCGGGTGCGCTCGCCACCGACACGGCCGCCACCAAGATCCTCGCCGACCTCCACGGTGAACCCGGCTTCAAGCACGAGCTGCTCGAATGCACCATAGAGGTCATCACCGACGTCTGCCCGACCGTCGAGGCGACACGTCGCGAGCTCCAGGGAAAGCTCGAGCGACTGGTCGAGGTCGCCGACAACTACGGCTATCGCATCATCTCGTCAGGAACGCACCCTTTCTCCGCATGGGTCGATCAAACCGTGTCGCCGGACCCTCGGTACCACCGCCTCATCGAGGACTGCCAGTGGACCGCCCGTCGATTGCTGATCTTCGGTGTGCACACGCATGTCGGGCTCCGCACCGGCGAAGAAGCGATCGCTGTGGGAAACAGCCTCGGTACCTTCATTCCTCACTTTCTCGCGCTGTCGACTTCGAGCCCCTTCTGGCAGGGACGCGACTCCGGGCTGTCCTCTATCAGGAGCAAGATCTTCGAGTCGTTGCCAACCGCGGGCCTGCCGTACCAGATGGCGAACTGGGGAGAGTTTCAGCGCTTCATGCGCACTCTGATCGGAGCCGGCACGATCCGCAGTATCCGGGAGGTTTGGTGGGACATTCGGCCGCATCCCGGGTTCGGCACGATCGAACTCCGCATCTGTGACGGGATCAGCTCGCTCGAGGAGACCGCCTCGATCACCGCGTTATCGCAGTGTCTCGTGGTGTGGCTTGCCGAACGCTACAACTCGGGCCTCGACATGTTTAATCATCAGGCCTGGACGATCAGAGAGAACAAGTGGCGTGCCGCTCGACACGGACTCGAGGCAGAGATCATTCGCGATGAAGAAGGCAACGTCATGTCTCTGCGACGGTCGATCAGTGACACTGTCGACCGACTTACACCGACCGCCGAGAGACTCGGCTGCCTGAGAGAGCTCAAGGGGATAGAAGACATTCTCGAACGCGGAACATCCGCCACGCGCCAGCGTGAGGTCTACAGAGAATTCGGTGACCTTTCCCGCGTGGTCGACCACCTCGTCGACGAACTACAGAACGGCAAGCCGCGTCCTCTGAGTGACGGCGACCTGATCGGCGGAGTGCCCGCCAAGGGAGACCCTATTCACGGCGAGTAGGACCGGTCATCACCTAAGGACGGGGGCCGAGGATCCTGGTGTCACCCTGGCGGAGGGTTGCTCCCGTCTGGTCTAACCACTCGCACAGGGGGACCGCGTACTTTCGTGACGTCTCCAGAATGTCTCTGATCTGAGCCACCGTCAGAGGTCCTGAGTCCTCGATGGCGTTCCTGACACGGGTGCGCGCTTCAATCGCCTGCGACGAGGTCAGATAGAAGTCGCCGACGCGGACTAGCTCGCCAGATTCAACAAGGGCGCGCAAAAGGGCAGGGTCGGCATCGAGGTCCTTGACCCGCGGAGGCGTGAACCCTCCCGACTGAATCGCAGCTACGACCCGGTCTCTCGCCTGCTGTTGTGCGGGGGACATGCTCACCGCGTGTGATTCGAGGCGAATGAGAGCACCATCGGATGCAACGTCCTCGATGGTGTCCACAAGGACATCGAAGGCGCCAGGATCGAGCCCGGTTTCGGCACGCACGGCCGCGCGCGCCATCCCACTCTCGAGTGGATTCGCGGCGTGATGTTCGTGCAGAAGCCGACGGATGTTCGACTGGAGCGCTTCCAGTCGCTGCTGTGATACCAGGAGGTCGTCCAATCGAGCGACGCCCTGGGCCGTCCTCCAATGTCCGGTTCTCAGCGCAGCCTCGTGTGCGCTCAACTGACCTTCGGCTTCAATCAAAGCAGTTAGACCTTCGCCTTCGGACGCGCCGGCAAGCCGGTGGAGCAACGCCAGCCGGTCTCGGTCGGATCGCTGAGCGCGTGACGCCAGAGGATCGAGTACCACTCCGCCCCCGAAACTCAACTTGCGTCCCGCATCACGCAGAACGAATCGATCGCCGCGTGCCAGGGGCAGAGGGTCGCGCAGGTAGATCTGCGCGAAGCCACTCTCTCCGGGGCGGATCGATGTGGACTCGAGCAGTTTGACGCGCACGGGAGTCTCGGCCGAGCCAACGTAAAGGAGGTGCGACCCCTTTTCGGTGAGTTCATGACCCGAACTCACCGCCCATTCAGGCAGCACTCGCACCTCGGCGTCGATGGTTTTCGTGGGCCTCCAGCCCGATGGGCTGACGACGGCGTCGCCGCGCTCCGCGCTGCCGCGGTCAAGTCCCACCAGGTTCAACGCAACTCGATTGGCAGGACCCACCGACTGCAGCTGCTTCTTGTGGCTCTGAATCGAGCGAATACGCGCGCGGCGACCCTGGGGGCTGATCTCGATCTCTCGATCGATCTCGAGACGTCCGCCCGCGAGTGTGCCCGTGACGACGGTCCCGGCCCCCGAGATGCTGAACACGCGGTCGATCCAGAGGCGTGGCCTACCTCGATCTATCGGATCGGCTGCCCTTTCGACGGCCTCGTCGAGTCGCAGCACCAGCTCCTCGAGCCCGTCTCCCGTCACGGCAGAAACCGGGACTACGGGTGAACTCGCGAGGCTTGTGCGCGCGAGTTGCTCCTCGGTTTCGAGCCGCGCGATCTCGAGCGTCGCCGCATCGACCGTGTCTGCCTTGGTGAGGGCCACCACACCTGAGGTGATTCCAAGTACGTCAAGGATCGCGAGGTGCTCGGTCGACTGCGGCATCCACCCCTCGTTTGCGGCAACCACGAACAGCACCACCGAGATGCCCCCTGCGCCGGCCAGCATGTTCTTGATAAATCGCTCGTGCCCGGGGACGTCGATGATGCCAATTTCGTTGCCCGAGGGCAGCGGGAGCCAGGCGAAGCCCAGATCAATTGTGAGCCCCCGCCGTTTCTCCTCCTTGAACCGGTCCGGATCGATGCCGGTCAGGCGCTGAACGAGGGTGGATTTCCCGTGGTCGACGTGTCCGGCCGTTCCAATGACGTGCATCAGAGCACGATAGCGGGCCGTGATTTGATGGGGTTATGGCGATTCAAGAACCATTTGAGCCGGACGGCGCCGAAGTCAAGAGGGAACGAATCTCCCGCCCTGGAGCGTCCACGAGGACCCGCGTGATCACCTACGAGGGAAGAGAGGTCAGGCAGCGCTCGGACGCGATCGCGACCGAGGAGCCTCTCGAGATCCGCCTCCATCACGGAGGGGATGACTACATCTCCTCCGTGACCATGAGAACGCCCGGCAACGACTTCGAGTTGGCCACCGGGTGGCTTCTCGCTGAGGGCATAGTGAGGAGGCCCGACGACGTCACCAGAATCGCGTACTGCGTCGACCGCAGCGTCGGGGAGGAACAGCGGTACAACATCGTCAACGTCCATCTGCGGCCGGACCCCCGCCGAGACTTTGGTTCGATTGAGCGCGATTTCTTCACCACCAGCGCGTGCGGTATTTGTGGCAAAGCCGGCCTCGATCAACTGGCAACTAAAGCGACTCGCATCGAGTCCGAACTGATGGTGCAATCCGAGACGGTTTGCTCACTTCCTGGAAGGTTGCGGGCAGCGCAAGGCGTGTTCGAACGAACCGGTGGGCTACACGCCGCGGGTTTGTTCGATTCGGCCGGAGAACTGCTTGGTCTTCGAGAAGATGTGGGCCGGCACAACGCGTTGGACAAGCTGCTCGGCTGGGCTCTGCTCGAGAGGAAGCTCCCACTGAGCGACTGCATCGTTCTCGTTAGCGGTCGGGCGAGCTTCGAGCTCGCGCAAAAGAGTGTCGTGGCGGGAGTGCCGGTCATGTGCGCGGTTTCGGCGCCAAGCAGCCTGGCTATCGAGGTCGCGCGCGACTTCAACATGACTCTGGTCGGCTTCCTGCGCGACGAGCGCTTCAACGTGTACACGGGCGCCGACCGCATCCAGGGCGCGGGGCCCTAGGTAAAACCCAAAACCGGGCACCAAGGGCGGAATTCAGGGATCAGAAGAACTTTGGAGATCGGCCGCCGCCTTAACTCAGCGCCCTCACGTTTGCGATCAGTGTGTCCACTTCCTCGGGAAAGACGCTGCGGAGGTCCAATAGCAGGCGTTCGTCTTCGATTCGAGCGATGACGGGTGGAGTCGAAGTCCTCAACAGCTTCTGCATCTCGTCGACACCCTTCTCCGCATGGGTGAGCGCGATGCCCCACGAACCGAGCTCTTCGCCCGGGAGCGATCCACCCCCTGTGACCGACGCCGTCGAAATCGCTTCGGCCTTCAAGACGTCCGACGCCACCTGCTCGGCGACTCGCTCGGCGCGTGACCGGAGTTCCTCGGCGGCGGTGAGTGCCAGCGACCACAACGGTAGGTCCTCAACCTTGCCCTCGAGATGAGCACGCAGCGTGGCCTCGAGACCCGCGAGTGTCATTTTGTCCACTCGGAGCGCTCGGACCAGCGGATGCTTCGCAATGAGCCGGACCAGGTCGGCGCGCCCCGCGATGATTCCGGCCTGAGGACCGCCGAGCAGCTTGTCGCCCGAGAAGGTGATGACATCCACTCCTTGGGCGAGAGCTTCGGCTACGGGCGGTTCTCCCGCTGCCCACAAGACTGCGCCCGGAACCTCGACGTAACCGGAGCCGGCGTCAAAAACAAGAGGGACCCCCCTTCCACGCGCGAGTTTCACGAGTTCCCGTAGCGGAACCTCGGCGGTGAATCCCGTCACTTTGTAGTTGGAGGGGTGGACCTTCAGCAGTGCACCGGTACTCGCCGTGATAGCGCGTTCGTAATCGGCGAGATGTGTTCGGTTCGTGGTTCCCACCTCGACTAGACGAGTGCCCGACATCGACATCACGTCGGGCATGCGGAACTCGCCACCTATCTCGATCAGCTCTCCGCGACTGATGACGACTTCTTTGTCCGTGGCGAGCGCGGCCAGCGTGAGCAGCACGGCTGCGGCGTTGTTGTTCACGACGAGCGCGGCGTCGGCTCCCGTGATTGCGGAGATGAGGTCGCTCGCGTGACTGTAGCGGGATCCTCTTCCACCGGCCGGTAGGTCGTACTCGAGATTGGAGTAGCTACCGGCGATACCAGATATGGCGTCCAATTGCCGTTGTCCGAGCGGCACTCGACCCAGATTCGTGTGAATGAGCACACCCGTTGCGTTGATGACCGGCTGAAGGTCCCTCTGGCCTCGTTCGTCGAGCAGCGCGCGAGCTCGATCCACGACCTCTTCGAGTGAAGGGGCGCTGGCCCCCTGCTTGACCTCGGCGCGGGTCCGATCGACCGCCATCCTCGCAACATTTGTAATGATCGCCTGCGGTGCGAGTCCCTCCAGAGAGGCGAGAACGCGATCGACAGACGGGAGTGAACGAAGGCGTGCGCTGAGATCGGGGTTCATCAATTGACCCTACGCGGTTTTAACGGATCCGCTAAGGGGTGTAGTCGAGAATGCGCCGGCGCATTGCTTCCTGAACTGCGCTGACCCGGTTGTTCACATGCAGCTTGGAGTAGATGTTGGCTACGTGAGTAGTGACCGTTCGCTCACTTATCGATAGTCGCGAAGCGATGGTCTTGTTTGGGAGTCCGTCGCTCATGTGACCGAGGATCTCCTTCTCTCGCGGAGTCAATGGCTGGAACACTTCAGCCACCTCGTTGCTCTGGTAGGTCTGAAACTCGTTCAGCATCTTGTCGGCGAGTCCGGGATCCAGTTGGTGCTCGCCTTCCGAGGCGGCTCGAACCGTCTTTACGACCTCTTCGAGGTCGGCGGTCTTGAGCAGATACCCCGATGCCCCTGCTTTGACGGCATCGAATACGAACTGTTGCTCGTCGTGGCCCGACAGGACAACGACCTCCACCTTGGGGAATGCATCCTTGAGCTCTCGAGTCGTCTCGATTCCGTCCTTGTTCGGCATGATCACGTCGATGAGAACGACGTCGGGCAGGGTGTTCTCGACGATCTTCATGGCTTCGGCCCCATCGGAGGCCTCGCCGACCACCTCGATGTCGCCCTCGCTCTCGAGCATCGTCTTGATCCCACGACGCAACAGGTCGTGGTCGTCCACCAGAACCACTCGAACCAGCTCTTCGCCACCCACGGTTGGTTTGCCCGTACCCATAGCCGGGATGATATGCGACGAAGGTCATCCGCACGAATTACAGCGTCGGCATTCGCCCCGAGCAACTGGCTGCTATTGGGGAAGTTGTGATTTAAGTCAACGTGCGAGGCGGGCCGAAAGAGAGATTATGAGTTTCGAAAAGTCTTGGCGCGCAGTGGGGATCGCCGTCATCGCGGCCGTGGTGGTCACCCTGATGGCTGCTCCCGGAGCGCAAGCAAGACAGTTCGATCGACGCCTGAAACCCGGAGCGAAGGGCTCGGAGGTAAGAGCACTTCAGCTCCGCATCGCGGGCTGGTTTCCGACCAGCAGGCAGGAGACCTTCAGAATCGATGGGTCCTATGGCCGTCAAACGAGTGCCGCAGTCAAGGCGTTCGAGTCAGCGTATGGGAGGCCCGTAAACGGGATTGCTTCCCGGAAAGACCTGCAGATCCTGAACAAGCTTCAGGACCCCGACGGTTCGACCAAGAACTTCAATTACAGCGAGTTCGATCAGAACCGATCCGCTTCGTGCTCCTCGAGGGCAAACTCCTACGCAGGTACCTTCAGCGGCGGCATGTCTACGCCGCGTCGCGTCAAGCGAAACGTCAGGCGGCTGATGTGGCGTCTGGAGGCGGTGCGGAAGAAGGGTGGGTCTAATCCCGTCGGTATCAACTCGGGATTTCGGAGCGTCGCCTACAACGACTGCATCGGAGGCGCCCGAGCCAGCCAGCACCTCTACGGTACGGCCGCGGACAACCGCATGGTCGGCGTTGACAACCGAACCGAGAGAAACATCGCCAAACGAAGTCAGGTTCACGGCATCGGGTGCTATTCCTCGCTGACGCACAACCACTTCGACCTACGCATCGAGAACAAGGATCTACAGGGAGGTCACTTCTGGTGGTGGCCGAGGAAGGACAATCGCGGCCGGGAGCTAGCCGATGACGGACGTCCATGCTGGGGAGAGAAGGCGCGCACAACAGCCACCAGTCGCGCCGGAGTCACGCTCGTTCGCACCACGAGCCCTTCGGTTCTGCAGGACCTACGCAGCGGAGTCATCGGCGCCGGTTCGCTCGTGCCGACGCTCGAGGAGATCGAGCTGTTCGAGACCTCCGGCGAGGCGGAAGACCTCGGCGGCCTGGACTGAACTGTCCAAATGACGGCTCGTTGGTAATCCGGCGCCCACAATAAGAACGTGACAGTCTCCGGTCGTCTCGTCGCGGTTGCGCTGGTGGGGACGCTTGTCGGCGCTACGGTTTTCGCCGTGCTGCGCGCCTCGGACTCGGCACCCCCTCCAAGCTCCGTTCCGCGTCACGCAGCAACCGGCGCTCTCTATCAGAGTGGCGACATGCTTTCGCGCCTCGACCTCGATTCGGGAGCGTCGCGCCCTATCGGCCGGGCTCCCACGAACGACGTGCACGCAAGCGAGGCAAGTCCCTGGGTTGCCTATGTCGTCTCGGGGGCCGGCGCTCAGGAGGAAGAGGACTTCCTGGCCGAGCCGGTGCTGCGGACGATAAACGTAGAGACGGTTGCAACGACCGACATCGGTCCCGGTTTCAATCCGATGTGGCATCCGACGGATGCCCGGCTCGCCTATCTTCGACCGATCGTCGAGCGAAAGTGCTCGGGTGAGAGTTGCCGGGGGCTGGTCAAGGTCGTGGTCTTCGACGCCGAATCCAAGGTCAGCACCGAGCTGACTGAGCCGGGACGTTTCAACCTGCTCGCATGGTCGGGAGAGCGCGTGCTGGTTGCGAACGAGAGCGATCTTTCGGTCACGCTCAGCCTTGGACCCAGGAAGGATGTCCAGAGCCTGGACATCGAACCCAGCGAACTGTGGGATGCCTCCCCGGATGGTCGCTGGCTTCTTCGCAGCGATCCGAACGGAGCCACTCTGATCGATCTCGAAAGCGGCGAGGAGAGCACCGTGGGGATGGGCGGCGGAGTGCTTGCAGACGGGGCATGGTCGCCGGATTCAGAGCACATCGTTGCCGGTGTGCTTAACGAGGCGCGAACCAAGACGCGCGCCCTGCTCATCGACGTGCCGCAGGGCGACGTCCGTGAGATCACGGACGAGCTTCCGGGGATTCTCAATGTCACCTGGGCCCCCGACGCGCGCCAGTTCGCATTCCTGGCCTTCGTCGGTCGCAGCAATCGAACCGAGTTGAATCTCTGCTCATCAGACGACACCGAGTGTGACGTCGTCGGCTCGTCCCTTCGCCGGGCGACCCTGTTGCGCCTCGACTAGCTCTGTCTGTCGATGGCGGCTGCGGCCTCTCGGTCGTCCTCGGTGAGATCCTCTTCCGACCGAAGCTGCATCTTCATGTAGTTGCCCACCGTCGCAGCCACTGCGGCTGCTGGAACGGAAACGAATGCCCCCGCAATGCCCCCCAGGATTGCGCCGGCAGTCAGCACAACGAGGATCACTACCGGGTGCAACCGAACCGCCTTGCCCATCACAACAGGCTGAAGGACGTCGCCCTCGACCTGCTGAATGAGCACGATCACTCCCGTGATGATGAGGGCATCGGTTACGCCGTTGGTTACGAGAGTGACCAGAGCGGCGATCGCGCCGGCAACCACCGCACCGACTATCGGGAAGAACGCGCCGAAGAACGTGATAATCGCGAGTGGAATCCACAGTGGGTTCCCAACCAACAGCAGCGCCACGCCGATGAGAATCGCGTCCACCAACGCCACGACGGCGGTGCCCCGTACGTAGCCTGTCAGCGTCGACCACGCACGTCGGCCCATTTCGTCGATGTGTTCTCGGTTGCGGCGTGCTGCTTGCCTCTTGGTCCAATCCCAGATCTCGGGCCCATCCTTGAGAAAGAAGAAGACCAGGACGAAGACGAGCAGGATGCCGGCGATGAATTCAAAAGTCAGCGTCAGGCCGGAAAGGATTCCTCCGGTGATCTGGTCCGAGTTCTCCTGGATTCGTTCCGTCGCTTGTTCGATGTAACGGTCGATCTCCTGCTCGCTGATACGGAGCGGACCCTCACCCAGCCATACGACGACGTCGTCGAAACCCTCTG
Organism: Actinomycetota bacterium; assembly: GCA_050693895.1. Taxonomy (GTDB): domain Bacteria; phylum Actinomycetota; class CADDZG01; order CADDZG01; family WHSQ01; genus WHSV01. Next base: position 5,025 of record JBOGWS010000099.1, on the reverse strand, counting down.
TGGCCCTGGTCCTCATCTCGTCGAACTGTCCGGTGAACTGCGGGACGAGAATCGCGACGATGCCGGACAGGATCAGGAGCGAACCGAGGATCACCGTCCACGTCGCCAGCAGCGGTCTCCAACCTCGGGCGCGGAGGTAGGAGCCGAGGGGGGCCAGCAGGGTCGTTATCAGGAGGGCCACGAAGACGGGGATGAAGATGATCTTCAGCCGCACGATCAGGTAGAGGATCGCCAGGAACCCCGCCACCGTCAGGAGGAAATACGCACTCCACAGCCCGGTTCGTTGGAGTGGCAAGGGGACGAGGTGGTTCTCCTTTGTGGCCATTCTTGAGGGATACCACCACAGGGGCCTCGTGACACGGTTTGTCTAGCTTCGAGCCGCCGGTGGTCAACCGCGTTCGCGGGCAATGGCCTCTCTTACGGCGGGGGCGACCTCGTGGCCAAAAACCTCGAACTGAACGAGACGGTCGTCGCTCGTGGGCCAGAACAGAAAAGTATCCATGCCGACGTCGAGCACGTAGCTCGTCAGGTGCTCGATCCACCGCTTGGGTGGGCCCGCCATGCCTGGGGCATGGCCCACACCGATGCTGCCCATCACGTTGTAGGCGCGCCGGATCTCCGTTGGATTCCGATGCGCGGCCTCGGCTGCCTCGTCGATCCTCGCGTTCATGACGAGTGCCTTTTCGGGCGGGACGTAAGAGAGGGAAGGAATCCAACCGTCGGCGGCCGATCCGGTCAAGCGCAGCATCCGCGGGCCGAGCGCGCCGAGCCAGATCTCGATCCGATGGGCGGGGGTTGGACCCGGCTTGTGACCTCTCAGCGAGTAGTGCTCGCCGTCAAAGCTCACGGACGGTGATCCGGACCACATCTGGCGCATCAGTTCGATCGCCTCTTCGAGGGCGTCGACCCTTTCCGCGGCGTTCCGAACGGGTCCCCCCATGGCCTGAACGGCCTCGGGAAATCCGCCCGCTCCGAGGCCGAGCTCGATCCGCCCACCGCTGATCACGTCCAGGCTCGCCGCCGCCTTTGCGAGCATGGGGGCGGGGCGCAACTGAAGGTTGGCCACGTCCGTCACGAAGTGAACCCGCTCGGTCAAGGGCACCAGGGCAGACATGAGGGTCCAGGTGTCGAAGAAGCGGCGCTGGTAGGGGTGGTCCTGGATCCCGATGAACTCGAGATCAGCGCTCTCGATCGCCCGAGCTGTGGCTGCGGCGCGACCGAAGTCGGCCACCGGATCGAGATTTCCGCCGAATTCGACATCCCGCTGGTGATCGGGCAAGTTGTGCTCCTTGGGCGTCGACCGCTGCTGCACGAGGCAACAACGACGGGCGACGCTCTTTGTTCCTCGACGCGAAAAGGGGGCCGGTCGTCTGACCGGCCCCTTAGTGCATCCGATGGACTAGCGCTTGTCCTTCGAAAACGTTTCTTTGATGCCCTGCACCGCGCCCTTGGCCTTGTCAACGGCGCTCTTGACCTTCTCTTTGCCCTCGGCGGTGTCGTGCTGGGTCTTGCCCTCGGCCTCGAGGCGATCGTCGCCCGTGACCTTTCCGGCGGTCTCTTTGGACTTGCCAGCCAATGTTTCTCGGTTTTCAGGCATTGACGCCCTCCCAAAGGTGGTGGACACTTGGGAGCGAACACCTTGGAGTGGTTCGCCCCATTAGGGCACTTATAGCCGGAGAATGTGCAGGTAAACGGCACTTCCGAGGAAATAGAAATTCCAGCCTGCTCGTTTAGCTTTTTGTCGGCTGGACACAACAACAAGCAACGGCCGCCAGCCGTCTTGCAACACCAGAAGGAGGTCTCCGTCCAAGTGATGGATCCCGTAGAGAAGCTCGACTGGCAGGAGCATTCCGCCTGTCGAGAGTACGAAAACACGTTGTTCTTCGGTCCCGACCAGGGTGAGTCCGAGCTCGAGAAGCAGGCCCGAGAGGCTCGCGCCAAGGCCGTCTGTCAGCGCTGCCCGGTCGCGGAGCCGTGCTTGGAGTTCGCCATGGACACCAATCAGAAGTACGGCATCTGGGGCGGTCTCACCGATAAAGAGCGCGCCTCGCTCAAGCGTCGTCGCGCTCGCGCTCGCAGAGCGTCATAGGGTACGAACGATCCGAATGAAGGCCACCCGCAAAGGGTGGCCTTTCTTCATGCGGGGTATCGTCGATCGAGCGATCTCAGCCGCTCGGCTATCTGGCGGAAGCGTGTGACCGGGACGAGGTGCACGCCGTCGAAGAGTCCCGAGTCGCGCACTACTTCAATCTGCTCCAATGCAAACTCGATCCCGTAGTCGGGATCCGACTCGAGCTTGTCGATGATCCGCTGAGGGATGCGAATGTCGGGGATGGTCGCGTTGACGCGTCGTGCCATGCGAGCGCTTGCCAGGACCAGCACTCCCGCGTAGACACCACCGTTGAAGTTGAGCTCGCTTCTCCATTCCAGGAGCCTGTGCGGCGCGTAGGTGATCTGAACGAAGAGAAAGTCGGCCGCGGCTCGCCAGGTGATCGGCTTGCCAGTCTTCGCCACCGTTCCGATCTTGAAGTCCGCGTATCCCTCGAACAGAGCACCGGTTCCAAAGTTGCGAACCTCCGAGATCATCCCTCGGACGCTCAGATCGTCGGTGCGCCTGCCCTCCTTGGGGGCGTCGCCATACACGAACAGGAAGTGATCGACTCCGTAAGCGGCGGCGGTGAGCAGATCACGCCGGAATCCGAGCAGGTTGCGATCACGCGCGTTGATGCAGGCGATCGAGCGGCCACCCATATAGGCGACCTCGTGGGCAACGGCGACGCTCGACACCGTCGCTCGTCCAAGGTGATTGTCGGGAATGAGAAACGCGTTTACTACAGGATTGAGGACGTCTATCTGAGTGCGAACGTGGTCGATGTTCGGCTTGCGTGAGGGCTCGATCTCGCAGAGGATCGAGAAGTCCTCACTCTGCAGGAACGAGGGTGGTGGGTCGGGGGGCGATGGCACTGTCCGATCTCCCATTTAAGGGTTCTACCTCATCGAGCGCGTGCGCCGTGATACATGACAGCGGGGCGCCTTTTTTGCAGGCGCCCCGCTAACTACTTGGGACGAGTCGTCTGGGCTTCGGTGAAGCTCCGCTGCGCCTTGCCGAGCGAAAGGCTCGGATCCGCCCGAAGGGCGGACAAGTCTCTAGACCGTTGTAGCTGTGGCCGGTTCCCGGAGGCTGTCTTCGAGAACAGCGTCGTCGTTGTTGCCACCGGCCACGGCCTTGGCTCGAGCGATCAGCGGCTGGAGCCTTCCTGACTTGCTCAGATAGAAGACCCCGGCCCCCAGGCCCGCAAGAGCGAGCACCGGCGAGACGCGGGAAGCCAATGAACGCTTCGGTTGGCGCATGTCCTGGATCTTCTCGATTCCCTTTGTGACCGCGACGGCCGCGATCGCCTTCTTGATTATCGAGTTCATGTACTCCTCCTCGGTTTCCTTGCTCGTTGCTCGTGGCCTACCCCGGAAACCTCTCATGAATCCCTTAAACAAGCGTTCAACCACCCCGAACGAGCGTCCAAACTACTTTCCTAATTAGTGGGTCAGAATGTGCTTCGTGATCGCCTTCGAAGAGTTCGAGACCAAGACGGGTGGGCGGCTCGATGCGCTCGACATAACGGAGGAAGTGCTCGAGGTCGCTCGGGCCTCCGGGGTCACCAGAGGCAACGTCCTGGTCTTTTCGCCGCACACGACATGTTCCGTGATGATCGCGAAGGGCGGTGTCGAGGTCGTTCGGCAACTTGAGGAGGCGATGCACAAGCTCGCTCCCGACGACCTCTACTACCAACACGATGATTTCTCGATTCGGACCGAGAACATGACCGAGGACGAGCCCCCGAACGCGCCATCACATCTCTTCCACGTTTTCGCGGGAAAGACGTCCGAGTGCATTCCGATTGTCGAAAGCGGACCCCTGCTCGGCCAAGACCAGCGCGTGCTCTTCGTCGAACTTGACTCGTCACGTCCTCGTCGGTACTGCATCCAGGTCGTGGGTGAATAGAGCGCCGTGAGCGTCCGCGAGATGAACTGGTTGAGGGACGATGTCGATCGGGTGGAGAACCTTCTGCAGAACACTGCCGGCGCGTCTTCACATCCGCTCGTAAGCGAGGCCTGCCTTCATCTGATCAAAGCCGGCGGTAAGCGCGTCAGGCCCACGCTGGTGCTGCTCTCCTCGCATGTTGGAAATGCGAGGGGACCCGCTACCGACCTGTCGGCAGCAGCCGTCGAGCTGGTTCACCTGGCCACGCTCTACCACGACGACGTCATGGACGAAACGGAAACCCGGCGAGGCGTACCGACGGCTCACAGCAAATGGGGGACCGAGGTTGCAGTGCTCGCAGGCGACTATCTCTTCGCCTGCGGCTGTGCACTCGGTGCGGACGCGGGGGGCGAAGTGCCGGGCATTCTTGCGCGCGCCATCGCGCAGGTGTGCGAAGGACAGATCGTGGAGACCGCGTCCCTAGACGATCCTCACCGCCCCGTCGATGATTACATCCACACCATTTCGCTCAAGACGGCCGCGCTTTTCCGTGCGTCCTGCGAGCTGGGCGCTGCAACGTCCGGCACATCGGCGGCCGAGAGGTTGGCGCTCGTCACATACGGAGAAAAGCTCGGTCTTGCCTTCCAGGTCGTGGACGATGTCTTGGACCTCTTGGGCGATCCGTCGGTTATCGGTAAGCAGCCGGGTACCGATCTGAAGGCGGGTGTGTTTACAGCTCCCGTTCTGCTCGCGTGCGAGCGTGATCCGCGGCTCGTGACCCGGCTCTCGAACGGTGATCGAGAGCTCGAGCAGGTTCTCCCGACGCTCGTGGCGACCGGGTCGATCGAGGCCACCATCGAGATGGCGGAGGGCTTCCGAGCGGAGGCGCTGGCGGAGTTGTCGGTGCTCGGTCAGGGTGCCTGGCGAGATTCGCTCGAGGGCCTTATTGACGGCGTGCTGGCCCAGATCCCGGAGCTGCCGGGGGACTGAGGGCCGGGCAAGGATCCAGAAACCCAAGAACCGGCATTCAAGGGCGGAAGATGGGG
>JBOGWS010000098.1:0-59804 GCA_050693895.1 Actinomycetota bacterium | reverse complement strand
CGAAGTTCTTGTGGCGCGAGAGCTCGTGCAGGATGTCGGAGGCCGGGGTGATCGGATAGCTCCCGAGGAACAGCGGCAGCTTGCTCTGCACGCTCGCCGCGAGAAGTCCGTAGGCGATCGCCTGGTTCCCCGTTATGCGGCGATACGTTCCCGGAGCGATGGTCGCCGGCTTGACCTCGAAGGCGGTCAGCTCGGCGGTCTCGCCGAAGGCGTGTCCTGCTTTGAGCGCCTTCGTGTTGGCTTCGGCGAGCTCCGGCTTACGCCCGAACTTCTTGTCGAGCCAGTCGATGGTGGGGTCCAGCGGTCGCCCGTACATCCAGGAGATGACCCCGAGAGCGAACATGTTCTTGCAGCGTCCCGCTTCTTTCTTGTTGAGCCCGACCCCCTTGACCGCCTCGAGTGTCATCGAGGTCATACCGATGTCGTAAACCTGATAGCTCTTGAGCGAGTCGTCCTCGAGTGGGTTGGCGTCGTAGCCGACCTTGTCGAAGTTGCGCTTGTCGAACGCATCCGAGTTGACGATCAGCAGGCCGCCCACCAACAACTCCTTCAGATGAGCCTTGAGGGCTGCCGGGTTCATCGCCACGAGCACGCTCGGAGCGTCCCCGGGCGTCAGGATGTCGTGGTCGCTGAACTGGATCTGGAACGCGCTGACGCCCGGAATGGTGCCGGCGGGGGCTCGGATCTCCGCGGGAAAGTCGGGCTGGGTCGCAAGGTCGTTGCCGAAGAAGGCGGTCGCGCTGGTGAAACGCTCGCCGGTGAGCTGCATTCCGTCACCCGAGTCCCCCGCGAAGCGGATGACTACTTGATCTAGTTCCTTGCGATCAGCCCCGGGTTGCTTCGGTGGGGCGATCTGGGTCGACACTACCTATCCTCTCCAGCCCTCGGTCAGGGGGTCATGGGTTTCATTCCGGCAACCATCCTAACGGGCGCGTACCCGAACGTATGCGGATCTACCGACCAGAGAAAGGTGGGTTTGGTAGGCAGCCGGCCGTCACCGAATGCGGGCGGCGATGATGTCTTCGACTCTGACGGTGTGGGTTTGGCCCCGTTTGTCCAAGACCTTGAGAACCTGGCCTCCATCGCTCTCGAAGACCGACTGCAGGACTCCGTAGAGCTCGGAGTGCGTGTCCCCGTCGTCGTGATTCAACCACCGCATGGTGACGCGGCGACCGATATGGTTCGGCCAGTCCTGCGGGAGCTGCGCGATTACTATTCGCCGCGCTCCTCGGCGGGCGCGAAGGGGCTCTCCATCGCTCCTCCAGACGCGTCCGGGTGCTCCTCGAACCATTGAGTGTTCTTGGCGTAGTACTCGCTCCACTCGGCGGGGACACTGTCTCCTGGGAAGATCGCATCCACCGGGCATGCGGGGAGGCACGCGTCGCAGTCCACGCATTCTTCGGGGTGGATAAACAGCTGCTCTTCGCCCTCGTAGATGCAGTCGACCGGGCACTCGTCGACGCAAGCCCTGTCCTTCACGCCGATGCAAGGCTCAGCAATGATGTACGTCATGGGCGGCTACTCCTAGCCTTTCTCCTCGAAACGAATCGGGTCACACTCCCGATACGTAAATACCTCGATGAGGCGCATCATAAGGGAGCCGCCCTGGCTCGGAGCCCATTTGTGCGCTAGTTCCAGCAACGGGGCGAAATGCCGGCAAGTTCTTGGCCTCGCAACCGCTCGGCGGTACCGTCGCTACAGAACATGTGGCGGTAAGCGATCGCATGAGCAGAGGAGTTGCCCGTGAATCAGGAGTTGCACCCCTCGACCGTCGCCGTGACCGCGGGGCGAGGCACGAAGCAGCCGGGGGCCCCGACGAACCTGCCCGTAACCCTCAGCTCTACTTTCCACCCCGGCGGCGAGAGCATCTACGGCCGTCACGGTAGTCCGAACTGGAGCGCGCTCGAAGAGGTGCTCGGAGCGCTCGAGGGGGGCCGGGCGCTCGTGTACTCGTCCGGGATGGGCGCCATCAGCGCTGTGCTCGAACTCCTTCCCGTGGGCTCCGGCGTGGTCATGCCGTTCGATGCGTACTACGGCGCGCGCAAGTTCGTCTACGAGGCGGCCGAGGACGGGCGCCTCTCCTACAAAGAGGTCGATGTGTCAGACACGACCCAGGTGCTCGATGCGTGCGATTCAGCCGAGCTCCTCTGGCTCGAGAGTCCGACCAATCCGCTAATGAACGTAGCCGACATCGCCGCGCTGGCGGAGGGGGCGCACGGGCGCGGCGCGCAGGTCGCGGTGGACAGCACGTTCGCGACGCCGTTGCTGCAACGACCTCTGGATCTCGGCGCCGACATCGTGGTTCACAGCGTCACCAAGTACATCTCGGGACACTCCGACGTGTTGCTGGGGGCCGTGGTGACGCGCGACGACCAGACCCTTGAAGAGTTGCTCCAACTTCGCTCGCTCTACGGCGCGATCGCGGGACCGATGGAATCGTGGCTTGCCCTCCGAGGCCTGCGGACCTTGCCTCTGCGGCTGGAGCGCGCCCAGGCCAACGCCGAAGAGCTCGCTCGGCGGCTCGACGAGCACCCCGTCGTCACTCGGGTTCGTTATCCGGGACTCCCCGACGATCCCGGTCACGACGTCGCCGCCCGGCAGATGGATGGTTTCGGAGCCATGGTTTGCTTCGAGGTCGCGGACGCAGCGATGGCGGATCGGATCACGGGGGCCCTGGAGATCGTCGTCGACGCCACCAGCCTCGGCGGCCTCGAGACCACGATCGACCGGCGCAGCAGGTACGCGGGTGAGGAGGCGGTGCCCGAGGGCTTGCTGAGGCTCAACGTCGGAGTCGAATTCGTAGAGGACCTGTGGGCCGACCTCCGCCGGGCGCTCGATGCAATCTGAAACTTTCCTGCAACCTAGTTGGTTTGCAGGTCGTCCTAGTGGGCAGAGGCTACATATATTCAAGCAGAGGAAGCACGAGCCGGACAGGACGGGCCACAGTGACGCCGATCGTCAGCAAGATCCACCATTGTTCGAACTGCAACACGACGACCATCTGGTGCCGGGACAGTAGGGACGCCACCAAGGCGTTCTGCTGCAAGTGCGGCGAGGTCGAAGAGGTCGCCGCGGAAGCTCTGCTCGACTGAGCTTCTGCTAGACGAGTCTCCAGCGCCGTGCGAGACGGTACTGGACGAGCACCACCACCGCCGTGACCACGAACATCGTGAGAGTCACCGCGGCCGCGTAGCCCAGACGTCCGTAGCGAAAACCCTCCCTGTAGACGTACAGAGGCAGGAAGAACGTCGCCAACCGTGGACCCCCTTCGGTCACGATCAACGCGGGCACGAAGTTCGCCTGAAAGCTGACAATGACGTCGCGCAGGGCGAGCAACACCACCACAGGGAACATCAGAGGGAGCGTGACCCTCGAGAGCGTGAACCACCGAGAAGCTCCATCGACCGCAGCCGACTCGTAGAGATGATTCGGGATACTTCGTCTCACGGCCAGGGCGATGACGAAACCCTCACCGATTTGAAAAGCACTCATCAGCGCGACCGAGAAACGCGCCGTGGTCGGATCAACAAGCCATTCGGGAGACGGGACTCCAATGGATTCGAGTCCCAGCGTGAGAGGGCCGAACAGCGGGTTGAAGATGTAGAGCCACAGCAGCGCGTATGCCACGTCGGGAACGACCGTCGGAAGAAAGACGGCGGTGCGCGCGGCACTCGATCCGGTCGAACGTCTGTGCAGTAGGAGGGCGAATCCCACCGCGCCCACGACGCGCAGAGGCACGGCGATCAAGACGTAAATCGAGGAGTTGCCGAGCGCGGTCCAGAAACGGTCCGAGGCGAGCATGCGTGTGAAGTTGTCCACCCCGATGAACTCGGGAGCCACGATCCCGAAGTACTCGGTGAACGCGAGGTACAGGGTTCCGGCCACGGGAATGACGACCAGCAGGCCGATTCCCAACAGATACGGCCACGCGAGCGACGTCGACCTTAGACGCGGGCGGAAGCTCACATTCGTCGCCCCTCCGCGTCGAAGGCATGAACGGCATCTTTGGGAAAGTTGAGGCCCACGCGATCCGTGAGGGCGGGGGCCTCGCCTCTGGGCGTCTTTAGCAAGAACCGGCCGTGGTCGACCCCGACGTGCACGATGGCCTCGCTGCCGATGGTTTCGACCAGCCTGACCTCTCCGGTGAGCTTGGCGAATTCGCGGTCGACGATGGAGACGTCCTCCGGCCTCACGCCGAGAGAGGCGGCGAGTGGGTGGTCCGGGCTGATCTCGGCCGGGAACATGTTCATGGGCGGGCTTCCGAAGAAGCTTCCCACGAACCTGTTGGCGGGCCGGTCGTAGACGTCGATGGGCGTGCCGATCTGTTCCAAACGCCCCAACCGCAGAACCGCCACCCTGTCTCCCATGGTCATCGCCTCGACCTGGTCGTGGGTGACGTAGATCATGGTCTTTCCGAGATCTCTCTGAAGCGACCGGATGTCGGCGCGGGTCCGAGCTCTGAGTTCGGCATCCAGATTCGACAGGGGCTCGTCCAGGAGAAACGCCTGCGGGTCGCGGACGATTGCGCGCGCAAGAGCAACTCGCTGGCGCTCACCTCCGGACAGCTCGGGAGGTTTGCGATGAAGCAGTTCACCGAGTCCGAGCAGCTCGGCGGTGCTTGCGACCCGCTTGACGATCTCATCGGCCGGCACCTTGCGAGCCCGTAGTCCAAAGGAGATGTTGCCGCTCACGGAGACGTGCGGGTAGAGCGCGTACTCCTGGAACACCATGGCAACGTCCCTGTCTCCCGGGCGCACCTTTGTGACGTCTCGCGAGGCGATGGAAACGCGGCCCGCGTCGGGTTTCTCCAGGCCCGCGACGCATCGAAGAAGCGTCGACTTTCCCGAGCCGGACGGTCCGACGATGACGAGCAGCTCCCCGGGTTTCGCCTCGAGATCGACATCCTGGAGCGCGGCGACCGGTGCCCCGTTGCGATGCGACTCGGAGTAGGTCTTGCGCAGTCCTCGGACCGCGACGCTCAACCGTCCGAACCCTCCTCGAAGAGACCCCCCGTTGTGACCTCGAGCTCCTCCAGGCCGTCGTCGATCGTGTAGTCGGCCTCGTAGAACACGCGGGTGAGGACCTCCTCCGCCTCGTCCTCGATCTCGGGCCAACTCGGGATCACCGGTGTGCGCCGTATGGCGTCGACACCGTCGAGGAACACCTCAGAATGGCGCGGCGCCTGAGTCGGATCGAGAAACGCGCCCGACTCGGCGACCTCGATCATCGACGGGACGGTCCGGCCCCCGAGAGCAGTGATCGTCTGACCCTGTTTCCCCGTGGCGAAGCGAATGAATTCGTACGCGTCATTGGGGGCCGGGGCCCCAGCGGCAATGCAGTAAGCATCCGAATGAAGAATCCCTGCTCGCTCACGCGACGTTGGCAGCGGCGCGACATCGAACTTCAGCCCCGACACCTCTCTTAGCGCGGGAACCTCACGGCGCGAGGACAGGAGCATTCCGAGCTTGTTGCCGACGAAGCGAGTCTCGAGGTCCTGTGCGGCGATCTCCTCCTCGGTGGGTACGACGCCGTCGTCGCGAACCAGCGAAACGATGTACTCGAGCGCCTCGCGCGAGGCCGGTTCTTCGAGAGTGAAGCGCATAGGGGTGTCCGGATCGTCGGTCAACTCACCTCCGTTCGACCAGACGAAGGGGGCAAGGCGGATGACGCTCGGCTCGATCCCGAGCCCGCGCTCATTGTCGGTCGTTAGCTCGACCGCGTAGCGACGGAACTCATCCCAGTCCCAGTCCTCCGGCGGGCGCTCCAGCCCCGCCTCCTTCAGAAGCTTGGTGTTGTAGTAGACGACCAGCGACGAGATGTTCTGGGGCATACATTGCAGGGTTCCGTCGTACGTGAACGCCTCCATCGGCTGGTCGTAGTAGTCGGCCGCGTCGACTCCGTTGGAGTCGAGATACGGTTCGACCGCCTCGACTGCGCCGCGCGCAACGTACTGCGAGTACTCGCGAAAGTTGATGAGAAAGACGTCGGGAGGGTTGCCGTTCGAGAACGAGGTGGTGAGCTTGGCAAGGTGGTCGTCCTTGTCCGACACGGGCATGAGTTGCACGTCGATGCCGGGGCTCTCCTTCTCGAACGCGTTGACGAGCGCGTCGTAGACCGCGATCTCCTCGGCCTCACCCGACACCTGGACCTGGACGACGTCGCGCTCGGCGCCGCTCGAAGTCGAGCATGCCGCAAGCAATGTTGCGCCCGCGAGTGCCAGCGCCGCCGACCTAAGCACTCAGAGCTCCAAGGTCCTGGTGAAGAACGCTCGTTGTGCGCTCAGGAAGGCGAGAACCGCGGGCACCGTCACCAGAACCGCACCCGCGAGAAGAATCGGGTGGTTAGTCGGCTCCAGGCTATAGAGGTCGCGCAGGCCAAGCGGAAGTGTCGAGCGCTCCTCGGTCGAGATGTAGAGCAACGCATCGGTGAAGTTCGACCAGTGCCAGGCGAACGCGAGCACGGCGACCGCGAACGCGGCGGGCTTGGCGAGCGGACAGGCGACGCGCCACCAGATTAGAAACGGCGATAGCCCGTCGAGTTCGGCGGCCTCGTAGACGTGCCGCGGCACCCGGCTGTAGGCGAGGGCAAAGATGAGCACGTAGAACGGGGTTGTGGCCATCAGTGCAGGAGCGATCAACGCGAGGGGCGTGTCGATGATTCCGGTCGCGTCGTAGAGCGCGGCCCGCGCGACCCACAGGGCGCTCAGAGGCACCATCAGCGCCAGCACCGAGATGACAACAAGACGCTTGCGTGTCGCCTGCTCGGCGGTCGCGATCGCGAATCCCGCCCAGGACGCGATCAGCACCGTCAGGGGGACCGCAACGACCACCACGAGAAGCGAGTTCAGCGCGTAATCACCGAGCGGGACGATGTCGTTGGCGAAGGAATAGTTCGACCAGGTTCGGTTGGGCGGGATCCACTCGAAGCCGTCGGGTGGGGCGATGCCTGGTCTTCTCAGCGCTCCGGCGACCATGAAGAACAGAGGAAGCGCGAAGAGGATGGTCACAGCCGAGACCGCGATTGCGCGGAGCCGGCTCGGCGGGGCCGCAGAATCGGAGCGCGGCCAGTCCCTTTTGTTCACAATGGGTAGGTTAGCGAGTGTTGGCTGCGATCCGGTCCGCGGCGGCGCGGAACTGCTGTCCCGCCTTGTAGCTCGAGCGCACGAGGGGGCCCGATTCGACCCACGCGAAGTCAAGCTCGTCCTCGCCGTAGGTCTTGAAGCGTGCGAACTCTTCCGGATGCACCCACCGATCGACGGCGAGATGCCACGACACGCTCGGCTGCAGGTATTGGCCGATCGTGAGGATGTCGCAGCCGACCTCGTTGAGGTCGCGCATCGCCCGACGTAGCTCGTCCTCCGTCTCCCCCATGCCCACGATGAGATTCGACTTTGTGACCTGGTCGGGGTTCAGCTCCTTGGCCCACTCAAGGAGATCGAGGCTCGCCCGGTAGCCGAAGCCGGGCCGGATGTCCGGATGCAGGCGCTCGACGGTCTCGAGGTTGTGAGCGAGCACGTCGGGCCCGGCCTCGATGACCCGGGCCAACGACTCGCGCGGAGGCTCTCGCCTGCCCTTGAAGTCGGGAATCAGCACCTCGACGCCGCAGCCGGGCACCGTCTCGCGCACGGCCCTGATCGTCGCGGCCCAGTGCGCGCTCGCGGCGTCGTCCTGATCGTCACGAGCGACTCCCGTTACGACGGCGAACTTCAGGCCCATGAGGCGCACGGCCTCGGCGACTTTGGTGGGTTCCTCGGGATCGAGTGCCTGCGGCTTCGCCGTCATGACGTCGCAGAAACCGCAACGCCGTGTGCAGAGATCGCCGCACAGCAGGAAGGTCGCCTCGCGCGCCTCCCAGCATTCGTAGATGTTGGGACAATTGGCCTGCTCGCACACGGTCGCCAGCCCGCGCTCGCGCATTATGTTGCGCAGCTCGGTGAAGTTCTCGCCCTGCTGGACCTTGACCTTGAGCCACTCCGGTCGTCGCTGAGGACGAGGTGCGCCCTCTCCGGGCGCGCTGCGCATGGGAACGCCGCGCCGGAGGTCGCGCTCGACGTCCTTGCGGGTCTTGATGGTGGGAATGAGGGGTGTTTGAGCCATCCCGATCAGTCTATTGCCCGCAGGCTCATAGCCTCGCGCGGCTTCTCAGAATCTAGAAGCCGGCTAGTTTGCGCATTTCTTGTTCGATCTTGTCGGGGTTCGGCATGAACCAGCCCTCGAGCGTCGGCGCGTACGGCATCGCCGGCACGTGCGGGCCGGCGAGGCGAACGATGGGTCCGTCGAGATCGAACAGAGCTTGCTCGGCGATCTGAGCGGCGACCTCGGCCCCCACACCGAGGAACTTGTTGTCCTCGTAGACCACCATTGCCTTGCCGGTCTTGCCAACCGACTCGAGCACGGTGCCGATGTCGAGCGGGTAGATGCTGCGAAGGTCGATGACCTCGACGTCGATCCCCTCGCCCGATAGTTTCTCGGCAGCTTCGAGACAGAAGTGGTGCATCAACCCGTAGGAAACGCAGGTCAGGTCCGCGCCCTCGCGCCGCACCACAGCCTGGCCGAACTCGACCGTGTAACGCTCGTCCGGAACCTCGCCCTTGATGAGCCGGTAGGTCTTCTTGTGCTCGAGGTAAAGAACGGGATCCTCGTCCGCGAGCGCCTGAATCAGCATCCCCTTGGCGTCGTACGGAGTGGACGGCGCGACGACCTTGATGCCAGGAACGTGCGCGAAGAAGGCCTCGATCGACTGCGAGTGGTACAGCGCGCCGTGAACGCCACCACCCCATGGGGTGCGGATCACCATCGGAACGTTGAAGTCGTTGTTGCTCCGGTAGCGAATCCGAGCGGCTTCGGACACGATCTGGTTGAACGCAGGGAAGATGAAGTCGGCGAACTGCATCTCGGCAACCGGACGCAGCCCATCGAGTGCCATGCCGATCGCGACGCCGGCGATGAGACACTCATCGAGCGGTGTGTCGAGTACCCGCTCCTCACCGAACTCGTCGAGAAAGCCCATAGTGGCGCGGAAGACGCCGCCGCGCGCGCCTACGTCCTCGCCGAGTACGACCACGCGGTCGTCGCGCTGCATCTCCTCCTGGAGGGTGTCGTGGACCGCCTGGATCAACGTTTTCTCCGACATCACTGCGCCTCCTGGAAGACGTGGAGCGCTCCCGTGGAGGGATCCGGGAACTCGGATTCGTTCGCCTGCTTGACACCGTCGGCGACATCGGACCTGGCTTCCTCGCGCATGGACTCGAGGCCCTTGTCCTCCAGCACCTCGGCGTCGGTGAGGTACTTCTCGAATCTCAGGATCGGATCCTTCTTTCGCCACTCCTCGACCTCCTCGCGCGACCTGTACGTGCGGTCGTCGTCGTCGGAGGTGTGTGAGTAGAAGCGGTACGTGCGCAACTCGATGAGCGACGGGCCCTCGCCGGCACGAGCCCGATCCACTGCGTCCTTCGCGAGCCGGTACGACTCGAGGACGTCGTTGCCGTCGCCTTCGACGCCGGGCATTCCGTACCCCTCGGCGCGTTTGTACACCCGGCCCGCCACCTGTTTGCTCTCGTGCACGCTGATCGCGTACTGGTTGTTCTCGCAGAAGAAAACCAGTGGGAGCTTGTGGATCCCGGCGAAGTTCATCGCTCCGTGCCAATCCCCCTCGGACGTCGCGCCCTCGCCGAACCAGGTGCCGACGACCGAGTCCTCATGCTTGTATTTCTTCGAGTAGGCGATACCGGCCGCGTGGAGCACCTGCGTCGCGATCGGAGACGAACCGGTGATGATGTTCAGCTTGCGGCTCCCCCAGTGGGCGGGCATCTGGCGGCCTCCGGACGACGGGTCGTCGAGTTTTCCGAACAGCCCAGTGAAGACATCCTTTGGGGTGAAGCCGGCCGCGAGGCACAGCGCCATGTCGCGGTAGTAGGGGCAGAAGACGTCCTTGCCCCGTTCGAACGCCCAGATGGACCCGACCTGAGCCCCCTCGTGCCCAGACACCGGAACCACGAAGGGGGCCTTGCCCTGCCGGTTCAGCGCCCATTGACGTTCGTCGCAATAGCGAGCCAGCAGCATGAATCGGTACATGGCGAGCAGGTCCTCTTCTTTGAGTCCTAACTCGGTGTGTTTGTCCTTGCTCTTGCCCATCTGCCGATCCTCCTCCTAGCGATCGTCTCGACGATCGCGCCAACGCTTGAAATCCTCCGGCGCTAGGTTCAGCGACCTCGACCGGCCCCAGCAAGGCCGGCGACCAACAAATTCTTGGGGTGAGTCCACACAAGCGAGCGGCCGAAGACCGAGGCCAGGTGGTCGGCTGCCAGGTTAGCGACTTCCTTGACTCCGTGATGCTCACCGGTCTCGGCGAGCACAGAGGTCACCCAGCGACCGGCGATCCCGCAGGGAACGATCCCCTCGAACATCGACAGATCGGTCGACACGTTGAAGGCGAACCCGTGCATGGTGATCCCCCGCGTGATCTTGACGCCGATCGCACCGATCTTGTTCGTGCCGACCCACACACCCGTGTGCTCCCTGTCGCGATGAGCCTCGACTCCCAGATCCGCTGCAACCGCGATCACGACGTCCTCGAGCTTGCGGAGGTACTTGATGACGTCGTAGCGGTGGTTCGCTTCGCTGCCGCCCAGCGCCATGATCGGGTACCCGACGAGCTGGCCGGGACCGTGATAGGTCGCTCGGCCCCCACGGTCGACGTTGAATAACGAGATTCCGCGCGCGGCTCGCTGCGGCTCTTTGTAGACGAGGTCGTCCTCGAGTGCTCTCCGTCCCAGCGTGTAGGTCGGCGGGTGCTCGAGCAGCATCAACGAGTCGCCACGGTCCGCGTCGAGACGAGCAAGAAACAATTCGCGTTGCGCCTCCCAAGCATCGCCGTAATCGACGCGACCGAGCCAGGAAGCCGTCAACACCGGTAGCGCGCTCATGAATACTGCTGCAACTCCGCCGAGAAGTCCGTCGTCTCGATGCGCTCTTTCAAACGGGCGAGGAATTGTGCCGCCTCCGCTCCGTCTATTGCCCGGTGGTCCCATGCCATGTCGAGGATGCCCATGTGGCGGATTGCAATCTGGTCGTCCTCTGTCGCAACGACCTGCTTGGTAATCGCCTCGAAGCCGATGATGGCAGTCTGGCCCCGAGGAATGATGGGGACCGAAATGATCGATCCGAACGGACCTGGGTTCGTGATGCTGAAGGTCCCGCCCGTGAGATCGTCCGGCGCCAGCCTCTTGGAGCGAGCGCGCGTCGCGACGTCGTAGACACCGCGCGCAAGTCCGATGAGGTTCTTTTCGTCTGCGTTCTTGATCACGGGCACGATGAGCCCGCCCCCTTCGAGGGCGACCGCGATGCCGAGGTTCACGTAGTGCTTCTCGACGTTGCCCTGCTGGTCCGGGTCGTAGGTCGAGTTGATGACCGGCAGCTCGAGCAGCGTCTCGCAGAGCGACTTCGCGAGGAACGGCATGTATGTAAGGCCGAAGCCCTCCTTTGCCCTGAACGATTCCTTGGCCTGTGCACGAAGTTTGGCCACATTGGACCAGTCGACCTCGACCGCGTTCCAGGCCCGGGCGACCTCGCGGGAGCTGGCCACCATGTGCTCCGCGGTGCGCCGGCGGATGTTGGTCCACGGCACGAGGGTCTCGCGCTCGCCGGGCTCCCGAGTGGCGGCGGGCGCGGAGGGCTTGCGCTCCTCCTTCGGCGCGGGCGCCTCCTCGGCCTGCTCGGTCGCCACCGCAGCGGGCTTGGACTTCTGCCGCTCGACGAACTTCAGCACGTCCTGCTTTCGGATGCGGCCGCCCGTTCCGGTTCCCTCGACCTGATCGAGTTCGATCGAATGCTCGTCTGCCAGCCGCCGGACGAGGGGCGAGATGATCCCTCGCTTCGAGGTGTCGCCCGACTCCGCCGTCTTCCCCGGGGCAGCGCCCTCCTTGTCGGCGACGGCCTCCTCGGCCTTGTCGCCCGTCTCCTCCTTGTCGCCGGATTCCTGGGACGAATCCGCCTCGGCCGCCTGCCGGCCCGACTCCTCCGAGTCCTCGGGTTCCGCCTCTCGCTCCTCCTGACCGGCTGCCTCGGGTTTCTCGTCGGCCGACTCCTCTTCCTGTTGCCGTCCGGAGTCCTGCTGGCCGTTCCCGGAGGACTCGCCGCCCTCGCCGACCAGAGCGATCGCGGTTCCGACCTTCACGGTTTCGCCCTCCTGGACCAGGATCTGCTCGATCGTGCCTGAAGCCGAGGAGGGAACCTCGGAATCGACCTTGTCGGTGGAAACCTCGACGAGGAGCTCGTCCTCCGCGATGGTGTCCCCCTCCTGCTTGAGCCACCTGGTGATGGTTCCTTCGACGACCGACTCGCCGAGTTGCGGCATCTTGATCTCAGTAGCCATCCGGCTGCGAACCCTCCTCTAGGACGAGAAACCCCCGTGAAGCACCGTTCATCCCTGCGTGATTTGCCGCAGAAAAGTGTGGTTATCCCTTGAGATTACCGCTCGGCCGAGGACAGAGCCGCGAGCGGGGCGGGCTCGGCCGGACCGCAGGACAAGCGGGGCGGGCTCGGCCGGACCGCAGGACGAGCGGGGCGGGCTCGGCCGGACCGCAGGACAAAACGGCGCTCAGCAGCGAACGATGCGAGTGAAGTCTGTGCGCCCTGCACGGGGGCCTGGACTGCCCGCAACCACGGCGACCAAATGACGCTCGTCGACGAGCCCGGCGGCGCGCGCTGCGGCCACTGCTCTGTCGGTTTCGTCGCGCATATCGCGCGCCTCTCCCATGTCCTGCGTGGGGAGCGGAATCACACCCCAGTTCAAGGTCATCACGCCGAGGGTTTGCTCGCGCGACGAGATTCCGATGATCGGCATACTGGGCCGAAAGGCGGCGACCCGCCGCACGGTCGAACCGGTTCTGGTGGGACAGAGGATCGCCTGAACTCCGAGGTCCTCGGACGCGGCGACCCCCGCGTGAGCCACGGCCCACGACACACGATCGTCGTCCATACCCGGAGTCTCGGGCTCTGCATGGCTACGAGCCTGGTGCTCGGATTCCTCGACAATGCCCGCCATGGTCTCCACCGTCGTCGTCGGATAATCGCCCACCGCTGTCTCCTCGGACAGCATCAGTGCGTCGGTGCCGTCGAGCACCGCGTTCGCGACATCGGTGACCTCGGCGCGGGTCGGCAGCGGGGAACGCGTCATCGATTCGAGCATCTGCGTGGCCGTTATGACGGGTATCCCCCGCAGGTTGCAGAGGTGGATGATCTCCTTCTGGAGCAATGGCACGCGGCGGAGCGGCGTCTGGATGCCGAGATCTCCACGAGCGACCATCACGGCGTCGGCCTCGTTCACGATGTCGCTCAGGTTGTCAAGGGCCGAGCGCGTTTCGATCTTCGCCACCAGGTGCGGTCGATAGCCTCGTTTCGGCAAAGCCTCGCGCGCTCGTCGAAGGTCGTCCGCATCGCGAATGAACGAGAGGCCGACGAAATTGGCCTTTATCTTGAGCGCCATTTCGAGGGCGTGTCTGTCGTCGTCCGTGAAGGCCTGGATGTGGCGTTCCGCGCCCGGGATGTGCATTCCCTTGCGCGACCGCAGGATCCCGTGAGTGAGAATCTCGGTGTGGACGTCGGAGCCCTCGATGGACACAACGCGCAACACGATCTCGCCGTCGGCCAAGTAGATCTCGTCTCCTTCGGACAGCATCTGCGCCAGGGTCCCAACGGAGGTCGAGACGCGCGTCTGGTCGCCGTCGATTTCATCTCCGGACAGGGTGAACCGTTGACCCGCGTGCAACTCGACCTCGTCGGCCGCGATCGGCCCGGTGCGCATCTTGGGGCCGGGCAGATCCACGAGCACCCCAACACAGCGCCGTTGTGCGGCCGCCGTCTTGCGGGCGAGCTCGGCCGTGCGCGCGTGATCTTCGATGGTGGCGTGCGCGAAGTTAAGCCGTACGACGTCCACGCCCGCGTCGATGAGCTTCTCGAGACTCTCTGGGTCGCGCGTGGCCGGGCCGATCGTGGCGATGATCTTCGTTCGCCGCTTCATGGTCGGACCTTCCCCGAGCGTTTTTCGGCCTGCTTCCGGGGACATCCTGCCACCGTCTACGGAGCCTGGCCTCCAGCCCCGAGCTCGGTGATGTCCACCGTGTCCTCCTCCGGCGGCGGCTGCACGTCCACCTCGACACCGAACTCGTAGTACTCGACCGTTGACTGCTGGGTAACTTGCTGTCCCTGCTGTTCGATCTCCACCTCGGTCACGATCCGGCGCACTCGATCGTCGCCGTCGATCCAGACCTGAGTCGGAATCTCCTCCGTCCCCGTGATCTCAATCAGCTGTTCGTATGAAGAACGCAGCTCTTCGGGACCACTCTCTGCGAGCGCAGCGATGTCGGCCGTGAACCGATAGTGTGTCGTCTCGGCATCTCTGACCGTCTCCGTTCCCACCTCTTCCACGTCGGCGACCTCCGAGAGATATGCGAGCTGTCCCGCGCCGTTCTGCCGGAAGGCCTCGACGTTTATCCCCATCTGGGCGCCCACGGACTCGAAGTCGATGCTTATCCACTGGACGTCCGTGGGTGCGCCGGGAAATGCGCTCGCCTCGATGTAGCCGATCGAGCCGTCGGTAATCAACTGCGAGGACTGCGCTCCTTGCCCAGGGAGCGTGAGCTCGAGCGTGGACTCCGAGTCGCCGGTCGAGAGGTCGACGACTCCCTCTACCGTTGTCTTGAACTCCTGGCCCTGGGCCGATGTGATCTGGTTGCTCGCGATGCGAGCCGTTTCTGACTCCTCCGTGGCGGCGCCCGCGGCCGCGAGAACCTCTGCAGGCGGGCGGTCGTCAGACGAGCCATCTCCGTTCGAGTCGTCTCCCCCGCAGGCCGCCAGGACCAGCAGAAGGCCGGTCGCAAGCGCCAGCATTCGGTGTCGTTTCAATGGAGCACCTCCATCTAATCGGGCGTGGCCCGATGTCTAAGTCAAACAAGGAGCCCGGGCCGGGACCCGGGCTCATAGGAAGTCTTACTACCCCGATAGTGCTATGTGATTCAGGCCGCTGGTTCGAGCCGTCAATGATGTAGTGGTTTGCCCGCCAGGTCCATGAACGTCTCGCCGATCGCCTCGGACAGCGTCGGGTGTGGATGGATCAACTCGGCCAGCTCTTCGGGGAACGCCTCCCACGACGTGGCGAGCTGAGCCTCTGTGATGAGATCCGAAACCCTGGCCCCAACGGCGTGGACACCCACCACCGCTCCGTCCTTCTCGGAGACGGTTTTCACGAAACCCTGACCGCCGCCGAGCATCACCGAACGAGCGTTTGCTGCGAACGGGAAGCGCGCGGTCGAGACCTCGAGCCCCAGCTCCTTTGCTTTGTCCTCGGTCAGGCCGACCGATGCGACCTCGGGCTGGCAGTAGATAACGTGAGCGATGTTTTTGTAGTCGACGGGAACGGGATTCTGCCCGGCCAGGTGCTCCGCCACCTTGATGCCCTCGATGAACGCCACGTGTGCGAGTTGCGGGTGCATCCAATTGGCGTCCGGAACGTGGATTGAGTCGCCGATCGCGTACACGCCGTCGACCCCCGTCGAGAACATCTGATCGACCACGATGAAGCCCTTGTCGAGCTTGAGACCGGCCTCCTCGAAGCCCATGTTCTCGGTGTTCGGGGCACGTCCGATCGCGACGAACATCCGGTCTGCCTCGATGGACTTCGTGTCACCATTCTTTTCAACCGACACCTCGACGCCCTTGTCGGAGGTCTTGGCGTCGGTCACCTTCACGCCCAGCTCGAACTTGATCCCGCGCTTCTGCAGCAGCTTGAGCAGGGCCTCCGAGATGTCCGAATCCTCGGCGGGCGCGATGCCCGGGAGCATCTCGAGTACGGTGACCTCGGCTCCGAAACTGCGGAAAACGCTCGCGAACTCAAGGCCGATGTAGTTGCCGCCGACCACGACCACGGATCCGGGAACGTCGTCGGCCTCCAGGCCGTGGTTCGAGTTGTGCACGCGCTTGCCGTCGGCCTGGATGAAGGGGAGGTCGCGCGGCACGGAACCCGTCGCCAGAACAACGGCTTTGCCGGCGGTGACGGTTCGCTCTCCCCCATCGGTCTGAACGACGACGGTCTTATTGTCCGCGAGCCGTCCCCAACCGTCGATCTGCTCGACCTTCTTACGCTTCACGAGTCCCGCCAGGCCCTTGTACATGTTTCCGACCACCGAGTCCTTGAACCTCTTGACCTGGTCCCAGTCGTATCCGGGGTTCTCGTCGGCCTTGATGCCGAACTGACCCGCGTGGCGGATCTCGTCGAGCAACTCCGCGGAGTGGAGCAGGGCCTTGGTCGGAATGCAGCCACGGTGAAGGCAGGTGCCCCCGACTTTCTCCCTCTCGACCATCGCGACGGACATCCCCAATTTCACTGCTCGGAACGCGCACGCGTAGCCGGCGTTCCCGCCACCCAGAATCACGAGATCGAAGGAATCCGATCCTTCAGCCACGACAACCTCCCACCGTTGGGTCTCAATTCGTGTGAACCAAGACGATAAAGCCCCCACGGGAACGAGCCGACTACTGAGTCTTGCTGCGCTCCCTGGCTCGATGGGCGGCCACCGCGGTTCGGTTCGAACACTTGTCCGAGCAGAAACGACGGCACGAGTTCTTGGAGGTGTCGACGAAGACGTCGATGCAGTCGTCGCTGGCGCACACCCCGAAGCGCTTCAATCCGTCCTCGACGAGCACGAGGGCAAGCCCCATCGCACTCGCCGCACCCGCTTTCTGGGCCGGTGTCGCCCCGGGCGCCGCGTAGTGGAGGTGCAACGACGCGCCGTCGTGATCGGTCAGATGGGGCACGGAGCGACACTCGTCGAGAACCTGGTTGACGCCGCGCGCCGCGATGCCCTCGTCGCTCGCCAGGAAAACGTCGACGAGCTGGGCCCTGAGTCGTCTGAAGGCCTCGAGGTCGTCCTCGGTCAGCGCCTCCGGATCACCCACGTTGAGGAAGCCGCTCTCCGCCAGAAAGGCCCTCAGGTCGGCGACCGTCTCGAGGTCTTCGAAGGACTCCTGGTCGAGGGGCCCGGTGTTGACCAGGTCCGCCGCAAAGCGGATGGGGGCCTCGCTGTAATGGCTGAAATTCACTTGACTTCTTACACCTCTGTCGTTATTGTAAGGAGCAATCCTTGGAACAAAGCTTACATGACCGGCTCGTAGAAAGGAACAGGCAGATGCACCCACTTATTTCCCCGGACGTTGCGGGCCTGGTCTTCGAGGACCGGATTCGGGAGGCCGACAGGCGGCGACTGGCCGCCCAGCTTCCTCAGCGCTCCCGCCGGACGGTTCGCTCGGCGCTCGGCCTGCGCGTGGTGTCGCTCGGCGCCCGACTGGCTCTGGAGCGTAACCAGGAGGCGGCATTCCTCGTGCGAGCCGACAGGTGCGTTCAACTGACGGGGCTCGGACCCCAGGCACACCGCTAGCGATCGTCTCGACCGACTCCTGCAAGGGCACAAGCCATTCCTTCGATCAGGACCTGCGGGCGCTCCCCCCGCCCGCAGGTCCCTCTCACCTCCAGCGATCGTCTCGACGATCGCGCGAGACATCTGGGCCGAGTCTCGCTCCGCAGTGTTTGCAGTAGGGGGCATTCGACGATAGGACCCCGTCACACTCGTGACAACGTCCCGGGCCGATCGCGCCCGACCTCGAGCGTCTGGCGATCGCCAATGCCAGCGCTCCGAAGCCAAGAATGAGCCCGAGGATCAAGGCCGCGTAGACGTCGAGCCCCGCCGTGAGGCCTACGCTGACGACAAATGCGATCGCCACGAGAACCAGAACGGTGACCGCCGCACTCATTTGAGATTGCGCCGCAGGAAGTCGGTGACAAGATCGAGAGCCCTTTCGTCGCGACGAAGCTGATGTCCCGCCCCGTCGAGGATTCGTAGCTCGGGCCTGCGCGCCCTCTCTGCGATGCGCTTTGCATGGTCGACGGGAACGACGTCATCGTCCGATGAGTGCACTATGAGCACAGGGCAGGTCAGTCGCCCTATCGAGCGCTCGGTGCTCACTTCGTCGAACTCCTCCGCCCAAGCCGTGGGATCGGACAGGACCTCCGGAGCCACCGCCATGCCTGCCTCCTCGGTGATGCGCCTAAGGCCCTCGCGGGGGTCGCCGGCGAACGAGACCCACGCGGCCGGAGCCGCTAGTAGAGCCAGCGCCGCCACCGGTGCTCCTCCTCTGGCAACCTCGGTCGCCACCGCGCCGCCGGCCGAGGAGCCGACGATTGCCACCGGTCCGGGCACACCCTGCAGTGAGGTTGCCGCAAACAGGGCCCCGGTGGCATCTCTGACCCATCCCCTTATCGAGAAATACCCGGGCGACGAACGGGCGGCCCTCATGTCGACCCAGGCCGCGGCGAAACCCTTGGCCGCGAGACGGCGGGCGACTCCCGGGTAACCCTCGTCGTCGGGATCGGGCGGGGTAGTGGATGGGATGCCGTGAAGAAGAAGGACGAGGCCCTGCGCGTCGCTGGGGACGTAGGCGCGTCCGCGCAAGCGCAGGCCGTCGACGACGACCGGCAGACGCTCCTCTACGAGCTCCGGCTCGCGCTGAGCTGGGTGATCCATGACTTGATTCAATCAGGCCGCGAAGGATCGGCGCGCCTGGAGCGCAGGGGCGACAATGGGCGAATGAAAACCGGAGCGGGGCGGGCTGGGCCGGACCGCAGGAGCAAAGCGGGGCGGGCTCGGCCGGACCGCAGGAGCAAAACGGATCACGCCCAGCGAGCGGCGCTCGTGGCGCTTGCGCTCACCTGTCTTCTCACGGCCACCAAGCTCGTGGTGTGGGCGGCCACTGGCAGCCTCGCGGTCTTCTCCCAGATGCTCGACTCTGCTCTCGACATCGTCGCTCTGCTCCTGCTCTTCCTGGCGGTTCGCGTCGCCTCCAAACCGGCCGACGAGTCCCATCATTACGGGCACGGCAAAGCCGAGAACCTCGCCGCCTTCGTCCAGACGCTGATCCTCGGGGTTCTCGTCGTCGGTGTCCTGATCGAGGCGGTGGCTCGTCTCATCGAGGACGAGATGGCCATCGAGGTGCCCGTCTACGCGCTGGCGTTGTTCGTGGCCTCGGCGTGCGTCGACATCATCAGGGTGCGCTATCTCTTCGGCGCCGCCCGCGCCGAGGGCTCCGATGCGCTCCGAGCCGGAGCGCTCAACTTCGCCGCCGATATCGGGACCGCTTTGATCGCGCTCGCAAGCCTCGTGGCGGCGCGCGCGGGGTTTGCGAAGGCCGACGTAATCGGGGGACTCGTAGTGGCCCTCGTCGTCGGGTTCGCGGCGGTGCGACTGGGCAGCCGCTCGGTCGACGTGCTCATGGATCGAGCACCCGATACACGCCTGGCCGAGATCGAGGCCGCCGCATCGGGGGCCGAGGGAGTAACCGAGACACGTCGCGTGCGCCTCCGTTCCGGCGGCAAGAACCTGTTCGCAGACGTGACGGTGGCGGCGGGGCGCACCGCGACGTTAGAGCGAGCACACGACATCGCCGAGGCGGTCGAACGAGAGATAGCGCGCGTCGCTCCGGGAACGGACGTCGTAGTGCACGTCGAGCCGGTATCGGAGACGAGCGGACTGGTCGAGCGAGCGCAGGCCGCAGCAAGCAGACAGGCGGGAGTTCACGAGGTTCACAACGTTCTGATCCATGCGTTCGACGAGGATGGCCGGCGCAAGTTCCACGTCACGCTCCACGCAAAGGTGCGGCCCGGCACCTCGCTCGACGAGGCTCACGCGCTCTCCGACCGGATCGAGGCCTCCGTCGTCGACGAACTGGGCGACCACGTCAGGGTTGACTCGCACATCGAGCCATGGGAGACGACGACCAGTGGGCGCGACGTCACGAGCGCACGGAAGGACATAGTCGCACTCGTCACAGAGATCGCTCAGCGTGAACCGGACGTGGTTGATTGCCACGAGGTCCTTGTCACGTCGGTGGACGGCCAACTGTCGGTCGTCGCGCACGTCAGGGGCCCGGGAAATCTGGCGCTCGGTCGCATCCACGACGCCTCGGTGCGTATCGAGGACGCCCTGCGAGCGGCTCATCCCGAGATCGGCCCCGTTCTCATCCACTTCGAGCCCGCATAACCTTTCAGGATGAGGCAGCGGGTTTCGTCGGGGTCACCGTGGGAGCCGATGGTGGGCTTCTCGAGAGCAGTGCGCGTCGGCGACAGGGTCATCTCGGCTGGAACGGGGCCGATATGGCCCGACGGAAGTTGCGACTCCGATCCCGAGGTTCAGGCGAGCCGGTGTTTCGAGATAGCAATGCTCGCCCTCGGCCGAGCGGGAGCGGCCACTCGTCACGTCGTGCGCACGCGCATGTACATCACGAACGCAAGGGATTCGGATGCCGTCGGACGAGCACACCGTGCGTTCTTCGGGGCTGTGCGTCCGGTGGCCACGATGGTCGTCGTCTCGGGACTACTCGACAAACGCTGGAAGGTCGAAGTGGAAGTAGAAGCGTTTCTCGACGACTAAAACCCGGCAGTGCCCTTAGGCCTGAGAGACGGTGATGGACCTCGACGGGTAGCCGGAAGCGCCGCTGGGATGGGGCTCGGTCTCTCGCATCGTTTGAACCCCTCCGTCGCCGTCGGTCGCGCGACAGACGATCTCCACCTCAACTGCATCGCGCGGCGTCCACCTGTAGGCCCAGAAGCGCCACATGCGCTCGTTGATAGGATCCTTGAGCAGGGCCTCGTCCCAGGTCCGGCCCCCGTCGGTCGAGATTTCGACCTTCGAGATGCCGCGTTCGCCGGCCCACGCAACCCCCGCGATCCATGTGTCCTCACCGACGGTCGCCGACCCATCGTCGCCGAGCACATCGATTCGGCTCTCGGTCTTCACGACGGCGGTATCGCTCCAACCTCGCTCCATCCAGTAACCCTTGTAGTCGTTGCTCACGAGCTCGATCGACTCCAGCCACTTCACGTTCTTCATTCCGTAGATGGCGGGGACTCTCAACCTGCAGGGAAAACCATGCGCCTGGGTCAGTGGCTCCCCGTTCTGACTGACCGCGATGAGCACGTGTTCGTTCATTGCAACATCGATGGGAATCGAGTCGGAGTAGCCATCGGCTCCGCGCAGGATCAGATCCACCACTCCATCGCCGACTCCGGCGCTCTCCAGAACGTCGCGGAGACGCACACCACCCCACAGCGACGTCCCGATGAGGTTGCCGCCGACCTCGTTGGAGATGCACGTCATCACCGAGTACTCCTCGACGATCTCGAAACGCTCTTGGAGCTCGTCGAAGGCAAACGTCAGTTCCTCGTCGACCTCGCCGAACACGCGCAGGCTCCAGTCATCGGCATCGACGGAGGGTTTGATGAGATTGATGTCGACGACGTAGTGCTCCTCGGCGCTGGTCACCTCGGTCGGAAGGCCGGCGAGGTCGGGCCAGGCGTCGTCACTCGGCGGAAGACCCTCGCTCGTGACGGGCGCGACGAGCTCGACGTTGCGGTCGGGCCCGGAGAGGGCACGCGCGACCAAGCCGAGCGCGCCTCCCGCAAACGCAATGGTCAACGCACCGCCGAAACCAACTCTCAGGACGTTTCTCCGCTCGACATCGACCGGCGCCGCCGACGTTGCGTAGACCGACCCAGCGACGCCTGCGTAGGCCAAAGCCGCTAGCGCCAGGACGATGCCGGTGACGAGAAAGTTACCGGTGCCCGATGCGCTCCCCAACGAGAACCCTCCCCCGAGGACTGCGATGGCGATGGCGGTCTCGACGGTGCGCAGCCGTCCGTCGCGCGACCGACGCCACAACAACTCCGCCCCGAAAATCAGCGACCCGGCAAGTACACCGAGGATCAGGAGTCGCAGCGACCAGTGCTTCAGTGCATCGATGAAGAACGTCGACACGTCGCCGGGCACCGCCCGGATGATGAGGTCGGCCAGAGCGGCTGGAGGGAAAATGACACCCTCGAAAAGACTCGAGGCCAGCCACATCAGCGCCGTGGACACGGCCATGGCCGCAAAGCCGGCTCGGCGGACGAGCTTGCGATCGAGCGAGGCCGGGTCGGGCCCGGCCCGAGGTGACGTGACGGTGGTCATCCCTCCATTGTGGGCGTCCGGCGAGACAACGTGGCAGATGGCATCGTCCACGATGATTCGGCGACCGATGAGTTCTGCTGCACCCACTCGTCCTAACCTCAGCGATCGGGCAGCCGAGAGGAGAGAGACGTGCGCAAGGTAGAGGGTGTGCCGCGGGAAGATCTGCGCCCCGAGGTGAGTTGACCCGATCATGCCCACGCCAAGCTCTATCGTTCGCACCTACCTCCTGCTGATGCTTGGGAACACGCTGGCCGCGTCGCTCATCTGGGGAATCAACACGATCTTCCTACTCGATGCGGGTCTGTCTAACCTGGAGGCGTTCTCCGCCAACGCCTTCTTCACGGCCGGGATGGTGATCTTCGAGGTGCCGACCGGAATCATCGCCGACACCATTGGGCGTCGCTATTCGTATCTGCTCGGCACAGTGACCCTGAGCGCGTCGACGCTCCTCTACGTACTGCTGTGGTACGTCGAGGGCCCGTTCTGGCAGTGGGCGGTCGTGTCGATATTCATCGGCCTCGGATTCACGTTCTTCTCCGGCGCGGTCGAGGCGTGGCTGGTCGATGCGCTCACCACAACCGGTTACACGGACGACATGGAATCGGTGTTCGGACGCGGACAGGTCGTGGCCGGCGTTGCGATGCTCGTTGGCTCGGTGGCCGGAGGATTCATCGCCCAGCAGTTCGGTCTAGGGATCCCGTTCGTTCTGCGCGGTCTCATCCTGGTCGTGATGTTCGCGGTCGCCTTCAGGCTTATGCACGACATCGGGTTCACGCCGGAGAAGGGCGGGCGGCCACTGGCCGAGATACGAAAGGTCGCCTCGGCTTCGATCGACTACGGCTGGCGGGTGCCCGCGGTCAAGTGGCTGATGGTCGAGGCACTCTTCACCGGCGGGGTCGGGATCTACGGCTTCTACGCGCTACAGCCGTATTTGCTCGAGCTCTACGGCGACCCGCAGGCGTACCAGATCGCCGGCCTGGTGGCGGCGATCGTGGCCGGCGCTCAGATACTCGGAGGCCTGGCAGCGCCCAGGATCCGCCGGCTCTTCCGCCGCCGCACCTCGGCGCTCATCACCACGTCGGCATCGGCCGTGGCCACGTTGGCCCTGATCGGAGTCGTCGAGAGCTTCTGGGCCGTGATCGCCTTGATCGTCGTCTGGGGACTGCTCTTCGCAGCATCCATGCCGATCCGCCAGACTTACCTCAACGGCCTGATCCCGTCGCGACAGCGGGCGACGATCCTGTCGTTCGATTCCCTGATGGAATCGAGCGGCGGGGTGTGGGCGCAACCGGTTCTCGGCCGCGCCGCAGACGTGTGGGGATACGCGCCCTCCTACCTCATCGGGGCGGGGATTTCGCTTCTGGCCCTGCCTGCACTCGTCATGTCGAGACGACAGAACGCCCCCGCCGACACCCAGGAGGTCGCCGAGGTGCCGGTAACCGGTGACTGAGAGCCACTAGCCTCAGACGGTGACCCCCGAAGACGCTCTCCAGATAGCTCGACGGCGCTTCCGTACACAGGACCTGGCGGGCGTGTCCCCGGCGGGCGCTTCCCCGGCGCGGCCGGAGGATGTGGTCGGTTGGTTCGGGGCCTCGCAGGCTCAGGAATACGGACCGGCCAAGTGGGCGGTCGGACAGCGCACCGGCGTCGCCTCGGACGCCGACATCGAAAAAGCCCTCGCCGATGGCGCCATCCTCCGGACTCACGTCCTGCGACCGACCTGGCACTTTGTCCTCCCCGCCGACATCACGTGGATGCTCGAGCTGACAGCCCCGCGGGTGTTCGCTCAAACGGCCTCCCATTTCAAGAACCTCGGGCTCGACGAGACGACGCTCGAGAGGGCCAGCAAGGTCATCGAGAGCGAGTTGCGCGGAGGTAATCACCTCATGCGAAAGGAGCTGAAGGCAATCCTCGAGAAGTCAGGGATCCACGTCGAGGGGCTCCGAATGGCGTTCATCACCATGTTCGCCGAGCTGCGCGGAGTCGTCTGCAGTGGGGCGCGCCGGGGCAAACAACAGACCTACGCCCTGCTTGCGGAACGAGCTCCGAACGCGCGAGTGCTCGACCCGGACCAGGCCCTGGAGGAGTTGACCCACCGTTTCTTCGTCAGCCGCTGTCCGGCAACTCTCAAGGACTTCTGCTGGTGGTCCAGCCTGAGGGTCGCCGATGGAAGAAGAGGCCTCGAGATGGTCGGGGCACGACTCACGTCCAAGGTGATAGGGGGTGTGAACTCGGGCCCTCCACGCGAGCGCTTCGAGATACGCAGACTTTCTGAACCTGCGCGCAACCGTCGAGACCTCGGTAATCCCGGCCAAGACCGACTCACGACGTTAGAGAGACTGGATCTCGTCACCGGCCCGTATCGTTCCACCCTTCACGATGCGAACGCGTATCCCGCCGTTGTCGATCATGGGCTTCAACAGGGGCTTGCCCGCGAGCCGCTGGAGGTGCGCACACGGTGGATTCTCCTCGATCCCTTCGAACACGACCCCACCGATCGAGAAGCGCCTTCCAAGCAGATCGGAAAGCGTCACTCCCTCCGTCATGAGGTTGCGACGCATGTCGGTCGCGGCGATGTCCAGTCCGCTCTCCGCGCGCCCGGCTTCGAGGCCCTCCGCAGAGAAGAGCGTCACCTCGACGGATGGGTCATTGGCATCACCGGCATCGTCGAAGTAGCGATCGCCTCTGAGGCCCTTGCCGGCTATCGCCTCGACCTCCTCGACCTCCTGGATCGGTCCGCTCCCCTCGGGCCCGATGAAGATGCGCGCCACTCGCGCTACCAACGTCGCTCCTTCCACTCGTCGAGGTGCGGCCTCTCGGCCCCGATCGTGGTGTCGTCCCCGTGGCCGGGATAGACGCGAGTGTCGTCGGGAAGCGTGAACAGCTTGGCCTCGATGCTGGAGATGATCTGATCGAACAGCTTGTCATCGTCCCAGGTATTGCCCGGGCCCCCCGGAAAGAGCGTGTCGCCGCTGACGAGATGTTTCCCGATCAGAAGGCAGACGCCCCCTGGAGTGTGACCCGGTGTGTGAAGGACCTGCACCTCGTGGTCCCGGCCGAAGGAGATCGTGTCGCCGTCTGACAACGCGATGTCGATCGGCACCGGATAGTCCTCCCCGAGGTGGGCGTAGACCGGCACCCCGAGATTGCTCTTTAGGTCGGGCAGCGCCTCGATGTGATCCCAGTGCGCATGGGTCTGGACGATGCCGACGACATTGGCCCCCTCGGTTCCCTCGAGAATCCTGTCTGCGTCGAAACAGCCATCGACCAACAGGGCGTCGTGCGTCGCCGGACATTCGAGAACGTACGTGTTGTTCTCCAAATTACCCACGCGGATCTTGCGGACAATGAGGTCATCGCCTTCGTAGTGATGACTCAAGTCGGATCCTCTCCCTGTCTAATCGGTCATGTCGATGACGGTCGCCATGGCTTCGCCCACCTTGAGCTGCGTTCCCGGCTCGACGGTGTAGCGGACCAAGGCGAGCGCGTGCTCGCCGGCCGCGCTCGTAACCGTTCCGACCTTCGAATCATCGAGCGTGAGTTCGCTCCCAACTGCAAGTGGCGTGTCGGAGTGAAGCCGCCGAAGTTTGCGGTTGACCTTGCCACGGAAACGAATCTTGGCCATCGCCTCTTGGCCTACGTAACAGCCCTTGTCGTAGTGAACCGCGATGTCGTCGAGACCGGCCTCGGGTGGCAACGTCTTCTCGGTCATCTCATGCCCCCAGCGAGCCATGCCCCGCTCGACGCGCAGTTCCTCGAGCTCGTCTTCCGCAGCCTCCCTTAGACCCTCTCCCTTGAGCGCGACCAGCGTCTCATCGAGAAGCTCTTTCGCGATCCATAGATAGCCGGCCGGGACGCCGAGCGCCAGAGTCCGGTGAGCCGAAGTGTTGGGAGCGACCCTTTGTGCGATCTCGTTCCAGTCTGGATCCACGACGAGCACGAGGCCGAAATCGTTCGTGACGTCCTGGATGGTGACCTGAGTCGCGAAGACGTATCGCTGTAATGCTTCTGGAAGTGTCTCGATGAGCTCGGGTTCGAAGTGCAGCCACAGTGCATCGTCCGTCGCCAGTGCTTCCATGTAGCCGACCATGCGGCCGTGCGCAGTGATCAGAGCCGTGTCGCGCGCTTCGCCCGGCTCGATGTCCTCGAACGCCTGGGTCAGGATCTGATGGAGGAACCAGGCGCGCTGAGGGCCGGTGAGCATGAGCTTTCCCCGACCCGAGCGGTCTGCGTAGAGTTTGTCAGTTGTCATTGCACTCCCCGAAGCCTCCCTTTTCGCTATATGCGAGAACGGCGCAGGGTCTCAAGTATTTCCGCCTCGCGCTCGGGTGTCATGCCGGCGGCCAAGTCGAGCCTCTCCGCTCGGGCCCACCTCAGCGTGTCTTCGACCGATCGCTCCAGGGCCGAGAACCGGAGCCCGGCGGAAATCGCTCGTTCGCTGTCCACGGTAGCGAATCCAGGCATGTCCATGGGTGCGTACAGAGGTACCTCTTGTCCGATCTGCACACCCGCGTCCCGCAAGACTCGCTCGGGGACCCATACGGGTTCGGCCCGACTCCGCCCGACGGCGATGCACGTCTCGAGGAAGCCGTCCCAGTCGATCGCTTCGGTCCATGGGCCGTTGGCGTTGAAGACGCCTCGTAATGATTCCTTGCTGAGATGAAGAATGAAGGCGGCAAGATCCCGCGCGTCGATGAACTGAACGGGCCTCCCTGGATCGCCCGGCGCGACCAACTCACCGCCTTTCGACGCGCGCACGCACCAGTAGGTGAAGCGATCCGTGTGGTCGAAGGGGCCGGCAACGATTCCCGGGCGCACGATCGCGTAGCGCTCGTCGTAGACAGAGCTGACGACGTCCTCGCACAACGCCTTGAGAGGTCCGTAGGTCTCGTCGGTGATGCCCTCAACGCTCTCGTCGGCCATGGTCGCCACGGGTGAGTCTTCGTCGAGGTAGGTCTTCGTGAAATCGGCGTATACGGACACGGTGGAGACGAAGGTGTAGTGCTCGGTTGCGTCCTTGAGCAGCTCGGCCGACTGCCTCACGATGCGCGGAACGTATCCCGAGACATCCACTACGCGATCGAAGGTCCTTCCTTTCAGGCCGTCCAGACCGCCGTCACGGTCGCCCAGAACCTCTTCGGCGCCGTCGAAGATGCCGGGATTCGTTCGGCCGCGGTTGAACAGCACCACCTCGTGCCCCTCGGCCAGCGCGCGTTCGACCAGGTGACGACCGACGAAATTGGTGCCGCCCAATACGAGGAAGCGCATGTCAGCTTGCTGCGCGCTTCCCCGCGGACTGGCGCATGAAGTCGAGCATCACCTTCGCGGTCCTGTCGGGATGCTCGATCTGCGGAACGTGTCCGCAGTCCGACCACACATGAACTTCGGCGCTTTGGAGAGTTTGTTCGATCTTGCGACCGAAATGATGAGTGATGATCGCGTCCTGCTCACCGTAGATGAACAGCGACGGCGTCTCCATGAGCTCGAGTCGAGTGAAGAAGCCCGCCTCGCCGTGCGGCTCCTCCAGATAGATGGATCGCGCCGCGGCAAAGAAAGCACCGCGCGCTTTCGGATTGCGCCACACGCGCGTGAAGTCGTCGATTGCCGCCTCGATCCAGACTCCGTCGAGCGAACCGGAGTTCGAGAAAAGCGATTCAATGGTCTTTCTTACGCGGGAGCGCGGGACGAAGCCGACGGCAACGCCGAGCTCCGGTCGCAGAAGCTGAACCAGTCTGAGCATGGGGCGGTCCGAGAACGCCGAGGCAGGACAAAGGCACATGACGTCGACGACTCGTTCGGGATCGAGCATCGCCAGTTCCATCGCTACCTTGCCTCCCATCGAGTTGCCGGCGACGTGGCAGCGTTCGACGTTCATCCTGTCCAGGAACCGGCAGACGTGCCCGCAGAACCAGGCCGCGTCGTAACGTCCAATGGGCTTCGAGGACCGGCCGAAACCGGGGAGATCGATGACCATGACACGGTACCGAGCGGCAAGCTGGGGAAGAACCGTCAACCAAGAGGCCTTCGTGGCCCCAAGACCGTGCATCAGCAGCAGCGGCTCGCCATCCTCGGGCCCGGCGATCAGCGCGGAGATCACCACGCCGTTACCGATCGGCACTTCCTCGATCGTGTATCGCAGGCCTCCATCATCCGGCCGGTCGAACATAGGCTCGAACAGAAGAGCACGTTCGATGCTCCCTCGGACCTTCAGCCTTCGATCGACGAACGCCTCGATCCCAGACAGGCGGCCGGCGTCAATCGTTCGCCAGGTCTCGTGGTCGGTTTCGATTTCGGCGACGACCTTCCCATTTGGTCTCTCGATTGTCACTCCGGACTTGGACACGACCACATCGCGAGTCGCGCGTCCGAGTCGGAAACGCCACCGGCCCTCGGTTTGCGCACGGTCCGGCAACCAACGCCCTGGCAACTGGTACAGGAGTCCTACAGCGCTATCCCCCATATAAGATCGAGGATATCCCGGTACGGACCGTTCCAGCCGCATACATCCGCTTTATGTTTCCTAACGATCGAGCAGCGTCGCTGCGATCGCGGCTCGTTGTGTAGCCGGCGTGCCGTTGAACACCGAGATCGCAAGCGCACGCTTGTAGTAGCGGTGAAGGATGTGCTCCCAGGTGAACCCGATCCCACCGTGTACCTGTATCGAACGCTCGCACGCGGCGACCGCAGCCTCGCCGGCCATCGAGTGAGCGGCGGCCGCAGCACGATCGGCCTCCTCAGTCGATTCCGCAACCGACCAAGCCGCCCAGTACGCGAGCGAACGGGCGAGCTCGGTGCTCATATACGTATCCGCGACCTGGTGTGACACGGCTTGATAGGAACCGATGGGTTTGTCGAATTGCTTGCGATCCAAAACGTAGTCGCGCGCCAGCTCGAGTGCCTTCTGTGCGATGCCGACCGCCTCGAGCGCAAGCGCCGCGTCCGCTCGCCGGCGGATCTGGCGCAGGACCGCACCGTCCTGGCTCGGTCCGATGAGCAGGGTCGCCCGGTGACGCTCGATGGTCAGCCGTCCCATGCGGCGGGTCTTGTCAGTCGTGCCGAGGGGCGTGACCGCATAGGCATCGGGCTCGATCAGCCAGAGCCCAGTGCCGTCGGCTGTTGTCGCGCTGACGACGACTTGCGTGGCGAGTCGCAGATCGGCGACCGGCTCCTTGATCCCGGTGAGGGTCCATTCGTCACCGTTCGGCTCCGCGGAAGTGCTCAGGCGGTCCGTGTCCTCGATCGTCCGCGCTCCATCCGGTTCGGCGAAAGCGAGGGCGACGCGCGCACCTCCCGATGCGATGGACGCCAGCACGTCCGATGCGCCTTGAAGCGCAGGCAGTCCGAGGGCGATCGTGCTGAGATACGGACCGGGATAGAGGCCGTAGCCGAGTTCTTCGAAGAGCACGGCCTCGTCGAGAAAGCTCATTCCCGCCCCGCCGTGTTCCTCCCCGATTGACAATCCCGTCCACCCCAGCTCGGCGATCCTCGGCCAGGACTCGGGATCCCACCCCTCCTTCGATTCTGCGAGTTCCGCGATGCGCTCGTGCGGGAACTCCGACGCCATGAACGAGCGAACCTGCGCGCGCAGCATCTGCTGCTCCTCAGTGAAGGAGAAGTCCATCTATCGGCTCCTCGGCAACCCGAGCACGCGCTCCGCGATGATGTTGCGCAGAATCTCGGACGTCCCGGCCTCGATGGTGTTGCCCCTGCTCCGAAGCTGCTGGTACTGCCAGAACCCCGACCAGTCGGCGTCCTCGTCATCGAGTTGCGCGCGCACCCCGAGGATGTCCAGAGCCAGCTTGCCCAGCCGTTGGTTGGACTCGCTCCAGTGCAGTTTCGCGATTGAGCCCTCCGGGCCCGGCACGCCTGTCCTCATCAAGGTGGTTAGCGCCCGGTAGTTCGTGATCTTCAGAGCCTGAAGGTCGATCCACTGCCGAGCGACTCGATCACGTATTAGCGGGTCGTCGCCCGCGCCGATCTCGTCCGCAAGCGCGATCAACTTCGCAACCAGTACTTCGAGTCGTGCAGTGAGCGCGAAGCCGAGCGTTCCTCGCTCGTGCAGAAGCGTGGTCATCGCGACTCCCCAGCCCGCATTGGCTGCGCCGACGACGTTGGTCTTGGGAACCTTCACATTGTTGAAGAAAATCTCGTTGAACTCGGGGTCCCCGGTTATCTGCACCAGAGGCCGAACCTCGACGCCGTCGGAGTGCATGTCGACCAGCAGGTAAGTGATGCCTTTGTGCTTCGGCGCGTCCGGATCGGTGCGAACAACGAGAATGCAGAAATCGGCGATGTGAGCGAAGCTCGACCACACCTTTTGTCCGTTAACGACGTAGTGATCGCCGGCATCTTCAGCTCTTGTTCTCAACGAGGCCAGATCGCTGCCCGACCCGGGCTCGGAGAATCCCTGGCACCAGACCTCCTCGCCGGAAAGGATCGGCGCGAGGTGTGCGGACTTCTGCTCGTCTGTTCCGTGGGCGATGATCGTCGGACCAGCCATGCCGAGCCCGATGACGCCGATGTGCTCCGGAGTCTCGGCTCGCGCGCTCTCCTCGAGGAAGATGGCCTGGTGCGTGTAGGGGGCGCCCTGGCCCCCGTACTCCTTGGGCCAGGTCAAACCCGAGTACCCCGCGTCGTAGAGTCTCTTCGACCACTCGCGCGAGATGGATTCGTCCATCCGCCCGCTGCTCGGGGCCCGTTCGCTCCATCCCTCGGGGAGGTTGTGCGCGATCCAGGCCCTCAACTCCTTGCGAAAGGCCGCCTCTTCTGGAGTGTCTCTGAAGTCCATAGGCAGCGCAGTCTAGTGGGTCGCGGTCGGGCGATTTCAGGGCCTGCCAGTTGACTCACCCACTAGGCAGGGGCCTCGTTCGCAAGTACTCTGCCTGGAAGCACCTGGTGGCGACGTGGCCGCCCCCGCGCTCTCGTGGACGAGTGCTAACTAGAACCCTAACGAAGCCGGGAGACCTGGGGGATGAATGTCATCTGAGCCGGATGTCGAAATAAGCATCAGAGAACTCACGAAGTCATTCGGCCCCCAGACAGTGCTCGAGGACATCACGTTCGATGTGCCCAAGGGGAAGGTCACGGTTCTGCTCGGTCCTTCGGGAACCGGTAAGTCGGTGTTTCTCAAACACCTCGTCGGCCTCCTGAAGCCCGACCGGGGCGAGATCTGGATCGACGGCAAGAACGTTCCCGCCCTGTCGGAGAAGGAGCTCTATCAAGTTCGTCGCAAGTTCGGAGTGCTCTTCCAAGATGGCGCCCTGTTCGGATCAATGAACATCTACGACAACGTCGCCTTTCCTCTCCGCGAACACACGAAGAAGCGCGAAAGCGAGATCAAGGACATCGTCGACGAGAAGCTCACGATGGTCGGTCTGATCGGCGCCGAGAAGAAGCTTCCCGGCGAGATCTCCGGAGGAATGAAGAAGCGCGCTGGGCTTGCGCGCGGCCTTGTGCTCGACCCCGAGATCGTGCTCTTCGACGAGCCCGATTCCGGCCTTGACCCGGTGCGCACCGCGTTCCTCAACGAGCTCATCATCGACCTCAACAGACAGCTCGAAGCGACGTTCATGGTCGTGACACACGACATCTCCACAGCAAAGCGCGTCTCCGACTACATCGGCATGCTCTACCGCCGCAACCTGGTTCGCTTCGGACCGGCGCACGAGATGTTCGAGTCCGACATCCCCGTGGTCAGGCAGTTCCTCGCCGGTGATACCGAGGGCCCGATCGGGATGTCCGAGGAGAAGGACCAGACGAAGTCCGAGGACCGGCCAAGGTCGGGCTCGGGGATGACGGCCGCCGAGGTCGAGGAGATGGAGCGCGCCGCGGGCGCTCCGCACGAGGAACCGCAAAGGTCGTGATCGGAACCGCACGTACGCTCGTCACCGAGACGGGCAGCCTGATCGCGTGAACGACATCGCTGCATGAGCTCGATCGAGGTCGAGGGCCAGACGAGCCGAAACCGGGCACTGATCCCTGCCCTCATCGGGGCGATCGTCGCGACCGGTTTGTTCTGCGGGTTGTGGTTGGCCTCGCGCTCGACGAGCCCTGAGGAAATCGACCGGGCACTCGACCAGGAGGCTCTCGATGCGCGCGCTACGGCGGATGAAGTCATCGAGCTTCTGATCAACCTCGATGCCGGCAACGTCGATGAGGCCGGCGAGCGAGTGCTCGAACTCTCGACCGGCAATTTCCGTGAGGACTACGAGGAGCTTCTGCCGGGCCTCGGTCCCGCATTCGAGGAGTCCGGAGCGAGCGCAAGCGGCGAGATCATCGACGGCCCTGACGTCGCGTTCACCGCATCGGACGAGGCCGTGGCGATCGCGCGCGTCGCGCAGACCACGACAGTCGCAGGCACCGAGCGTTCGGTCGGCTTCACGCTTCGCCTGACCCTGGTGAAAGACGACGGGGCCTGGAAGGCCGATACCTTCGAGCTCCTGGGCGAGCTCTAGCCTTCGGCGGAGCTTCGCTGCGCCTCGGCGAGCGAGAGGCTCGGAACCCGCCCTTCGGGGGGCGGGTTTTCTAGCCCGGTCGGCCGGCGCTCCCGAAAGTCTCGACCAGGGCTTGATAGTTCTCGAACATGCGCTCCGGGCGCGGGCCGTACCACGGCCCCCCCACCGAGACCCTGTCGGAGATCCCCTCCCAGTTCGTCCTGACCTTGTCCTTGACCTCCTCGGCCGTCCCCGCGCAGGCGATGGCGTCGGCGAGATCGTCGGGGATGAGTTCGACCATCCGATCCCTGTCCTTGCCGTCGAAGGCATCTCGGAGATCGGGAATCAGGCCCTCGTAGCCGTGCAGCGCCAGGATCCCTTTGTACGTGCGTGTCGTTGCATAGAACGCGATCTGCAACTTGACCTCACGCCGGGCCAGGTCGGAGTCGTCGGAGATCGAGATCATCGGGCTGGCGGTGAGGTTGCACTCGCTCGGCTTGCGTTCGGCCTTCTCGGCCCCCTCGGCGATGGCCGGCTTCACGACCTCCTCCAGGTACTTGGGCGACGCAAGCGGGTGGGCGAGCAGGCCGTCGGCGACCTCGCCGCACACCTTGGACATGACCTTGCCGACTGCCGCGAAGTACACCGGTACCAGCCGGCGGTCGGGCTGTGGTGGAGCGTTCCCGAAGGTCGGCATCGTCACCGTGTAGAAGCGTCCCTCGTGCGTCAGGCCCTTCTCGCCGCGGTTGCTCCGCCACACCGTCCGCAGGACATCGGCGTACTCGCGCAACTTGGGGGCCGGGTGCTCGAACTTCACAGAGAAGCGACGTTCGTTGACACCCTTGACCTGACTGCCCATACCGAGGATGAAGCGGCCGCCGCTCAGCTCGTCCAGGTCCCAGGCCGTCATTGCCGAGATCGTGGGCGAGCGAGGGAACGCCAGGGCTATGGCCGTCCCGACGTTGATCCTCGTCGTGGCCTGGATCGCAACCGTTGCGGCAACGAAGGAGGTGTTCGTCGTCTCCGCGGCCCAGCAGGACTCGAATCCTGCGTCCTCGACCATCTTCGCCATCGGGCCGATCATGCTCATCGGCCCGCCGATTCCGATGCCGTAATCCATTGCTCTCCCTGCTCCCACCGAGTGAGGGGTGCGCCTTCCGTTGGATTTCCGGCGGCGAGCATAGCCGTCGAGGCGAGCCCACCACGCAGTTGGCAGCACATCCCCTCTTGTGCGGTATGTTCCGCCCAACGACCGTGGTAGCACAGCGGACCGAAAACTCACGCCGGCACCGAATAGGAGAGATGTGGCCGACCTGCTTGAAGAAGAGGAAATAGAACAACGAACCGACGAGCTCGGGGACTGGGAGCGCGAGGGCAACTCCGCCATCCAGAAGGTCTTCGAGTTCGAGGACTTCACGGCCGCAATCAAGTTCGTGAACGAGGTGGCGAAGCTCGCCGACCGTTACGACCACCATCCCGACATCGATATTCGATGGAACCGCGTCAAGCTGGTGCTTTCGACCCATGCAGAGGGCGGACTGACTGCCCGCGACTTCGACGTCGCCGGCGAGATCGAGCAGTCGATCCAGTACTGAACCGCTTCAGTCCGGCGAGGGCGTTGCTCCGACCTGCTCGCGCAGCCACGGTGGTAATGAGAAGGTCACGTCCTCCGACGTCACTTCCACGGTCTCGACCGTGTCGTAGCCGTGCTCGGCGAGCTTGTTGAGCACGCCCTCAACCAGCACCTCGGGGGCGCTGGCACCCGAGCTGACTCCGACAGTCTCGACACCCTCGAGCCACGCCTGCTCCAGGTAGGTCTCGTCGGGAACGAGGTGGGCCGGCGTCCCCGCCTTTATCGCCACTTCGACCATGCGGTTCGAGTTCGACGAATTCACCGCGCCCACGATCAGCACGAGGTCGGCCTGCGGGGCCAGGGCCTTGACGGCGACCTGACGGTTCTGCGTCGCGTAGCAAATGTCGTTGCTGTGCGGGCCCGTGATGTCGGTGAACCTGTCGCGCAGCGACTCGACGACGTCGCGCGTGTCATCAACGGACAACGTGGTCTGCGTCAGGTAGGAGACCGGCTCGTCGGAATCGAGCGGCAGGTTGTCGATCTGCCCGACGTCCTCTATCACGTATGTCGAGTCGGGAACCTCACCTGCTGTGCCCTCGATCTCCTCGTGACCGAGATGACCGACTAGCACGATCTTGCGACCGCCCCGGGCGAACTTCTTGGCCTCCAGATGCACCTTCGTCACCAGGGGACACGTCGCGTCGATGACCTGGAGGTTTCGCCTCGCCGCGCTGGCCCTGACCTGCGGCGACACCCCGTGGGCGGAAAAGACGCACACGGCTCGCTCGGGTATCTCTTCCTCGGAGTCGACGAACACGGCACCGCGCTTCTCGAGCTCGGTCACGACGTAGCGGTTATGGACGATTTCCTTGCGCACGTAGACGGGGGCTCCGCAGGTGTCGAGCGCCCGCTCGACGATCTGGACCGCCCGGTCGACACCGGCGCAGTAGCCGCGCGGGGCGGCGAGGATGACTTTCTTCACCGGGCCATGCTAACGGTGGGACTCCCTTAGGCCGACACCAATGCTTCGCTTCCTATTCGGGGCCGGTCCCTCGCCGCCGGACCCTCTTGGTCGTCTTCTCGCGCGCAGCGGTCTTCCTCTTCGACGTCGATTTCTTGCGAGTTGCCTTCTTGGCCGTCTTCTTTCGGACTGGCTTCTTCTTCGGCGGCACGCGAAAGAGGTCGACGAGACCCGCCTCCTGGCTCGAGGGGCACAGTGGCTCGATCACGCAGTCCTCACACACGGGCCGCTTGGCGTCGCACGTCATCCGGCCGTGCATGATGTAGAGGTTCGGAACCTGAGGCCACTCCTCCTTGGGATAGAGAGCCATCAGGTCCCGTTCGATCTTCTCGGCGTCCTTCGAGCCATGCTTCGTCAAGCCCAGCCGCACGGCAACACGTCCGACGTGCGTGTCGACGGCGACGCCGGCGTCTGGATCCGACTTCAGCGTCTCGGGGAAACAGTTGGCCTGGACGATGTTCGCGGTCTTACGAGCCACTCCCGGAAGAGTGATGAGCTCCGCGATCGTCGCAGGCACCTCGCCGTCGTAATCGTCGATCAGCTTCTGGCTGAGGCCGCGCACCGACTTCGTCTTCTGGTTGAAGAACCCCGTGGGGCGGAGGTCGTCCTGAAGCTCGATCTCCGGGACCGCGAGATAGTCCTCCGGCCTGCGGTACTTCACGAACAGGGTCTTCGTGACCTCGTTGATCTTGGCGTCCGTGGACTGGGCCGACAACACGGTGGCGATCACGCACTCGAGGGGGGTCGTGAAATCGAGGGCGATCTTGGGGTCCTCGTACGCGCTCTTCAACCCCTCGAGGATCAGCGGGGCTCGTCCTGCGGCGGGAAGCTCCCGTGTGTTCTGCGGTCCGGCCGAGCCCGCCCCGCCTGTGTTCTGCGCTGGCATGGGCGCAGAATAACTGCTAATGTAACCAAACGACCGTTTGTTTGTGCATCTCGACAAGGGGACCGATGGCCCAGACAGCAGAGAGAATCCTCAGCCCCCGCCGAGCCGAGCTCGTCGCCGCCGCGGCCCGTCTCTTCTCCGAGCGCGGCTACCACGGCACCTCGATGAAGCACCTCGCGGACTCGCTCGGGGTGCTGAAGGGCTCGCTCTACGCCCACATCGGATCCAAAGAGGAGCTTCTCTACGACGTCGTCGATGAGGGGGCCGAGCGTTTCCTGACCCGTGCCCACGCTGCTGCCGCGCTAAAGAGCAGAGCGTCCGAGAGGCTCGAGGCGTTCCTCGTCGGGCACATCGAAACCGCGATCGAACACCTCGATGCGGCCACGGTGTTCCTCAACGAGTGGCGCTATCTATCCGACGACCTGCGCGCCGACGTGCAGACGAAGCGCGATACGTACGAGGGACTTGTGCGGGGCATCGTCACCGACGGCATTTCGTCGGGTGAGTTCCGAGCCGACGCCGATGTCGCGATGACCGCCCGCCTCGTGCTGTCCGCAGGAAACTGGGTCTACGCCTGGTACCGGCCGGACGGCTCGCTGTCGTCGACCGAGATCGGACACCGCTACACCGAACTGATCGTAAGA
Source organism: Actinomycetota bacterium (assembly GCA_050693895.1). GTDB lineage: Bacteria > Actinomycetota > CADDZG01 > CADDZG01 > WHSQ01 > WHSV01. The sequence goes on along the minus strand of JBOGWS010000098.1, from coordinate 23,196 downwards.
GGCCTCAAGACCGAACGGAAGGTGGCTCAATGACGTACGACGAGAAGCTCGAGCGGTTCAACGAGCACATCGAGGGCGGTGGCAAGGTCGAGACGAACGACTGGATGCCGGACGACTATCGCCGCGGTGTCCTGAAGTTCGTCGAGATGCACGCCAACTCCGAGATCATGGGCGCGCTCCCCGAGCGCGAGTGTCTCCCGATCGCGCCGTCGCTGCAGCGTAAAATGAGCCTCGCGGCCAAGATCCAGGACGAGGTCGGCCACGCGCAGTTGCTGTACAGGGTGGCGGAGGATCTCGGCAAGGGCCGCGACACCATGTTCCACGACCTCGTCACCGGGAAATCGAAGTTCCACAACGTCTTTCACTACCCGGTGAGGCACTGGGGTGACGTCGCCATCATCGGGTGGTTGATCGACGGAGCCGCGCTCGTGACTCAGGCCGCGCTCCGCGACTCCTCCTACGCTCCCTACGCCCGGGTGCTCAAGCGCATCTGCGCGGAGGAGCAGCTGCATCTTCGCCACGGCGAGCACATCACGATGGAGCTGTCGGCGGGCACGGACGCGCAGCGCACGATGTTCCAGGAGGCGCTCGACCGTTGGTGGCTGCCCATCATCCATTTCTTCGGCCCCCGTTCGAACGTCGCCAAGGACCTGTTGCTTCGCTGGAAGGTCAAGACGCGCACGAACGAGGACCTGCGCCAGGAGTTCCTCGATCGCTACGTTCCGAAGATCCTCGAGCTCGGCTACGCCTTCCCGACGCCGGTCCCCTACAGGGACGGCGACAACTACCTCGTGCGGGACGAGGACATCGACTGGGAGCCGCTGAACGCCATCAAGAAGAACCAGGGACCCGAGACCGAGCGCAGGCTTACCTGGCGCCGCGACATCTACGAAACCCACCGCTGGGTTCGCGACGCTATGGCCGAGCCCGCGGTCCACGTCGCGTAGGAGACAAGAATGGATGTCTACGAGGTCTTCAAGAGGAGCGGGCATAAGGAGCCCTTCGCGCATGCCGGTGCCGTTGTCGCTCCCGATTCTGAGATGGCTTTGATCATGGCCAAGGAGTGCTTCCTCCGGCGGCGTGAGGGAGAGCATCTCTGGGTGGCCCGTCGCTCCGACATTCATTCCTTCTCGGACGAGAGCTTGCTTGAGATTGCGGCCGACAAGAGCTATCGGTTCCCGGAGGCGTATCGGGATGTCGTGACCAAGCGCGAGAAGGCGAAGGCCCGCGCCAGGGAAGCCATAGCCGAACGAGATGCCTCATGACCTCAAAGTCACTCGTGTCACTGCTACTGGCATACGGCGATGACGAGCTCGTGCTCGGTCACCGGCACTCCGAGTGGACCGGCTTCGCCCCGCATATCGAGGAGGACGTTGCGTTCAGTTCGATTGCTCAGGACGAGATCGGCCACGCAGCGAACTACTTCATGCTCTTGGCGAGGCTGACCGACGACGATGCCGATCGCATCGCGCTGGGGCGGGACGCCGGCGAGTACCGCAACGCTGTCATCTGCGAGCGATCCAACGGCGACTGGGCCCACACGCTTGCGCGGCATTGGCTCTACGACACCGCCGACGACATTCGCCTGGCGATACTCGAGCGCAGCTCGAACACCGAGCTGGCGCAGCTTGCAACGAAGATGCGACGCGAGGAGCGCTACCACCTGATCCATGCGGACATGTGGATGAAGAGGGTCGCGCACGGACCCGTGGAGGGTCGCAGTCGTCTCGAGGCGGGACTGTCGAGCGCGTTCGCCGAGGCGATCGGACTTTTCGAGGCCATCGAGCTCGAGGCCGAAGCGGTCGACGAGGGCTGGCTTCCCACACCCTCGTCCGAGCTGAGGACGACCTTCATCGAGAGGGCAGGCAACACACTCGACGATCTCGGACTTCCCACAGACGTGCGAGCGGATCTCGATGAGTCGGCCGAGTTCGTCGCGTCGTCGTCGGGCGACCTGATCGCATCCCCGGAGAGCGCGAACGCCCAGCCGTCGCAACCCACTGGGCTCGGAGGACGTTTGGGTGAGCACACGGAGGACTTCGACCAGTTATGGAGCGAGATGACCAAGACCTACAGACAGCACCCGGGAGCGACTTGGTAATGACGACCGCGACAACGATCGAAGTCGCCGTGTGGGAGGCCCTGACGACTGTCCCAGATCCCGAGATCCCGGCCGTGTCCGTGGTCGACATGGGCATGATCAAGGGCGTCGAAGTGGAAGGCGCGCGGGTGCGCGTAACCGTGCTGCCCACCTTCACCGGCTGCCCCGCCATCCCAGTGATCAAGCAGGATGTGGGGGCCGCCGTCGGTGCGGTGGGCGACGTCGAGTCGGTCATCGTCGACACGACCTTCGACCCGCCGTGGACCTCGAACCGGATCACAGACGAGGGGCGAGCGAAACTCAAGGAGTTCGGCCTTGCGCCACCGACGGGCAAGGGTCCCGTCCTGATCACGGACATCGGCCTTCCCAAGAGAGCCGTTTGCCCGTTCTGCGGAAGCACCGACACGCACAACGAGAACGCCTTCGGTCCCACGCCGTGCCGGGCCCTGTACTACTGCGAGAGTTGCCGCCAGCCGTTCGAGCAGTTCAAGGACGTCTAGCCTTCGGCGGAGCTTCGCTGCGCCTCGCCGAGCGAAAGGCTCGGAACCCGCCCTTCGGGCGGGCACGTTTCTGAGTAGTCGCGTCAGTCGACCAGCGTCAACTCGGGTCGGAGCTCCATGAGCCGGAGCATCGCGTCGACAACCTTTGGGTCAAACTCCGTGCCGCGGGCTTCCCTCAGCCGCCTACACGCCTCCTCGAGGCTCAACGCCATCCGATAAGGGCGATCGCTCGTCATCGCGTGGAAGGCGTCGACGACGAGAATGATGCGGGCCTCCAAAGGGATTTCCTCACCGCGCAGGCCGTCCGGGTAGCCGCGACCATCCCAGTGTTCGTGACATGCGCGCACGATCGGCCTCACCTCGGCGAGAAACTCGATCGGCGAGAGGATCTTCTCTCCAAGCTCCGGATGAGTGCGGATCACCGCCCACTCCTCGTCGTTGAGGGGACCCTCTTTCAAAAGGATGTCGGTTGGGATCCCGATCTTGCCGATGTCGTGGAAGAGGGCGCCGAGCTCGAGGTTCTTCATGCGGCGGGACTCGATACCGAGCTCGCTTCCGACCTCGAGCGCCATGTCGGTGATCCAGCGGGCGTGCGAGGACGTGTACTCGTCCTTGGCCTCGAGGGCGTTGGCGAGCGCCTCGACGGTCGAGATGAAGGTCCGCTCGAGGCTTAGGAAGCTGTGCGCATTGTTGATTGCGAGCTGGGCCTGATGTGCGATGCCCGTCAGAAGCTTCATCTTGCGCTCGGAGAACTCGTAGTCGCCCAGAGCCGGCGCGCCCACAACGAGCGCTCCGGTTCCGCCGCCGTCCAGCTTTAGGGGAGCAACCGCAATGTGTCCGCGTACGAGATCATGGTCCAATCCGAGCTGCGCGACGAGGTCGGCCGAGTTGGCGGAAAAGGGATCGTTCGAAAGCAACAGGGGTCGCGCCAGCTCGATGGGAACCCGATATTCGGTAAGCGCCATGAGATCGCTACCCTCGTAACCGATCTGAGCCTCGGCCTCCAGATCCCCGGTTTCTGGATTGGGCAGCCACACGGTCGTTCGGGGCGATCCGAGGATGCGCGCGGCGAGTTCGACGGTCCGGTTGAGAACGGCGTTGAGATCCTCTGCCGTCGCAAGCTCGCGGCTCACGTCGAGAAGTGAGTTCGCGATCTCCGCACTCTCCTTCTGGGCCTTGTAGAGCATCGCCTTCTGCATCGCCGTCGACGCTTGGTAGCTGATTCCGGCCAGTTGCCGCATGCGGTCCTCGGCGAAGTAGAGCCCGTCCGGGTCGGGGTGCCGGACGGTTATCCAACCCTCGACGCCGTGAAGGGGTGCAACCGCCAGGGTGCGCCATGGGAAGTTGGGCGGCAGGGGGAGCCGACGTTCGACTTCGGAGGCGGACAATACGAAGGGCTCTTTGCGCCCGCTGAGGAACACATCGGCGTGCTCCCGCGTCAGGCGCATCCGGACGGCCGGTTCCGCCGCGCGGTCACCGACGAAGCCGTGGTGTGCAACACACACGAAATTGTCGGCGCGCTCCTCGTGCATCCACAACGCACATTGGTACGCTTCCATGACGCGGGCCGCAACTTTGACGCTCTCGTTGCCGACGACGTACTCGCTGGGAGCCATCGAAACCGTGTCGGCGAACTCAAGCAGCGCTTTGGCGTGCTCCGCCTCGCGTCTTTGGTTCTCGTAGAGGCGAGCGTTCTCGAGCGCGACGGCCGCGTGCCCGGCCAGCACCTCTAGCAGACGAACGTCGTCCTCGTCGAACTGCTCGATCCCGAGTTTCGAGATGATTACGGCTCCCACAACCCGAGCGCCGTAGTTGAGCGGCACCGCAACGAGTGACTCCTCTATGTCCGTCGTCCCTGGAACCTGTACCGCCCATTCGCAGTCGAGGGCGTTGGGCACGAGCAACGGCGACCCCGTCTGAGCAACGCGTCCGGTGATGCCCTCGCCAATCCGGACCGTCCAGTTCGCGACGTCCTCCTCCGAGCTCAATACCTCACCCTTGAAGGCGATCGGCACCAACCTCTCCCCCTCGGTCAGGTAGACGCGGCACGAGTGGTAGTCGATGAGAGTCCTGAGCTCGTTGGCGATGGTGCTGCCGATCTGCTTGACGTCGTTGAGTCGGTTGAGCTTCCCTGCAAGGCTCTGAAGCATCTTCAGGTGTGCGATCGAGCGGACATCGCGCGATCGATGTGGCTCGCTCGGTCGCTCGCGGGCCCCCTCGTCGAAGATCAGGGTCCGGTTCTTGCCCTTCGCCTTGGCCAATAGCATCGCTGCGTCGGCACACGCCACGAGCTCGCGCGGATTGGCGGCGTGCTCCGGGCCCTGAGCCACCCCGATAGAAACGGTGACCTTCCCCGCGGGCTCGAAGTCCTCGGATTCGAGCTTGGAGTTGATGCGAGCAGCGAGTCCGAGCGCGTCCGCCGCGTCGCAGGACGGCAGAATCACAGCGAACTCCTCGCCACCGATGCGGCAGGCGACGTCCGAGGCACGCACTGTCGAACGAAGGAGGTCGGCGATTGCGACGAGAACCGCGTCGCCGGCCGCGTGACCGAAGACGTCGTTGACCTTCTTGAAGTCGTCGATATCCATAACGAGTAGTGCGCACGAGTCATGCTTACGGCTCGCCCTGTTGAGCTCGGCTCGAAGTCGCTCGTGGAAGTGGCGGTGGTTGTAGAGACCGGTAAGAGAGTCGGTCTGAGCCGCAAATTCAAGCTCCGCGCGGCGATGCGCATTGTCGATGGCAAGTGCGGCGGCGTCGCCGAAACGCTTGGCGATCTCGAATTCCTCGTGGCTGAAGATTGCGTGCTCGCCCTGCCTGTAGATGTTGAGTGCGCCCTTGATCGAACCCTTCGTGATCAACGGAATGCTCATCAGCGACTCTGGATCGTCCGGCGTGCCGGGTATGACCTGAGTGCGCGGGTCGAGGTGCGCGTGGTTGGCGAGCACGGCCTCACGGGCCTCGACCGCGTATCCGGTGATGCCGCGACCGAAGGGGGCCCGGTCGCTCATGATCTCGTCGACGTACTGATCGCGCGCCAGAACAGGGATCAGAACCCTCTGGGCCTCATCCGCTTCATAGATGATCAGGGTGTCGTACTGGAGAAGGTCCATGAGCGTGTCGGCTACGCGCTCGAGCAGGGCATCGAGGCTCTGCTCGGAGAGGACGTGATGGAAGACCTCGGCCAGGCGACGATATGAATCGAGGCTCGCACCGATCCCCTCCGTTGGGCTCTCTATTCTCGAATCCAGCACACGATCCTCCCGCCCCGATGGGGGCTCGCACAGCTCTTGGCCTAGGCCCTTATTTATCGGAGACCTCCGAGCCGCCCTTGAACCCGAAGTCCCGGGCTGAGCTGCGAGTTCGCTGGGCCGAACGAGCTAGGCCCTCCGACTCGACCGGATCCGTCGGGAGTGGGCCCGGGTTTACTCTCGGTGACCGACCTCCAACCAACGTGACGGGAGCGATTTCAGTGCCCATTTCTGTAACCGAGGAAGCCGTCGAGGTTCTGCGGCGCTCGCTCGAGCTCGGCCGGGTCGATCCGTCGGCGGGCGGTGTGCGGCTTCGGGCGGCGCGCGGCCTCGGAGGGGGGCTCGACGTCCAGGTCGAGCTTGCGGACGGGCCCCTGGAGGGCGAAACGACGATCGAGGCGTCAGACATTCGTCTGTTCGTCGACCCAGGCGTTACAGACGCGATCCCCAACGCGGTCGTGGCGGTCGAGCCTCAGCACGAGATGATCGTCATCCGGCCGGCCGACTAGGCGAACGCAGGTGGTCAGACGGAGAGCAGTGGTCAGGGGCCGGGTCCAGGGGGTCTTCTTTCGCGACACGTGCGGACGGGTGGCGCGGGAGCACGACGTCGCAGGCTCCGCAAAGAACCTTCCAGACGGGAGAGTCGAGGTGATCCTCGAGGGCGAGCCGGCCGCCGTCGAGGAGGTCCTCGAGTGGTGCCGCTCGGGCCCCTCCTACGCCGACGTCGAATCCGTGGAAGTCATCGAGGAGGAACCCGAGGGCCTGGAGGGCTTTCGAATCGCCTAGTGCAGACGGTCAACGGCCGGTTAGCGCAGGTTCACCCACACCGACTTGGTCTGAGTGTAGGCCTCCATCGAGTGCTTTCCGAGCTCACGGCCGAAGCCCGACAACTTGTACCCGCCGAAGCTGACGCTCGGATCGTAGAGACCCGCGGTGTTCACCCAGACCGTCCCTGCCTTGATGCCCCGCGCGACCTTGTGGGCCTTCGAGACGTCGCTCGTCCACACGGCCGAGGCCAGACCGTACATGGTGTCGTTTGCGACGGCGATGGCTTCGTCCACGTCCGCCACCTCGATAACCGCCGCGACGGGACCGAAGATCTCCTCCCGCGCGATCCGCATGTCGTTTCGCACTCCTGCGAAGATCGTCGGCTGGACGTAGTAGCCGTCGCCGAGTTCGGTTGCGCGCTCGCCTCCCGTTACCACCTCGGCCCCCTCGGAGCGGCCGATGTCGATGTATCCGGTGACGCGCTCGAGCTGTTCGGCCGAGACGACCGGGCCCAGGCCGCTGTCGTCGTCGAGTGCGGGACCGAGCTTCATCGACTGAGTGGCACCAACCAGCGACTCGACGAATTTGTCGTGGATGGACTTCTCGACGAGTATCCGGGTACCGGCCGTGCAGACCTGGCCCGAGTTCAGGAACACGCCCAACATCGATCCCTTGGATGCGCGCCGAAGGTTCGCGTCGGCGAAGACGATGTTCGGTGACTTTCCACCAAGCTCGAGTGTCGTGCGCTTCAGGTTGCCCAGGGATGCCTCGAGGATCTTGCGGCCGACCTTCGTGGATCCGGTGAACGTGATCTTGTCCACGTCGTCGTGTGCGGCCAACGCAGCGCCGGCCTCCTCGCCGAGTCCGGTGACGACGTTTACGACGCCCTCCGGGACGCCTGCTTCGAGGCACAGTTCGGCCAAGCGAAGCGCGGTGAGGGGCGTCTGCTCTGCGGGCTTCAGAACGACCGAGTTACCGAACGCGAGAGCCGGTGCGATCTTCCACGCGGCCATGATCAAGGGGAAGTTCCAGGGAATGATGCCGCCGCAGACTCCCAACGGCTCGCGCAGCGAGTAGATGAACATGTTGTCGTCACTGGGATTCGTCTCGCCGAAGACCTTCGTCGGCCATCCCGAGTAGTAGCGAAACGCCTCTCCCGCAGCCCAGATCTCACCGGACGCGAGATTCACCGGCTTGCCCGAATCGATGGCCTCGAGCTGCGCCAACTCCGGCGTGTTGCGCTTGATGAGCTCACCGATCTTGTAGAGAACATCCGTGCGCTTGCCCGGGCGCAGGCCACCCCAGCGTCCGTCCTCGAACGACTCACGCGCCGCCACAACCGCTGCATCGATGTCCCGCTCGTCGCCGCGCGGCACCTCGGTGATCTTGTCGCCTGTAGAGGGATCGATGACGTCGAACGACTTGGTCGACTTCGCATCCACGGCAGTGCCGTCGATCGTCATCTTCGGGGGTCGCTCGATGAACTTCGTAACCTCTGCAAGCAGTTCGACTAGCGCCATCGCCGGCCTCCTCAACCCAATCGCTTCACTGAGTGTCGTGTTTTGTGAGAACCCAGATTAAGGCCACGGCGGACGCGGCCCGTTTGGCCCAAGAGAATCACGAGATGGTAGTCCGAAGTGGCTAGGCCCGATTTAGTTATTGCCAAGCAGGGCGAATCGGGCGATTTTGGATGGTCGTGAGCACATCCAAAGCCCAGGACGCCGACACTCGAAGTTCACCCTCCACGAGGGGCTTCTCGGGCATCACGCGGGTCTGGCTATTGACCGCCACAATGGCGGTCGCTGCCGTCGTGCTCTTCGTGTTTTTCATTCGGGGCACGCCCGCTCTGGAGGGAGCCGGCGTCCATGTCTCGTGGTGGATGCTGGCGGTGCTGTTCTGTCTCGTCGAAGTCTTCGTGATCCACCTCCAGTTCCGCCGGGACGCGCATTCGTTCTCGCTGAGCGAGATTCCTCTGGTACTCGGCTTCTTCTTCTCGGCCCCTTGGGAGCTCGTCGTCGCGCAGCTCGTCGGGGCGAGCATCGCTCTCGCCCTGCACCGCCGGCAAGGGCCACTCAAGTTCTCGTTCAACGTGGCGCACTTTGCGCTTGGAACCTCGGTCGCGGCGTTGTGCTTCCAAGCCGTCATCGCCGACGGCGACCCAATCGGCCCTCTGGGATGGGCCGCGGCCTTCGCGGGGGCGCTGGTCGCATCCATCGGCAGTGGTCTTGCGATCGCAGCGGCCATGTGGCTCTCGGACGGCCGCCGCCCGTCCGGATTCGCACGAACCGTGCGATTCCTGTTCATAGTCACCGCCGCGAACACGAGCATCGCACTCGCCGCCGTGACGGTGCTGTGGCTCGAGCCCGCGGCCGCCTGGTCGCTCATCGTTCCGATGGGTCTTTTGTTCCTCGCCTATCGGGCGTATACGTCACAATCTGAGAAACACCAGAGCCTCGAGTTCCTCTACGAGTCCACGCGCGCGCTGAACCGATCTCTGCAGGTCGAGGCCGCGAGCAGCACCCTGCTCGAACAGGCTCGCCGCATGTTCAGGGCGGAAATAGCCACCATCACTCTGTTCCCGTCCGCGGAAGGGGAACCTGCGCTGCGATCGACTCTCGGGCCCGGCGACATCGAGGACTCTCTCGTCCCGGTCCACCTAGACCCGACGCAGGGCGTATGGGCGCGCGTCGCATCCGAGCGTGAAGCTGTGTTGTTCGCCAGACCCATTCGTAACGAACGCATCCGGCACCACTTCGAATCAATGAACGTACGGGACGCGATGGTCGCGCCCCTGTTCGGCGAGGACGAGGTCGTCGGGACCATGCTGGTCGGCAACCGCTTCGGGGAAGTCAGCACCTTCGACTCCGAGGATCTGAAGCTCTTCGAGACCCTCGCCAACCACGCAAGTGTCTCTCTTGAGAACGCAAGGCTCGTCGGGCGCCTGAAGGAGTCGCTGGCTCACCTCACCGAGATGAATCGCGTCAAGGACGACTTCGTTGCATCCGTGTCGCACGAACTGCGCACTCCGCTGACGTCGATCCTCGGCTACGCCAAAACTCTGCTTCGTCCCAACGTCACCTTTTCGCTGGACGAGGAGCGTCAGTTCCTCAAGACGATCGAACGTCAGGGCGAACGTCTACGCCTCCTGATCGAAGACCTGCTCGAGGTCTCTCGCCTAGAGTCGACCGAGGTCCGGCCGGTCATCTCCACCGTGTCGCTCCCCCACCTCGCGCGCCAAATCGTCGACGAGGGGCGGCAACGATCGGACCATCTGATCGACCTTGATTTCGAAGAGGGGATGCCGCTCATCAAGACCGATGAGGGCAAGGTCTACGAGATCGTCAGCAACCTGCTCGACAACGCGCTCAAATACTCGCCCCCCGAGTCTCGCGTCACCGTTCTTGGCGTAAGGCACAGCGACGGGGTTCTTGTCACGGTGACCGACGAGGGCCGGGGGATTCCCGACGACTTGCACGACAAGGTCTTCGAGCGCTTCTACCAAGTGGACCAATCGTCGACGCGGGCGGTGGGGGGAACGGGGCTCGGGCTCTACATCTGCCGGAAGATGACCGAGGTCATCGGGGGCCGGCTGTGGGTAGAGCGGTCCGATCACATGGGTTCCGTGTTCTGCCTCTGGATCCCCTCGACTCCCCCAATCGGCCGGAGAGGTTCGAGTTTCGCCGCTCGAGAGCCGGTCGAACAACGGGACCCTCGTTCGGGGGGGGCCCTACGCAACGCGACCTCTCAGCGCGGGGCGAAGCCCGATGCGTAGGTGCCAAGCAGCCTCGTAAAGGTTGCGTGCTCACTGACCTCGGACAGAGCTTCGATCATTGCGGTGTCCTCTGCCGGAACCTCGACGTCGACGTAGAAGACGTACTCCCAAGGCCTTCCGGCTCGTGGCCTTGACTCGAGCTTGGTGAGGTTGAGGTGCCGCTCGGCAAAGGCCCCGATGCACCTGTAGAGGGATCCGGCGACGTGGCCCACCCCGAAGACGAGCGACGACTTGGTTGGCTCACGCATCGACCGGGCGTGTCGAGAGAGGCCCCCGAAACGCGTGTAATTATCGGGGTAGGTCTGGATCCGCTCGGCGAGAATCTCGAGTCCGTAGAACTCGGCGGCTCGCTTCGATGCGATCGCCCCGGTTTGTTCAAGCTTGTCGTCGACGATCCTCTTTGCCGCCCCCGCGGTGTCGTATTCCGCTCTCACCGAGACATCCAGAGAGGTGAGGAACTCCTCCGATTGCGCGATCGCCTGTGGGTGAGAGATGACCTCGACCAGGTCGTCGAGGTTGCTGCCGGGGAGTGCCATCAGACAGTGGTTTACGCGAACAACGGTCTCCTCCACGAGATGCAGGCCGTGTTTCAAAAAGAGGTCGTAGGTCTCGTTGATGCTTCCCGCTTGAGAGTTATCCATAGGCACGAGTCCGTAGTCGGCTCGGCCGACCTCAACCGCCTCGAAGACCTTCCTGATCGTCTGTAAGGGCAGGTGCTCGGAGTCGGGAAACGCTGTCAGCACGCCCTCTTCCGAATACGCTCCGGCCTCGCCCTGGTACGCGACGATGCGAGTTGTCATGACTTCGATGCTAGCCACGATCTGGGCTTCGGCGGAGCTCCGCTGCGCCCTCGCCGAGCGAAAGGCTCGGAACCGGCCCTCCGGGCGGCAAGCTTCTCTGCAATTCGTCCACCATCATTCGAGCGGCGCCGATAGCCGCGGTCGGATCCGCCAGTCCCGTGCCGGCGATATCGGGCGCCGATCCGTGCACGGGCTCGAACAGACCGAGACATCGCGTGGGACGAGTGGCCGGGTCTGGGTGCAGGTTTGCGCTGGCCGCCGCGCCCAGGCCGACGCCCAGTCCCGCTGCCAGGTCGCTCAGGATGTCGCCGAAGAGGTTGTCGGTCACGATCACCTCGTAGCGCGACGGGTCCCGCGCGAGGTGGTAGGCACACGCGTCCGCGTGCTCGTAGTTCCACTCCAGGTCCGGAAAATCGCCCCCGACTCTCTCGGTTGCCTCGCGCCACAGAGCCCCCGCGTGAACCAGGACGTTGCTCTTGTGAACGAGGGTCAGCCGTTGGTCATGCTCCTTCGCGTACTCGAAGGCGTAGCGCAGACAGCGTTCCACCCCGGAGACCGTGTTGACGTTCACCTCGTTCGCGACGTCTCCCTCTCGACCTCCGACGCCTGAGTAGGGTCCCTCGGAATTCTCTCTGACGAACGTCACCCCGATCTCCGGGAAGGGGCGCAGGTTGACGTACAGGTCGAGCTCTTTGCGTAATCGGAGCAGGATTCCGCGCTCGAGTACTCCGTCGGTGACGCGGTGGTCGCCAATGGCGCCAAACAGAAGGGCATCGCTGTCCGCTACGGCAGCCATCTCCCCGTCCGATATGAGAGTGCCCTCGGCCAGGTACCTCTCGGCCGAGGCCTCTATGACGACGTAGTCGAACGCACCTGGAAGCTCACTCAGGGCGACCTTGACCACCTCGGGTCCTATCCCATCACCCGGCAATACCGAGATGAGCGGCTTCATGCCACTTTCGTTCGACGTTTCACCCACTCGACGAGTCCTCCGCACTCGACGATCTCCAATATGAAGTCCGGCAGCGGTTCCGGACGAAACGATTGGCCTTTCGTGATGTTCGATGCAAGTCCTTTGGCGGGGTCGACCTCGATCTCGTCGCCCGAATCGGTGATGTCGACGAGCTCGGGACACGTCACGATCACGAGGCCGGTGTTGATGGCGTTGCGAAAGAAGATGCGTGCGAACGAACGCGCCACGACGGCGTCGATTCCCGCGCCTTTGAGTGCAACCGGCGCGTGCTCCCGGCTCGAACCGCAGCCGAAATTGGATCCGGCGACCACGACATCGCCAGACTGGACGGCCGAGGCGAAACCGGAATCCAGATCCTCGAGGGCATGCTCGGCGAGCTCCGCTGGGTCTGTCGTCGTCAAGTAGCGGGCCGGAATTATGACGTCGGTGTCGACACTGTCGCCGTAGCACCACGCTCGTCCCATCAGCCGGCCACCATCTCGGGCACGAGATTCGGAGCGTCGGGCCGAATCTCGGCCGGATGCACGACCGTTCCCGCGACGGCGGAGGCCATGGCGACTGCGGGGTTGGCGAGATAGACCTGAGCCGACGGGTGGCCCATGCGGCCGACGTAGTTGCGGTTCGAGGTCGAAACGCAAACCTCGTCCGGGCCGAGCACTCCCATATGGGCGCCGAGACATGCTCCGCACGTGGGTGTGGACACGCTCGCTCCCGCTCTGGCGAAGAGATCGAGCAGTCCTTCGGCGTTCGCCTGCTGCCACACCCTCTGTGTAGCCGGGATGACCATCAGCCTGACGTGGGGTGCGATGCTCTCGTCCCCCAACACATGAGCCGCGATGCGTAGGTCCTCGATGCGAGCGTTGGTGCATGAGCCGATGAAAACCTGGTCGACCCGAACCGGCTCGATCTCGCCGACGGGAACGGCGCGCGACGGAAGCGAGGGCCGAGCGACCATCGGCTCTAGCGATGCCGCGTTGATGTGGATCTCGTCCGCATAGTCGGCGTTCTCATCCGAGGCCAGCATGGGCCACTCTCTGTGGCGTCCGACCGCCTCCTGTCGACGGCTCACGTAGTCCGCGGTCGTTTGATCGGGCGCGATGATTCCCGACTTCGCCCCCGCCTCGATGGCCATGTTGGTCAGCGTGAGTCGAGAGTCCATCGAGAGATAGTCGAGAGTGTCACCCGTGTGCTCCATCGCCATGTAGCGCGCGCCGTCGTCGCCGATGGCGGCGATCACCGACAGGATCAGATCCTTGCCCACGATCCATGGGGGCGGAGCCCCCGCATACACGATCCTCAAGCTCTCGGGAACCCGCAGCCAGATCTCGCCCGTCGCCATCACGGCCGCCAGATCGGTCGAGCCGACCCCGGTGGAGAAGCAGCCGAGCGCACCATACGTGCAGGAATGCGAGTCCGCGCCGATGACGACGTCGCTCGGGAGAGTGAGTGCTTCCTCTGGAAGGAGAATGTGCTCGATTCCACCGCGCCCGACCTCGAATAGGTGCTCGATGTCGTGTTCGAGCGCGAACGAACGCATCCGCGTCATCAGGCCGGCGGACGCGATGTCCTTGGCCGGCGCGAAGTGAGAGGCAACGAGGGCGATCTTCGAGCGATCCCACACCGTAGCGACGCCCATCCGAGCGAACGCATCGGCCGCGGCCGGAGCCGTGACGTCGTTGGCCATTGCAAGGTCCACACGGCACACAACGATGTCGCCGGGTCGCACCTCGTCCCGCCCCGAGTGCCGGGCAAGAATCTTCTCGGTGATCGTCTGTCCCATCAGCTCACACTCTCCGCAAGCCGACCGCTTTCCTCACGGGCCCGGAGGGCGAACAGACGGTTTACCGCCGAGAGGTAGGCCCGAGCTGCCGCCTCGACGACGTCGGTCGAGACCCCTCGCCCCGTTGCTCTGCGGACGGGTTCACCGTCCGATCCACCGGTCGCAAGCACGAGCGTCACGTCGCCCAGCGCATCGATTCCGCCGGTGACGCTGGAGACGTTGAAGGATTCGAGTCTCGCTTCGATGCCCGCGGCACGCTGGACGGCTCCGCACGCGGCGTCGATCATCCCGTCTCCAATCGCGCTCTCGTCGATGACCTCGCCGGCTCTGCGAAGACGCACGGTTGCGGTGGGCGCCATGTGGGTGCCGCCGGCGGCCTGAATCGACACGAGCTCGTACTCGTCCTCCTCCGAGCCGATCTCCTCTGAAACGATGGCCTCGAGATCGATGTCGGTGATGCGAATCTTGCGGTCGGCGAGTTCCTTGAACCGTGCGAACGCCTTTGCGACGTCCTCGGGCCCGAGATTGAATCCGAGCTCTATCAGGGCGTTGCCGAACGCATGCCGGCCCGAGTGTTTGCCGAGAACGATGCGCGACCCGTCCAAGCCGACGTCGACCGGATCCATGATCTCGTAGGTCGTTCGTTCGACCATGACTCCGTGCTGGTGGATGCCGGCCTCGTGGGCGAAGGCATTTGCTCCCACGATGGCCTTGTTCGGCGGCACCGCATAGCCCGTCAACATCGAAACGAGACGCGACGTGCGCGCGATCTCCTTCGTGTTTGCGTTCGTTGCGACTCCCTGTCGTGCGCTGCGCGTCCGGATCGCCATGATCACTTCCTCGAGCGAGCAGTTGCCGGCTCGTTCGCCGATGCCGTTAACCGCGACCTCCACTTGGCGCGCGCCGGCCTCGACACCCGCGAGGGCATTGGCCACGGCAAGTCCAAGATCGTCGTGCGTGTGAACGCTCCAAGTGACCTCCTCGTTCACCTCGCTCATGACGTAGCGGAGTAGGTTTCCATACTCCTGAGGCATGCAATACCCGACGGTATCCGGGAGGTTGAGGGTCGTCGCTCCCGCCTGGACCGCGGTTCGGAAGACCTCGACCAGAAAGTCCGGGTCGCTGCGCGTGGCGTCCTCACAGGAGAACTCGATGTCGGAGACGTGAGATCGGGCGCGCTGGATGCCCGATCGCGCTGCTTCGAGCACCTCGGAGGGCGACATACGCAGCTTGGATTGCATGTGAACGTCGCTCGTCGCAATGAAGGTATGGATTCGAGCGCGCTCAGCGCGACCCACACCCTCGGCAGCGCGATCAATGTCTCCGTGCTCGACGCGCGCAAGGGCCGCGATCACCGGACCCCTCACGGTACGAGCGATTGCCTGCACGGCCTCCAGCTCGCCGGTTGACGCGATGGGAAAGCCGGCCTCGATGACATCGACTCCCAATCGAGCCAGTTGTTCGGCGATCTCGACTTTCTCTCTGAGGTTCAGCGAAATACCTGGCGACTGCTCTCCATCGCGCAGCGTCGTATCAAAGATCCTTACTACGTCGGTTTCTGAATCCACGTCATCATCTCCCTGAGCCCGCTCCCGACCTCTTCGATCGGGTGCTCGGTTTGACGGCGACGCTCTGCTTCCAGAACCGGTGATCCGGCTCGATTCTCTAGTACCCATTCGCGCGCGAAGGCGCCCGATCGAATATCTTCCAGAATCGACTGCATCGCCTTGGTGGTCTCGTCGGTGACGACCTTTCGGCCGCGCGTGAGATCTCCGTACTCGGCGGTATCCGAGATGGCCTGCCGCATGTGCGTGAATCCGCCCTCATAAAGGAGGTCGACGATGAGTTTCAGTTCGTGCAGGCACTCGAAGTAGGCGATCTCGGGCTGATAGCCGGCGTCGACCAGAGTCTCGAAGCCGGCCTGAATAAGTCGAGACGTCCCTCCGCATAGCACCGCCTGCTCGCCGAACAAGTCGGTCTCGGTTTCCTCCGCAAACGTGGTTTCGATCACACCGGCCCGCGTACATCCGAGACCATGCGCATACGCGAGCGCGCGCTCGGTCGCCTTTCCGCTGGCATCCTGGTGCACCGCGACCAGCGCGGGCGTGCCCTTGTCGGACTCGAAGGTCCTGCGAACGAGAGGACCTGGCGCTTTCGGGGCGATCATGACGACGTCGTTGTCGCTAGGGGGTCGCACCTGTCCGAAATGGATCGAGAAGCCGTGGGCAAAGAGAAGCGTTGCTCCCGGCCGCAGGTTCGGCTCGATGGACTCCTCGTAGGCTTTCGCCTGATGCTGATCCGGGAGCAGGACCGCGACGAGATCTGCGTCGGCTACGGTCTCGTTAAGGCTCGCAACCGCGAGTCCGTCGTCCTCGGCCGTGGCCCACGAGGGTGAGTCCTTACGCAGGCCGACGACCACCTCGTATCCGGAGTCTCGCAGATTCAGCGCGTGGGCTCGGCCCTGTGACCCGTAGCCCAGAACCGCGATGCGCTGCCCACGCAGCGCCTCGGGAGTTGCGTCGGTGTCGTAGTAGATCTTCGCTGCCATGTCGATCCTTTCTGTTTGCTAGGAAGCTGTCTTGACGGGCACCGGATGCAGTGTCGGTGCTTTGATGCCACGGGCCCCCCGCGCGAGTGCAATTCGGCCGGTCCGGACCAACTCGATGATTCCGTAGGGTTCCAGCAGTGCTTCGAGAGCGCGCACCTTGTCGGGTGACCCCGTTACCTCGACCGTGAGGGCCTCACCGTCGACGTCGACCACCTTCGCCCTGAAGATCTCGACGATCTCGATCACGGCCGCGCGATCTCCGGCACCGGTGCCGACCTTGATCAGCGCTACCTCGCGCTCCACGGCCGAATCCGAAGGCAACTCCTCGACCCGCAGCACGTGTATCAGCTTGTGGAGTTGCTTCATGCACTGCTCGACGGGCTTTCCGTCGGCGGACAGAACCACGGTCATGCGCGAGACCTCGGGGCTCTCCGTCTCACCTACCGCGAGAGAGGTGATGTTGAAGCCTCGGCGCGCGAAGAGTCCGGACACGCGCGCAAGAACGCCCGGCTTGTTCTGGACGAGAATCGAAAGGGTGTGCGACGTGATCACGACACGGCCCTCGCCTTCGACATCTCGCCTTCGAGATTCGGCTCGCCCTCGGGATATGGCCGCTCGTTGGGGCCCACGATGACCTCGTCGTTCGTTGCACCGGCGGGAACCATCGGAAAGCACATCTCGCCGGCGTCGACCCGGAAATCGATCACGCATGGTCGGTCGTCGACGCCCATCGCCTTGTCGATGACATTGTCCACCTCGTCGACCGAGGTAGCTCGTAGTCCGACCGCTCCGTAGGCCTCGGCCAGCTTGACGTAGTCGGGAACCTGGGGAAGGTGCACCTCCGAGTAACGTTCGCCGTAGAACAACTCCTGCCACTGACGGACCATCCCCAGACTGGAGTTGTTAAGGATCGCGACGGTGAAAGGAATCCTCTCGAGGGTGGCCGTGGCCAGTTCCTGGGCCGTCATCTGGAAGCATCCATCGCCGTCGATCGCGACGACCCGCTCGTCCGGCCGGCCGACCTTCGCTCCGAGTGCTGCCGGAACGGCGAACCCCATCGTGCCAAGTCCGCCAGAGGTAACCCACGAGTAGGGCTTGTTCACCCGCATCATCTGGGAGGCCCACATCTGATGCTGACCTACTCCGGTCGCGACGATGGCGTCCCCTCTCGTGAGCTCGGCGAATCTCTCCACGACGAACTGCGGCTTGATCGGTCCGTCGTCGGATTGCTCGTAGCGGAGCGGATAGTCACGCGACCAACGAGCGACTTCCGCGTGCCACGGACCCAGGTCGACCCGGCCGTGCGCGGAGTTGTCGCCGAGCACCGCCTTGGCCAGCTCGGTCACGACCGAGCGCGCATCACCGACGACGGGCACATCAGCGTGGCGGTTCTTGCCGATCTCGGCGGGGTCGATGTCGGCGTGGATGACCCTTGCCTGCGGAGCGAAACCGTCTAGCTTTCCGGTCACCCGGTCGTCGAAGCGCGCGCCCAGATTGATGAGCAGATCGGATCGCTGCATGGCCGTGACGGCGGCGTAGTTGCCGTGCATTCCGGGCATCCCCAGACAGAGGGGGTGACTGTCTGGGAATGCTCCGCGAGCCATGAGGGTGGTGACCACAGGTGCACCAACCGCTTCTGCCAAGACGAGCAACTCTTCCACCGCGCCCGCCTTCAGCACTCCGCCCCCGACGTAGAGCACCGGTCGGCGAGCCTCGCGAACGAGCTCGGCGGCGGCGGTGATCTGCCTGCGGTTGGGGCGGGTGGTTGGTCTGTATCCGGGCAGATTCACGCTCTCGGGGAAATCAAACGTAGTGGAGCTCATGAGCACGTCTTTCGGAACGTCCACGACCACCGGACCTGGACGACCGGTCGACGCGATGTGAAAGGCCTCGGCGATCGCGGTGGGGATCTCCTCGGGACCCATGACTTTGTAGGAATGCTTGGTTACCGGCATCGTGATGCCGGTGATATCTGCCTCCTGAAAAGCATCGTTTCCGATGACAGCGCGCGGCACCTGTCCGGTGATTGCGACCATAGGGATCGAGTCCATGAACGCGTCCGTGATTGGCGTAACCAGATTCGTCGCTCCCGGCCCCGATGTGGCGAAACACACGCCGACCCTTCTGGTTACGTGCGCGTACCCCTCGGCCGCGTGTCCTGCTCCCTGCTCGTGCCGCATGAGGATGTGGCGGATCGGCGAGTCGAGAAGCGGATCGTAGACGGGAAGAATCGTTCCCCCCGGAATCCCGAACACGACCTCACAGCCGACATGCTCGAGCGAAGCGATCAACGACTGCGCGCCGGTCATCTGGGTCATCGGCGCGGCCGCTTTCTTCGGATCCGGATCTGCCTCACGTGTCTCTGGCCCCGCCGTGGCCGGCTGCGTCACGGAACTTGTAAGAATAGAAACCCAGCCGGTACAGCGCACGGGCGAAGGCCTCCTCGGACGAGTCCCCGCGCTCCGCGCCCGTCATGGACGCGCACTCGACGGGGCCGTCCAGCGTCGAATCCTCTGTTGCAAAGAACGACTCGAACCAACTTCTCCGCTCTGGATCCGGGACCTCGAGGGCGACCCGTCCCGGTGCCTGCCACTCGACGGTTCCTACCTGCTCCCCGTTGTAGATCTCGATCTTCATCACTGCCTCCCTTGGTTGATTCCTGCTCGGTTCTCTTCGGGTCTGGTTCGTGCTGGGTCTCGGCTGGTGCAACACCTCCGTGGGAAAGTCCGGGAACGAAAAAACCCCCCGATGCTCGGAGGGTTAGCGCACGCCGTTTCGGCTCGGGGCCGTTTGAGCGCGCGCTAGGTAATAAGTACGAGGGTGTGGAGCAGCGAGGGGGAGGACGACGTCGTCGTCCCGATCGAGTGAGCTGTCGCCTCTGTGATGGTGATCATGAAGCCGTGTCCCATCTGTTCTGCTCGGTCTCGTTCTGCTGGGTCTTTGCTCGACGCAGGAACCCCGGCGACAGTGACGAGGTAAGTGGCGAAGTATCGCGAACGACCCCCGACGAGTCAAGCCTTCGAGTCCAGGTTCTGGAAAATGACACATCTGTCTCCCCACCGGACTGTCTAGCGGCGCGCGTCCAGCGGTAGCTCTGCGGGAGATGGTTCTTGCTTGGTTTGGTTTCCAGGACTAGGTGGAAGTAACTAGCCTACAAGGGACATTCGCGGGGGATGGGCGGGGAAAGCGGGGGACTTTATGCCTCGTTGGTACCGATCTGTGCTCGTCATCATGGTTCTCTCCCTCTGTCTTGTCGTCAGTACCTCCGCATACGGCGGCGGCTCCTGCTACCGGCATTCGAAGAGGGACCGACAGCTGGCGAAAAAAACGAACGCCGCCCGCGCGCACGCCGGTGTCCGCAAGCTGTCGCTCGACCCCCATCTCTCCCGCGTGGCAAAGCGTCAGGCAAGGAAGATGGCGAGAAGGCGGACTCTCTACCACACGCCCTCTCTCGGTTCCCTGGTAACCCACTGGAGATCGCTCGGCGAAAACGTCGGATACGCGGGTGGCGTCAAACGGCTGCACCGGGCGTTCATGGGCTCCTCGCCTCACAAGGCCAACATTTTGAAGTCGAGCTACCGGCACGTCGGGGTCGGCACGACGAAGAAGGGCGGCAACATCTGGTCTTCCGTCGTTTTCGAAAGCCGCAAGAATCCAGGGACGACGCTCAAGATGCCATCCTGCTGAACAAGTGGTCCGCCGGCCTCGACGACTGGGGTTGCGGTCTGTAAGGATCTCTTCCTATGCGCAACCCCTACGACGAACCCACGGATCCGGCAAAGAAGAGAAGCGCCGCGCTCACGGATGGAGCTGACCGGGCCCCCGCGCGCGCGATGTTGAAGGGCGTCGGGTTCACGGACGACGACCTCTCTCGCCCCATCATCGGTGTCGCCACGACATGGATCGAAACGATGCCGTGCAACTTCAACCAACGGCAACTCGCACAACATGTCAAAGCAGGCGTGCGAGCAGCGGGGGCCACGCCTATGGAGTTCAACACGGTAGCGATCTCGGATGGCGTAACGATGGGCACCGAGGGGATGCGCGCGTCGCTTATCAGTCGCGAGGTCATTGCGGATTCGATCGAACTCGTTGCGCGCGGGCACCTCTTCGACGGGCTCGTGTGTCTCGTGGGCTGCGACAAGACAATCCCTGCAGCGATCATGGCGGTCTGTCGCCTAGACATACCGAGCCTCGTTCTCTACAACGGTTCGATCGCTCCTGGGCGATTTAACGACCGAGACGTGACCATCCAGGACGTCTTCGAGGCCGTCGGCCGCTACGCCGCAGGCAACCTCTCGGCGCAGGATCTTCACGCGCTGGAGGGCGTCGCCTGTCCCGGCGCAGGAGCTTGCGGCGGTCAGTTCACCGCCAACACGATGGCGATGGCGGCAGATTTCCTCGGCATCAGCCCGTTCGGCCTGAGCGGCATCCCGGCGACGGACCCGGCCAAGCCCGCCGCCGCCGAGACCGCCGGGAGGATCGCAGTCGATTTGGTGCGCGCCGATCACCGTCCCTCCGAGATCATCACCTCACCCGCCCTTCGGAACGCCGTCGCCTCGGTGGCGGCCTCCGGAGGCTCGACCAACGGTGTGCTTCACCTTCTTGCGATTGCTCACGAGCTCGGCATCGAACTTCCACTCGAGGACTTCGACCGGATCGCCCAAAGCACGCCCATCGTGGCCGACCTGAAGCCGGGAGGCCGCTACGTGGCCACCGACCTGCACGCCGCAGGAGGCACTGCGCTCGTAGCGCGCGAGCTTCTGTGGGGCGGTCATATCGAGGGGTCGGCGCAGACCGTCGACGGCCGAACGATCGAAGAGGTCGCGGGAGCTGCGATCGAGAAAGAGGGCCAGGACGTGGTCGTGCCGCTCGAACGGGCCCTGAAGCCCTCAGGAGGCCTGGCCATCCTCCGCGGGAACCTCGCACCACGGGGTTGTGTCGTGAAGCTCGCCGGTCACGAGCGCCTTCACCATAGGGGCCCCGCCCGCGTCTACGACTCCGAGGAGGAGTGCTTCGAAGCGGTGGTGAACAACGAGCTAACAGCCGGTGACGTCGTTGTGATCCGCTATGAGGGGCCGGCCGGAGGGCCCGGGATGAGGGAGATGCTCGCTGTGACCGCGGCCATCGTCGGCGAGGGACTGGGGGACGAGGTTGCCCTCATCACGGACGGCCGCTTTTCGGGGGCGACCCACGGATTGATGGTCGGTCATATCGCTCCCGAGGCCGCCCATGGCGGGCCCATAGCCATAGTCCGAGACGGCGACATCATCGAGATCGATGTGCGCGAGCGCGAGCTGCGCTTAGCGCTTTCGGGCGAAGAGATCGACAAGCGGTTGGCTGATTGGAGCGCTCCCGCCCCACGCTACCGAACGGGCGTGTTCGCCAAGTACGCGGCCACGGTCTCCTCGGCCGAGCGGGGAGCGGTCACCGGCGTCGGCGGGACCTAGGTAGTACGGAACCGGACGGCGCCGACCCTCTTACCGTCGACCTTCAGCTTTCCGAGCCATCTCCCGTTCATCGACTTCGCCGGAGTCGAGCCGCCGACGTCGAGACCGCAGCGGTAGGTGCCGAGACCGACGTATTCCATGTCGCAGAACTGCCAGAGCCGACGCTTTCCGCTGACCTCGGGGGTGTGCAACTGGATCCGGACCTTGTGAGCCTTGGTCTGTGGCAGATTCATCTGTACCCACCGGACCTTGTCGCCTCGCACGACGGCTCCTCGGACCTCGAGGCCTGCAGCCTGGCTGACCGTCGGCGTACCGACCATCGAATAGACGATGAAGGCGACAACGAGACACGCCATCGCGGAAAGCACCTTCTTCACGGTTCACGACTCCTTCGGCGGCTGGGCCGTCTCTCTGTGAGAGACCCCTGGCTTTGCGTCCCCGCCTCGCGGCGGGTTTGCCTTTGTCGGGAGGGCTCGGTTGGTGCCCTTCCTCATGCAAATGTCGGTCAATCGGACAAACCACTGAAGGATTGGGAGGCTTTCCAGACAAAGATGGCCCGCCGCGAATCGCTCAGGCGGGATCGCCGCGCGCACTGACTAGTTCGATCCTCGCGGCATATGTCCGATTCATGACCTTTTTTCCTTCGGCCTCTAGTTGGAAGTACTTATTCAGACCTCGTGTGGCGCGAACCGAAGCACAAGTAACGGTTTTTCAGAAGAACGAATAAGGAGAAGAGAGATGCAGAAGCTGGGAAGGAAGCTAACCCTCATGGGCGCGGTGCTGGCCTTGTTCCTGATCGGAAGTGTCGTGTTCGCAGCGTGGCTCGTGACCGGCGATGGCAGCGGAGCAGCTCAGGCCACCACGGCCGATGATCTCGTCGTGGGCGCCGGCACCACCTCGGCCGACCTGTACCCCGGTTCCGACGGCGACGTCCAGCTCACCATCGAGAACCCGAACGCCTTCGACGTCGATGTCCAGACGATCATGGGTGACGGTCCCGTCACCTCCGCCGCAGCCGGCTGCACCACCACAGGAGTCAGCTTCACGGACCAACCGGCCGTGACCGGTATGACCGTCGCCGCGGGCGCCACGATCAACGTCTCACTCGACGACGCTGTCTCGATGAGCAACGCCTCGGACAACGGCTGCCAGGGAGCTACCTTCAGCGTCCCCGTCACCGTGACCGCACAGAGCAACTAGCACAAATTTCACCCCTCAGCGTGGGGACGTGGTCACTCACCGGACCACGTCCCCAC
>JBOGWS010000097.1:0-11969 GCA_050693895.1 Actinomycetota bacterium | reverse complement strand
AGGTCGAACGCCTACTTGCCATCCAAGAGTCCATGCGTGATCTCGTTCGCACGCTCCCACTACGAGGGGTGGGTGCTGATATCGCTCAGGATCTCATCGGAATCCCCGTCGTGACCAGTACATCCTCGTCAAAGAGATACGGCGTCAGCTACCAAGCGGCAAACAGCGGAATCGCACGCCTAGTTGAAGCTGGGGTGCTGAGAGAGGTAACAGGTCGGAGCTACGGAAGAGTCTTCCTTGCCGAACAAGTTCTCAAAGCGATCGAAGCTTAGTTAGCGACCCAAGTCGGAAACGTGGAGCGGATCGGAATCGAACCGACGACCTCCTGCTTGCAAAGCAGGTGCTCTACCAATTGAGCTACCGCCCCTCGGAAACATCAGTCTAGCTGCAGAAACACGTTCCCCGGGAGCAAGAAAATCAGGTGCTCTCGCAAGTAGGCAAGTGAGTCAGAGAGCACCTGCCGAAAAGGCAGCTGTCCCCTTTCACAGGTGGTGTGCCGGCAGATTTACTGCGAAAATGCGGGAATGGGCCATGCTCTTTCCCGTTGAAGAGCACCCAGTTGAAGCGCTTACAAGTCACTGAACATCTCTAGTCCATTCTCGCGCGCGGCCGCGCGAGGATCCGCCGAGGACGTCGCCCTTGGGGATGCCGATGAGATCCACGCGCGTCTTGACAACGATCTCTTCGCTTCCTTCTTCGGAATCGACGGAGCGGTCGCTATCGACACCGGGAGTCGTTGCCGCCCGGTTGCCGTCTCCGCCACCACCGCCGCAGGCCGCGAGGCCGATTGCGGTAATCGTTAGCGCAACCGTGAGCCAGCGAGCTGGGCGCGCCCACTTCCCTATCCAGTCCCGCTCCCCTGCCCTAACAGCCTGCTGACCAACAGCACCTAACTGGACGGGTTTCGTTCGACATCCTGAGCATGAGATCTCAGCTAGCACAGCGCTTTTGCGCGTTCTTCTTGCAAAGCAGGTCCTCTACCAATTGAGTTACCGCCCCGATGAGCCCCCAATAATCGGAGAAGGGGCTCCGTTCGAGAACAGGGCGGGGAATAGAGTCGAGACACGTTTGGTGTGAGCTATGCGCGTATGGCGAACATTGCGTTCATCAAATGTGCCTTGCGAGGGCCTCATTCCGTGTCCAGGTCTCGGGACAGGTAGCCGCTGTAGTCGGGGGTTGGGTACTCGTACTCGGTCGCCATGAGCGGTGACGAGATGATGAAATCGGCCGAACTCCGGTTGCACGCAAAGGGAACGTTCCAGACGACCGCCATGCGCAGGAGCGCCTTGACGTCGGGGTCGTGGGGCTGGGACTCGAGCGGATCCCAGAAGAAGACGAGGAAGTCGACGAGTCCCTCGGAGATGCGCGCTCCGATCTGTTGGTCCCCGCCTAGGGGGCCGCTCTGGAGCTTGATTACCGGAATGCCCAACTCTTGCTCGACCATCCTCCCAGTGGTGCCCGTCGCGTAGACCTCGTGTTGTGCAAGAAAGCCGCGGTTGAACCGGGACCAGTCGAGCAGCTCTTCCTTCTTGTGGTCGTGCGCCACGAGAGCGACGCGCTTCCTCTCCTGCAGCCTGCGCTCCACGAGCACCACCTCCGGGTCCATCATGCCGCTCCTGGGACCTGCTCGCTCAGGTTGAGGTATGGGGTCCTAGGCCACCCAGGACGGAGCGAAGCCGTATCGCGTGAGACCGGGCAATGTCAGTGACGTCATCGCGAACTTGTCGGAAAGTTTCATGCCACTGCGCCATTCGTCATCCAGGCACAGCTGCGTCTCGCCCCGTTTGAAGCGGATCGGATTGCCCGCCACGGTGTGGTCGTCGCGAAATCGAACCCGGCCCCCGGTCGGCACCGTGGCTTCCTCATCGATTGCTGCCAGGATCCGGCGTAGCTCGGAGGCCGGATCCGCGACCAGGTCCTCATAGCGCACGAGGACGTAGGCCGAGCTACGACGCGCTAGGCCACCGATCAGGGCGTTGATCGCGCTCCACTCGGTACCTGTCTTGAGCAGGTTGTAGCGATTCATGTCTGTGCCGCTTCCCGGGTTGTACTTCTTGCGTCGCCATGAATGGGCTACCGCGCGACTGTCGCGCACGAGGTGAATCACGCGAAGGTCTATGTCCCGCATCGAGCTGAGGACGTACCCGTGCGACGGATCCTTGGTCGAATCGATGATCACATCGGCGCCCGATTCCGCTCCCACTCCCTCGTACAGGCGCCGGAGGTGGTCCTGGTAGCGAGCAAGGTGAGCCTCGAAGCGGGGGCCGGGCCGGCGCGCGGCGATTCTCGGAATCAGCCACCAGCGATCGACCCGGTTCTTCAGTTCGATCAACTCGTCCACATCCAAGGCGCGGGGTCCGCCGAAGGACCTCTCGCTTACAGCTCGCCAGAACTCGCACGAGTCGAACGGCCGTCCGCAACCGCAGACTCGGTTCTCGACGAAGCCCTCCTGCCAGATGTGGCGAATCTCTCCACCAGAGAAGAAGCGGTCACTGCAGTGACCGAGAACCCGGTCGAGCAGTGTGCTCCCACTTCGGCCGTAGCCACCAACGAACACGATCTTCCTGCGGTCGGTCATGTCAATCTCCTCACAGACAGTCGCCGAGGAGCGAGGTCGTCAACATCATTCGTCCGAGCGCCACCCAAGCAGCTCCGTAGTAGTTGGGTTCCCTTCGAAGGACGTCCTGAGACCTATCGAGAAGCTCATTCACGGCCTCCGTGTTGCCCTCACCGCGCGCGACTCCGGCGAAACCGATCACTGCAGAAGCCGGCTCCTCCTCCGACAGAGGCTTTCCCTGGAGCGAATACGCCGACGCGATCGTGTGCGAGCGCTCTTGCGCGACCAGCTTCCAGGGACTGGCGGCCAACCTCCGCCCCGCGACCTCGCAATCCTCAGCGAATCGCACGTATGTTCGTTGTGCGTCGAAACCGTAAGTGGCCTCGCCGTCGTGCTCACCGGGCGGCGGGGACGCGTAGACCTCGTCCGAGGTCGTAAGCACGGCCCAGTCGGGCACCAATGCCGCACGCTCCGTGAAGCGCCTGATGATGTCGCGCGACGAGTCGGCGAGGTCGCCCCACCGTTCGTCACCGGAGGCTCGCTCGAGAAGGGCGAACGTCCGAGGGGCAAAGTAGCTGGGATTGATGAAGTAGGGGGCTGTCTCGCGCGCCCAAGGCCCGGCAACCAGGACGAGCCGGTCTCCGACTCGTACCGTCGCGTGATCGAGTATTGCATCACCTATCCGCAGCCCTTCGGCCAGATACTCTCGCTCATCGAATCGATCCGCCGCTACCAGCAAAGCCCTGGCCGCATCCAGATCGGCGTCGGTCGCGGACTCACTGTCTTGGACCGCACCCTCCGACCATCGCCACGCGAGGAGAGCGTCCTCGCGCTGGAGGTTCTCTCTCGTCCAGCTCCAAGCGCGGTCGAAGCGCGCCCGGTCCCCGATTCCGGCGGCGAGGAGCATCGCATAGGCCTGGCCCTCGCTGACGGTGTCCCCACCCTGATCGACTCGCTCGACTCGTCCGTCCCCATCCATGTACACGTCCAGGAAGTGGTCCGCCGAGACGCGTGCCCTCTCGGTCGCGGTGACGGACGCCGGGGCACCGATAAACTTGGGCCCGGGCTCGGAGGTTCTAAGCGCAAGCGTGAGCGCGATGCCCGCGAGCGACCCCAGGCCGATCAGGACGAGCGCGATTCTCGACGAGTAAGGGAGCCGTCTGCGTCGAAACTGGAGTCGTCGCCTCACGCCGCCTGCCTGCTTTCGAGACGCTCGCGATCGCTGGCGGCACGTCGGCGCGGGCCAACCAGGGCCGGCCAGCTCCCCGCAAGAAGGACGCTGATGTGCAATGCGGCGAACGCGACGTTGTTGAGCGTGGCCGGTGACTGAGATCGAGCCAGACCAAGCAAGGTGGCGACACCAAGCACACCCACTGCGATCAGTGCCGGAAGCGCGGTCGACGGTTGCCGCCCCGAAGCACCTCGCTTCGGGGTTACGACGAATCGGCCGCGTTTGCCCAGCAGTTGCAGAATCGAACTCTGCACATGAATCCAGAAGCTCGCCGCGCTCAGAGCGAAGGCGCCGAAACTGTAGCCTCCCGATCCGGCGCGGGCGACGTTGAGCAACGCAAATCCAAAGTAGGGAACGAAATGAAACAGGAACGCGTCCGCGCTCGCACCAGCCAGAGGTTGTGCCCCGGTCGTTATCCGAATCACCGGGAGCGACATATAGATGAGCACAGTCCACCCCGAGAGGAAGTACATCGAGCTCAGCAGATACTGAAACCGTTGGCGGAGAGGAATGCGGGCCCGGAGGATCGACGGCAGAGCCGACAGACATCCACGGGACCAACGTTGCTGTTGGCCAACGTAGCTCGCCATGTCCTCCGGCCCCAGTCCTTGCGCGAGCACTTCCGGTACGTAGGCGGTCTTCCACCCACGCTCGTGGAGGTGCAGCGACAACTCGAAGTCCTCGGTCAACGATTCCTCGGGGAAGCCTCTAACCTCCTGGAGAGCTCGGCGCCGGAACAAGACGTTCGTTCCACAACAGAACATGGAACCGGCTCCACCTTTGCCGCGCGCAATGACACCGAAAAACAACGCCTGCTGTGCCCACGCAGACGAGGCGAGTGAGCAAGCGTCTTGATTCGCGTAGTACTGAGGAGTCTGCACGAGGGCGGTCTCCTCGGTGAGGTGCGGCAATGTCTTGACGAGGAAGTCCTCGTGGGGTACGTGATCACAGTCGAAAACAGCAACGAGCGCGCCGCTCGTGACCGACAGCGCGTGATTGATGTTCCCAGCCTTTGCACCGTGGTTCTCAGAGCGTCGCAGGTAGTGAGCCCCCACGCTCGATGCGAACGCCGCAAGTTCGTCACTCCCGCCGTCGTCGAGGACGTGGACCGTTACGCGTGCCCCCCTCATTCGGGTTGCGGCGCGGACGGTGGGAGCGACTACTTCGAGGGGTTCGTCATAGACGGGGATGAAGACGTCCACCGTCGGAGTGTTCCGTCGTCTTGTGGCAATGGGACGAAGGTTCTTCGCGCTCAAGCACGTCCACAAAAACCCGGCCGCCTGAGTCGCGTTGAAGAGCTCCGCCACAATCAGAACACCAAAGAGCAGAGGATGGCCGATGCGATCGGGGTGCAGGAGCCAGGCAAAGTACCAAAGCGTTACCGGCATAGCTACGAGCGCGAGCGCACGCATGCGGCCGGGGGCCGGTGCAACAGCCGACCAATTGGGATTCCCCAGTCGCGGGTCGAGGTCCATCATTTGTAGACCCACACCCTCACGTTCGAAAAGCTCATCTCGTCGACGAGACTTTCTCGTCGCTCGAGCCCGGCGCGCACTTCATCCACCTGGGCCTCTGTCGCAGGCTTGTCTAGGAAACTGGCGACCAGGAACACACGCTGCCCCTTCCTCGGCTCGGGTATCTGTCGGCGCGCGTCCAGATACGGGGCGTAATACTGAACGAGGCTCTCGAGCATGTCGGGCTTATACACGACGACGTCTCCCTCATCTGCGAGGTTCGAGACCTCACCGAGCGCACCTCGAAAGTCGTACCGGCGAGGGTTCGCTCCGTTCAGTTGCTGATCCGCCAATCCGGCGAACATGCTGAGCGACAGACCCGCAGCGGCTACGGTCGCCCCGAGCTTGTGCGGTGACCAATTCGTTATCGCGCGCGCGACCAGCAGAATCAGCAGCGGAACGATCATTGCGACGTAGCGGATCTCGAACAGGTTCGGTTTGAAGAAGCCGATGGCCGTGAGGAGCAGCCCCGGGCCCACGACGGCGGCCGCCAACAGCGAGGTCCGAGTCGACCGGCCGCGGCCCAAGAACAGCAGGGCGCCGAGCATCCCCAGGGGCCATAGCGCCGCAATCTGCGCCATCGTTCTGTCCGCGTGATAGCCCCATATCGCCCAGACACCGTTTGCGATGGTCGAGTAGATGGACACTTCGCCCTGCACCTGAGACGCGGCCGAGCCGGTCTGTGCGGGAACCTGGCTGAACCCCTTTCCCGCCTGCTCGTTCACCGTGTACTGCGTATAGGCCAGGGGAGCCAGGGCCAGCAGCGCCAGGGCGAGGGCCGTGGTTGCAGCCGCCCACTGCAGGAAGAACGGCTTGATGGTCTCGCCTCGACGGTGGCGCTGAAGCATCGCCCAAAGAAAGATCGCTTGCTGAACCATGACCAGCAGGCCACCCATGTACTGGGTCCAGACCAGAGCACTCGAGGCAGCCGCATAGATGATCCATGAGGAGGGCCGCGCGCTCTTCAATGCGACGACCTGCCCGTAGACCGCGAGCACGCCGAACAGCATGAAGAAGGCGTACATGCGGGCCTCCTGCGAGTACCACACCGCGAACGGAGCCACCGCTATCAACCCAGCGCCGACACGAGCCGTCTTCTCGTCGTACAGCTGTTTGCCGAGAACGTACACGGCCGGGATCAGAGCAACGCCGGCCAGGATCGAAGGAAGGCGCACCCCCATTTCGGAGATTCCTGTAATGCGCGAACTAAACCAGAGGACCATGTAGTGCAGCGGTGGATGGACGTCGGTGGAGGCCAGATTCGCGAGCATCTCTCCGAGGGGCAACTGGATCTGGTAGATCGTCGTGGCCTCATCGAGCCAGATCCCTCGAGTGATCACCAGTCTCACCAAGAGAGCGCCGAGCATGGCGAGCGCGATGAACAGCACGCCGGGTTGGCGAGGTCGCTCGAGCGACATCACTCTAGGGCGGCCGGGAAGGTGGACCACGGTCGCGGTCGCGGCTGCCGCGAACAACAGGGCCGTCGACATCAACGTGACGGACGTGACCTCTGCCGCGCTGCGAGCTCCTACTACGAGCAGAACGAGGTGAACCAAACCTACAGCCGAGATGATTACGACGCTGGTACGTCCGAAGCCTCGGGCGCATAGATTCGCGACGAGAACGCGCGCGATCCCCAGCAGCGCCATTGCACCAACGTAGGGCGTTGCGAGGGTTGCGATGTGCGCGTAGCGATCCCCGAAGACGGACGTGACGATGAACTCCGAGGCAACGGCGGTCACCAAGAAGGCCGAGGCCCCCAGCACGGCTGCAACGCCCAGTGCATTCTTCAGCGCAGCATGTTCACCGCGCACGGCGCGCGGAAGTAGCACGATTGGGATTGTCGCGAGGGCGAACACCGCCGCCCCCCCGAGAGTCGACAAGGCAGCGAATCCCGCGGCCTCCCCCTCGGGAAGCAGTCGTCCCGCCAGCAGAAGGTCCTGATTCTGGACAAGGGCAAGGAGGGCGAAAGTGGCGACGGTCAGACCGGTCCTGTGCTCCACCGTCAAGTCTCGACGCTCGATGTGAGCAGCCCAGCCGCCGCTTCCGCGGTGGTCGATCCTCGCTACTACGAGTGCGACGTAGCCCGCGAGAACGATGCCGACTATTCCTCCCCACACTCCGAACAGCGAGGCAAGGGCGACACCTACGGTCAGCCTGATCGCCGGCTCGGTTACCAGGCTTGCCACTGCGCGCAGGTGTCGGCCCACTCCGTAGAGCCGCCCGCGCTCGAGAGCAAGGAGACCGGCAGCCGGGGCGGATGCGGCCAGGCCGAGAGACGCGACAACCGGGATGTCGAGAACCAATGCCAGAGGTATCGAAGCAACTACGAAGGCTCCCGCGATCATCCGTCCGATCCGTCGCACCCTCTTCAAGGCCTCGGCCATACCTTGGGGCGCGAGTGCGCTCGACGCGCTGATCGAGTTCAGCGGAATGTGAAGAACGAGGTAGAGCGCCAGGAACCGGGCAAGCTCGGTGAAAACCTCGGGTGCAAGCAGCCGAGCCATGATCAACGCAAACCCCAGGTTGCCGATACCGGATGCAAGCTGACCGCCGACGACCAAGAGTTGGTCGCTCAAGCCCGCGCGCGCGAGCAGGGTTCTCAACACGGACTCCCGGGCGATTGCTACTGTGCCCATGCGACTGGCCTCAACGGTAGACCCGTTATCTCGTCGACGTCGTCGCTCGCTCCACCGTTGAGCAACAGCCTGAGCAGCCGAAAGCCTTCTTCAGCACTTGCAATGTCACTCCGCACGGTCGCGGGGTTAGGTCGTGGTCCGGTCGCCGCGGCGAGAACCGCCTCGGCGAGACGCTCGGGAGTGGAGTCGCTTCCGAGAGCCGGCTGCTCGAACCTGTGCGCGAGGCCCCGGGGGCCGGGTGTCAGGGAGAGAGCGACGAAGCGTGACCCCGCGGACGCGGCGGCAAGTAGCGCGTGGAAACGCATCCCGAGCACGACATGAGACTCGGCAAGCGAGTCACGCGCCTCGACGAGGCTCGTGGGGCTTTCGAGGACGACGGCATTGTCGAGTCGGTCCGCAAGACGTCGAGCCAGCGGCACGTCGGCGTCGTCGTTATCGGTGGCGAGCCACGGTTGGATGCGAACCCGCAGCCCTCCTCGCTCGACTGGATGGAGGCCGGCCGCCAGAAAGTCCGCGTCGAACGGTCCGTCGGTCTGCTGAACGACCACTGTCACGGAGTCGGTCGCTTGAGTCACCGGAGATACCGGTCGGTCAAGGAGGGCCCAGGTTGGATCCGATCCAACTCGAAAAGGAGCACTTGCCCCAGCGGTCGCTAGCGCCTCAGCGGACTCTACGTCGCGCAGAACCAGCAAGTCGGCCCGTCGCACGAGACCACGTGCCAACGCTCTCGATGCGCGGCTCGGAAGCATGTCGGCGCCCACACCCACTGCGGCCACCGGCTTGCCGAGAAGACGCGACGCAATGGACATCGGCCCGATGGCGCGCATCCGATCGATTCCTGAACCACCGGGGCGAACCGTCAACGGATCAAGGGGGCTGCCGCCTGCCACCACCAGGGCGTCCACCGAGCGCACCCGCCGCGACATTTCTCGTGTTGAGGGTGGTCGAACGGCCTCGACTCCGTGAAGGCGCTCCGTCGACGATGGGTCCTCACTCGTCACCACCGGTGTCCATCTTCTCGGCAGAGAGCGCGCGAAAACCTCTAAGAGAGCTTGAGCGGCAGGCTCAGGCCGCCCGAAATCTCCCACCAGAAGGGCTCGAGGCATCGTTCACCTCCCCATACAGAGCGGAGTGTCGGCGCGCGACTTCGGGCCACGCTCGTCCACGCGCAAGGGAATTTGTCTCCGTTCGCAGCAACTCGAGCTGGCTGGCGTCGCTCAGGGCTATGAGCCTGTCCGCCAAACGTTCTGGGTCGATCGAGGTCGACACGGAGCGCGGAGCCTTGGTCGCCTGGCGGAACTCGTTCGAAAGCAGCACGGGCGTTCCATAAGCCAGCGCCAGCGCCAGAGCCCCGCTCGAGGAGAAGGGTTTCGGATACGGCATTAGAGCTACGTCCGCAGCGGCGAACCAACGAGCGACGTCCGCTTCGGGGACATACCCGGTGAACCGGGCGGCGTGACCGAACCGTTCTTGGAGCAAACTCGCGTAACGGTCACGGCCCGCGAGACGTGGGTGCTCGCCGCCGGCGACGACGAGATCGATCTTTCCCCGCGCAAGTTCCGAGGCGGCGAGGGCCGCTTCCAGCCCTTTGTAGGGAGCTACATAGCCGAAACACAGCACGGTGAGCCGGGAGTCCAGCGCAAGCTGAGAGCGCGCCTCGTTGCGATCGGGAGGAGTGGCGAGCTCGACGCCATGGGGGACAACCTCGGCCCCCGGCATGGTGGACTCGAACGAGCTTTCGTGAACGATGGTCCTCCGAGCAAGCCTGCGAATCGTTTCCTGGACTCCGAAGACTCCTGCGCGCGCAACGGCCGCGGGCACCTGGACTCTGTGCAACCTGGTGAACGAGGAGTCGACGGTCGTTGGATCGACTACCTGGTGCATTGTGACGACCGGCCCTACGCCCGCAGCGCGCAACTTCCTTAGCCCCGAAGGCAGGCCCGCAATCCATCGGGGGCCTCCGTACAGGAACATCTCGTGCTGCAGATGGACTACCGGCGCTTGGGTGGCGAGGGCAGCCTGGGCTGCCCTCGGCAACGCACGCGCTCCGAGTTGGAACGGGCGACGGACTTCAACTCCATCATCGTCGTGCATGAGGGGGGAGCGTTCGTCGATGGGTGCAATGACCGTCACATCCAAACCCTGTCCTTGGAGAGCATGTGCCAGGTTCGCCGAGTAGGACGGCACGCCACCGGTCCCACCGTGGCGGCCTCCGGGTGGTGGATACGGTGTGATCAACGCAACATCAGGGCGAGCCATGTGTGACCAACTCCTCGGTACTCTCGCGGTCGACTTCCTGGCGATCGGCGGGCGCGCCGGTCGGCTCGACGGGCAGGACACGGTGATGCAGCCACAAGCGGAGGAGCGATAACGTCATCCTCTTTGCGTCCGCCGCCGCATGAACGCGCGAACCATCCCGATCGATCCAGATAGTTGGGACCTCTACCACGCGATAGCCGAGTGCGCGCAGAGTCAACAACAGGTCGACGTCGAAGACCAGATCCCGCGACGACAGAAGCGGCAATACCCTCTCCACGACATCGCGCTTGAGCACCTTCGCCCCGCACTGCGTATCCGTGAAGGGGAGGCCGAAGATTCTCTTGACCCCGTACGCGAACCCCGCGCTCGTCAATCGACGAGGGAGCGAGCGTCGCGCCGGTAACAGAGCCGCCGGGTGGCGTCGAGAAGCGATCGCCCCGTCGAATTGCGCCGCCGTCTGGGCCAGCCGCAGCATTTCGTTCGGCAACGTCGCGCAGTCGGCATCTACGAAGGCGACCAGGTCCGCGTGGCAGTGACGGAACGTTTCCATGATGACGCCGCCTTTGCCTAGCTTGGGGTACTCGAACTTCTCGACTCTGGCGTCCTGCTGCGCGTGCGCATCGACGATCTCGCCCGTTGCATCGGTGCAGTTATCGAGCCCGACAAGGAAGCGACAATCGGGGTCGGCGCACCCCGCCCGATACGCCGCGAGCGTTGACCCGATTCGATGCTCTTCATTGTGCGCGGGAATGACGATGTCTAGTCGCACCTACACCTGCCTTTCTTCCCATAAGGAGTCAGGACGCGAGTGTTTTCTCCGCAGATGAGTTGTCCGGATGCCTAGCTGGATTTTCCTGTTGGCTCGGTTTCCCACACCGAGCACTCACGTTCAGCGCGCGACATTGAGCGAGCGCCGACGCTTCGAACAGCGAGCCACCATAGGTACGTCGACGCACATCGTCAAACGCAGGAAGTCCAGTTCACAAGAACTTCAACAGACTTCCTTATCCTGTCAGGAACGCGCTGAGTGAATCATGAAAGTCAATCCCTCAACGGTGCGGTTCCGCAGGCACTGGCGGACGCTCGTTCGGGTCATGGACGCTCGAGGGGCCGGAAGGGGAATGACCGGGCTGGGGAGGTTCAGCCGGCTCCGAGGGTGGAATATAGGCTGCAGCGAGGCCGTTGTTCACATTGAGCGGACCAATCACAAGCGCTAGCGTTTACAGCAAATCGACAGGAGGCACCTTCCGTGACAGACATGCAGGCGGTCGGGGAGACCGATTTCAACGAGATGGTATTGGCGGCGGACACGCCGGTCATCGTCGATTTCTGGGCCGAGTGGTGCGGCCCTTGCCGGCTGGTTCACCCCGAGCTCGAGAAGATTCAGGTCGAGTACGAGGGCAAGGTCAAGGTGGTCAAGCTGAACATCGACGAGTCCCCGACCATCGCCGCCAAATACGGCGTCATGAGCATCCCGACGATCGCCCTGTTCCAGGACGGCGATGTGAAGGCGCAGGTCGTGGGAGCAAGGCCGAAGGACGCGATCGTCTCCGGGCTGGGCCTCTGAGGCTGAGTCTCCCATTCACGAATAAGCCGGCCCCCGCTAAGGCGGGGGCCGCTTCGCGCCCTGTGCCAACTAGGATCTCGCGACGGTAGGATGCCTCTTCCCGTCGGAAACGCAACCGGCAGTCCGGGGCCCATAGCTCAGCTCGGTTAGAGTGCACCCCTGATAAGGGTGAGGTCGATGGTTCAAATCCATCTGGGCCCAC